>NZ_JAVIIR010000003.1:0-653055 GCF_033977325.1 Mesorhizobium vachelliae
AGCAACTCAATCGTCTCGGCCCAGCCGTCATCAACAAGCGATTCGTGTGTCATCCCCAGCGTAGAATCACAACCGATTCCGCGCCGCAATCCCTATCTTAGCGCCTATGCCCTCGTGGGGGAGATGGCCGGCAGGCCAGAGGGGGGCGCTGTCCCTCCAGCGTTAAAAGCTTTCCGCCGTGCCTTGGTCAATCGAGCGTGCGCCGGAACCGCACCAGCGCCACGCCGGCAAACAGCGCCACGAACACGACCAGCCAGCCGATCTCCGTCGCCACCGCCGGCAGCTCCGCGCCCTTCAGCATGACCGCGCGCGTGATGCGCAAGAAATGCGTCAGCGGGAAAATCTCGCCGAAGGTCTGGGCCCAGCCCGGCATGCCGCGATAGGGGAACATGAAGCCCGACAGCATGATCGAGGGCAGGAAGAAGAAGAAGGTGAGCTGCAGCGCCTGCATCTGCGTGCGCGCGATCGTCGAGATCGTATAGCCGAGCAGCACCAGCGAAAGCACGAACACCAGCACGGTCGAGAGCAGCAGCGACAGCGATCCCATGAAGGGAATGAAAAACAGAAGCTTCGCCGCAGCCAGCACCACCACCACCTGCACGGCGCCCACCACCAGATAGGGCAGCACCTTGCCCAGCATGATCTCCAGCGGGCTCGACGGCATGGCCAGCAGGTTTTCCATCGTGCCGCGCTCGGTCTCGCGCGTCAGCGCGATCGAGGTCATCATCACCATCGTCATCTGCAGGATGACGCCGAGCAGGCCGGGAACGATGTTGTATTGTGAGATGCCTTCGGGGTTGTAGCGCCGGTGCACGACGACATCGAGCTGGCCGCGCGCCGCCTCCTTGGCCGCTTCCTGCATGCCCTGCGCCCGAAGCAGCGCCTGGCTGGCCACGGTGCCGAGCGTCGAGATGGCGCCGCTGGCCACCGCCGGGTCGGTGGCGTCGGCCTCGATCAGGATCTGCGGGTTGTCGCCGCGCTCGACGCGGCGGGCGAAATCGGCGGGGATAGTGACGACGAAGGAAACGTCGCCGCGTGCCATCAGGAACTCGGCTTCCGCCGCACTTTGCGCGACATGGTCGAAGCGGTAGTAGCCGGTGGTCTGCAGCGCCGAGACCATGGCCCGCGTATAGGGATCGCTGCTGGTCGCCACAAGTGCGGCCGGCAGGCTCTTCGGGTCGTTGTTGATCGCATAGCCGAACAGCACCAGCTGGATCAGCGGCACGCCCAGCATCATGGCGAAGGTGATGCGGTCACGCCGCATCTGGATGAATTCCTTGATCAGCAGCGCGCCGAGCCTGGCGAAGGAGAAGACCGCATTCATGCCATGTTGTCCTTAGAGCCGGACATGAATTGGATGAACACATCCTCGAGGCTGGTCTCGCCGGGCTTCACCGTGACGCCCCGGTGCTCCTTCTCGACATCGGCGAGCGCTTTTTCGAGCGCCGCCTTGTCGGAGCCGACGACATGGAGCGTAGCGCCGAACGGCGCCACCTGGTCGACGCCGGGCCGGCCCTGCAGCGCTTCGGCCACCTGGTCGAGCCGCGGCCCCTGCAGCACGAAGGTGGTCAGCCCGGCATTCCTGACCACCTCATCCACCGTGCCGGTGGCGAGCATCTTGCCGTAGGAGATGTAGCTGATGCGGTGGCAGCGCTCGGCCTCGTCCATGTAATGGGTGGAGACGAGCACGGTGAGCCCGCCGCCGGCGAGGCGATGGATCTCGTCCCAGAACTCGCGCCGCGCCTTCGGGTCGACGCCGGCCGTCGGCTCGTCGAGCAGAAGCAGCTTCGGCTTGTGCATGATGCAGGCCGCCAGCGCCAGCCGCTGCTTCCAGCCGCCGGAAAGTGTGCCGGCCAGCTGGTTGCGGCGGCTCGTCAGGCCAAGTTCCTGAAGCGTGCGCGAGACATACTGCTCGACCGGCTTCAACTGATAGAGCCGCGCCACGAATTCGAGATTCTCGCCGATCGTCAAATCCTCGTAGAACGAGAATTTCTGCGTCATGTAGCCGACCTCGCGCTTGATCCTCAGCGCGTCGGTGAGGATGTCGAAGCCCAACACGGTGCCCTCGCCCTCGTCCGGCGTCAAAAGTCCGCACATGATGCGGATGGTCGTGGTCTTGCCCGAGCCGTTCGGCCCGAGGAAGCCGACGATCTCGCCTTCGGCCACCGTCATAGTCACATGGTCGACGACGGTCTTGTCGCCGAAGCGCTTGACCAGGCCGCGAACGTCGATGACGTTCATTGCCCGAGATCCGCGAGATCGACATCGACGATCTGGCCGGGCTTCAACTGACCGGCATTGCCTTCCGGTCGCGCCTCGACGAGGAAGACCAGTTTCTGCCGGTTCTGCAGCGAGTAGATCACCGGTGGGGTGAATTCCGGATCGGGCGAGACATAGCTGACACGGGCCCTGAGATCCGGCTCACAGCCGTCGCAACGCACGTTGAGCAGCATGCCGACCTTCACCGACGAGAAGGCCTCCTGCGGTATGTAGACGCTGAGTTTCACGGCGCCGTCCGGCAGCATCGAAATTACCGGAGCGGTCGGCCCCGCCGTGTCGCCAGGATTGCGGATCACGTCGTTGACGCGGCCCGGAGAAGGCGCCGTCAGCACGCGCTTGGACAGTCGCCATTGCGCCTGTCCCAAGGCTGACTGCGCCTGCTTGACCTGGTTCTCGGCGGCCCTGATCGTCTCTTCGCGCGCCGGCAGGCCGCCGACGGCGAGATTGGCTTCCGCCTGGCCGACCTGAGCGTTAGCGGTCTCCAGCGTGGCCGTGGCGGTGTTGTAGTCGGCCTGCGTGCCGGCGCCGCGCTTGTAGAGGTCACTGGCGCGGTCGAACTTGCGCTGCGCATCCGCGGCCTGGGCTTTCGCCATGTCCACCTGTGCCTTGAGCACGGCGATCTCTTCCGGCCGCTTGCCGACCTGCAGGTCGGCAAGCTGCGCCTCTGCCTGCGCCAGCGCCGCCTCCGCCTGCGCCACGGCTATCCTGGCATCGGCATCCTCCAGCGTCGCCACCGGCATGCCCGGCGTCACCCGGTCTCCGCGCTTCACGTTGACCGTCGCGACCTGTGCCACCTCGATTGGTGCCAACAGCACGAACTCGCCTTCGACATAGCCGACGGCAAGCGGCGCCGGTGGCGCGCAGACGCCAAACAGTTGCGCCGCAAGCGGAAGGAAACAAAGAAAACTCATGATTTGGACTCCTTGCGGGCGACCGGATCACGCGTTGCCAGCATGGCCTTGAGGTTGTCGGCTGCGACCGCCATCACCTTGGCGGCCTCTGCTTCGCCGATCTCGCGCCAGCCCATCCGGCGCATCACCGCCTCGCGGCCGATGCGGAAATAGATGACCTGGCCGATCATCGTGAAGACGGTGAGCTTGGTCGCTTCGCTCTCGGCCGGCTCGCCGGTCGCCTGCTCCCAGATCTGGCACAGCCGCAGGTGCATCGGCTCGAACACGCCGGCATAGATGCGGTCGAGCGCGGCGGTCGGGTGCGACAGCTCGCGAAGCACGAATTGCACGATCTCGCCGGCATGCGGACTGGCCACGACGAAGCCCACCATCCGTTCAAGGGCGGCGAAAAGCTGGGCCCGGGCGGCTTCGGGGTCGAGCGGCGCAACGGCCTGGGTGCCGCCCAGCGCCTGGCCGGCAACCCCCTGGATGGTGTCGACGATAAAGTCGGCGGCGGCGGCGCGTAGGCCCTCCTTGCCGCCGAAATGATAGGCAATGGAGCCGATATTGGCCTTGGCCTCGGCAGCGATCTCGCGCGTCGACGTGCCGTCGAAACCCTGCCGTCCGAACAGCTTGAGCGCCGCCTGCACCAGCGCCGCCCGCGTCTGCTCGGCGGTGGTCGCTTCGCGCTGTTGCCTTTTTGGGTCCAGTTGCCTTCTCATGGCAGAACTTTAATCAATCGATTGATTAAAGTCAAATTTGACCTCTGAGTCGGCTTGCCTTCTCGACCCTCACAGGCTTTAGTGCGCGGCCATGGGCAAGGAAGTCGAGCGTAAATTCCTGGTCTCCAGTCCCGCCTGGCGCGACGAGGTCGAGGCGGAGATCCGCATTCGCCAGTTCTACGTCGCAGCACAGCCCGGCCGCTCGGTGCGTGTGCGCATCAGCGACGGGCGCTCCGCCAAGCTGACGCTGAAGTTCGGCGAGAGGGCGCGCGAGCGCGATGAGTTCGAATATTCGATCCCGCTTGCCGAGGCCGAGGAATTGATGGCGTTTGCCGTCGGACGTGTCATCGAGAAGACACGCCACCATGTTAGACACCGCGGCTATCTCTATGAAGTCGATGTATTCGGCGGAAAGCTCGCGGGGTTGGTGATCGCGGAGCTGGAGACGCCGGAGGACGTATCTGACGAAATGCTGCCCGACTGGCTCGGTCGCGAGGTCACCGGCGAGTCGAGATTCTACAACGCGTCGCTGGCCCTCGGGGGGATTCCGGAGATCGCCGCATGAGCTTCCGCATCGATCCGCGCTTGCCGCTGACCGGCGAGGTCAGGCGCATATTGGCCGATGAGATCGGCAAGGCAATCGCCCATCTCGAGATGGCGCGCGAGAAGCCGGAGCAGGGGCTGCACAAATGCCGCAAACGGCTGAAAAGCGTGCGCGCCCTGCTGCGCCTGGTTCGTTCCGGAGACGAACCGTTCTGCCAGACCGAGAATGAATGTTATAAACAGGTGTCGGCGCTGCTTGCCGGGCCGCGCGAGGCGACCGCCTTGATCGAGACGGTCGACCGCCTGGCTAATGCCTTTCCCGAACAATCCGTGGGCGGCGGTCTGGACGCCGTGCGCGAGCGGCTGGTGCTGCGCCAGCATGAGCTCCATGCCGGCCCCGGCCTCGACGCCGCCATCAATGCGGCAATAGCCGCATGCCGGGAAGGCCTGGAGCGCATCGACAGGCTCGCTCTGCCCGATCAGCCGGAGCAGGCCGCCGACATCCTGGCTGACGGCGCCCGCACCACCTTGCGGCGGGCGAAGAAGGCGCTGGACAAGGCGGAGTCGCGCGGCGAGGACGAGGATTTCCACGATCTGCGCAAGGCGGCCAAGACGCATTCGATGCATCTGTCCTTGCTCGGCCGCTTGTGGCCGACGCCGATCAAGGCGCGCCGCAAGGCGGTCGACAAGCTCGGCGAGCTGCTCGGCGAATTGCACGACGTCTTCGTCATGCGCGCGCTGCTCGATGCCGAAGGCGAGCCGCTCGGCCCGCCTGACGAGACGAGGCTCCTGCGCAAGCTCTTGAAGCGCTCCGAAAAGAGCCTGACCAAGGCCTGCCTTGCCGATGCCGCCGAGCTGTTCGGCGACAGCCCCAAGCGTTCGGCCAAGAAGCTCGCCCGCAAGGCGCGGGACGATCTCGCCGGACCGCAGGAAGAAGCGAAAGCGGCCTGACGCCACCCTCTCGCGCTGCTGTCCACCCGTGCACCCACATCACCGCGGCTCGCCTATACCCGCCAGTTTGTCCGGATTGCGGACGGTGTAGACCGCGGCGATGCTGCCCTCCGCATCGAGGGCGAAGCTGAACGTCTGGACGACGGCGCCGGCGACCGAGACCACCAGCCCCGGACCGCCGTTGATGAGTGCCGGCCGGATCGCGGTATGTTCGGGGTCCGGATTCTTGCGCGCCGCGCCGACGAGGAATTTCGCCACACGGTCGCGGCCGACCAGGATGTTCAGCGCCGCGGCCACCTTCCCGCCGCCGTCGGCAATGAATTCCACATCCTCGGCCAGCAGCCGCTTCAGCGGCTCGATATCGCCGCTGGTCATGGCCTGCTCGAAGCCCGCGACGTAGCGGGCGATGTCGGTCTCGTTAGCCGGAAAGCGGCGGTTGTCCTTTCTCAGCATCTTGCGCGCCCGGGACGCCATCTGCCGGCAGGCGGCGGGTGACCGCTTCAGCGTCTCGGCTACCTCCTCGAACGGCACATCGTAGAGATCGTGCAGGAACAGCGCCGCGCGTTCGAGCGGCGACAGGCGCTCCAAAGCCCGCATGACGCTGAACGAGATGTCGAGCGCGGCGTCGCTGGTCTCGATATCGGCGCTGGCTGCCTGCTCGACGAAGGGCTCCGGCAGCCAGGGCCCGACATAGGTCTCGCGCCGCTTCTGCGCCGAGCGCAGCCTGTCGAGGCTGAGATTGGTGACGATGCGCGACAACAGGCGCGGCGCGTCCTCGATGCTGTCGGCGCCGGCAAACCGCAGCCAGGCATCCTGCACGATGTCCTCGGCCTCGCCGACCGAACCGAGATAGCGGTAGGCGAGCCGGATCAGCCGCTTGCGTTGGCCAAGATAGGCCTGCAGGCGTTCGCCGCCGTCGCTCTGATGCTCAGGCAAATTCCGTCTCCGCGTGATGCTCCCGCGCGTTCCGCGCCGCCTCGGCCTTCAGCCATGCCAGCACGGGCTCGCAGGCGTTGCCGTGGCCAAGCCCGCGCTTGAACGTCGGATAAAGCTGGCCCGACACGACCGCGGCCGAAAGCCCGGCGATGCCCGCCTTGCCCCAGCGCTGCTGGCAGGCATCGAGAATGTCGGACAGTTCCGGATCGTTGTCGAGAACGGCGCGCGCATAGCGCTCGGCAAGCACCATGTCGTCCGGCAGCGAAGCGGCGGCGCCGTCGAGCAAGGCCTCGATCGCCTCGAGCTCGACGCCCGCCTCCCGCGCCATGGTGATGATGAGCTTCAGGCAGGAGCCGCAATCGGCGCGGCGGGCCGCTGTGACCTTGGCGGCGAAATAGGGTGCGGCTGGCAGCGAGAACCGCTCGTCGGTGAAGGGCGAGATCAACGCCAGCTTCAAGGCGCCGAATTCGCCGGTGTCGACCAGCTCGCGCATATAGAGCGTATCGTAGCCATAGCGGCTCTGGAACTTGCGCAGCTGTCGCTTGAGAAGCCGTTTGAACATCATGTCCTCCCTTTCTCGCTGCCGGGCAGGAGGGCGGCAAGCGGCAGTAGTCCAGGCGCGACGATCAGCATTATGTCGCGCGCGGCCGCGGTAAGCGTCGTGCCATGCGCCATCTCGACGAGGTGATAGACCGCGTGTCCGCCAAGGAAGATCGTCGCGACCGTGATCAGCCGTCCGTCGCCCGGCCGCCGGCTCGCCATAAGCAGCGCAACGCCGGCCGCCAGGAAGGCGAGGCCGATGTCACGGATGAAATGGATGTTGGCCGGCCCGGTCTCCGAGACGCCAGGGACGGCCGAATACCAGATTTCGGGTACCGCCAGCATGACGACGCCATTGGCCGCCTGGTAGATGCCGATGACCAGAAGAAGAACGCGCATGAGTGTGACCTCCTGCCGTCATGACGGGGATAGCCGGCTGGGGTGTGACAGCAAGCGGCGAAATTTTTCGCATCCGCCGATCGGCATTGGACCGTCACATCGGCGGCGCTGCCATCTGGTTTCGCCGCGTGCTCCGCACTATCCGGCGGCAATCCGTCATGTGAGCGAAGCCGTGAAGACATCCAGCCTGAACGGCGCCGTTTCGCCGATGATTCCCGTGCTGATATGCGCGCTGGCGATCTTCCTCCTGTCCGGCATGGATGCGGCAATGAAGTCGCTGACCATCGCGGTCGGCGTCTATAACACGCTGCTGTGGCGCAGCGTGGTTGCCACGGTGGTCGCGGGCGCGGCCTGGTCGGCGGGGTCGCGTTCGAAGCCGGCCCTTCCGGTGCTGGGCCTGCATGCGCTCCGCGCCGCGATGGTCGGCATCGTCCTGGTCTTGTTCTTCTGGGGTCTGGCCAGGCTGCCGCTCGCCGAGGCGATCGGGCTCAGCTTCGTCGCGCCGCTGTTTGCGCTTTTCCTCGCCGCGCTTTTGCTGGGCGAGCGCATAAGGCGGCAGGCGGTCTGGGCGTCGCTGGCCGGCATGGCGGGCGTCGCGATCATCCTGACCGGCCAGTTCGGGGCGGCAAGCCATTCGCAGGATGCCCTGCTCGGCACGGTCGCGGTGCTCGCATCGACGGTGTTCTATGCCTACAATCTGATCCTCTCGCGGCAACAGGCGCTGCTGGCCAAGCCGGTGGAGATCATGCTGTTCCAGAACCTCTTCGTCGCGATCATCCTCGGTCTCGCAGCACCCTGGCTCGCCGTTGCGCTGCCGGGCGATCTGTGGCTTCCCTTGGCCGGGGTGGCGCTGCTGTCGCTCGCCGGACAATTCCTGATGAGCTGGTCCTACGCCCGTGCCGAAGCGCAATATCTGATCCCGACCGAATACTCGGCCTTCATCTGGGCAATCGCGCTTGGCTGGTTCTTCTTCGGCGAGAAGGTGGCCTGGACCACGCTGGCGGGCGCATGCCTCATCGTCGCCGGCTGCCTGATCGCCGCGCGCGCCAATCCAAAGCTTGCCGAGCCGATCGAAGCGGCGATGTGAGAGAGCAGGGCATTGGCTGGCTGGTTCGGCTGTAATGCCGGTTCAGCCAAGCCGACGCCGCTCAGCCTTGCGGGCTCTGCACCGCGGCCTTGAGGCGCACGCCCCTGCCGCCACGCTCGCTGGCCTGGTTTTCGCCGATCAGCTCCACGCCCGCCTCATCGAGCGCCTGGATGACCTTCATCAACGTGTCGACCACGCCCCGGACGACGCCGTCGCTCGCCTCCATGCGCTGGATCGTCGGCAGCGAGACCCCGGCGCGCTCGGCCAGCGTCTTCTGGTCGATCCCGGTCAACGCCCGCGCGGCGCGCATCTGTGCGGCAGTGATCATTGGCGGTAACCTGTCTCCGAAGCTTCACGGGATGTATATTGTAGATATTACAATGTCTCAAGCATCATTTTAGATGCTTCAGACATAGATCAGTCGCTGTCGGTTACCATTTTGCGCCGCTGCAGCAGGCGAGCCGCAAGCCAGCACAGCATGGCCCAGGCAAAGCCGGCGCACCAGCCGGCAAGCACGTCGGACGGCCAGTGCACGCCGAGATAGACGCGGCTCGTGCCGACCAGCACTGTGGTGAGCACGGCGAGGCAAAGCACGAAGACCTTCGTCCTGCGGTCCGGCAGGAAGCGGGCCGCCAGCGAGCCCAGCGTCAGATAGGTCACCGCCGACAGCATGGCGTGCCCGCTTGGAAAGGACAGCGACGTCTCGGTGACGAGATGCGAGACGAGTTCTGGCCGCGGCCGGTCGACCTCGAGCTTGAGCAGGCTGGAGAGCACCTGCCCGCCGGCGATGGCGACAAATACGAACAGCGCCGTCCCCGGCCTGCGGATCAAAAGCAGGTAGACAATCGTCGCCGCCGTGATGATCACCAGCACGGCGGTGCTGCCCAGCGCGGTGACGTCGCGCACCGCGCCTTGCAGCCAGGGCGGACCGATCGGGCTGTCCGGCTGCCCGGCATGACGGAAGGCGAGCAGGATTTCCGTGTCGAAGGCGTGCGGAGTCGTGGCGCGCGCCACCTCCATCAATTCCTCGAAGCCCCACAGACAGCCGGCGATGACCAGCCCGGCCAGAAGCAGGGGGAATTCGATCTTGGCAAGCAGCGCGCCGGTGGATGATTTCATCAGAGGCTCAAACGTCAGAGCTTCTGCATATAGGGCCCGAGCGTGATCAGGGCGACGGCGGCGATCGCCAGCACCATGCCGGTCGCCTGCAAAACATTGAGCCGTTCGCCGAAAAAGGCGAGCGCCGCGACATTGACCGCGACGAGCTGGATCACCGCCGACAGGCTGAACGACACCGACATGCCGAACTCGCGCACCAGCCGCAGCATGATGAGATTGCCGGCCGTGTAGAGCGCCAGCGTCAGCAGCAGTTTGGCTAGGCTCGGCGCCATCCCCCATTGCTTGGCAGCCATCGCCGCCAGCAGGAACATCAGGGTCGAAATGCCGAGCTGCGCCAGTCCCCAGAAACTCACCTTGCCGTCCCCTTGTTCGAAGCGCCGTCGCCACGCCGGCCGCAGCCCTTGTTTCCGAAGCGGGCGAAGTCGTCAAGCTGATGGCGGCGAAGCGCCCCCGCTCACAAGGGGCCGGAGCCGGGAATCACAAAACACCGGCGCTGCAAGCCGGCAAGCAACTCTTGCGGTTCGATCACGGCGATGTCACGAAAATGTGATCGGCCCGCTTTAGGGGTCGAAAGGTCAAAATCCCAGCCACCTCAAGAAGCCAGAGGAACACCATGACCGTGACCCCTGAAACCCGTTTCCGCACCAGCCAGCTGGAAGACAATGACGGCCCGCCCGTCAACCCGACCGACAACCGCACCATGGGCGAGATCATCGCCGCGCGTTTCTCGCGCCGCGGCTTCCTCATGGGCTCGCTGGCCGTCTCGGCCATCGCCGCCACCGTCAGCCCGCTGGCGCTGGTCGCCGCCGACGAGGCGCGCGCCAGCGAGGCCTCGGCCTTCAAATTCGACGAGCTCGAAGCCGGCATCGACGACAAGCACCATGTCGCGCCGGGCTATGACGCCGACGTGCTGTTGCGCTGGGGCGATCCGCTCTTCACCGACTCGCCGGAGTTCGATCCGCTGAAGCAGTCGGCCGAGGCCCAGGCCAGGCAATTCGGCTACAACAACGACTATGTCGGCTATATCCCGATCGACGGCTCGGCCGAGCACGGCCTTTTGGTCGTCAACCACGAATACACCAACCCGCATCTGATGTTCCCCGGCATCGTCTCGATCGTCGAGAAGGATGGCAAGAAGGCCGCCGAGGTGGCGCCGCTTTCGAAGAAGCAGGTCGATGTCGAGATGGCCGCGCATGGCGGCACCATCGTCGAGATCCGCAAGCAAGGCGGCAAGTGGCAAGTGGTGCGCGACGGCAAGCTCAACCGCCGCATCATGTCGACCACCGAGATGGCGCTGTCCGGCCCGGTTGCCGGACACGACCGCGTCAAGACCAATGCCGACCCGTCCGGCACCAAGGCCATCGGCACCCTCAACAATTGCGCCGGCGGCGTCACGCCCTGGGGCACCTATGTGATGGCCGAAGAGAACATCCACGGCTATTTCTCGGGCGAATTGCCGGAAGGCCACAAGGAAGCCGCCAATTACAAGCGCCTCGGCATCCCGGAAGGCGCTTATGAGTGGGGCGCGCATTACGACCGCTTCAACCTTGCCAAGGAGCCGAACGAGCCCAATCGTTTCGGCTGGATCGTCGAGGTCGACGTCAACGACCCGACCTCTACACCGAGGAAGCGCACCGCCATGGGCCGTTTCAAGCATGAGGGCGCCGAGTCGATCGTCGCCAAGGACGGCCGCGTCGTCTTCTATCTCGGCGACGACGAGCGCTTCGACTATGTCTATAAATTTGTCACCGCCGGCACCTTCAACCCCAATGACCGTGCGGCGAACATGAACCTGCTCGACGACGGCACGCTGCATGTGGCGAAGTTCGCCGAGGACGGTTCGGTCGAATGGATGCCGATCGTGTTCGGCCAAGGCCCGCTGACGGCGGAGAACGGATTTGGGTCCCAGGCCGATGTGCTGATCGAGACGCGGCGTGCCGCCGACCTGCTGGGCGCCACCAAGATGGACCGGCCGGAGGATATCCAGCCCAATGCCGGCAACGGCAAGGTCTATGTCATGCTGACCAACAATTCCAAGCGCAAGGCCGAGCAGGTCGACGCCGCCAATCCGCGCGCCGACAACGCCTTCGGCCACATCATCGAGATCGTCGAGGATGGCGGCGACTTCGCTAGCACCAAGGGCAAGTGGGAAGTGCTGTTGAAATGCGGCGATCCTTCGATCGCCGATGTCGGCGCCACCTTCTCGACCGCGACCACCGCCCATGGCTGGTTCGGCATGCCGGACAATTGCGCCGTCGATTCCGCCGGGCGCCTGTGGGTCGCCACCGACGGCCAGGGGCCGAAGGCCACCGGCCGCACCGACGGCCTCTGGGCGGTCGACACCGAGGGCGCGGCGCGGGCAACCTCGAAACTGTTCTTCCGCGTGCCGATCGGCGCCGAAATGTGCGGCCCGCTCTTCGCGCCGGACGACCAGACGGCTTTCGTCGCCGTGCAGCATCCGGGCGATGGCGGCGAGGACTGGGAAGGGTTCGGCCGCCCGTCCTACTACGAGGACCCGTCGACCCGCTGGCCGGACTTCAAGCCGGACATGCCGGTGCGGCCTTCGGTGGTTGCGATCACGAAGCAGGGCGGCGGCAAGATCGCGGTGTGAGCTGCTGCCGCTTCCGCATGCATGCATGATCGCCGACGTTGGGGATTGGCTGAGGCCTCCCCAACGTCGTCATCCCAGGGCGAAGCAGGAGCGAAGCTCCGTCGCAAAGACCCTGGGATCCATGCCGTTACCTCGGTCGTAGAGTACAGCGGAGCAGAATTCTGCGCCGCTGCAGCGCCTTAGAGTCACGGCATGGATCCTCGGGTCTACGCGTCCGCTTCGCTCGTGGATGACGAAGTCACGGCGCCTTTGAGCCAATCTCCCAGGTCAATTATCCGGCGCGTTGAACCATCGCCATGTTCATCACGCTCCGCAACCGGAAACCGATCGTCTCGTAAAGCCTGATCGCCGCGGCGTTGCTCTCATAGGCGTGCAGGTACGGAACCTCGCCGCGCGCCGCAATCCGGCCGGCCACGAACACCGACAGCAGTCGGGCAAGGCCGCCGCCGCGGAAATCCGGATGGGTGCACACGCCGCTGAGTTCCGAATAGCCGGGCTGCTTCATGCGCTCGCCGGCCATCGCCGCGAGCCTGTCGCCGATCCGGATGCCCCAGAAATCGCCGAGGTTCAGCGCTTCCAGCGTGAAGGGGCCGGGCTTGGTGAGCGAGGCGAGAGCCAGCATCTCCGCCGCGTCGCCTTTCGTCAGCTGTTGGATGTGCCCGTCGGACATCGCCGGCATCGGCGCTTCGGCGATCATCTGCACCAGCGGCGCCGCCGAGATTGCTGAAATTTGCGGCGGCAGGACGATCTCATCCGCCTGGACCAGCACGGCTGTTTCACCCGGCGCGAGAAGCCTGCCCAGCGCCCGCAAGCTGTCCGCATCGTCGCCAGCGGTGGCGGCGAAAGGAACGATCGACGGGCGATACCGCCTGGCAAGGTCGCCACCTTCGGCGAGAGCCTTGTGCCGCGTTGCAAGCGCGCTCCAGACGGGGCGGTCGAGAACATGTTTCATGGCGCGGCAACCCTGGCATTTTCGGCGCGGCGATGGAGCGGCGTCGCGGCCAGACGGTCCTCGATGGCGGCAAGCTGGCCAAGCAGCGGCCCGGAAAGGTCGGCGCACAGCTCCGCCACGGCATGTTCGATGCTCGGCCAGATGTCCCGCTTCGCCTGGTCGACCAGCCTCCGGCCGTTAAGGCTCAGCGAAACGATCCTGCGCCGCTGGTCGTCTTGCGAAGGGTTGACCTCGACCAGCCCCAGCTCGGCAAGCAGAGCCGCGCTGCGCGTCACGCCCGGTTGCGCGACGCCCAAGGATTGCGCCAGCTCGCCGACCGGCAGCGGACCCAGCCTGTCGAGCGCGGCGAGCAGCGGGTACTGGCTCGACTGGACGCTCACATCCAGCCGGTCGAGCACACGCTGCGTGTCGGCCTGCAACTGCTCGCCCATGCGCTTCATCCGGCTGCCGAGGCAGAGAAAGCCGAGGGATCGAAGAATGTCTTCCATGGGTCGCTCGCCATAATCGATAATTTGATATATAACATGACATAGAAATATCAAGACAAAGCTCTCGCGGCAGTCTATGGGCGATAGCATTCGCTTTCGGACATTTGCCCTTCATTCGTGGCCAATTGCATCCTATATCGCGCTGACGCGACGTGGCCGGTCGCGAGCGATTCGCGACCTGAGGGCGGCAGGTCATCACTCTTGGCACGCGGAGCTCATGGCGCCCCTGCGCATCTATTTCGACAGGCTTCTCGACGCCGTGGCACCAAAGGTTCCGCGGTGCGACTTGACGGACGCCGAACGCCTGGCGCTGGTGCGCCGCCACGGCGATTTCTCGCTCGCCTATTCCACGGCCGTGCAGCAGAAGCTGTCCTATTTCAGCGATGGCGACGGCTACATCGCCTTCGGCACCAAGATGAGCCGTCATTTCGCTCTGGGCGATCCGGTGGTCGATCCGGCGGATCGCGCGGCCTATATCAAGCGCTTCGTCGAGGCCGCCGGCGGCCCGTGGTTCGTCCAGATCGGCATGGATACGGCCAAGGTGCTCGCCGGCCTCGGCTATCATGTCAACCGCCTCGGCATCGACACCAGGCTGCTCCTGCCGGCGCATGACTTTTCCGGCAAGCGCAACGAGACCGTGCGCTATTCCGAACGCTGGCTGACGAAGAAGGGTTTCACCATCGCCGAGGACAGAGGCGACAGGCTGCAGGAGGAGATCGCTCAGCTTTCGGCCGACTGGCGCAAGGAGCGCATCATCAAGCGCTGGGAGATGGGCTTCCTCAACCGCCGCTTTTCCGAAGAGCTCGGCGTCGACATGCGCCGCTTCCTCCTGCACAGCCCAGAAGGCCGGCTTCTCGCCATCCTCGATTTCGACCCGCTGTTCCGGGACGGCAAGGTCATCGGCTACACCACCGCCTTCAAGCGCAAGCAGGTCGACGCGACGCCGCATGCCGAGGTCGGCCTGACCAAGTTCGCCGTCGACCGCTTTCGTGAGGAAGGCATCTCCGAGGTGACGCTCGGCCTCTCGCCGCTATCCGATATCGAGCCCAGCGGCTTTGCCGAATCGAGCTTCTGGCGCGGCGCCTTCCAGCGCGCCTACAACTCGCCCTGGGTCAACCGCTCGCGCTTCAACCTGCAGGGCCAGGCGGCCTTCAAGCGCCGCTTCCACGGCGTCGAGGAGCCGACCTATATCGCGTTCCGCAAAGGGACGTTCGTGGAGATGCTGGGCCTGCTGCGTTTGCTGAAGGCGATTTGACCTGGCGCTCTTTCCTCGCCCCATATTCGTCTCGCCATGCACACATCTTTTGTGACTGGCGCGACTGATCAGGCCGAAGCTTGATTGCCACGTGGTTCCCCCAATCCGTCGCTGCTTCGCAGCGCCACCTTTCCCCCCTCCGGAGGGAAAGGAAGGGAGCGTTGCTGGACGAGCGTCGACAGCAAAAAGCTTGGTGCCTTTCCTCTACCCCGTCGATCGGGGAGAGGTGGCTCGGCGAAGCCGAGACGGAGTGGGGGTCGACCAGCGCTACAGTAGAGCATGATCCCGAAAAGTGGGAACCGGTTTTCGGAAAAGATCATGCTCCAACAAAAAATTAGAGCAGGATGACGATTCAACAAAATCGTCATCCTGCTCTAGACAATGCATGCGCCAAGCTGCCATGCACACTATCGCCAAATACCAGCAGCCTGGAAATGTGTGCATGCCGCAGCCCACTTCGTGGGGCGAGGAACTCCGTCAGTTCCGCAACCGATAGCCGGTCCTGAAGATCCACGCGACGATCGCGATGCAGATGCCCAAGAACACAAGCGTCATGCCGAGGCTGACGCCGACCGAGACGTCGGCCTTGCCGTAAAAACTCCAGCGGAATCCGCTGATCAGGTAGACCACCGGATTGAACAGCGTGACCGTCTTCCAGATGCCCGGCAGCATGTGGATCGAATAGAAGCTGCCGCCGAGGAAGGTGAGCGGCGTGACGATCAGGAGCGGCACCAGCTGCAGCTGCTCGAAGGTCTTTGCCCAGATGCCGATGATGAAGCCGAACAGGCTGAAGGTCACTGCGGTCAGCACCAGGAAGGCAATCATCCAGAACGGATGCTCGATCCTCAGCGGCACGAAAAGTGCGGCGGTGGCCAGGATGATCAGGCCGAGCATGATCGACTTGGTCGCCGCACCCCCGACATAGGCGAGGATGATCTCCAGATAGGAGACCGGCGCCGACAAAAGCTCATAGATCGAGCCGACGAATTTCGGGAAATAGATGGCGAAGGAGGCGTTGGAGATCGACTGGGTCAGAAGCGACAGCATCATCAGGCCCGGCACGATGAAGGCGCCATAGGGGATGCCGTCGATCTCGTTGATGCGCGAGCCGATGGCCGAGCCGAAGACGACGAAATAGAGCGAGGTCGAGATGACCGGGGAGATGATGCTCTGCAGGACGGTGCGGAAGGCGCGCGCCATCTCCACCCGGTAGATCGCCCATACGGCTCGAAAATTAGGGGCAGCGCTCAGGTTCATGGCTCTTGCCTCAGGAGATTGACGAAGATCTCTTCGAGCGAGCTGTTCTTGGTGTCGAGATCGCGGAACTGGACGCCAGCCGCCTCGAGGTCGCGGATCAGCGAGGCGACGCCAGGACGGTCGCTCTGGTTGTCATAGATGTAGGTGAGCTGGTTGCCATCGGCGGACAGCTCCAATGAATAGCGAGAAAGTCCGTCCGGAACGGCGGAAAGCGGCGCGCGCAGCTCCAGGGTCATCTGCTTGCGGCCAAGCTTGCGCATGAGCTCGGCCTTGCCTTCGACCAGGATGATCTCGCCCTTGTTGATGACGCCGACGCGGTCGGCCATCGCCTCGGCTTCCTCGATGTAATGCGTGGTGAGGATGATGGTGACGCCGTCCTCGCGCAGACGCCTGACCATCGCCCACATGTCCTGGCGCAACTCCACGTCGACGCCGGCCGTCGGCTCGTCGAGGAACAAGACGCGCGGCTCGTGCGACAGCGCCTTGGCGATCATCAGCCGGCGTTTCATGCCGCCCGACAGCGTGATCGCCTTGGAATCCTTCTTCTCCCACAGCGAGAGGTCGCGCAGCACCTTCTCGACGAAATCCTTATTGGGCGCCTTGCCGAACAGGCCGCGGCTGTAGTTCACCGTCGCCCAGACGGTCTCGAAGGCGTCGATGGTGAGCTCCTGCGGCACCAGCCCGATCAGGCTGCGCGCCGCGCGGTAGTCCCGGCCGATGTCGTGGCCGTCGACCGTGACGGTGCCCGAGGAGCGGTTGACGATGCCGCAGACGATCGAGATCAGCGTCGTCTTGCCGGCGCCGTTCGGCCCGAGCAGCGCGAAGATCTCGCCGCGCTCGATGTCGAGATTGATTTCCTTCAGCGCCTTGAAGCCGGTGGCATAGGTTTTCGTGACACCGGAGATCGAGATGATGGATGACATGCTGAAATACGGCCGGCTGGAAAAGGTGACCTGATATAGGTCGGATGCCGCAAGGTGCAACGGTAAATCGACGCCGCTGCTGACAGTTCTGGACAGTGAGCCTGGCGACGGGAATCGCCAATTGCCGAAATGATTCAACTTCGAATAGGGCGATTGAACAATTTACAACTGTATCGCCGCACTATGAGGGCATGTTCAAACAGAGCTATCCGCTTCGCAGAGGTCTGGTCCGCTTTCTCTACGGCCTGATCTTTGCCGGGCTTTCCGTTGTGCCTTTCGGCTTGTCCACCGCGCATTGGATAGCACGCTCCTTCGGGAACGGTGGTTTGCTGATTTCCCTTGTGGCGTACATCGCCGTCATGGCGCTCCTTTTTTGGGTTGTGAACAGGGTCAATGACGCCGCCCCAACGTTTACCCTTCCACCTGGCGATGCGATCCGGGTCGGACTACCTATTGAAGAGACTGTCGAGAACACGGACTTGTCGCTGGAAACAGCGCTGAAGAGAGCGCAGTTCAATCAGAAGTGATCGTGTGTGCCGTCACCAAGGCGCCGATCCAATCGCGAGCAGCGATGAGGGGCGGCGCCGACCTGGAAGGCAACGAGATGGCGGTGCCAAATTCGAACGCCGGCGCCGCCCCTCATCCGTCCTTTGGGCACCTTCTCCCCGCAAGCGGGGAGAAGGAAATCAGGTCTGCGCCGTCCAGAAGGCGATTTCCTGCGCCTTGGTCGTCAGCTCGGTCTTCAGCCATTGATCATCGTCGTCGAGGTAGCTCCACGGCGTCTTGCCCTCAGCCCGCATCTCGCGAATGTAGGAGCGATAGCGGTAGTGGCTGTAGACCGACATCGCATAGGTGGCATAGGCGGCGGTGAGCTTCCTGTGGCCGCGGATGATCACCAGGTTCTCGTCGTTCTTCTCGCTCGCCGGCGCCGAGAAATTGTGGCTGCCGGTCACCACCACGCAATCGTCCGAATGCGGGTCGGTCACCAGTATCTTCGAATGCACGATGGCATGGCCGATCTGCGACAGGAAGGTACGCCGGTTGACCTCGGCGATCCACGGTCCGAGCGGCGCGTCGAGGCCTTGCGGCTGCGCCACGGCGTAGCGGTCCGGCGTGAATGTCCGGTCGCTGCTCACCAGGTTGATGTCGAGGAAATTCTGCTCGGTGCCGCCCTCGTCGGCGCTCAGCGTCGAGACCACGCCGCGCACATACATGCCCTTTTCCCGGGCGCGCTGCCCGGCCAACGTGTGCAGCCCCTGCTTGCCCGGCGTGAACATCAAAAACAGCACCGCCTGCTTGGCCGAGTTGATGACGTCGCGCAGCGCCGCCATATCGGCGCCGTTCGAGGTGCGGGTGAACCACACCGTCGCCTTTGCGCTGCCCACCGTGAAGGTCTTGGGCGCGTCGTTGTCGGCCATCAGCGCCGGCGTGAAATTGGCCGGGTCGGTCTTCGGCGGCGAGGCGTCCGTGAGCAGGTCCCAATGCTGGCGGTAATGCTGTGCAACCGCCGCGTCCTCGATCAGCAGGCCGTTGTTGACCTGCGTGCAGAGGCCCGTGGTGCTCCAGTTGGTGCTGCCGGTCCACACCTTCTTCGGCTCGCCGTCTTGCGACACGACGACGAATTTGTTGTGGCCGAGGCCTTTCGATTTCAGCATCCGGTCGATGGTGGCGATGCCGTGGTCGTTGAGGTTCTTGCGCGCGTCCTTGTTGCCGTCGCCGCTCTTGTCGGAGCCGTTGGCGAGGATGAGATGGAGGCGCGGCCCGAGCCCGATCAGCGCTGTCTCCAGCGTCGCGTCGGCAAGCTCGTAAAGCGCGGCATGCAGTTCGTCGCCGGCGCCTTGCGTCAGCCCGACCATGCGCAGGCCGAGATCACCTTCCAGGAAAGCGCGGAATTTCGCGTCGCCATTGGACTGCAGGCTCTTCTTGAAGGCGGCGGGCGTGAGCTTGTTCTTGGCCATGTAGCGGGCGACGAATTGCGACAGCACCAGGCCGCGGTTGAAGTAGCAGGAAAAGCCGCCGCCAGCGTCGGTCGCGAGCGTATGCCAGTCCGTCCAGTCGCTCGATACGCCTTTGGTCAGCGGCTTGCCGGGGCCGGCGCTCATCATCGCGGTCACCCGGTAGCGCACGACATTGCCGACATCGGCCGCATGATCGGTCCAGTTGAAGCGCTGAAACGGCCACACGTCCGACGGCCTGTGGTCGCCTGATTTCGGCTTGTCCTTGGTGAAGCCGACGCGGTTCTCCACCGGCTCGATCTTCTCGCTCGTGCCGGCCTTGCGGCCGCGCTCGAGCAGGAAGCCGCGGCATCCGGCTATGAACCCGCTCGGCGCCCAGGCGACGAAGGCATCGTCGCCATTGGTGTAGACGGAAACCTTTATGTCGACGGCCATTTGTCGTTCCTCCCCGATACGGTGCCGGAATGCCCGGCCCGCCAAGCAGCCAACAAGAATCCGCGCCGGAAGCAGGGTCCCGGATCAGTTGAGACAGAATTTACGAAAGGGTGACGGCAGTGATTATGTGGCGGCAGAAGATCGGATGTCAATGTTTTGCAGCATCAAGTATAAATCTATGAACTGCTTCACACGGCATCTTCTTTGCCAGCAAAACAAAGGGCGGAGGCCTTGCGACACTCCGCCCGAACCTTTCATCAGGCCTGCCGAGACTGTTTCGAAATTCGTTCCGGCGAGTCATATGGTGGTGGTTTCGAGAACCGGCCTCCGCCGGCCCTAGCCTTCATGGGGCGGAGGCACTTATGAGGGCTTCGGCCGGCGTAGGCCGGAGCGGAGCGGACATTCGGTCCGTGAGCCTGCGCATGACCCCGAAAATCGAAATCGATTTTCGGATAGGATCATGCGCCAACTAAAATTGCGGCAGCGTCCTTTGCGCGTCCAAGAGGACGCGCGGCGCTGCAGTAGCGCAGAAAACGCCATCAGATGACCGCCGGAGTAGAATTTCCAAACGGTCTCTCAGCTCTTGCTGGAGGCCAGCACCAGCACCGGCTTCTCGCTGTAAAGCTTGGGGAACAGCGACTTCAGATTCTCGATCTTGGGCAGGTCGTTGTAGACGATATAGGGATAGGTCGGGTTCAGCGTCAGGAAGTCCTGATGGTAATCCTCGGCCGGGTAGAAGGTCTTGCCGGTCTCGAGCGTGGTGACGATCGGCTTGGGGAAGACCTTGGCCTTGCCCAGCTGGGCGATGTAGCTCTCGGCGACCTTCTTCTGCTCGTCATTCTCGGCGAAGATCGTCGAGCGGTACTGCGTGCCTGAATCCGGCCCCTGGTAGTTGAGCTCGGTCGGGTTGTGCGCGACCGAGAAATAGACCTGCAGCAGCTGGCCATAGGTGACCTTGGACGGGTCGTAGGTGATCTCGACGGACTCGGCATGGCCGGTGCGGCCGGTGCCGACCACTTCATAGACCGCGTTCTCGGCGCTGCCGCCGGTATAGCCGGACACCGCCTTGCTGACGCCCTTGACGTGCTGGAACACGCCCTGCACGCCCCAGAAGCAGCCGCCAGCGAATATCGCCTTCTCGGTGCCGCTCGCCGCCTTCTCGTCCAGCGCCGGCGGCGGGATCACCACCGCGTCCTCGGCCGAGCGCGCCGGGCTCTGCCAGAAGACGGCAGCGGCCACCGCCGCAAGGCCAAGCGCTGCAACCGCGCCGCGAGTGAAGAATGGCCGCGCGGCTTTTTTCTTTATGCCGTTCATGTCCTGATCTCCTGTTGTTGTTCCATTATATACGATGCAAGCCGCCGGCAGGTTCTCACTTTGCCGTGCGGCGGCTAATGGCCAACGGCGCTCCCCCTCATCCGGCCCTTCGGGCCACCTTCTCCCCGGCGGGGAGAAGAGACTGGCGCCGCGCCGGCAATCTCCTCTCCCCGGCGGGGAGAGGTCGGATTGCCCCGAATTGCTCTTCGCAATTCGGTTGGCAATCCGGGTGAGGGGCAGTGCCGGGCTCAGCTTACTGAGCGGTGGTGTCCGCCGGCTTCATCGCATCCGCCGGTTTCATCGCATCCGTTGCCGGCTTCATTGCCTGGGTGCTCATCGCATCGGGCTTCATGGCATTGCCGGGCTTCATCGCGTCCGTCGCCGGCTTCATGGCGTCGGTCGCCATCGCGGGCTTCATCGCATTGGTTGCGTCGTCGGCGCGGGCGCCGGCGATGAAGACGGAAGCCGAAAGCGCGAGGGCCAGCGCCGGCAGCGTGAGGAACTTGGTCATGGGTGTACTCCTTGGTTTTGGCGCGCGCATGCGGGCCTTGGTGAAGCGTTGCCGCTCTCATGCGGCCCCGCGCGAAGGGAAAGAAAGATCAGTTGGCGGCAGCGGCGAGGATCGGTCCGCCGCCCGGCGCCTGCACCAGCACAGCGGTGCTCAAGCCGCCGGTCGCCGCCGGCAGCGGCAGCGTGGTCGCCTCGCCATTCCAGCGGCCGAGCTTGGTGAGCGCATGCACGACATTGGCGTGCGGCAGCGTGCGGCCGGTGTTCTCGCCGCGCGCCACCGGTACCTCGACGACGCCCCGGTTGTAGCGCACCAGCCAGATGTCGGCGCCGCCGCCCGGCGCCTTACCGGCGCCGATGCTGACCTTGCCCTGGTCGAGCGAAAGCTCCGGCCCCTGCGTGCGGCCGCTGCCGGTGATCAGGCCCTGGATCTCGCCGGGCGCCGCGCCCACGGCGTCGCGGCTGCCGTTCACCACCACCTGTGGCGTGAACGGCCCGTCATGGCCGAGCGGCGGCTCGTAGGTCACCTGGCGGTCAGTGAACTCCTTGCGCCCGAAAGTGTCCTTCCAGCCGAGATAATCCCAATAGGTGACGTTGAACGACAGCGCCAGCACGCCCGGCTGGTCCTTGACCTTGATCAGATTGGCGTTGGCCGGCGGGCAGGACGAGCAGCCTTGGCTGGTGAACAGCTCGACCACGGTCAGCGGCTGGGCGGAAGCGGCGCCGAGCGTGGCGGCAAGCATCGCGCCGGCGAGCAGGCTTGTTGTCGATCCGGTCATGGGAAGCAATCTCCGTTGCGGCGGGTCATGCTCCGATTTCGCCGGGGTGGAGGGGTTCGTTACAGCTTCACCGGTTTGTGATTGAGGGCACTCTCCCCCCTCGAGGGGGAGATGGCCGGCAGGCCAGAGGGGGTCCTGGCGCGTGGAACGCCGACGCCTTTTTCGCCGCAGGGAAGGTCGTGCCGGCTGAGGCGACCCCCTCTGTCGCCTTCGGCGACATCTCCCCCTCAAGGGGGGAGATCAGCCATCACTGCGTCAGCACCGTCTCCGACGGGCGCTGGTTGTAGTCGCATTTGCCTTGCACGGTGTAGAAGAAGTCGGCGTCGGTATAGGCTTCCGGCACGGGCGAGCCGCCGTCTTCCCAGCCCTGGTAGCCGGCCTGGCCGCAGGGCACGGCGGTGAAGATGTCGACCTTCTGGCCGGTCGCCACTTCCGTCAGATTGGTCGGGCTGGTGCCGATGAAGAGCCGGTTCGAGGTGGTCGGGTCATTGGACTTGAGCACCTTCGGGTTGCCCGAGGGCACGTCCATCTCGAGATAGAGCTGGTCCATCTGGCTGACGTCGATCACCGCGCCCGAACCATTGGCGGGATAGAAGGTATCGACGCAGTAATAGGTGGTGCCGTACTGGTCGGTCTGGATCACCGTCCCCGACGGCACGCTCTTCTGCAGGCTCTTCAGCGAGCCGGTGGTGCAGGTCTGGTTCTGCACCGTCGTCGAGGTCGACCCGTTGACGGTGTTCACGGTCGTGGTGCCGTAGCCCTTCGGGTCGCCATAGCCATTATAGCTGTAGGTGATCGTCATCAGCTTCTGGGCGGTGGTGTCGCCGAACTTGGTGCCCCACAGCACCATGGTCTTAGCCCAGTAGCCTGACACCTTCGTCACCTTGAAGGTGGTCTGCACCAACGCCGGCGTCTTGCGCACCGAGGAGCCGACGCCGACCTGCACCGTGTTGATGCGGGCGACCTGCATGAAAGTGGTCGGCATCGGATAGCTTGCCGTGGCGGTAAAGGTCGCCGTGCCGGTAGCATCGACATTGACGCCGGTCAGCGTCGCCGTGCCCTCCCCGCTGTTGGCCGCATAGGCCTGCTGCAACGCCGTCTGGCGGTCACCGAGGCTTGTCGTGGTGGGCAGCGTGGTGACCGAGATGATCGCGGCGTCGAGCGCGTTCTGCATGTCGCTGCGCGTCGTCACCGCCGAGGTGTAGTCGACGGAAAAGCCGACCGCCGCCACCAGCGGGATCGTCAGAATGGCCATCATCGGCATGATCGAGCCGTCGCGGCGCGCGAAGAATCGCCTCGCCATTCCGGCCACCGCGGCCGGGCTGAATTTTCTGGCAGTACTGGGCATTTCAGGGCCTTCGTCGTCTCGGCAGCAAGCCGGTTTACCATCCGGATGCAGAGCATCCGCCAAAGCGGTGCATGAATGTTTAAGCGGTTTTGAATATTTCGTGAGCGGGACGTGATCTTCCCTTCCCCCCTTGTGGGAGAAGGGGAAAAGCCCTGCCGCTTGCCCCTCAACCCCGCCCCTGCTAAAGCGCGCCGCATGACGACGCCCCTCGACCACATCCGCAATTTCTCCATCGTCGCCCATATCGACCATGGCAAATCCACGCTTGCCGACCGGCTCATCCAGCTGACCGGCGCGCTGGAGGAGCGCGACATGAAGGAGCAGGTGCTGGACTCGATGGATATCGAGCGCGAGCGCGGCATCACCATCAAGGCCCAGACCGTGAGGCTGAACTACCGCGCCAGGAACGGCGAGGATTATGTGCTGAACCTCATCGACACGCCCGGCCATGTCGACTTTGCCTATGAGGTGTCGCGTTCCTTGGCCGCCTGCGAGGGCTCGCTGCTGGTGGTCGACGCCTCGCAGGGCGTCGAGGCGCAGACGCTGGCCAATGTCTACCAGGCCATCGACAACAACCACGAGATCGTCGTGGTGCTGAACAAGGTCGACCTGCCGGCGGCCGAGCCGGAGCGCATCCGCGAGCAGGTGGAGGAGGTGATCGGCCTCGACGCCTCCAACGCGGTGCTGATCTCGGCCAAGACCGGCCAGGGCGTGCCGGACGTGCTGGAGGCGATCGTCCACCAGCTGCCGCCGCCGCGCGAGGGCGACATCAACGCGCCCTTGAAGGCCATGCTGGTCGACAGCTGGTACGACGCCTATCTCGGCGTCATCGTTCTGGTGCGCATCATCGACGGCGTGATGAAGAAGGGCCAGACCATCCGCATGATGGGCACGGGCGCAAAGTATCTCGTCGAGAGGACGGGCGTGTTCAAGCCGGCCCGCGTCAATGTCGACGAGCTCGGCCCCGGCGAGTTCGGCTTCTTCACCGGCTCGATCAAGGAAGTGGCCGACACCCGCGTAGGCGACACCATCACCGAGGACCGCCGCCCGACGGCGAAGGCCCTGCCCGGCTTCAAGCCGGCGCAGCCGGTGGTGTTCTGCGGCCTGTTCCCGGTCGACGCCGCCGATTTCGAGGATTTGCGCGCCGCCGTCGGCAAATTGCGCCTCAACGACGCGAGCTTCTCCTTCGAAATGGAAACCTCGGCCGCGCTCGGCTTCGGCTTCCGCTGCGGCTTCCTCGGGCTGTTGCACCTTGAGATCATCCAGGAGCGGCTGGAGCGCGAGTTCAACCTCGACCTCATCGCCACCGCGCCCTCCGTCGTCTACCGCATGAACCTCATCGACGGCACGGTGAAGGAACTGCACAACCCGGCCGACATGCCGGATGTGATGAAGATCGCCTCGATCGAGGAGCCGTGGATCCGCGCCACCGTCCTGACGCCCGACGACTATCTCGGCGGCATCCTGAAGCTCTGCCAGGACAGGCGCGGCATCCAGGCCGATCTCTCCTATGTCGGCAAGCGCGCCATGCTGACCTACGACCTGCCGCTCAACGAAGTGGTGTTCGACTTCTACGATCGCCTGAAGTCGATCTCCAAGGGCTACGCCTCCTTCGACTATCATTTGACCGACTATCGCGAGGGCGACCTGGTCAAGATGTCGATCCTGGTCAATGACGAGCCGGTCGACGCGCTATCGATGCTGGTGCACCGCTCGGCGGCGGAAAAGCGCGGCCGGCAGATGTGCGAGAAGCTGAAGGAGCTGATCCCGCAGCATCTCTTCAAGATCCCGATCCAGGCGGCCATCGGCGGCCGCATCATCGCCCGCGAGACCGTCTCGGCGCTCAGGAAGGACGTCACCGCCAAATGCTACGGCGGCGACGTGACCCGCAAGCGCAAGCTGCTCGACAAGCAGAAAGAGGGCAAGAAGCGGATGCGCCAGTTCGGCAAGGTGGATATCCCGCAGGAGGCGTTCATCCAGGCGCTGAAGATGGGGGATTGAGGGCGAAGTTTTGAATTTGTGATGCCCCAGCCGTAAACGAACTATTTACCTAACTGATTGATAAGAATCGAGAAATACGTTTCGAATCAATAACTTGAAGCTTTAGGCTTTTTCGCCTATACTACTCTAATGGGCAGCACAAAAATCAATTTCAACCGCGACAAATTGCGGGCAGCGGTCTTGCATGTCATAGGACAATGCAAGCCCGATCGGCTGGGCGCTGTTAAGCTGCATAAAGTCCTCTACTACACCGACATGTTGACCTTTCTCGATACAGGTCAGCCCGTAACCGGCGCTGAGTATCGCAAGCGTCCGTTCGGTCCCACTTGCGATGCAGTTTTGTGGGTGTTGGACGAACTTGCTCGCACGGGCGAAGTCTCAATCGACAAGGTCAAGTATCACGGCTACCTGAAAAAGCAGTTCAAGCTTAATGGCAGCCCAGATACGAACCAACTCAGCGCCGATGAGAAGGCGACATTGGATGAGATGGCTGACTTCGTTTGCAACAACAATTCCGCCAAAACCATAAGCGACTTTTCTCACGACATGGTCTGGGAGATGGTGGAGTTTGGCGAGGTCATTCCGTATCATAATGCGATTCACTTGATTCCCAATGTTGCGTCTCCCGATGCGATTGCATGGGGAGAGGCAGAAGCGGAAAAGATTGCAAATACTAGATCGCAATCCCAGAACTCGCCCTTGGCGGGTATTGATTCAGGAGCTTTTCGATCGCGCATGGTCGAACTGTCTCGACGCCGATCGGTATGACATAGACGATCTAATAGACTTATTTTCTAGTATCGAGGATGGGCTGGGGTTTAATCCCTACGCGATAGGGAATCCTCATCCGGCCCTAAACTCGATCGGCCTGTGGATCTATAACAGTCCGCCATTGGCGCGTATTCCGATGGTATACATACTCTACGAAATCGTTCCTGAAGCTAAAACTGTTCTCCTTTGGGCGGTGCGATTTCCGTAACCAATCGACGCTGGCTGAATTTGCCTGCCTCGTTGCCCTCATCCAGATCACGGATAGTTTGCGGAGTAGCAAACTCTTCTCAATTCGGCGTATCCTCTCCCCAGCTTGGGGAGACATTCGCATGCGCTCCACCTCCGACACCGTCGCCGCGATCGGCCTCGCCATTGGCGGCGCGCTGGGCATGGCGGGCACCTTCGTTGCCAGCGACGCGCTGCGCGAGACGCTGTGGACCATCGACGGCGTCGGCATCGTCGTAGCGGCAGCACTGCTCACGATGAAATACCAGCGGCTAGGCAATGATCTCGTCGCGGCCGGCTTCCTGACTTTCCTGGCCGGCGAAAGCCTGCTTCTGGCCGGCAATGGGGCGGGCCTGCAGGCCTCCGTGCCTTCCTATGCCGGCGGTATCGCGCTCTGGGCGGCGGGGCTGGTGATGGTCAGCGCGCAAGCCACCTTCGCGCTCTGGATGCGGCTCACCGCTTTCGTTGCCGCCCTGCTCTTCGCCGCCTCGGTCCTGATGATCCTGTGGGGTGCGCCGCTTCTGCCCACCTCGGCGCCGCTGCCGGCGCTCGGCTATCCGTCCCTGGTCCTGACCTTCATCGGCTGGATCTGGACGCTGATGAAAGCCGAGCGGTGAGAGCGAAGGCGATGGCCGCGCCGCTCGAACTCCGCAACAGCCCGTCGGGAAAGATCCTGCCCGCCGTCGGGCCGTTCCTGCTCGGCGGCATTTTCGGCTTCGGCGCGCTGCAGGGCGTGGCCTCGGGCGCGGACGGCGGGCATGCGCTGTGGATCGCGCTGCTCGGCGCCGCTTGCCTGGGGCTCGGCGTCTTCATCGCGCGCGGCGCCTTCGACACTTCGGTCAAGGTGGTGCTGGACAGCCAGGGTTTTCGCGATGCCCGCGCGGGCGACGTGCTGGTGCCGTGGAGCAAGGTGCTGAGCGTGCGGCTCGCAGCCGGCGGCAAGGGCGCGGCGATGCTCAATTTCGAGCTCACCGAGGAGCCGCCCGACGCAATCCGATATTCCTCCGCCAACGCCTTCGGCCTGATGCCTTTCGGCCGGAACATCGTGCATATGGAAATCTCCTCGCTCGACGTGCGGGGCCAGGACCTGGTGGATGCGGTGAAGACATTTGCACCGCATGTGGTGGTGAGGCGCTGATCTCCCCCCTCGAGGCTGAGATGTCGCCGAAGGCGACAGAGGGGGTCGCCGCGCGTGGAGCGCCAGCGTCCTCGGCGACGAGCCGACCACGCCGGCGCTTCACGCGCAAGGTCCCCCTCTGCCGGCCATCTCCCCCTCAAGGGGGGAGATTACGCGTGTCTTACGTGCTCTACTCCTCCCGGGGGACCTCGCCATGATTCGCGCTCTGCTCGCCTTCCTTCTCCTCACCGCGCCGGCCTTCGCCGCCGACATGTCGGTCTTCGTGCGCAACCAGCGCTCGGACGGCGTGGCGCTGGAATTGTTCAGCCGCGACAGCCAAAAAGTCTGGCCGGGCGACGACAAGGTGTTCCTCATCCGGCCGAAGGCGCGCAAATCCGTGCCGATCTCCTGCGAGCCCGGCGAGCATATCTGCTGGGGCGCCTGGGTGAACGGCGACGATACCGTCACCGCCGGCGTCGGCCCCGACAACGACCAGCCCTGCGACACCTGCTGCTTCATCTGCGTGGAGCATTCGACCGAGACGGTGGACCTGGCGGAGTAGGCGGGGCGCTGAAGCCGCTGATCTCCCCCCAAAGAGCCCCAGAGAGGGGGGATGCCCTGAAGGGCAGAGGGCGTGCGAAGGATCGCGGCGTTGCAGGATCAAGGTTCCTCGCCCCACGAAGTGGGGAGAGGTGGCTCGGCGAAGCCGAGACGGAGAGGGGAGCGCCCTACGAAGGCCCCCGCTCCGTCCGCTTCGCGGACACCTCTCCCCCGCCTCTGGCGGGGGCGAGGAACCCAAGCGTTGAGACCCCGGCGGGACAGCGCCCCCCCCTCTGGCCTGCCGGCCATCTCCCCCTCCAGGGGGGAGATCAGCCAATCGCCACAGCCTCACCATCCCCCAAAATCACCAAGCTATTTTCGCCGCCCCTTGGCATCGGCTCCCGCCGTGCCATCATCCAAGCCTCGGCCGTGGGGGCCGATTCTGACTCGGGGGTCTTCATGTCCATCTCTTTCGCGCGCCGCGTTGCCGCCGCGCTTTCGCTCGCCGTCCTCATCGCGCCCGCCGCTCATGCCGGCGACGTCACCTTCCAGATCAAGAACAGCCATCCCAACGCCATGCGCCTCGAGCTCTACAGCCAGGACCGCGACTATGTCTGGCCGGGCAATGGCAAGGATTTCTACCTCGACGTAGGCGAAACCAAGCAATTGCCGATCTCCTGCAACGAAGGCGAGAAGATCTGCTACGGCGCCTGGGTCGACGGCGATGAGGAGACCTATTGGGGCGTCGGCCCCAACAACAAGGAACCCTGCGAGGACTGCTGCTACACCTGCAGCGGCGGCCAGACCGAGGAGATCGATCTGCAGGAGTAGGGGCGCTGTTTGCCGACATCTGCGTGCTTGGGTTCCTCGCCCCCGCCAAAGGTGGGGGAGAGGTGTCCGCGAAGCGGACGGAGAGGGGGCCTTCGTAGGGCGCTCCCCCTCTCCGTCTCGGCTTCGCCGAGCCACCTCTCCCCCATTTCATGGGGGCGAGGAACCTTGTCCTCCGCGGCTGCCCATCCTCCCAGCTTGACGCCCTTCGCACCCCCGCCCTAGCCTAGCCTCCACCACCAGAGGAGAGCCCCATGGCAGGCACGGTCGAAGGCGAGAAGATCGACGTCGGTTTCAACGGCAAGCGCTGCATCCATTCGCGCAATTGCGTGCTCGGCAACCCGCATGTCTTCGTGCCCAACGCGCCGGGCGAGTGGATCCACCCGGAGGCGGCTGATGTCGAGCAGGTGGTGGCGCTGGCGCAGAATTGCCCGTCGGGCGCCATCACCTATAACCGCAAGGACGGCGGGCCGCAGGAGAAGCCGCCGGTGGTCAACACCGTGCGGCTGCGCGAGAACGGCCCGCTGGCGGTGCATGCCGAGATCGTGCTCGGCGAAGACACCTTCTTGCGCGCCACGCTCTGCCGCTGCGGCCTGTCGCAGAACAAGCCGTTCTGCGACAACAGCCACATCAAGGCCGGTTTTTCCGCCACCGGCGAGCCGCCGTTGAAGGAGGCGCAGGTGCTGGAAGCACGCGATGGCCCGCTGAAGGTTACGCCGACCGTCAACGGGCCGCTGAAAGTCGAAGGCAATGCCGAGATCGTCACCGGCACGGGGCATACGATTGCCCGCACCACGAAGGTTTTCCTCTGCCGCTGCGGCCATTCGGCCAACAAGCCGTTCTGTGACGGGAGCCATAAAAGGGTGGGGTTCGAGGGATGACAGGCGCCGCACCGGCGTTAGTTAAGGATGAGGTTTCGCGCTCAGGAGGATATCCATCATGCGCACCATGCTCGTCCTTGCCCTGCTTGCCCTTGCCATGCCCGCCTATGCGGCCAATCACGCGGTCCAGATCAAGGGCATGAAATTCAACCCGTCGAAGGTCAGCGTCGCCGTCGGCGACACCATCATCTTCACCAATGCCGATCCGATGACGCACACCGCCACCGCGCTGGATGGCTCGTTCGATACCGGCCATCTCGCCACGGGCAAGAGCGCCAAGGTCAAGATCACGGCCGCCGGCGCGCACCCCTTCCACTGCGCCATCCATAGCTCGATGAAGGGCATAGTCACGGCGAAGTAGGCGGCGGCGCTTAAAGGTTCAAGGTTCCTCGCCCCGCCAGAGGCGAGGGCGAGGTGTCCACGAAGTGGACGGAGAGGGGGCCTTCGTAGGGTGCTCCCCTCTCCGTCTCGGCTTCGCCGAGCCACCTCTCCCCTCTTCGTACCCTCTTCGTGGGGCGAGGAAACCGCGAACTCCCCCTGGCCCATCCCTCCCACCTTTATCCGCCGGCGCGTATCGGCTAAGGGCTTCGCAGCAAAGCCCTCGACCCCGGACTGCCGCCCCAAATGACCGCCAAGCCCAAACCCCTCTTCCTCGGCATCGACACCGGCGGCACCTACACCGACGCCGTGCTGTGGTCGGAGGAAGGCGGGCCTAAGGGCAAGGTGCTCGCCAAGGCCAAGTCGCTCACCACCCGCCATGATCTCGCCGTCGGCATATCCGGCGCGGTGGATGCGGTGCTGCAGGAAGCCGGCACCGACCCGGCCGCCATCAAGCTTGTCTCGATGTCGACAACTTTAGCCACCAACGCGCTGGTCGAGGGGCAGGGCGGGCGCGTGGCGCTGGTGATGATCGGCTTTTCCGAGGGCGACCTTGCGCGCGACGGCCTGAAAACGGCTTTGGGCACCGATCCGGTGGTGTTCTGCCCCGGCGGCCACGACGTGCACGGCAATGCCGCAAAACTCGATCTTTCCGGCCTCGAGGCGGCGCTGCCGGAACTGGGCGCCTCGGTGTCGGGCTTCGCCGTCTGCGCCTATTTTGCCACCCGCAACCCGGCGCATGAGCTGGCGGCCCGCGACCTCATCCGCGAGAAGACCGGCCTGCCGGTCACCGCCAGCCATGAATTGTCGGCCAAGCTCGGCGGCCCGCGCCGCGCGCTCACCACCTTGCTCAACGCCCGCCTGATCTCGATGATCGACCGGCTGGTCGCGGCGACCGAAGGGTTTCTGGCCAAGCGCGGCATCGCGGCACCGCTGATGGTGGTGCGCGGCGATGGCGCGCTGGTGTCGGCGGCCTTCGCCCGCCAGCGGCCGATCGAGACCATTTTGTCCGGCCCGGCCGCCAGCCTTGTCGGCGCCCGCCACATGACGGGGCTGGACGACGCCATGGTGTCGGATATCGGCGGCACCACGACGGACGTCGCCGTGCTCGACCAGGGCCGGCCGCGCCTCGATCCGGAGGGCGCCACCGTGGGCGGCTTCCGTACCATGGTGGAAGCCGTCGCCATGCGCACCTTCGGCCTCGGCGGCGATTCCGAAGTCACGCTGGAAGACGGCGCGCTCGACCCGAAGATCCTGCTTGGGCCGCGCCGCCTGGTGCCGCTGGCGCTTTCCGGCATGGTGCATGGCGAGGCGGTAACGTCGGAACTCGAGCGCCAACTGCGCGCGCCGAACCCCGGCCGCATGGACGGGCGCTTTGCCCTGCGCACCGGCGTGCCGGACCGGCTCGCCGCCGGCCTCACGGGACCGGAAGCGAAGCTCTACGAGACGATCGGCTCCACCCCGCTGGCGCTCGACCGGCTGTTGTCGTCGAATGCGCAGAACGCCACGCTGAACCGGCTGGTCGCGCGGGGGCTGGTGCACATCAGCGGGTTCACCCCGTCGGATGCCGCCCATGTGCTTGGCAAGCAGGCCAATTGGGACGCCGCCACCGCCCGCCTCGGCGCCGAGCTTTTCGCGCGGCGCCGCGACGGCCGCGGCCAGACGATCGCGGCGACGCCGGAGGAGATTTCGCAGCGCGTGCTGACGACGCTGACCCGCTGGTCGGCCGAATATATCCTCGAAACCGCCTTCGCCGAGGACGGGCTGGACGGCGCGGCGACCGTCGCGCACGCACTGGTGCAGCGCGCGGTCGACGCGCATCCCGGCATCGCCCGCTTCACCGTCGCGCTCGACCGCCCGGTCATCGGCCTCGGCGCCTCGGCGCCGCTGCACTATGCCGGCCTGCCGCCGCTTGTCGGCAATGGCTGCATCGTGCCGGAGGACACCGATGTCGCCAACGCGCTCGGCGCCGTGGTCGGCCAAGTGCGTGTCTCGGCCGAAGCCCGCGTCAGCCAGCCCAAGGAAGGCCTGTTCCGCCTCGCCTCGGGCCGGACGGTGCGCGATTTCACCGAGGAGGAAAAGGCGATCGAAGCGGCGCAAGCCGATGTGCGGGCGATCGCCGCCGAGCGCGCCAAGGACGCCGGCACCGACAGCGCCGAGATCGACGTCGCCACCGAGTTCAAGGTCTCGACCATCGAGGGCCAGCGCATGTTCATCGAGGCGCATGTGGTGGCCGTGGCGTCGGGACGGCCAAGGATTGCGGTGTAGCGCGGCCAATCTCCCCCCTCGAGGGGGAGATGTCGCCGAAGGCGACAGAGGGGGTCGCCGCGCGTGAAGCGCCAACACCGGCTGCGCCGAAACGACGTCGGCGCTCCGCGCGAGGCGACCCCTTCTGGCCTGCCGGCCATCTCCCCCGGGGAGATTCGCTAATCGCCAAAATCCCCCTACACCCTAAGCTGAATTGACCCCGCAGCCCCAAACATGCCAAAGGCCCCGGCTAAGCCTATATCTGGAGACGTGCAGATGACCGACCGCATCGAGATCGCCGGGTTGCGGATTGCCCGGGAGCTCCATGATTTCGTGGCCGGGGAGGCCACGCCCGGCACCGGCATCGACCCGGAAAAATTCTGGACCGGATTTTCGTCGATCGTCCATGACCTCGCGCCGAAGAATCGGGCGATGCTGGCCAAACGCGACGCCATGCAGGAAAAGCTCGACGGCTGGTATCGTGCCAATGGCGCGCCGATCGACATGGAAGCCTACAAGGCCTTCCTGAAGGAAATCGGCTATCTGGCGCCGGAAGGCCCTGCCTTCTCGGTCAGCACGGAGCATGTCGATCCCGAGATCGCTGTCGTCGCCGGGCCGCAGCTTGTCGTGCCGGTGATGAATGCGCGCTATGCGCTCAACGCCGCCAATGCCCGCTGGGGTTCGCTCTATGACGCGCTCTACGGCACCGACGCCATTCCCGAGACCGGCGGCGCCGAGAAGGGCAAGGGTTTTAATCCCACGCGCGGCGCCAAGGTGATTGCCTGGGCGAGGGATTTCCTCGACCAGTCGGTGCCGCTGACCACGGGCAAATGGGCCGGGGTCAACGGGCTGACGGTCGAGAACGGCGCGCTGAAGCTGGGCGAGGGCGCCGGCGCCACAACGCTCGCCGACCCGAAACAGTTCGCCGGCTATCGCGGTGACGCCGCCAATCCCGAAGCGGTGCTTCTGGTCAAGAACGGCCTGCATATCGAGATCGTAATCGACCGCGCCAACCAGATCGGCAGGACCGATGCCGCGGGTATCGCCGACGTCATCCTGGAATCGGCCTTGACCACCATCCAGGACTGCGAGGATTCGGTCGCCGCCGTCGATGCCGAGGACAAGGTCGTGGTCTACCGCAACTGGCTCGGCCTGATGAAGGGCGACCTGGCGGAAGAGATCACCAAGGGCGGCAAGACGTTTACCCGCAAGCTCAACCCGGACCGCCGCTACACGGCGCCCAATGGCGGCCAACTGCTTTTGCCGGGACGCTCGCTGATGCTGGTGCGCAATGTCGGCCACCTGATGACCAATCCGGCGATCCTGGATCGCGACGGCAACGAGGTGCCGGAAGGTATCATGGACGCCGCGGTCACCGCGCTGATCGCGCTGCATGACGTCGGGCCGAACGGACGGCGCGCGAACTCGCGCGCCGGCTCGATGTATGTGGTGAAGCCCAAGATGCACGGGCCGGAAGAGGTCGCCTTCGCCGTCGAGATCTTCGACCGCATCGAGACCCTGCTCGGCATGGCGAAAAACACCATCAAGATGGGCATCATGGACGAGGAGCGGCGCACCACCGTCAACCTCAAGGAGGCGATCCGCGCCGCGAAGGAGCGCGTGGTGTTCATCAACACCGGCTTCCTCGACCGTACCGGGGACGAGATCCACACCTCGATGGAAGCCGGTCCGATGATCCGCAAGGGCGACATGAAGCAGGCCGCCTGGATTTCCGCCTATGAGGCCTGGAATGTCGATACGGGCCTGGAATGCGGGCTTGCTGGCCATGCCCAGATCGGCAAGGGCATGTGGGCGATGCCCGACCTGATGGCGGCGATGCTGGAACAGAAGATCGCCCATCCCAAGGCCGGCGCCAACACCGCCTGGGTGCCCTCGCCGACGGCCGCCACGCTGCACGCCACGCACTACCACAGGGTCGACGTGCACGCCGTGCAGGCGGCGCTGAAGAGCCGGCCGAAGGCCAAGCTCGACGACATCCTGTCGGTGCCGGTCGCGGTGCGGCCGAACTGGACGCCGGACGAGATCCAGCGCGAGCTCGACAACAACGCGCAAGGGATCCTCGGCTATGTCGTGCGCTGGATCGACCAGGGCGTCGGCTGCTCGAAAGTGCCTGATATCAACGATGTCGGCCTGATGGAGGACCGCGCCACGCTGCGCATCTCCTCGCAGCACATCGCCAACTGGCTGCGCCACAAGGTGTGCTCGGAAATCCAGGTCAGGGATTCGCTTCAGCGCATGGCGGCGATCGTCGACCGCCAGAATGTCGGCGATCCGCTTTATCGGCCCATGGCGCCGGACTTCGATGGTTCGATCGCCTTCCAGGCCGCGTGTGACCTGGTGTTCAAAGGGACGAGCCAGCCCAACGGCTATACGGAGCCGGTGCTGCATAAGCGCAGGCTGGAGCTGAAGGCGAAGGGCTGAGAGGGGCGGCTTCGTGCAACATGTCGATCAATTTGCATTGGTCGGCGCTGCCCCCTCTCCGTCCGCTGCGCGGACACCTCTCCCCATTTCATGGGGGCGAGGAAACGGTAACGGCCGACGTCGCGGCCCTGAAAAGCTTGGGTTCCTCGCCCTCGCCAGAGGCGGGGGAGAGGTGGCTCGGCGAAGCCGAGACGGAGAGGGGGAGCGCCATACGCGATTGCCTCAATTCAATCCGAGCGTGCCCCGCAGCTTGGACAGGTCCTCGTCTTGATCAGCCCCGGGTCTTCCTTCGACACCAGCGGCTCGACCAGCGCCACGATCTTCTGCGCGCCATCGATATTGGCCTGGAAATCCCAGAGATCCGTGTGGCTGCAGCGGTCCTCCTCGCCGGAGATTTTCGACGACGCCATTTCCTCGAACAGGCCGGCGGCGCCATCGACCGCCTTTCCGCGGCACGGCGAGCCGGCGCCGATCACATAAACGAGATGCCGAGGTGATCGCCGATCGGTCCGCAAGGTATTGACGATTCTCGATCTACCTACTAGTTGGTAGGTGACGTTGAATGAAAGGTATCCTCATGTCTGCACAAATGAACCGTGCCCAGTCCTCGAATGGCTGGCTCAAAAGCTATTATTATCTGCGGTTCGCCGTATCGGCGGCCTGGGTCGCAGCGGCCTTCACCGTCGCGGGGACGATTCCGGCGCTCGCCGCGATCATGCTGGTGGCCTATCCCGCCTGGGACGCACTGGCGAATTATGTCGACGCGCAGCGCAGCGGCGGTCTCGGCCGCAACAGGTCGCAGCTGCTCAATTTCGTCGTCAGCATCATCACCGCGATCGCGGTCGCCATCGCGCTTGGCCACAGCATGAACGCGGTGCTTGCGGTCTATGGTGTCTGGGCGGTCGTCTCCGGCGCGTTCCAACTGCTCACCGCGCTGCGTCGCTGGAAGACCAACGGCGCCCAATGGGCGATGATCCTGAGCGGCGCGCAATCGGCGCTGGCCGGCCTGTTCTTCGTCAAGATGGCGGGCGGCGCGGAGGCCATCGGCATCGCCAACGTCGCGCCCTATGCCGCTTTCGGCGCCTTCTATTTCCTGGTGTCCGCCGTGTGGCTTTCGGTCAGCGATATCCTTCGCAAGTCGCCGCAGGCCGTGCGTTGAGATTTCCTCCGCCGGAGGTTAGGCATGTCCATGGATAAGCCTTCGAACACCGCCCCCTCGAATACCGCCGATGACATCCTGGCCGCCGCGCGAAGCTTCATCGTCGCCAGCGGCTATAACGGATTCAGCTATGCCGATATCGCCGAGGTGGTCGGTATCCGCAAGGCGAGCATCCACCATCATTTCCCGAGCAAGGTCGACCTCGTGCAAACCCTGGTCCGGCGCTATCTCGAGGATGCCGTGACGGGCATGACGGAGCTTGAGCGCAATGTGCCTGACCCGCCCGAATTGCTCCGGACCTATGCCGGCTTCTGGGCGCAGTGCATCGAGGACGCGAGCAGGCCGATCTGCGTCTGCGCGCTGCTTGCCAGCGAGCTTCCGGCCCTTCCGCCGGAGGTTGCCGTGGAGGTCCGGGCCTATTTTCAGTTTCTCTCGGGGTGGCTGACCCGTGTCTTCGAGCGCGGCGCCGAGCAGGGAACATTGACGATCGCCGCCGCGCCGCGCGCCGAGGCGGAAGCCTTCATGGCAACCGTGCACGGGGCGATGATTTCCGCGCGGGCCTATGGCGATGTCCTGACCTTCGGCATGATCCTGGCGCCGACGCTGCAGAAGCTGATCCCAGCGACCGATTGACCTGCGCGCGACTAAAGCGCGTCGCGATCTTTCAGATTCGCTCCATGCGCTTTAGGTTTCTGATTCTACGCATGTCTTTGTCCCGAAACCGGCTCCCACTTTTGGGAGACGTGCTTTAAGCCGCCTGCGCCATCCGCTCGGCGCTCATGCGATAGGAAATCGCCTCGGCAAGATGGATGCGGCCGACCGTCTCGCTGGCGTCGAGGTCGGCCAATGTGCGCGCCACTTTGAGCACGCGGTGATAGGCTCGCGCCGAAAAGCCGAGCTTTTCGCTGGCATCCTTGAGCAGCGTCAGCCCGGCGGTATCGGGCCTGGCGATCTCCTCGATGATCGAAGGCGGGCAATGCGCGTTGGTGGTGGCGGCCGCACCCAGCCTTTCCAGCCTTTCGCGCTGCAGGGCGCGCGCACGCGCCACGCGCTGGGCCACCGAAGCACTCGTCTCGGCCTTGTCCGGCCGGATCAGGTCGCTCGCCGAGACCGCCGGCACCTCGATCCGAAGATCGATGCGGTCGAGCATTGGGCCGGAAATGCGCGCCTGGTATTCGGTGCGGCAGCGGTCGCCGCGCAAGCAGCGATAGCCGGGCTCGCCCGACATGCCGCAGCGGCACGGATTCATCGCCGCCACCAGCTGGATGCGCGCCGGATAGGTAACGCGGTGGTTGGCGCGCGCGATCATGCAGTCGCCCGTCTCCAGCGGCTGGCGCAGCGCGTCCAGCGTCTGCGGCGAAAATTCCGGCAATTCGTCGAGGAACAGCACGCCGTGATGGGCGAGCGAGGCTTCGCCCGGCCGCGCGCGCAGGCCGCCGCCCACCATCGCCGCCATCGAGGCGGAGTGATGCGGGGCGCGGAAGGGCCGCCGGTCGGTCAGCTTGCCTTCGCCAAGCTCGCCGGCGACGGAGGCGATCATCGAGACTTCGAGCAGCTCCTTCGGCGCCAGCGGCGGCAGGATCGAGGGCAGCCGCTGCGCCAGCATCGACTTGCCCGAGCCTGGCGGCCCAACCATGAGTAGATTATGCCCTCCGGCCGCCGCCACCTCGAGCGCCCGCTTGGCGCTTTCCTGGCCCTTGATGTCGGCGAGGTCGGGCAGGTCGCGCGCGGCGAGCTGGATGCCGGCTTCGGGCCGCGACAGCACCTGCGTGCCGCGAAAATGGTTGGCGATGGCGATCAGGCTGCGCGGCGCCAATATATCGAAGTCCTTGCCGGCCCAGGCCGCCTCGGGTCCGCAGGCGAAGGGACAGATCAAGCCCTTGCCTTCGGCATTGGCGCCGATCGCCGCGGGCAGCGCGCCGGCAACGCCGGCGATGGTGCCGTCGAGCGACAATTCGCCCAGCACCACATAGCCGGCGAGCATATCGCCCGGTATGGCGCCCAGCGCCGCCATCAGGCCGAGCGCGATCGGCAGGTCGTAATGGCTGCCTTCCTTGGGAAGATCGGCCGGCGCGAGGTTCACGGTCACCTTCTTCGACGGCATCGACAGGCCGGACGCATGCAGCGCCGCCTGCACGCGCTCGCGGCTTTCGGCCACCGCCTTGTCCGGCAGGCCGACGATCTGCATGCCGACCTTGCCCGGCCCGACCATCACCTGGACATCGACCGGCAAAGCCTCGATGCCCTGGAAAGCCACCGTGCGAACCCGCGCCACCATGTTGTCCAAGCCCCCGATATCGGCAAGCGCGGCCCTGCGATCAGGCCGCGAGCGAAATCAGGCTAGACAACCACAGATTTTCGCTTTGGGCAAGAACATTACAGGAACATTGTTTGCCGCGCGTTCCGGCGGGCGTCGTGGGGAGATTGCCCCCGCTTCCCCTCAACACAATCCCAGAACAGGCTTGCGATATCCGCGCCCCCGAAACGCCGCACCTCGCGAATGCCGGTCGGCGAGGTCACGTTGATCTCGGTCATGTAGTCGCCGATCACGTCGATGCCGACGAGGATGAAGCCGCGTTCTTTCAGCGAGGGTCCGATGCGGGCGCAGATCTCGCGCTCGCGCTCCGTCAGCTCGGTTTTTTCGGCGCGGCCGCCGACATGCATGTTGGAACGGGAATCGTGCTCGGCCGGCACGCGGTTGATGGCGCCCACCGGCTCGCCGTCGATCAGGATGATGCGCTTGTCGCCCTTGCGCACGTCCTTGAGGTAGCGCTGCACGATATAGGGCTCGCGGAACAGCTGGCCGAACATCTCCAGCAGCGAGGCGAGGTTGCGGTCGGCTTCGAGCAGATGGAAGATGCCGGCGCCGCCATTGCCGTAGAGCGGCTTGACGATGATGTCGCCGAACTCCTTGCGGAACGCGGCCACCTCTTGCGGGTCCTTGGTGATCAGCGTTTCCGGCATCAGGTCCGGGAATTCGGTGACGAAGATCTTTTCCGGGCTGTTGCGCACCCAGGCCGGGTCGTTGACCACCAGCGTCTTCGGATGGATGCGCTCCAATATGTGCGTGGTGGTGATGTAGTTCATGTCGAAGGGCGGGTCTTGCCTCAGCAGCACCACGTCCATCTCGGAGAGGTCCGTGCGCACCTTCTCGCCCAGCGAGTAGTGGTTGCCCTTCTCGTCGCGCACCTGCATCTCCTCGATGCGCGCGAACACCTTGCCGTCCCGCATCGACAGCCGGTCGGGCGTGTAATGGAAAAGCTTATGGCCGCGCCGCTGCGCCTCCAGCGACAGCGCGAAGCTCGTGTCTCCGGCGATCGACACGGTGGAGACATGATCCATCTGAACGGCGATTTTCAACGGCATTTTCGGTCTCCGGCGTGCTCTGCCGCCGATATACGGAAATCGGCGGCGTCTGCCAATCGTGCTCGCTTGGTGCAGACGCTCAGAGACCGCTACCAGATGGCCGCCCGAGTAGAATTTCCAAACGGTCTCAGCGGTCGAAGACCAGCCTGGAATATCCGAGGAAGGACAGCGTCATCGCGACGATCGAGGCGATGGCGAGCGCCGCCAGCGGCGGCAGCGCCGGCAGGGCGAACAGGACGGCGCAGTAGACCAGGTAATTGACGATGCTGGTGGCGATGCCGACGCCGCCATAGCGCGCGCCTTCCTGCGCGATGCTCCGGCTCGACGGCGCGAAGGTGAGATGACGGTTCACTTGCCAGGTGACGCAGAGCGCGAAGCCGATCGACAGCACGCGCGCCGAGAGCGCACCGAGCGGCGTGGTGGCAAGCAGCAGCCAGAGCGCCGCCGCGTCGGCGACGAAACCGATGCCGCCGGCGAGGGCGAAGCGGACGAGGCGGCCCACTAGATCGTGATGGCGTTTCGTTGAATCGCCCTCACGATCTAACTCTTTGCTGGAGCATGATCTTCTCCGAAAACCGGTTCCCACTTTTCGAGATCATGCTCTAAGCCGCCCGTGGGGCCTTGCCCGGGTCGCTCTTGGGCAGGGCCTGCCCGGATGCTGGACGCTCGGCCCGGCCGGAAGAAATCGACAAATAGAAGATGCGCTTCTGCTCGGCCCGGCCGCGCGACACGGAATCGAGGATGAAGCCGGTCATCATCGACAGCATGGCCAGAAGCAGCATGCCGATCGACAGCACCCAGGTCGGCATGCGCGGCACGAGCCCCGTCTCGGCGAATTCGATCAGCACGGGGATCATCAGGCCGATGCTGGCCGCCAGGAAGAACAGCGCGAACGTGCCGAAGAAGCGCAGCGGCTGCGTCTCCTTCACCAGCATGGCGAACATCCACAGGATCCTGGCGCCGTCGCGGAAGGTCGACAGTTTCGACGACGAGCCCTCCGGGCGGCGGCCGTAGTCGAGCGCCATCTCGCTCACCGGCAGTTTCAGCTGCGAGGCATGCACCGACATCTCGGTCTCGATCTCGAAACCGCCGGACACGGCCGGGAAACTCTTGACGAAGCGGCGCGAAAACACCCGGTAGCCGGAGAAGATATCGGTGAAGTCGGTCCCGAACAGGCCCTTGTAGAGGCGGTTGAAGATACGGTTGCCGAAGGCGTGGCCGTTGCGGCCGGCATCGTCGGTCACGCCGCGCCTGGTGCCAACCACCATGTCGGAGCGTTCGGTCTGCAGGATATTGATCAGCTGCGGCGCATCCTCCGGCGCGTAGGTGCCGTCGCCGTCGGCCATCACATAGATGTCGGCGTCGATGTCGGCGAACATGCGCCGCACCACGTTGCCCTTGCCCTGGCGCGGCTCGCGCACGACGGTGGCGCTGGCGGCGCGGGCCTTCAGCGCGGTGAGGTCCCTGGAATTGTTGTCGTAGACATAGATCGCGGCCGAAGGCAGCGTCTCGCGGAAGCGCCGCACGACCTCGCCGATCGTCAGCTCCTCATTGTAGCAAGGCAGGAGCACGGCGATGACCGGCTCGTGGCGGACTGCATGCGGCATGTCTGTCTCCGGGCGCCCGACCCAGCCTCCGGCCGCCTTTGTGCCGGCCCCGTCGAGCCGTTTTACTATTTATTGAAGCCGTTAAGGCTAGGTTTAAACCGATCCTCTCCCTTCAAAGGCCACGGCAATGGGCACAGCCGAGAACGGCGCCGCCACCTGGAAGTCCGACTTCATGCTGGCGCTGCTGGCCACCCTGCTTGCCTTCGCCATCGACGCGTGGGCGGGCTTTGGGCAACTGACCGACGCAGGCGGCGACAACGACAATCTGCTGCGCCTCGTCGAGGTCCGCGACCTGCTGGTCGGCCAGGGCTGGTTCGACCTGCACCAGTATCGGATGGGGCTGGAAGGCGGCTTCGTCATGCACTGGTCGCGGCTGGTCGACGCGCCGATCGCCGCCATCGCGCTTGCCGCCTCGGCGCTCACCGGCAGCAGGCCGCTCGGCGAGGACGTGGCGCAGGTGCTGTGGCCGGCGCTGCTCTTCTGGTCGACCTTGTTCTTCACCGCCCGCGCCGCGCGCAGCTTCGGCGGCGGTGGCGCGGTGCTGCCCGCTATCCTGGTCGGCGCCGCCGGCTATTACTTCATCGGCATCTACGACCCCGGCGCGCTCGATCACCACAACGTCCAGCTGATGCTCACCATGGCGAGCCTCGCTTTGCTGCTCGAGGCGCCGGCGCGGCGTTGGGCCGCGCTGCTGTCCGGCCTCTGTGCGGCATTGACGCTCGCCGTCGGCATGGAGACCGTGCCCTATGTCGCCACCATCGGCGTTTGCGTGTCGCTGCTGTTCGTCGCCGATCCTGCCAGCGAGCGGATGATCGCCCGGGATTTCGGCCTCGGCTTCGCCGGTGTCGCGGCGCTTGTCTTCGTCACGACGGTTTCTCCTTACGAGTGGGGCGCGGCTCAGTGCGATGCCTTCTCGGTCGCGCAGTTCGTCGTCGCGGCCATTGGCGGCATGGGGCTGGCGGCAATCGCTTGTGTCGAGCCCGCCGCCGGCAGCTGGCGGCGCAGGCTGGCCTTGCTTGCCGCGCTGGGCGCCGTCCTCGGCGTGGTCGTAGCGGTGCTGTTCCCGCAATGCCTCTCAGCGCCCTACGCCTCGCTCGACCCGCGCCTCAAGGAACTGTGGCTCGACCATATCGACGAGGCCCAGTCGCTGTTCACGCTCATTGTCCGCGATCCGGCGCGTGTGGCGGCGCGTTACGCGACGCCGCTGGTCGCGATCATCCTGATGGCGCTGCGCTTCCGCCGCGGCGGCTGGCGGCGGCAGGACAGCCTCGTCGCGGCGCTGCTCGCCGTCGCTTTCGTGGTCGGCGCCTGGCAGGTGCGCGGCACCACCTTCTCGATCGCCTTCGCGGTCATCCCGCTGTCGGCCTGGATCGCCAAATGGCGGGCGCGGGCCGAGACCAGCTCCTCGCTCGGCGTGGCGCTGCGCCTTGCGGCCGTCTGGCTGGTCTCGATCAACCCGGTCTGGACAGGCGTCGCCGCGGCCGCGTCGGTCGCGTTCGAGAAAGACAAGCCTCTCGCCGACGGCGCAACCACGGACGGGACCTGCGAGAAGAAAGCTACCTTCGCGCCGCTCGGCGGCATGGCCGATGCCACCGTGCTGACCATCTCCAATCTTGGAGCGCCGGTGCTTGCCTATAGCGGCCATCGCGTCTTCGCCGGCCCCTATCACCGCAATGTCGCCGGCAATCTCCTGGCGCTGGACGCCTTTCTCGGCTCGGCCGACAACGCGCGCGCAATCGTCGAGGCGCATCGTGTCGGCCTCGTCGCCATCTGCCCCGGCAATGTCGAGACCATGATCCTGACCCGGAAGGCGCCGCAAGGCTTCCTGGCCGGCCTGCTGCGCGGCGGCGTGCCGGACTGGCTCGAGCCGGTCAGCGAGACCAAGGGCAGCCCGATCTCCCTCTATCGCGTCAGGCAAGCCGGCTAAGAACAATTCCAGGAAAGCGCGCAGCGGGTTACGTGAGGAATTGCGCAAGAGGTTCGAAGCGCGACCTTTTTTGGGGGCCTTCGAAAAATCGATTTTCTCGATACTTTTCCTAAACGCTTTGCTGCCAGTCTGAAGAGAAATACCGCCGTAAGAACAGGGACATGATGCAAACGACGTTTGGCACCAGTCAGCCAGGCAAGGAAAACACGGATCTGGCCTTCACGGATTCGTTGACCGGGCTCGGCAACCATCGTCGCTTCTTCGACAAGGTCGATCGCCTGATCAGCGACCGCGCCGACGATCCCGCGCCCTTCACCGTCGGCATCCTCGACCTCGACGGCTTCAAGCCGATCAACGACCTGTTCGGCCATAAGGCCGGCGACGACATCCTGATCCAGGTGGCGATGCGGCTGCGCGCCTCGATGGACGGCTATTCCACCGTTTGCCGCATCGGCGCCGACGAGTTCGCCTATCTCTACCCGATGGTGTTCTCGGAAGAGCAAGCGGCCGAGAAGTCGCGCATGCTGATCGAGATCCTATCGGCGCCTTACGATGTCGGCGAGCGCACCGCGAGGCTCTCGGCCTCGGTCGGCTGCTCGCTGTTCTATTCCGGCGACGAGACCACCGAAATCCTCCTCAACAAGGCCGAGACCGCGCTCTATCACGCCAAGCGTTCGGGCCGCGGCCGCGTCGTCGTCTACACCCGCGAGATGGAAGAGGCCGCCAAGCGCGTCACGCGCATCGAGCAGGCGCTGCGCCGCGCCGTCTCGGCCGGCGAGGTCGAACCGCATTTCCAGCCGATCGTCGACCTGAACAGCCGCCGCACCATCGGCTTCGAGACGCTGGCGCGCTGGACCGACCGCGATCTCGGCGTCGTGCCGCCATCCGTCTTCATCCCGATCGCCGAGGAACGCGGCATCATCGGCCCGTTGTCGCAGCTGGTGCTGCGCAAGGCGACCGAGGCGGCGCGCAACTGGCCGAAGGAGCTGTTCCTGTCCTTCAACCTGTCGCCTTCGCAGCTCGTCGACCAGAACACCGGCCTGCATATCCTGGCCATCCTGGACCGCACCGGCTTCGATCCGCGCCGGCTGGAGATCGAGATCACAGAGACCGGCCTGATGAACGATCCGGCCTCGGCCGAGAAGATCGTCGAGGATTTGCGCCGCGTCGGCATCCGCGTCTCACTCGACGATTTCGGCACCGGCCAGTCGTCGCTCGGCCGCCTGCGCGAGTTCCATTTCGACAAGCTCAAAATCGACCGCGCCTTCGTCTCCTCCATCCTCGACGACCGGCCGTCGGAGCACATCATCCGCGCCATCCTGGCCATGTGCGAGGGGCTCGGCATGGACGTCGTCGCCGAAGGCATCGAGGACGAGGCGCAGGCCGACCGTCTCGTTCAGTTCGGCTGCGCCGGCGGACAGGGCTATCTGTTCGGCAAGCCGGCCGACGCCGACGCCACGCTCGGCTATCTGCGCGATTCCTATCGCGGCGCGCTGCACGCCAAGGCGATTTGACACATCGCGGCACCTGACCGCACATGACTGCGCCGGCCCCCTCATCCGGCCGCTTCGCGGCCACCTTCTCCCCGTCGGGGAGAGACTGGCGCCGACGCCGGCAATTCCCTCTCCGCTCGGAGAGAGGTCAGCCGAGCGAAGCGGAGGCTGGGTGAGGGGAGCGCCCATTTTGTCAGACATAAGCGGCGGTATCCGCCGTTTATCCCTTGCCCCCGGGGCCGGCATGGCTAGGATGCGCGCCGGCCAAAGGGAGAAGAGATCATGATGCCATCGGCGCGTTTCGCCGACCTCGACGGCGCCTCGGTGCTCATCACCGGCGGAGGCTCCGGCATCGGCGCTGCGCTGACCGAAGGTTTCATGCGGCAGAACGCGAAAGTCGCCTTCATCGACATCGCCGACAAGCCGAGCATGGCCCTTGCCGACCGGCTGGAAAAGGAGCTTGGCCGCCGTCCACTCTACCTCAAGGCCGACCTGCGTGACATCGAGGCGCTGCGTGCCGCCGCGGCAAAGGCGGCCGAGGCGCATGGCGACGTCACGGTGCTGGTCAACAACGCTGCGCTCGACGACCGTCATGCGGTCGAAGACGTCACCGTCGAGTTCTGGGACAACAATCTCGCCATCAACCTGCGGCCGCATTTCTTCACCGCGCAGGCGGTGGCGCCGGGCATGAAGCGCGCCGGCGGCGGCTCGATCATCAACTTCACCTCCACCTCATATCTGATCAACCATCCCGACATGCCGGCCTATACCGCGGCCAAGGCAGGCATAGTCGGCCTCACCAAGGGGCTGGCCGGCAAGCTCGGCGCCGACCGCATCCGCGTCAATGCGGTGGCGCCGGGCTGGGTCATCACCGAGCGGCAGCGAGAGCTCTGGGTCACGGACGAAGGGCTCGCCGCCCATGTCGCCAAGCAATGCATCAAGGACATCATGCAGCCGGACGACATGGTGGGCACGGTGCTGTTCCTGGCGTCGGACGCTTCGCGCATGCTGACCGCGCAGATGCTGATCGTCGATGGAGGCTTCCTGTGAGCGCGGCACCCGCGGTCGCCGCGCTCGACTGGGGCACGACCAGGCTGAGGGCCTGGCTGCTCGACGGCACGGGAAAGGTGCTTGCCGAGCGGCGCGGCGACGACGGGCTGATCACGGCGCGCGAAAAAGGCTTTGCCACGGTGCTGGAAGGCCATCTTGGCGCCATGGGCGCGCCGGATACGCTACCGGTCATCATCTGCGGCATGGCCGGTTCCCGGCAGGGCTGGATCGAGGCGCCCTATGTCACCGTGCCGGCGCCGATCGGCGCTATCTTGCGCGGCGCCGCCCGCGTCGAGGGCTCGAGCCGCGACATTCGCATCGTGCCAGGCCTCGCGCAGCGCCTGACTGAGGCGCCGGATGTCATGCGCGGCGAGGAAACCCAGCTGGCCGGCGCCGGTTTGCCGGCAAAGGGGCGGCACCTTGTCTGCATGCCCGGCACGCATTCGAAATGGGTCGCGGTCGCGGACGGCACGGTCGAAGGTTTCGGCACCTGGCCGACCGGCGAATTGTTTTCGGTTTTAGCCACGCATTCGATCCTGAAACATTCGCTGGGCGAGCGTCCCGCTCCGGTCTCGGCGGACAGCCGGTTCTTCCGTCAGTGGTGCGAACGGGCGCTGGGCGAAGGCGGCGACGTCACCTCGAAACTGTTTGCCATCCGCGCCGCCGGGCTTCTGCAGGATCTGCAGCCGGACGAGGCGGCGGCGGCTCTGTCGGGACTGCTGATCGGCGGTGAGATCGCGTCGGCAAGGCGCCGCTACGGCGCGAGCGAAGCGCCGGTGGCATTGGTCGCCTCCGGCGCGCTGGCCACGCTTTATGGCGCGGCGCTCGGTTTTGCAGGCCTTGCCTTCCGCGCCGTGGACGCCGATGAAGCGGTGCGCGCCGGCCTCGTCGAGGCCGCGCGCGAGAACGGCATGATAGGAGGCGCTTCGTGAGCCAGACCGCACTCTTCCCGAAGCTCAAGCGCGGCCTTGTGGCCATCCTGCGTGGGCTGAAGCCGTCCGAGGCCGTGGCGATCGGCAAGGCGGTTTATGATGCCGGCATCGAAGCGATCGAGGTGCCGCTCAATTCGCCGGAGCCGTTCGTCTCCATCGCCGATCTGGTCAAGGCGCTGCCGAAAACCGCGCTGATCGGCGCCGGCACGGTGCTGGCCGCCGCCGATGTCGATGCCTTGCACAAGGCCGGCGGCAAGTTGCTGGTCAGCCCCAACATCGATGCCGAGGTCATGGGCAGCGCCATGCATCACGGCATGGTGACGATGCCCGGCGTGTTCACGCCCACCGAAGCCTTCCAGGCGATCCGGCTCGGGGCCTCGGCGCTGAAATTCTTCCCGGCAAGCGTGCTCGGGTCGAGCGGCATCGCCGCGGTGCGCGCGGTGCTGCCGCCGACGACCTTGATCGGCGCGGTCGGCGGCGTCTCCGACAAGGACTTTGCCGGCTACAAGGCGGTCGGCGTCAGCGTCTTCGGCCTCGGGTCCAGCCTCTACAAACCGGGTGCGTCGGTCGAGGATGTCGCGCAGCGCGCGCGCGCCGCGGTCGCTGCCTGGGACGAAGCCTTCGGAGGATGACAATGGACGGCGTTTCGGTTTTTTCCGACCACATCTGCGAGCTCGGCGAAGGCCCGAGCTACGATCCCGCCACCGACACGCTGTTCTGGTTCGACATCGTCAACGGCAAGCTTCTGGAAAAGCCGCTTGCCGGCGCGCTGAAGGTCCATGACCTGGGCGTCATGGCCAGCGCCATCGCCGTCATCGATAACGAGCGCCAGCTCATCGCCACCGAGATCGGCCTGCAGGTCAGGGACGTCAAGACCGGCAAGCTGACGCTGCACACGCCGATCGAGGCCGACAATCCGCTGACGCGCTCCAACGATTCCCGCGTCCATCCCTGCGGCGCTTTCTGGACCGGCACGATGGGCAAGGGCGAGGAGAAGGGCGCCGGCTCGATCTACTGGTTCTTCAAGGGCGAGCTGCGCCGGCTGTTCTCGGGCATCACCGTCTCGAACTCGATCTGCTTTTCCGAGGATGGGGCGATCGCCTACTACACCGATACCTCGACCGGGCTTCTGATGCGGGTCGCCTGCGATCCGGCGACCGGCCTGCCGCAAGGCGAACCGAAAGTGTTCGTCGATCATCGCTCGTCGAAAGGCTATGTCGACGGCTCGGTCGTCGACCGCGACGGCGTGCTGTGGAATGCCGTCTGGGGCGGCAAGGCGGTAAAGGCCTATGCGCCGGACGGCACGCTGCTGAATGAGATCGCCATGCCGGTAACGCAGGCTTCCTGCCCCGCCTTTGTCGGCCAGAGGGCCGACCGTCTGGCCGTGACCTCCGCCTGGAAGGGCAAGGACGAGAAGCAGCGCGCGCTCGATCCGCAGGCCGGCATGACCTTCCTGCTCGATATCCCGGTCAAAGGCCGCTTCGAGCCGCGCGTGCTGATCGGCTGAGCTATCACGCAACCGCCCACGCCGGTCGGTTTCCCGCAAGCCGGCCGCTGCGGCCATGCGATGGTAGCGCCGATTTCGCCCGGAGCATTCGATGCCGCAGCCGACGTTGATCCTTGTCTACGAGCCGGAAAAGCCCTGTTTCGACCGGCTGATCGCGCAGGGTTTTCCAACGGAGCGCGCTATCGAAATCTCGTCCTATCTGGCGCAGTCGACCGACCTTAAGCCGGAATTCAACCTGCTCGCGGCGGCTTGCGACAAGCGCGGCCTCGCTTTCAAGCCTGTCGAGCTCGACGACGCGGCGCCGGTTCTGGCAAAGGCCGACCCCGCGACGACGCTGGTCTGGACGCTGACCGACGGCATCGCCTATTTCCGCGGCGGCGCCGCACCTGCGCTTGCGCGCCTCAATGGCCTGCGCACCATCGGCGCCGACGATTCCCTTTTCGCGCTTTGCCAGGACAAGCTCCGTTCCGGCGCGGTCCTCGGCGCGCTCGGCCTGCCGGTCCCGCAGGCCGGCCTGGCGCGCAATGGCGAATGGCTGGTCGAGCCGCCGGCCTCGCCCAAAGGCTGGTTCGTCAAGCCGAACCGGCTCGGCGCCAAGATCGGCATCTGGCCGGATTCGCGCATCGCCGATCTCGGCCACGCGCTGGAGCTGAGCCGGCGTGTCTTTGCCCATTATCGCGACGATGTCGTCGTTCAGCCCTATGTCGCCGGCCGCAACGTGCGTGCCAGCTTCCTTGGGCTGAAACCCAAAACCGGTGTCGATGCGCTCGGCATCTTCTTCGTCGATTCCGGCGGCGATTTTCAGACCATGGCCGACTCGATGGCGCTTTATGGCGACACCGGCCAGGCCGCGAAGGATGCAGGTACTTATGTCGAGCCGGAACTTGAGGCCGTCGGCGCCAGTCAGCCGGGGGCGGATCGGAAAATCCGCGCCATTGCGCGGAAACTGATAAGCGGTCTCGGGCTGAAAGATGTCTTTTCCGTCGACTTCAGGGTCGAGGCCGACGACATTGTGCATCTCATCGAGTTCGAGGTCTGCCCCGGCCTGCCCTGCTTCGATTTCCGCGACTATTGCCGCAGGCAATGGGGCATGAGCCTCGCGGATGCGATGGCCGAGACGGCTGCGAACAGGTTGAAGTTATGACCGTCGGGATTGGCTGAAGTCTGCGGGGTGGAGAAGTTTTGAGGCGCCGGCGGGACAGCGCCCCCCTCTGTCCTGCCGGACAGAGGGGGGCGCGAAGGATCGCGGCAAATCTTGTTCTACGCCATCGCGTTCTTTGATCATGTAAAGGCAGAGTGACGCGAGGAACTAAACCCCCTCGACCAGCACGATCTCGCCGTCGGCCACTTTCTGGCGGATGGCGACGGCGCGCTGGTATTCCGGCGAATGGTAGCAGTCATGCGCTGCCGCAAGCGATTCGAACTCGATGATCACATTGCGGGCGCGGCCCTGACCTTCGGCCTTTTCATGCTCGCCGCCACGCGCCAGGAACTTCGCGCCGAAGCGGTCGAAGGCGAGCTTCGCGGCGGCGACATAGTCCTTGTAGCCCTCGGCGTCGCGCACATCGACACGGGCGATCCAATATCCCTTCGGCATTCTTTTTCTCCTGTCTGTTTTTCGCGACCGAGGACCGGTCCTCAGGCGGATTGCATCTCGGCGAGTATCGCCTCTGCCGCGGCGCGGCGGTCCGGCGCGGCGACGATCGGCCGGCCGACGACGAGGTGGCTGGAGCCGTTGCGGATCGCCTGCGCCGGCGTCACCACGCGTTTCTGGTCGCCGTGGTCGCTGCCTGACGGCCGGATGCCCGGGGTCACAACCGCCATGTCGGGGCCGACGATGCGGCGCACCGCCTCGGCCTCTTCCGCCGAGCAGACGATGCCGCCCATGCCGGCATGCAGCGCCTGTTCGGAGCGCCGGAGCACCAGCGTGTGCGGGTCGTATTCATAGCCGGCGTCGATCACGTCCTGCTCGTCCATCGAGGTCAGCACCGTCACGCCGAGCAGGCAGAGCTCGCTGCCTTTGGCGGCCTCGACCGCCGCTCTCATGGTTTTGGGATAGGCGTGCAGCGTCAGCATCGTCATGCCCATCTTGACGACGTTCTCGACCCCCTTGGCCACGGTGTTGTCGATGTCGAGCAGCTTCATGTCGAGGAACACTTTCGTGCCGCCGCTGGCAAGCTCGCGCGCGAAATCGAGCCCGCCGGCGAAGGCGAGCTGGTAGCCGATCTTGTAGAAGGAGACGGCGCCCTCGAGCTCGCGCACCGCCCTCTCGGCCTCTTTCAGCGTCGGCAGGTCCAGCCCAACGATCAGCCTGTCCCGCATCGTGTCGGCCTCCGCGAAATTGATCATGCCTCGATCCGGGTGGACAGCATGCGCGAGGTTTCGATCAGTGTACGGCATAGGCGCTCCATCGATTGGTGTAGTCTGGCGTCCCTGAATTGTCCGTCCTCGGCGAAGGCCTCGCCGGCCCCGGAGACCGAGCATTCCGGCGTGATCACCTCCATCTGGCAGCGCACCAGCACCGCGCGCAGATGGTTGATGCAACGTATGCCGGCGAACTTGCCTTCCGAGGACGAGCAGAGAGCGATGGGTTTGCCGTAAAGCGGCCTGAACGAACGGCTGCCCTCGCGCCGTATCCGGCTCACCCAGTCGATGCTGTTCTTGAGCAATGGCGGGATCGAGCCGTTATATTCGGGCGTCGCGATCAGCAACCCGTCATGCGCGGCGATCTGGCGGCCGAGCTTGGTCGCGTTCTCGGGGATGCCTTTTTCCTTTTCCAGGTCCTCGTCCATGATCGGCAGCGGATAGTCGCCGAGCGAGATGCGCGTCACCTCCGCGCCCTGCATGGCGAGTTCCTTCTGCGCCACATCGGCGGTCCGGCCGCTGAAAGCGCCGGTCCGGACCGAGCCGGCGAAGACGAGGATTCTTGGGATCAGTGCCATCGGCTCGCTTCGCTAAAGGAATAGGGGAGTAGGGGAGTAAGGGAGTAGGGCAGTAGGGATCGTGCGGGAGCTGAACCGTTCATTCCCCTATTCCCTTACTCCCCTACTCCCCTATCCCTAATGCGCCGCCCGCCGGTAGATCCACAGCTGCGTCGGCGGGATGTTGCGGAAGATGAAATCGAAATGCTCGACCGTGTAGTCGCCGCGCCCGGCCGGGATCGGCGACAGCGGGCCGTAGGTCAGCTGCACGATCGGCCGTCCGGCGGGAATGCGGTCGAGCAGGCTTTCGACATAGGCGATGCGCTGGGCGACCGGGAAATTGAGCAGCGGCACGCCGGAGACGACCGAATCGAACACCATGTCGCGCCTGTCGCCGAGCGTCGCGTTGAGATTGAAGGCGTCGCCCTCGATCACGTTGACGCCGGGATAGAGCCGGCGCAGATGGCGCACGAAGTCGGTCGAATACTCGACCGCGTAGAGGTTTTCGGGTTTCACGCCCTGGGCAAGGATGGCGCGGGTGATGACGCCGGTGCCGGGCCCGACCTCGAGCACCGGCAGGCCCGATCTCGGATTGACGATCGAGGCCATCTTGCGGGCGGTGATGGAACTGGTGGGAACGATCGAGCCGACTGTTTTCGGCTTGTCGATCCAGCCTTTGAAGAACTTGAGCTCGTCGTCGAATTTTTCGGCCAGCGCTTTGCGCAACCCGGGACTACGTGCCATGCGAGCTCTCCTCAATGCTCAGCCCCCGCTCCGCTACTTAGCAGGTGGGTGGGACAAGGCAAGGCGTCAAGCTGGCATAAGGTGTTGATGACGCTTGGGAAGCGGATCACCCTTGCGATGCCGTGCGAATGCGGCGCGGTGGCGGTCAGCTTTCGCCGAACGACTCGAAGAAGTCCTTCATGCGGGCGAAGAAGCCGCTCGACTGGGGCGAATTGTCCTTCGAGGAGAGCTGCTCGAATTCCTCAAGCAATTCGCGCTGGCGGCGCGTCAGGTTCTGCGGCGTCTCGACCGCCGTCTGGATATAGAGGTCGCCGACATTGGGCTGGCGCAGCACCGGCATGCCCTTGCCCTTCAGGCGGAACTGGCGGCCGTTCTGGGTGCCTTCCGGCACCTTCACCTTGGTCTGGGTGCCGTCGAGGGTGGTGACCTCGAAGGAGCCGCCAAGGGCGGCCGTCGTCATCGAGATCGGCACTTTGCAATAGAGATCGGCGCCGTCGCGCTGGAAGAATTCGTGCGGCTTGACCGCCAGGAAGATGTAAAGGTCGCCGGACGGTCCGCCGCGCAGGCCCGCCTCGCCCTCATTGGCAAGCCGGATGCGGGTGCCGTCCTCGATGCCGGCCGGGATGTTGACCGACAGCGAGCGCTCCTCGGTGACGCGGCCCTGTCCAGCGCATTTCGGGCAGGGATCCTTGATCGTCTGGCCGCGGCCCTGGCATTGCGGGCAGGTGCGCTCGATCGAGAAGAAGCCTTGCGTGGCGCGCACCTTGCCGTGGCCGTGGCACATCGAGCAGGTCACCGGCTGCGTGCCGGGCTTGGCGCCGCTGCCGGAGCATTCCGAGCAGGAGATGGAAGCCGGCACGTGGATCTGCGCGGTCTTGCCGGAGAAAGCTTCTTCCAGCGTGATTTCCATGTTGTAGCGCAGGTCGGCTCCGCGTTCGCGGCCGCCCGACGAACGGCGCTGGCGGCCGCCGCCCATCATGTCGCCGAAAATATCCTCGAAGATGTCGGCAAAGCCGCCGGCGCCGAAGCCGTGCGCGGCGCCATTCATGCCGCCCTGTTCGAAGGCGGCGTGGCCGAAACGGTCATAGGCGGCGCGCTTCTGCGGGTCCTTCAGCGTCTCGTAGGCTTCGTTGATTTCCTTGAACTTGTGCTCGCAGGCATGATCGCCGGGGTTGCGGTCGGGATGGAACTGCATGGCGAGCTTGCGGAAAGCGCTCTTGAGTTCCTTGTCGTCGGCGCCTTTTTGCACGCCCAGCGTTTCGTAGAAATCAGCTTTCATTTTTTCCCGCTGTCCGGATGCTCAATGTCTTCAAGCATTGTTGGCGACGTTTGCCGGCATGGTCTTGGATTTAGGAGCGATGTTTCCCGGTTGCTAGTACCAAGCCGGGGGCGCTCCGGGTTTTTCCGTCACATTTTCAGGCAGGCATGCACTTTTTCAACGAAGGTTGCAAAAAAGCCCGGCTTCGCGCCGGGCTTTTGCACTTATTCGCCGTCAGCCGGCTCAGGCCGACTTCTTCTTGTCGTCGTCTTCGTCGATTTCCTCGAAGTCGGCGTCGACCACATCCGAATCCTTGGCGGCATCCGCCTTGGCGTCGGCTTCGGCCGCTTCCTTCTGCGAGGCCTCGTACATGGCCTGGCCGAGCTTCATCGAAGCTTCGGCGAGCGACTGCGACTTGGCCTCGATGTCGGCCGGATCGTCGCCTTCGGCAGCGGTCTTCAGCGCGGCGATCGCATCGGAGATCGCGGTGCGGTCAGCCTCCGAGACCTTGTCGCCATAATCCTTCAGCGACTTCTCGGACGAATGCACCAGCGCCTCGGCCTGGTTGCGGGCCTCGACGAGAGCACGGCGCTTCTTGTCCGCCTCGGCATTGGCCTCGGCGTCCTTCACCATCTTCTCGATGTCGGCGTCGGACAGACCGCCCGAAGCCTGGATGCGGATCTGGTGCTCCTTGCCGGTGCCCTTGTCCTTGGCCGAGACGTTGACGATGCCGTTGGCGTCGATGTCGAAGGTGACCTCGATCTGCGGCACGCCGCGCGGGGCCGGCGGGATGCCGACCAGGTCGAACTGGCCGAGCAGCTTGTTGTCGGCCGCCATCTCGCGCTCGCCCTGGAAGACGCGGATCGTCACCGCCGACTGCGAATCCTCGGCAGTCGAGAAGGTCTGGCTCTTCTTGGTCGGGATCGTCGTGTTGCGCTCGATCAGTCGGGTGAACACGCCACCCAGCGTCTCGATGCCCAGCGACAGCGGCGTCACGTCGAGCAGGAGCACGTCCTTGACGTCGCCCTGCAGCACGCCGGCCTGGATGGCGGCGCCAAGCGCGACGACCTCATCCGGGTTGACGCCCTTGTGCGGCTCCTTGCCGAAGAACTGCTTCACGATCTCCTGGATCTTGGGCATGCGGGTCATGCCGCCGACCAGGACCACCTCGTCGATCTCGCCCGCCTTCAGGCCGGCATCCTTGAGCGCCGCCTTGCAGGGCTCGATGGTGCGCTGCACGAGGTCCTCGACCAGGCTTTCGAACTTCGCCCGGGTGAGCTTCATCGTCAGGTGCTTCGGGCCGGTGGCGTCGGCGGTGATGAAGGGCAGGTTGATCTCGGTCTGCGTCGTCGACGACAGCTCGATCTTGGCCTTTTCCGCGGCTTCCTTGAGCCGCTGCAAGGCGAGCTTGTCGTTCTTCAGGTCGATGCCCTGTTCCTTCTTGAACTCGGCCGCCAGGTATTCGACGAGCCGCATGTCGAAATCCTCGCCGCCGAGGAAGGTGTCGCCATTGGTCGACTTCACCTCGAACACGCCGTCGCCGATCTCGAGCACCGAAATATCGAAGGTGCCGCCGCCAAGGTCATAGACGGCGATGGTCTTGCCGTCCTTCTTCTCCAGGCCATAGGCAAGCGCGGCGGCCGTCGGCTCGTTGATGATGCGCAGCACCTCGAGGCCGGCGATCCTGCCGGCGTCCTTGGTCGCCTGGCGCTGGGCGTCGTTGAAATAGGCCGGAACGGTGATGACCGCCTTCTCGACCTTCTCGCCGAGATAGGCTTCCGCCGTCTCCTTCATCTTCTGCAGGATCATGGCCGAAATCTGGCTGGGCGACTGTTTCTTGCCGCCGGCCTCGACCCAGGCGTCGCCATTGTCGCCCTTGACGATCTTGTAGGGGACAAGCTTCTTGTCCTTCTCCGTCACCGGGTCGTCATAGCGGCGGCCGATCAGGCGCTTGACCGCGAAGATGGTGTTTTCCGGATTGGTGACCGCCTGGCGCTTGGCCGGCTGGCCGACGAGACGTTCGCCGTCATTCGAGATGGCGACGATGGAAGGCGTGGTGCGCGCGCCTTCAGCGTTCTCGATCACTTTGGGGTCCTTGCCATCCATGATGGCGATACAGGAATTGGTGGTGCCGAGATCGATACCGATAACTTTTGCCATTGTTCTAAGTCTCTCCTCTAAGCAGGCTCTCAGGACCCTTCAAAAGGCGTTCCGACGAAAGCCCCTGTTCACAAGAAATCCCGCCACGGTTCCCGCTTTTCGGGCCCGGACGGCTGGCGCGTATATAAGAACAGCCGACACAAGGCGCAAGCATTCTGCGCAAGCTGTCCGCCGCTTCGGTAAGGGCCGGGAAGCGATCCCCCGCGCTTTGCGGCGGGAGCGGCGCGAGATCGCGCTATCGCATTGTTCCGGATCGCTTTTTTAGGAGAGGCGCCGTTGAGGGCGCGCGGATATGCCCTCCGGGACGTGCAAGACTTGCCCCAGCGGACGTGACTTTCGGTCGCGAAAGAACCGGAAATCCGTGTCGCCGCCATGGTTTTGGGAGCCCGGCGCTCGGGAAAAACCCTGCCGGGCGCGTGGCCCGGCAGGGTTGCAGGCTTTTAGAGCCCGTTGTCCTTGAGGATCTTGGCCGCATTCTCCTTGGTGACCTTTTCCGTCGGCAGCGTGATGGTCTTCTCGACCTTCTCGCCTTTGAGGAACTTGATCGCCTGGCGCAGGCCCTCGGCGCCCGGCGTCACATAGGTGAAGGTCGCCGTCAGCTCGCCCTTGTTCACCATCTGCACGCCTTCGTTGGGCAGGCCGTCGATGCCGATGAACTTGATGTCCTTCTCGCGCCCGACGTCCTTGGCCGCGAGATAGGCGCCATAGGCCATCGGATCGTTGTGGCCGTAGACGAGATCGATCTTCTCATTGGTCTTCAGCGCGTTGGCCATGATGTTATAGGCCTGGTCCTGCTTCCAGTCGCCCGACTGCTGGTCGAGCAGGTACTTGATGCCCGGCTCCTTGTCGGTGAACTCGTGGAAGCCGTCATGGCGGTCATGCGCCGGCTGCGTGCCCATGCCGCCCCAGATCTCGACGACGTTGCCGGCGGCCTTGCCCTTGCCGCCCAGGAGCTCGACGGCATATTCGCCCGCCGCCCGGCCGATCAGCTTGTTGTCGCCGCCGACGAACTGGGTGAAGTCCTTGGTGTCGACATTGCGGTCGAGCACGAAGACCGGGATCTTGGCGTCGATCGCCTGCTGCACCACGCCGGTGAGGCCGGCCGATTCCTTCGGCGACACCAGCAGCGCGTCGACCTCCTGGCGGATCAGGTTCTCGACATCGGCGACCTGCTTCTCGGTCTTGTCCTCGCCGTCGGTGATGATCAGCTCGACTTCCGGGTGCTTGGCGGCTTCGGCGATGATGTCCTTATTGAACTGGGCGCGCCAGGGTTCGATGGTCGTCACCTGAGAGAAGCCGATCTTCCACTTCTTGTCCTGGGCAAAGGCGTGGCCACTGGAAAAGAGAGCGGTCGTCGTCAGAAGTGCCGCCGCGAAGGTGGCGAGCTTCAGCATATCACGTCGTTTCATGGTCCTGTTTCCTCCGGATTATAGAGACGAGGTCTCCTGTGACGGCCGTTTTGCCGCGGCCGTTTCCTTTTGCGCCGTCCGTCCGCCGGGCAGGCGCAGATAGCTGAGAAAATCGCCGGCGTTGCGCTCCTGCACGAGCACGGTGCCGATGATGATCGCCCCCTTCAGCACCAGCTGAAGGTTCGAATTGATGTTGTGCAGCTGCAGGATGTTGGACAGCAGCCCGAAGATCAGCACGCCGCAGAAGGTGCCGATCAGGCTGCCGCGGCCGCCCATCAGGCTGGTGCCGCCGATGACCACGGCGGCGATGGCGTCGAGCTCCAGCCCGGCGCCGGCATCCGGCTTGCCTTGCCGGTATTGCGCGACGTAAAGCACCGCCGCGATGCCGGCGAGCAGGCCGGACACGGCGTAGGTGGCGATCTTGACGCGCCCGGCGGCGATGCCGGAGAGCCGGGCCGCCTCCTCGTTGCCGCCGATGGCGTAGACATAGCGGCCGAAGGGCGTGAAGCGCAGCACCGCGCCGTAGATCACGACCGCGCCGAGGAAGAAGAGGCCGGGCATCGGCACGACCCCGAACACCAGCGAGCGCAGTATCTCGAAGTCGGCGGTGGCGTTGGAGCCGGTATAGACCGGCAGCACCGCGTTGTTCTGGCCGGCGGTCAGCCGGGCGATGCCGAGCGCCGTCACCATCATCGCCAGCGTCACGATGAAGGGCTGCAGGCGGCCGGCGACGATGATGAAGCCGTTGATGGTGCCGAACAGGAGGCCGACGCAAGGCGCGACCAGCAGCACGCCGAGCACGCCGAACTTGGTCTCGACCTGCGGCAGCAGGTACCATAGCGAAAGGCAGCACAGCACCACGCCGACGACGCCCGGGATGACCAGCCCGCGCGCCTTGTCCAACCGCACCTCGCGGCCGGCTTGCGCGCCGGCGCGGGATTTCTCGATGTTGAGCAGGATGAAGCGCGTGGCGAGCGCGCCGAGGCAGAGAGCCACCAGCGCGGTCGTCGGCACGCCGAGTGCTGCCGACGGCGTGACGCCCGGCACTGTGAGCAGCATGGCGCAGACAACCGAGCAGATCGCCATCAGCGAGCCGACGGAAAGATCGATGCCGCCGGTCAGGATCACCGCCGTCATGCCGGTGGCGATGAGGCCGGTGGTCGACACCTGACGCAGCACGTCGAGCAGGTTGCCGTAAGACAGGAAGATATTGTTGCCCTTGGAGCTGATCGGCGAGCCGAACACGCCAATCAGGAAGATGGCGATCAGCCCCCAGTAAAGCTTGGTGCGGGAGAGAAGGCTGATGAGGCTCATACGGCAGGTCTCGCGGTCCGTCTTGGCGCGGCAAGCCGCATGATCGCTTCCTCGCTGGCATCGGCGCGGGATAGGATTCCGCGCTGGCGGCCTTCCGCCATGACCAGGATGCGGTCGGCCAGATGCAGGAGCTCGGGCAGTTCCGAGCTGATCACGGCGATCGCCAGCCCATCGCCGGCCAGCTTGAAGATGAGGTCGTAGATTTCGCGCTTGGCGCCGACATCGATGCCGCGCGTCGGCTCGTCGAGCAGAAGCACGCGCGGCCGCGTCGCCAGCCATTTGCCGATCACCACCTTCTGCTGGTTGCCACCCGACAGCGTGCCGGCGGCCTGCTCGATGCTTCCGCAGCGAATGCCGAGCGCGCTCACCGCCTCGCGCGCCAGGCCCTGCTCGCCCGAACGCGAGCGCAGGCCGAAGCGCGCCAGCGCGCCGACCAAGGGCAGCGCGACATTGTCGGTGATCGAGGCCTTGAGATGCAGGCCTTGCGTCTTGCGGTCCTCGGTGACCAAAGCGATGCCGAGCCGGCGGGCCTCGCGCGGCGAGCCGATCTCGACCGGCACGCCGTCGAGCTTGATCTCGCCGCCGGTGCGGCCATCGCTGGAGCCGAAAATCGCCTCCAGGATTTCGGTGCGGCCGGAACCCAGCAGCCCGCCTATGCCGAGAATCTCGCCGGCGCAAAGGTCGAAGCTGACGTCCTCGATCACCGTGCGCCAGCAATGCCGGTCCGGCTTCGACAGCGACAGGTCCCTGACCGAGAGCGCTATCCGGCCGCTGGGGCCGCGTTCGTGATCGGAGGAAGCCAGAAGGTCGCGGCCGACCATGGCCGAGATGATGGCGTCTTCGTTCAGTGCCGCCATGTCCTCGGTCAACACATGGCGCCCGTCGCGCAGCACCGTCACCCGGCTTGCCAGATGCATGACCTCGTCGATGCGGTGCGAGATGTAGACAATCGCGACGCCGCTAGCGGCGAGCTGGCGGATGATGCGGAACAGCCGCTCGCATTCGGCCGGCGACAGCGCCGAGGTCGGCTCGTCCATGATCAGGATGCGTGCCGACTTCGACAGCGCCTTGGCGATCTCGACCAGCTGCTGCTCGCCGACCCTCAGCGTGCCGACGCGTGCCTCCGGATCGAGCTCGATGCCGAGACGCTGCAGCAGCGCTTTTGCCGCGCGGCTGCTCGCCTTGCGGTCGACGACCAGCCCGGCGATCAGCTTTTCGCGGCCGAGGAAGATATTGTCGGCGACGCTGAGCTCGGGAACGAGGTTGAGCTCTTGATGGATGATGGCGATGCCGGCGTCCTCGGCGTCGCGGACGCCGGTGAAACGAACCGGCCTTCCGTCGACGGCAACAGTGCCCTCGTAATCCGTATAGACGCCCGAGAGGATCTTCATCAGCGTCGACTTGCCGGCGCCGTTCTCGCCCATCAGCGCATGCACCTCGCCGCCTCTGAGGTCCAGGCTCACATCGGACAGCGCGGTGATGCCGCCAAACCGCTTGGAAATGCCGGTCGCGCCCAGGACGACGGTTGGACCGTCGGCCGCCATGTTTTCCGTCATGATGGAGCCAGCGCGCTGCATGGCAAAGGACGGCCTCCCTCCGTCGTCTTCGATTGGTCGAACGCTAATCTAAACGTTTCGAATGTGTCAAGCGCCTATCTGTTAACTGAGGATTGATGCATTTCAATTCTTGCGAAAAATGGCGGCTTTACGTAGGTTCTGTCGAATAGGGGCGGCTAAACGTTTCGAAAATGACGGTGTCAGGGCGGAAAAAACAGCGGAAATCCACGGCGCCGACCATGCTGCACGTAGCCGAGGCGGCGCGCGTGTCGGTGGCCACCGTGTCGGCATTGCTGAACGGCACGGCAACCGTCAGTCCCGAGCTCACGCAACGCATCGAGCAGGCGATCCGCGACATCGGCTACAAGCGCAATGCCATTGCCCGCAGCCTGAAGATGGGCACCACCCGCACCATCGGGCTCACCGTGCCGCACATCACCAACCCGTTCTTCACCGATGTCGTCTCGGTCATCCAGCAGGCGTTCGACCGCGCCGGCTATGCCGTCATGCTGTGCTGCACCGACGAGGACTTGAACACGCAGGACGAACAGATCCGGCTTTTGCTCGACCGCATGGTCGACGGGCTGATCGTGGCGCGCGTCGGCGACGGCGGCATCCTGAAGGGCATCGTCGAGGACGCCAATGTGCCGGTGGTGCTGCTCGATCGTCTCTGCGAAGGCGTCGACACCGACGCGGTGGTGCTGGACAACCAGCGCGCCGTGTTCGACGCCGTCACCTATCTGATCCACCTTGGTCACCGCCGCATCGGCTACATCACCGGCACCTCCGACATATCGCCCATGCACGACCGCATGATCGGCTACCGAGAGGCGCTGCAGGCGGCCGGCCTGCCGGTGGCGGAAGAGCTCATACGCTCCGGCAATTTCCACGAGATCGACGGCTACAACGCCACCATGCAGCTCTTGTCGCTGCACGACCGGCCGAGCGCGATCTTCTCGGCGAACAATCCGATGGTGATCGGCACCATGAAGGCGATCCGCGACATCGGCCTCAGCTGTCCCGAGGACATTTCGGTCGCCTGTTTCGACGATTTTCCGTGGTCGGACGTGTTCGTGCCGCAGCTGACCACCGTGGCGCAGCCGGTGCAGGCGATCGGCGAGCAGGCGGCGAACCTCCTCCTCGACCGGCTGGCCGGCAATCGGGATGCGCCGCCGCGCAAGCTTGTGCTGAAGGGCCGGCTGATGATCCGCAATTCCTGCCGTCCGCTGGGCGCGCTCGCGCAGAGCGTCAGCGCGTAGCCGGGGCGCCGCGCCGGCCGACGATCAGCCGACCGGGACCACGGAAACCTTGGCAACCGAAGCATCCGGGATTAGGAATATGACGAGATGCGGCTGATCGCCGGCACGAGCGCCGGCTTGAGGCATGCGCGCGCAATCGGTCCTGATCGGGGTATTTGCCGGGATGCTCGCATTCTGCGGCTGCACCACCGGCGGTGCATTGCAGACTTCTCCCTCTGCCTATGGCGGCATCACCGACGCCGGTTTCCGCATCCCGCCGGTTCCGATCTACAAGGTCGACCAGAAGTTCCGTCGGCAGACGGTGGCTTACGCGACCGACGAAGCGCCCGGGACCATCATTGTCGATACAGGGGCGAAGTTCCTGTACTATGTGCTGGGAGATGGCCAGGCGATGCGCTACGGCATCGGCGTTGGCAAAGCGGGCTTCGAGTGGCATGGCACTGCGCATGTTGCGAGGAAGCGCGAATGGCCGGATTGGACGGCGCCGTCCCAGATGATCGTGCGTGAGCGCGATAAAGGCCACGTCATACCGGCCCATATGGAGGCCGGACTTATGAATCCGCTCGGGGCGCGGGCGCTTTATCTCTTCAACGAGAAGGGTGACACCGGATATCGCCTGCACGGCAGCCCCGAATGGTGGTCCATCGGCAAAGCCGTGTCGGCGGGCTGCATTCGCCTGATGAACCAGGACGTCATCGATCTCTACGACCGCGCCGATATCGGCACCAAGGTGATCGTTATGTAGACGCGGCGTTTCCGAAGGCTCCCGTGCAAAGCATGCGCAGCTTCGGGAAGATGTTCCTGCCGCCTGCGATCACTTGCGTTCCCTGGCGGATGACGGTCTTGGGGTCAGGCTTCAGCACCGTGCCGCCGGCCTCTTCGACCAGCAGCATGCCGGCCAGGCAATCCCAGGCGTTCATGTGCTCCTCGAGATAGCCGAGCAGCCGTCCGGACGCCGCATAGGCAAGCATCAGCGCTCCTGAAGCATTGCGGTAGAAGACGCCGCCCTCGCCCAATATCAAGGTGATGAGAATGACGACATTCTTGGTCGAGGCGCGGTTGGAGAGACCGGTGCCTACCGAGCCCTCGGACAACGACGCCGCATTGCTGGTCTTGATCGGCTTGCCGTTTAGGAAGGCGCCGCCGCCAAGGCGGGCGTAGAACGTCTCGTCGGTCGAGGGTTCGTGGATGACGCCGACCACCGTCTCGCCGTTCCTGGCACAGGCGATCACCACGCACCAGGCGGGAATGCCGCGCACGAAATTGGCGGTACCGTCGATCGGATCGATCACCCAGACATGACCGGTTGTGCCGGTGACCGCCGCATGCTCCTCGCCGACGATGCCGTCTTGCGGATAAGCTTCGGCGATCGCGGCGCGGATGAACAGCTCGACCTCGCGGTCGGCCTCGGAAACCAGGTCCTGATGGCCCTTGCTCTCGATGGTCAGATTGTCGAGGTCGCGAAAATATTTGAGCCCCAGCTCGCCGGCGCGCTGCGCCAGGTCGATGGCAAAATGCATGCGGTCGTCGAGGTCATGGGTCACGGGCAGGCTCGCGCTTGGGCAGGGAAGCCTGCCCTTACCAGACCAATATGTCAGGCAAAAGCCATGGCGCCGTCAGGCCGCCTTCGACATCGATTTGTGCACCTCGGCGAGGATCTCGAAGGAACGCACGCGCGCCGCGTGGTCGAAGCACTGCGCCGTCACCATCAACTCGTCGGCGCCGGTGCGGCGGATGAAGGCGTCGATGCCCTGGCGCACGGTATCCGGCGAGCCGACCACGGCGCAGGACAGCGCCTGGGCAAGCATGGTCTTCGCGACGGAATCGAGATCGCGGTCGTAATTCTCGACCGGCGGCGGCAATTGTCCAGGCCGGCCGCTGCGCAGATTGACGAAGGCCTGCTGCAGCGAGCTGAACAGAAGCTTGGCCTCGGCGTCCGTCGGTGCGGCAAAGACATTGAGGCCGAGCATCACATAGGGCTTGTCGAGCTGCGCGGAGGGCTGGAAGCGCGTGCGGTAGACCTCCAGCGCGTGGTCGAGCTCGGCCGGCGCGAAATGCGAGGCAAACGCATAGGGCAGGCCGAGCAATGCGGCGAGCTGCGCGCCATAGAGGCTGGAGCCAAGGATCCAGACCGGCACGCTCTGGCCTTCGCCGGGCACGGCGCGGATGCGCTGTCCCTCCTCGGCCGGCTGGAAGTAGCCCATCAGCTCGACCACGTCCTGCGGGAAATTGTCGGCGCTTTCGAGGTTGCGCCGCAGCGCCCGCGCGGTCAGCATGTCGGTGCCCGGCGCGCGGCCGAGGCCGAGGTCGATGCGGCCGGGGAAAAGCGCGGCCAGCGTGCCGAACTGCTCGGCGATCACCAGCGGCGCATGGTTGGGCAGCATGATGCCGCCGGCGCCGACGCGGATCGACTTGGTGCCGCCGGCGACATGGGCGATCACGACGGATGTCGCCGCGCTCGCAATGCCCGGCATGTTGTGGTGCTCGGCCAGCCAATAGCGCCGGTAGCCCAGGCGCTCGGCATGGCGGGCGAGGTCGAGCGAATTGGCAAGCGACTGCGAGGCGGTGCTGCCTTGCGCGATCGGCGACAGGTCGAGAACCGAAAGGTCCGTCATTGGTCAGGTCTCCACGATGCGTTTTTCCCGCAGCCTCGCCTCGAAGGCGGCGCGGTCGGGAATGACGATGGCGAGCTGGTTCTCCAGCACGTCGGCGAGCTCGGCGGCCGTCGGGATCTCGCGCTGCTCGCTGCGGCCGCCGACATGATGCGTCGACAGCCGGTTGTTGCGCAGCGCATGGCGCCGGTCGGGCAAAGCGAGCGCGGCCACCAGCGTCGACAGAAAATGCGAGCTTGGATGCGTCGAGAGGAAATGGCTGGCGACCCCGTAGTCGACCTCATAGGCCCGGCTCATGTCGAAACGGTAGAGCGTGCGCCAATCGCTGCCGACATCGGTGCCGCCGATGTCGGCCTGCAGGCGGAATTGTCCGCCGGTCTCGACGAGGCGGAAGGTTTCGTGCGGCGTCCGCTGCTCCAGCCCGGGTTCCAGAAGCAGCGGCGCCGTCAGCGTCAGGCCGCCGAAGCCGACATCGGCAATATAAGCGCGGCCGCCAAGCTCGATGCGCAGCAGCATATGGCTGCGCGCGGTGACAGCGTCATTCGGCTGGCCCCAGAGCACGCGGGCGGCAAGTCCGCCCACGGTGAAGCCCAGCGCCTTGAGCGCGTGCATGAAGATCAGATTGTGCTCGAAGCAATAGCCGCCACGACCCTGGCGAAAAATCTTGTCCTGCAGCGAAGCGACGTCGAGGCCGACCGAAACGCCCATCAAGGCATCGATGTTCTCGAACGGGATCGCCCGCGGGTGGACGGCGTGCAGCGCCTGCAGCGTGGCGAGCGAGGCGTCGGTCGGTCCGCCGTAACCGATGCGGGCAAAATAGCCATCGAGATCGAAGTCGCTCATTCAGGGACAGGTCCGGCTTGACCGGTCCGATATAGGCACTGGTCCCCGGTGTCGCAAACAATGGCCAAGGTTTGGGATTGGGCCAGCGTCAGGGCGTGGATTTGTGATTGTTTTCGGCGGGCTCGTCCTCGATGGCCATGGACTGTTGCGCCGCCAGGAAGTTGCCTACCGGGCTCAGGCTTTCGAAATGGTCGCAGAAAACCTTGATGACGACCAGCAGCGGCACCGCCATCAGCGCGCCGACGAAGCCCCACAGCCATGACCAGAAGGCGATGGCGATGAAGATCGCCACGGCATTGATCTCAAGGCGCCGCCCGACCACCGTCGGCGTCACGAACTGGCCTTCGACGACGTCGCACAACAGCACGAAGGCCGGCGCCAGCAGCGCATAGGCGATCGTGTCAAAGCTGATCAGGGCCATGATCGCAACGAGCACGATGGTCATCAGCGCGCCGACATAAGGCAGGAAATTGAGCAATGCCGCCGTCACGCCCCAGACCAGCGGGTTGGGCATGCCGAGCCCCCAGAGGCCCAGCCCGATCACCGTGCCCAAGCCGGCATTGATGATGGAGACCGTGAGCAGATAGTGCGAGATCTCGCGCTCGACGTCATAGACGACACGCAGCGCCCGCTTCTTCCGGGTCATGCTGGCGAAGGACTGGACGATCTTCTCATAGAACAGCGTGCCGGAGGCGAGCAGGAACAGCGACAGCACGAAGACGATGGTGATCGAGGTGCCGGCTTCCAGGATGTTGCTGGCCGCCGTGGACAGGATGCCGGACGGCGCGATCGCGACCTTCTGCACTCCCGGCTCCTGCGAGGTCTCGGTCAGCGCTTCCAGCTGATGCGCGAGATCCATCACCCGTTCGAGCGGCCGCCTGAACGGCGCCAGCCGTTCTGTCAGCTGCTGGCCGATCGAATAGGAGTTGTTGATGAGGTCGATGACCGGGCCGCTGAGCAGATAGCCGGCGGCGACGAAAATGAAGATCGACAGCAGCACCAGCAGCGTCGCCGAAGCAACCTCCGGGATGCCGCGCTTGCGCAGAAAACGCACGATCGGCGTCAGCGTCAGCGCCAGCAGGAAGGCGAGCACCACAGGCATGAAGAAGGCACGGGCGAAATAGAGCGCTGCGATCGTCATCAGAATGAAGATACCGATAACCAGCGACCGCATCAGGCGCATATCCGCCCGCGCCTCGGCGCGCGTGTCAGGGCTTTCGGCAACGCTCGCGCCCGAAGCGATCGGTTCGGCTTTCATCGGTTCCCCTTGCGGGCCCGCCACCCGGCAATGCATGGCAGGCGTCCGTTCGAAACGCGGGAGTTCCGGGCAAGGTTCCATGAGCCGGCTCATCGCTCATGCGGCCGCTATTACATGACGTGTAATTGAGCGGCCGGATCGGCCGGGCCTAATACGGACAGGCTTTCACGACGACAGAGCGAGAAAGCCGCGCGGCGAGAGCCTCGTCCGCGATCAATCCGATTTTGCAAGAGGACGTTACAATGCAAAGGTTCAACCTTCAGACGATCGGGTCGGCGCCCGAAAAATCCAGGCCTGCGCTCAAGGCATTGGAAGAGAAGTTCGGCTTTCTTCCGAACGTCATGGCGACGATGGCCAACAATCCGGTGCTTCTCAACGGGTTCGTCGCTGCCTTCGGCAGCTTTCACGGCGGCAGCTTCGACGAGATCGAGAAGCAGGTGCTGCTGCTGACCAACGCAGTCACCATCAAGTGCCCCTGGACCGTTGCCGCGCATTCGACATTCGCCATCGAGGATGGGATCGCCGAAAGCGAGGTCAACGCGATCCGCCAGGGCAGGCTGCCGAAGGACCCGAAATACGCCGCGCTGTCGGCGCTGACGAAGGCGTTGATCGAGAAAAAGGGAAACGTCGGCGATGCCGACATCGATGCGTTCACCGCGGCGGGTTATTCGAAGGCTCAGATTCTGGAAGTGGTGACCGGCGTCGGCGTTTCGACGATGGCGGCGACCACGACCAACATGGCGGGCACGCCGATCGAGGAGCGCTTCCGGGCGCAGGCCTGGTCTCCGGTCGCCGTGGCGGCCTGAGAGGCGTAAAAACAGAGACCTGGAGCACGACGCACTTCAGGGTGTTTGACGGCGCACGGATCGGCGACATCACTGCGCCGTCAAAACTTGGGCCGGGTTGAAGCGTATCGCGGCGACGATGCGCGAGGATTATGGATCATGAAACCGTCAAACCTCAGGACAGGCATGACGCCCGATCTGGGTGTGCTCTTGCGCTATTGGCGCGATTTGCGCGGCACAAGCCAGCTCGACCTGTCGCTTGATACCGGCATCTCCCAGCGGCAGATCAGCTTCATCGAAAGCGGCCGCAGCGTTCCGAACCGTGAGACCTTGATGGCCATCGCCCGGGCGCTCGACGTGCCTTTACGCGAGCGCAACACATTGCTGCTCGCCGCCGGCTATGCGCCGATGTTTTCCGAAAGCGCGTGGGACTCCGTGGAAATGAAAAACGTGACCGATGCCCTGAAGCGTATCTTGCGGCAGCACGAGCCCTTTCCGGCGGTGGTGATGGATCGCTACTGGAACGTGCTCATGGCCAATGACTCCGCGCCACGCTTTTTCGGCCGCTTCATCGACATGTCCGCCCGCCATGCACCGCGCAACATGTTGCATCTGATGTTCGATCCGAAGGGCATGCGTCCGTTCATTGCCAATTGGCCCGATGTCGCCAGGAGCCTGTTCGAGCGCATCTATCGCGAATCGATCGGCCGCGTTCTCGACGAGAAGACGAAGACGCTACTGGCGGAATTGCTCGCCTATCCGGATGTGAAAAGCGAGTGGAAAAATCCCGTGGCTCTGAGCTTCATGCCGGTCATTCCGCTAGGCTTCGTCAAGGATGGCAAGGTCCTCAATTACTTTTCGATGGTCACCACGGTGGGGACGCCGCAAACCGTCGCCGCCCAGGAGCTGCGCGTCGAGTGCATGTTCCCCGCCGATGAGGCGACCGAGGCGCTTCACACCGAATGGTGGCCGCCGGGCATCCCGTAACATCGACGGCCAGGCTTCGCGAACCGGCCTTCCGCTCAGGCGGCGGGCGCCGCGGCTTTGGCAGTCTCCTTGCGCACGATCGGCGCCACCTTGGTGCCGTAGAGCTCGATCGCCTTCATGATCTTGGCGTGCGGCATAGTGCCGATGGCCATCTGCAGCAGGAAGCGGTCGTTGCCGAAGATCTTGTGCTGGGCGACGATCTTTTCCGCCACCTGCTCGGGGCTGCCCACGAAGAGGGCCCCACCGGGACCCCGAGCCTGATCAAAATGGGCGCGCGAGGTCGGACCCCAGCCGCGCTCACGGCCGATGCGGTTCATCACCTCGGCCTGCGGCCCGTAGAAATCGTCGGCCGCCTGCTCGGTCGTCCCGGCGATGAAGCCGTGCACGTTGATGCTGGTGGCGAGGCTGGCCGGATCGGTGCCGGCGCGCTTTGCCGCCTCGCGATAGATATCGAACAGCGGCGCGAAACGCGCCGGCTCGCCGCCGATGATGGCTAAAGCCAGCGGCAGGCCGAGCACGCCCGCGCGGGCCGCGGATTGCGGCGTGCCGCCGATGGCGATCCAGATCGGCAGCTTTTCCTGCAACGGGCGCGGATAGACGCCGCGGCCGTTGATCGGCGCGCGCAGCTTGCCCTGCCACGTCACCTTCACCTGGTCGCGGATGGCAAGCAACAGGTCGAGCTTTTCGGCGAAGAGCTCGTCATAGTCCTCGAGATTGTAGCCGAACAGCGGGAAGGATTCGATGAAGGAGCCGCGCCCGGCCATGATCTCGGCGCGGCCGTCGGACAGAAGGTCGAGTGTGGCGAATTGCTGGAAGACGCGCACCGGATCGTCGGAGGAGAGCACGGTGACCGCGCTGGTGAGGCGGATGCGCTTCGTGCGCTCGGCCGCCGCGGCCAGCGCCACGACCGGCGCCGAGGCGGCATAATCGGGGCGGTGATGCTCGCCGAGGCCGAACACGTCGAGGCCGACCTGGTCGGCCAGCTCGATTTCCTCGACGAGGTTGCGCAAGCGCTCATGCGGACCGATCGCGCCGGGACCCGGCTCCGGGCTGACATCGGCGAAAGTGTAGAGACCGAGTTCCATCTGGTTTATCCTGAGGTGCCCATATGGGTGTTGCTTGTCGCCAGTAGAGGTAGCCATCTACCGTTCTGCCCGCCAGAGGTGCGATCTGTGAACAGTGCATCGCGCGTTGCCGGCCGTATCCCTGCGGCAACAAGCCCGGATTTTTCATGGCTGGCATACCGTTTTGGCGCTTGAACTCGCCGCTTTCGCGCGTATGTAAGCGTCGCGAATAGACTGCAGGGAAGTGCACTTGGCTATCTACAGGGAAAAAGACATTTTCGAGCGGCGCAATGCCGCGAACGAGGCAAAGAAGGCGCTCTTGGAGCGCTTCAAGGCAAAGCCGGCGGCGGATGATCCGGCCGTGCTGGCCCGCCAGGCCGAACGCAAGGCTATCCTCGAGGCCCGCGCCATCCGCGAGGCCGAAAAGGCAAGACTGAAGCAGGAAAAGCTGGCGCGTGAAGCAGCCGAGAAGGCCGAGCGCGAGGCGATTGCCGAAGCGGCGCGCCTTGCGGCGGAAGCGGCGGCGGCCGAAGAGGCCAAGCGCCGCGAGGCTGAGGAAGCCGAGCGCATCGCGGTCGAGCTTGCCGACGAGGCCGCGCGCAAGGCCAAGCGTGACGCACGCTATGCCGCCCGCAAGGCACGTGTCGGCAGGACGCCTCCGGGCTTCTCCGCCCGCTAAGTTCGGGCCCGCTAAGTTCGGGCCCACCGAGTTCGGGTTTGCCGGAAAATAAAGTCAGGGTCGCCGAAAGCGGCCCTGAACGCGTTTGTGCCTGGAAATGCTCAGGCGACCAGCTTCAGGCCGACGATGCCGCAGACGATCAGACCGATGCAGGCGAGCCGCACAGCGGTCGCCGGTTCGCCGAGCAGCCAGATGCCGAGCAGCGCCGTGCCGACGGTGCCGATGCCGGTCCACACCGCATAGGCCGTGCCGACGGGCAGCGTCTTCAGCGCCAGACCGAGCAGGCCGAGGCTGACGATCATCGAGGCGATGGTAAGAAGGGTCGGCAGCGGTCTGGAGAAGCCGTCGGTATATTTGAGGCCGATCGCCCAGCCGATCTCGAACAGGCCGGCGAAGAAAAGAAAGATCCAGGACATCAAAGCGCTCCGTCATTCCAGCATCGTGAGATGCTGGGTGTGGCGGGTCGTCCCGGCCGGTTCTGAGGGGAAGCGAGGCCGTCCTCGCCCCTTTGATATAGGGTGCCCTTTCCCCCGATCAACAAAACACCGGCAGCATTGTCATGCCGCCGGTTCAAGCCTTCATTGAGCCGGGTTCGACCGGATCCGGCCGCTTACTTTTCCTTGATGCGCATCGCCTTGACCGGCGGCGCCTTCGGAGCCGGGGCCGCGGCGGGCTTTTTCGCGTCCTTCTTCGGCTTGCGGGCTTCCTTGCCCGCCTTCATCGCACCTTTAGCCATGATTCGCTCCTCCGATTGTGGACGTGCAAGTGAAACAAGAGAAATGCTGGACCGCAAGAGGCTGTGCCGCTTTGCGAAGCCGGCCGGCCGGCTGTCAACCGATTTTCCGGGCGCGACGCCGGTGCGAAACCTCGCATGGGCTGGCGCATTGTCTGTGGAGCTTCACCGGGCGGGGCGCTAAGCTCGGGCTCGGCGGCAGGTCGGAGATCGGATGGCGGGACATAGCGGATCGAGACGAGTGATCTACGCCGCTCTTGCCGGCAATTTGGCGATCGCGCTCACCAAATTCGCGGCAGCGGCCTTCACCGGCTCGTCCGCCATGCTGTCGGAAGGCGTGCATTCGCTGGTCGACACAGGCAACGGGACGCTGCTCCTCTACGGCATGCGCCGCGCCGAGCAGCCGCCCGACCGCACCCACCCGCTCGGCCACGGACGCGAGCTCTATTTCTGGAGCTTCATCGTCGCGCTTCTGGTGTTCGCGCTCGGCGCCGGCGTGTCCTTCTACGAGGGCGTCATCCACATCATGGCGCCCGAACCGGTCGTCAACGCCAAGGTCAACTACATCGTGCTTGGCCTCTTCGAGGGCAGCTCATGGCTGGTCGCGCTGAAGGAGTTTCGGCAGCAGAAGGGCAGGCAAGGCTGGTTCCAGGCGGTGCGCCGCAGCAAGGATCCCAGCGTCTACACGGTGCTGTTCGAGGACAGCGCCGCGCTGCTCGGGCTCATCGTCGCCTTCGCCGGCATCCTGTCCGCCGAACTCCTGGAGATTCCCGAGCTCGACGGCGTCGGCTCGATCGGCATTGCGATCATTCTCGGGGCGACGGCGGTCTTCCTGGCGCGCGAGAGCAAGGGGTTGCTCATGGGCGAGCCGGCCTCCCCGGAAGTGCAGCGCCAGGTTCTGGCGATCGCCGAGGAGGATCCGGCGGTGCAGCGGGCGAACGGCATATTGAGCGTCCATATCGGCCCCGAGGAGATCGTCGCGGGCTTGAGCATCGAATTCGAGGATCATCTCACCGCGCCCGAGATCGAAGCCTGCGTCGAGCGCCTGGAGGCAAGGCTCCAGAAGGAAATGCCGCAAATCTCCAAGCTCTTCGTCAAGCCGCAAGCCACTGGCACATGGGAGCAGCGGCGAAAGGCTATCGCCGAGGCTTCCGACGGGAGTTAGGTTGAACGCAGCGAACTTTATGAGGAGACAGGCGATGAAGATCGACGGCGGATGCCATTGCGGCGCGATCACCTATGAGGCGGAAGTCGATCCGGAAAAGACCTCGATCTGCCACGCACGGACTGCCAGCAACTGACCGGGACGGCCTTTCGCGTCTCGGTGCGGGTGCCGGAGGAAGACTACCGCATCACCAAGGGCGAGCCGAAGGTCTATATCAAGACCGGATCAAGCGGCGCAAAGCGGGCGCAGGGCTTTTGCGGCGATTGCGGCTCGCATCTCTATGCCACCTCGGTCGGCGATGGGCCGAAAGTCTACGGAATCAGGGTCGGCACGTCGCGCCAGCGCGACCAGCTGGTGCCGAGGACGCAATACTGGCACCGCTCCGCGCTGCACTGGCTGCCGGAATTCGAGGGTACCAGGGTGGTCGAGGAACAGTAGGGCTACGCGGTCGGAGAAGGCTGCCCTGAAACCTGGGGAATGCATTCCGGGAAAAGTGTGAGCGGTGGGGCTCGGGGTTCGCCGTAGCCTTCCGTCTGGAATGCATCAAAAGCAAAGAGATAGAGCGGTTAGCCGTTTTCGTGAAACGGTAAACCGCTCCAGCAGGAGTCCGCTGTCGCTTGTTGAGCGTGTCGACAGGCGCCTGTGCATGATGTTGAACCGCAAGGCGGACAGAAGCGCAGGACCGCCCCTTCACCCCAAGAGCGTCTTCGTCCTTTTGTTGCCGCCCAGCTTGCGCCAGGTGTTGAAGCGGTGGGTGGCGGCGGCGAAGGATATCTTCATCTGCTGGGACACCGTGTAGCGCGACTTGCCTTCGTCGAACATGCGGTAGCAGCACTCCGCACCTTCCTCGGTCAGCTTGCCGTCCGGCGTCTTGTTGTGCGGATTGGCCGGGTCGAATTTTTCGAGCTGTTCCTCGACAAGACCTTTCAGGCGCAGCAGGTCGGCCTCGATGCTGGCGATGAGATCGAGAACCGGTTTGGCGTCAAATGCGTGCGGTGGCTTCTTGTCCGTCATGCCGGGCTTCCTTCAATTTCGGTTGTTGCCAGTTTATATAGGCTAACATTTGGTGATAATGAAGGGTCGACCGGGTAACGCAGGATCACTCTTTCGCGCGCGGAACCATGCCGTTCGCAATTGACGTTGGCCAGCCAAGATCCTAGTTTAGAACTATTCTAAACTAGAGTGATCCCATCATGCTTTCCCGTGTTTTCGGCTTCGGCCGCCGTTCCTTCGATTCGCTGTCGGAGCAGGAGATCCTGGCGCTGGCGATCTCTTCCGAGGAGGATGACGGGCGCATCTACCGCGCCTATGCCGATGGCCTGGCGCAGGACTTTCCGCAATCGGCAAAGGTGTTCGAGGCGATGGCCGAGGAGGAGGACGGCCACCGCGACTCGCTCATCGAGCTTTACCGCAAGCGCTTCGGCGAACGCATCCCGCTGCTGCGGCGCGAGCACGTCAAAGGCTATTTCGAGCGCAAGCCCGACTGGCTGGTGAAGCCGCTCGGCATCGAGCATGTGCGGCGGCAGGCCGAGGAAATGGAGCGGCAGGCCTATCGCTTCTATGTCGAGGCGGCCAAGCGCACCACCGATGCCTCGACGCGAAAGCTGCTCGACGATCTCGCCGTGGCCGAGCAGGGCCACGAGAGCTCGGCGCACGAACTGGAGCAGGAGCATGTGCCGGGCACGGTCAAGGTGGAGGAGGCGAGCGCCGAGCAGCGCCAGTTCATCCTCACCTATGTACAGCCCGGCCTGGCCGGATTGATGGACGGGTCGGTGTCGACGCTGGCGCCGATCTTCGCCGCCGCCTTCGCCACCCATGCGACATTCCAGACCTTCCTCGTCGGCCTCGCCGCCTCGATCGGCGCCGGCATCTCGATGGGCTTCACCGAAGTCGCCTCCGACGACGGCAAGCTGTCGGGGCGCGGCTCGCCGATCAAGCGCGGCCTCACCGTCGGCATCATGACGACGCTGGGCGGGCTCGGCCACGCGCTGCCCTATCTCATCCCCTATTTCTGGACGGCGACGATCGTCGCCGCGGTCGTGGTGTTCTTCGAGCTCTGGGCGATCGCCTTCATCCAGAACCGCTACATGCAGACGCCCTTCTGGCGCGCCGCCTTCCAGGTGGTGCTGGGCGGCGCGCTGGTATTCGGGGCGGGCGTGCTGATCGGGAATGCTTAGGAGCCGGCGCCCGCCTTCTCCCCTTATGGGGGGCGCGTCAGCGCCGAGACGGATGAGGGGTGCTCCAGCGGAGTGAGACGTCGGCAAACTTGCCATGTCCTCGGGCGTCGCCAAGCTGGAACACCCCTCACCCGTCGCCTTCGGCGACACCTTCTCCCACAAGGGGAGAAGGGAGAGCCGCGCTTCATCCATTCACCGCCCTGCTATCCACCGGCGCCTCTCGCCTTTCCGTCAGCCCGTAGTCGCGCACGACATGGGCGATACGCAGACGGTAGCCGGCAAAGATTCCATCGCGACCGGTCCGCTGCGCCTGCCGGTGCTCCTCGGTATTGCGCCAGGCTTTCACTGCTTCCTCGTCGCGCCAGAAGGACAGCGACAGCACCCGCTTCGGGTCGGTGAGGCTCTGGAAGCGCTCGACCGAGATAAAGCCGTCGATACTCTCGAGCAGCGGCTTGAGTTCGGCGGCGATGCCGAGATAGGCGTCCCGCTTTCCGTCCGCCGGCTCGACCTCGAAGATGACTGCGATCATGCTTCGATCCCTTCCTTCACGACCACGTTCGTCTGGAACATCTGCCTCGGGCCATGCGGTCCGGACACCAGCTTCAGGAAGACGCGATCCTCCTTCAGGATGAACTTCTCGCGTCGCGCGAATTCGTAGTTTGCCTTGCCGGCCGGGTCGGCGGCAAGCCGGGCGCGATAGGCTTCGTAGGCGGCGAGGCTCTCGATGTTGTAGGCGGCGTAAGCCGTCGTGGCCGAGCCTTCATGCGGGGCATAGTAGCCGATCAGGTCGGCGCCGCAGCGCGGAATGGCCTGGCCCCAGGCGCGCGCATATTGCTCGAAGGCCGCCTTGCCGAACGGGTCGATCTCGTAGCGGATGAAGCAGGTGATGGTCATATCGGTCTCCTCGTCGGTTGGCTCCGAACATCGATGCTTCGACCGCGATCGAAACATCGCTGGCGCGGATGTGATAGGCATTCTCCTGTCAGGAGTATTTGCCCGGGCTGCTTGAGATGGTCTCAGAATAATGCTTCCCTGACAGGAATGCTTCGAGAAGGATCGAACCATGCGTGAAGGACCGGATATCGCCCGCATCGCCAGCCTAGTCGGCGACCCCGCCCGCGCCAATATGCTCACCGCGCTGATGGGCGGCACGGCGCTGACGGCGTCGGAACTGGCGCTGGAAGCCGGCGTGTCGTTGCCCACCGCTTCCTCGCATCTGTCGAAGCTGATGGAGGGCGGCTTGCTCACCTTGGCGAGCCAAGGCCGCCACCGCTATTACGGGCTTGCCAGCCCGCAAGTGGCCGGCATGATCGAGGCGATCATCGGCGTCGCCGAGGCGGTCGGCCCCAAGCGTGTGCGGCCCGGCCCGCGCGACGCGGCCATGCGCGTGGCGCGCGTCTGCTACGATCATCTCGCCGGCGAGCAGGCGGTGGCGATGCTCGACCGGCTGTTCGACAAGAAGCTTTTGCTGCGTGACGACAATGAGATCAGGCTCTCGTCATCCGGCGCGGCGCATTTTTCCGCGCTCGGCATCGAGACTCACGCCAAGGCACGGCGGCCGGTGTGCCGCGCCTGCCTCGACTGGAGCGTGCGGCGCTCGCATCTCGCCGGCACGCTGGGCGCCGCCATCCTCGACAAGATCATCGCCGAGAAATGGGCGCGGCGCGAAAAGGACAGCCGCGCGGTGGTGTTCTCGCCTGGGGGAAGGCGGGAGTTTGAGCGGGTGTTTCTCTCCTGAGCGGACAATTTCGCGCTGCTGGCGGGATAGCATGGCGCATGCATTGTCTATGTAGCGCTGGTCGACCCCCACTCCGGCTCGGCTTCGCCGAGCCACCTCTCCCCCGATCGACGGGGTAGAGGAAGGAGCCAAGCTTTTTGCTGTCGACGCTCGTCCAGCAACGCTCCCTTCCTTTCCCTCCGGAGGGGGGAAAGGTGGCGCTGCGAAGCAGCGACGGATTGGGGGAACCATGTGGCAATCAAGCCTTACGTCGATCAGTCGCGCCAGTCACAGAAGATGTGTGCATAGCGTAGCCGCTTGGGAGGGATGGCCGGCAGGGCCAGAGGGGTGCTGTCCCTCGGCGCTGGAGACTATCCCCTTTTCAACGCCTTCCCCAGCTTGAAGAAATCCTTCCACGGATCGGCCTTCTTCAGCTCGCCCAGCGTCGTCTCATCGCCAAGCGGAAAGGCATTCGGCGCCAAGCCCTTCTCAAGCTCCGGCCAGGTCACCGGCATCGACACCGTCGCACCCTTCTTGGCGCGTGAGGAATAGGGCGCGACCGTGGTCGAGCCGCGGCCGTTGCGCAAATAGTCGACGAAGATCTTTCCGGTGCGCGCCTTCTTCGACAGCGTCGCGGTGTAGCGGTCGGGCGCCGCCTGCTCCAGCGCTCGGGCGAAATCATGGGCGAAGTCCTTGACCTCGTCCCAGTCCGCCGAGGGCTTCAGCGGCACCAGCACGTGATAACCCTTGCCGCCTGAGGTCTTGACGAGGTTCGGCAGCGACAGCTCGTCGAGCTGCTTGTGGATGTCGACCGCCGCTTCGCGCACTTTGGCGACATCGACGCCTTCGTCCGGATCGAGGTCGAAGATGATCTGGTCCGGCTTTTCCAGCTCATCGATCGTCGAGCCCCAGATATGGACCTCGACCACGCCGTATTGGACAAGCGCCGCCAGCCCATCGAAGTCCTTGATATAGAGGATCTCCTCGCCGTCGGTCGGATCCTTCATCCTGGCGATCCTGTCGCTCATGCCGGGCGAGGCGTGTTTCTGGAAGAAGCGCTGGCCGTGGATGCCGTCCGGCGCGCGCACCAGGCTCAGCGGCCGGTTGACGACGAACTGCTCCATGCGCTGCCAGACCAGCGCGTAGTGATCGAGCAGGTCCTGCTTGGAGACTTTTTCGTCGGGCCACAACAGCTTGTCAGGATGCGAGAGCTTTATCGATGTCATTGCCGTTCCGGCCGAGGGTTTCGGCGCGGTCTTCGCGCTCGATTTTGCCCCGGTTTCCGCTTTCTTCGGCTTTTCCTGCACGACTTCCTCCGCCGGCTTGTCCTCGCGAAGCCCCTGGAACGAGGCGTGGCGGATTATACGGTCGGATGTCCAGCTGCGGAACTCCACCTCGCCGACAAGTTCCGGCTTGACGAAGGTGAGGCCCTTGCCCTTGGGCACGGCGGCCGAGAAGGGCGAGGCCCTCGCGGTGAGCCCGTCGAGCTTCTTTTTCAAATCCGTCAATACCTTGCCGGAAAAGCCGGTGCCGACGCGGCCGGCATAGTGCAGCTTGCCGTCCTCATAATAGCCGACGAGAAGCGAGCGCACGCCGCGCCCCGTCTTGTCCGAGGGCAGATAGCCGCCGATGACAAATTCCTGGCGCAGCGTGCATTTCGACTTGATCCAGCTGAGCCCCCGCCCGCTGCGATAGAGCGCGTCGGCGCGTTTCGACACGACGCCTTCCAGACCCATGCGGCAGACATGCTGCAGCATGACCTTGCCCGGCTCATGGAAGTGATCGCTGAAACGCAGCGCCGAGCCTTCAGGCTGCTCGCCGAGCAGTTCGGCCAGCGCCTGCTTGCGCTCGACCAACGGCTCGCGGCGCAAATCCTCGCCATCGAGCCGCATCAGATCGAAGACATAATAGACGAAGCGGTCGGCGCGGCGGGCCGACAAATCGGCCTGCAGCAGCGGGAAGGACGAAGCGCCGCTGTCGGCCAGCACCACGACCTCGCCATCGATGATGGCGTCCCGGCACTTCAATTTGGCCAGCGCGGCGGTGACCGGCCCGTCGAATTTCTCCGTCCAGTCGAGGCCGGCGCGCGTCAGCAGCCTGACCTCGCTGCCAGCGATCTGCGCCTGCATGCGGTAGCCGTCGAACTTCACCTCGTGCAGCCAGTCGTCGCCGCCGGGTGCTTCCTTCTCCAGCGTCGCCAATTGCGGCTCGATGAATTCGAGACGCTTGGCCTGCCGGGCTTTGACCTTGCCGGTGGCCGGCCTGTTCGATTGCCAGACCTTCGGCTTTTCGCCTCTGGCAGCCTTGCCTTCGCCGACCTCCTCGATGGTCAGGCCGGACTTCACCGATTTCGGCTCCTCTTCGAGAACATCCTCGCCAGGCCGGGCGGCGGCGTCATCGGATTTGATCAGCAGCCAGTTGTCGCGCTTCTCGCCGGGGCGGGGCCTCAGCCTGACCAGATGCCAGCGGCCGTTGAGCTTGTGGCCTTCGAGCTCGAAGTTGATATGGCCCTTCTTCATGCCCTGGGCCGGGTCGCCATCCGGCGTCCATCTGCCTTCGTCCCAGACGATGACCGAGCCGCCGCCATACTGGCCCTTCGGAATGGTGCCTTCGAAGGACGCATAATCGATCGGGTGATCCTCAACATGCACGGCCAGCCGCTTCTCATGCGGATCGAGGCTCGGGCCGCGCGTCACCGCCCAGCTCCACAAGACCCCGTCATGCTCGAGGCGGAAATCATAGTGAAGCCGCGTGGCGGCATGCTTCTGGACGACGAAGATGCCGCCGCCCTGCTTTTGTTTGCCGACCTTGCCGGCCGGCTCGGCGGTTTTCCTGAAATCGCGCTTGGCGTGATATTGCTCGAGGCCGGCCATGCCACCACTCTCCTATGCGGATTTGCGCTTCGACGCGGACGTTTTGGCCTTCGGCCGCGGCGCCGTTTTCTTGGATGAAGATTTGTCGGCTTTGCCGCCGCCTTCCGCGTTGAGGCTCCTCTTCAGCGCGTCGAACAGGTTGACCACGTTGGACGGCTTGGGCGGCGCCTTGGCCTTGGGCGCCTTCCTGCCGGCCTTCTTGGCGCGGATCAGCTCGAGCAGCGCTTCCTCGTAGCGGTCGTCGAATTTCGACGGATCGAACTTCGTCTTCTTGCCGTCGATGATGTGCTGGGCGAGGTCGATCATCTCGTCATCGGTCTTCGTCGCCTTGATGCCCTCGAACACCGTCGCCGGCCGGCGCACCGTGTCGTCATAGCGCAAGGTGGTCAGCACCATGCCCTTGCCGAGCGGCTCGATCACTACGGGACGCTCGCGCTGATAGAGCACGATGCGCGCCAGTCCCGCCATCTTCCTGGCCGCCATCGCGTCGCGGATGACGGCGAAGGCCTCTTCGGAGACCTCGTCGGTCGGTGAGACGTAATAAGGCGTGTCGAGGTAGATCTGCTCGATCGAGGATTTCTCGACGAAGCCGTCGAGGCTCATCGTATGCGAGGATTCGATCTCAACCGCCTCGATCTCGTCCTCCTCGATATGGACGAATTCGCCGTCGCTCACTTCATAGCCCTTGATCTCGTCGCCCTCCTCGAGCGGCTTGCCGGTCCCGGCATCGACATAGATGCGCCTGACGGTGTTGCCGGTCTTGCGGTTGAGGATGCGGAACGAGACTTTCTCGGCATGGGTGACGACATTGGTCAGCTCGATGGCGCATGTGACCAGCGACAGTTTGAGATAGCCCTTCCAGGCCGGGCGTGGTGCCATTGTGAGCTCCTGGGCAAACTCCTGCGGCGAGCGCGACGCGATCTTACCGCAACGGGCGGAGGCTTGCTCGGGTTCCGGGAGGAACGGATCCGTGCCGCTGACGGCGAGCAATGAAATTTCGCGGTGCGGCCCGAACGTGAAACAGAAGCGCGGCCAAGCGACATCGGAACGAAACATATGTGATGCAAAAGTCACACGGAACGGAATCGCGACGAAAGGCACCGAAAGACCGCGAATCAGCCGCAATCCGGCCACGATGCAACGACTTTCGGACCAGAAATTAACATCACGTTCACCGACTATTCACGCCTCGACGCTATGCTCTCGAACAATTCGGACGGGACATCCGAAAGCGGGACAGGGACAGGTAAAATGAACTTCTGGAACCACATCGCCGGGTACGCCGCCGCCATTCGCGAATTCGTCGCGCCGACCTATCGGCCGGAGCGCTACTACATGCGCGGCCCGGGTCCGGCTTGCGCGCGCCGCGGTAACTCGCTGGGCGTCAGCGCGAACTGACATGACCCGCCTACGCGCCCACCACAGCCGCATCTGCCGGCCGGCCGCCGACCAGCGCGCCACCACCTATCGCGCCGAGCGCCTCGTGCTCGCCGCCAACTGGCGTGCGACAACGCCGCGACTTTGACGCCGCCGCCAGCTGGCTTAGTGTCTAGAGGCACAAGCAGCAGGGGCCGCGATGATCGACCTGCCCGAACGTCCTGATTTCCCAAGCCAGGCCTATGACGCAAGCCAGCCGCTGATCGTTTTCGACGGCGTCTGCGTGTTCTGCTCGGGCTTCGTCCAGCTCATCCTCAGGCTCGACCGGGAAAAACGCTTCCGCTTCGCCACGGCGCAATCGCCGCTGGGCGAGGCGCTGTTTCGCCGGCACGGCCTGCCGACCGACGATTACGACAGCAACCTCGCCATCATCGACGGCGCCGCCTTCACCAAGCTCGACAGTTTCGTCGCGGTCATGGCCGCGCTCGGCTGGCCATGGCGCGCGGCGAAGGCGCTGCTCATCCTGCCGCGGCCGCTGCGCGACTGGCTCTACGACCGCGTCGCCAGGAACCGCTACGCGCTGTTCGGCCGCAAGGACAGCTGCGAGATACCGTCCGCCGAACTGCGGCAGCGGCTGGTCGGCTAGAGCGTTCGGCGGGGAGCGGCGGATGAAGCTTCTGATCGTCGGCGGTTACGGCACCTTCGGCGGACGCATCATCCAGCTCCTGGAGAATGAGCCGCGCCTCGAACTCATCGTTGCCGGCCGATCGCTCGCCAGGGCCGAGGCTTACTGCAATGCGCGAGGCACGACCAAGGCCAGGCTGGTGCCGGCGACGTTCGACCGCGACGGCGATCTTGCCGCGCAACTTGCCGCCATGCCGCCCGACATCGTCGTCGACGCCAGCGGTCCGTTCCAGGCCTATGGCGAGGGTCGATACAGGCTGGTCGAAGCCTGCATCGGCGCACGTGTTCATTATCTCGACCTCGCCGACGGCTCGGACTTCGTCGCCGGGGTTTCCGCCTTCGATGCGGCTGCGACGGCGGCCGGAATCGTCGTGCTCTCCGGCGTGTCGAGCTTCCCGGTGCTGACGGCGGCGGTGGTGCGGCGCCTTTCGGCCGGCATGGCACGCGTCGAGGGCATTCGCGGCGGCATCGCGCCGTCGCCCTTCGCCGGCGTTGGCGAAAACGTCATCCGCGCCATTGCGGGCTATGCCGGCCGGCCGGTGCGGCTGCTGCGTGGCGGCAGGTCGGCCGAGGGTTATCCGCTCACCGAGCAGATGCGCTATACGATCGCGCCGCCCGGGCGCGTACCGGTGAGGAACACGCTGTTCTCGCTGGTCGACGTGCCGGATTTGCGCGCGCTGCAGGCGCTGTGGCCGGAAGCGAGCACGATCTGGATGGGCGCCGGCCCCGTGCCCGAGCTGCTGCACCGGGCGCTGATCGGCCTGGCCTGGCTGGTGCGCGCCGGCCTGGTGCGGTCCCTGTCTCCGCTGGCACCGCTGATGCACTGGGCGACCAACCGGCTGTCCTGGGGCGAGCATCACGGCGGCATGTTCGTCGAAGTCGAGGGGGCGGACGAGGCAGGCAGGCCGGTCAAGCGGTCCTGGCACCTGTTGGCCGAAGGCGATGACGGGCCGCTGATCCCGTCCATGGCGGTCGAGGCGATCATCCACAAGGCGCTCGACGGCCGCATGCCCGCGCCGGGCGCGCGAGCGGCGACGCGCGACGTCGAGCTGGAGGACTATGAAAAGCTGTTCGCGGGAAAGACGATCCACACCGGCTTCAGGGACGACACCGAGAAGGGGAAGGCGCTCTATCCCGACCTGCTCGGCGATGCCTGGAAGAGCCTGCCGGCAGAGATCCGCGCCATGCATGACGGCACGGCGATGGCGGATGGATACGCCAGCATCGAACGTGGCAGCGGCATGCTCAGCCGGCTTGCCGCGCGCGTGGCCGGCTTCCCGCCTGCTGCCGCCGATGTCCCCATCAAGGTGCGTTTCGTTACCGACGGGCAAGGCGAGACCTGGATCCGCACATTCGGCGCGCACAGCTTTTCGAGCCGGCAGTTCGCCGGACGCGGCCGATCGGAGCGGCTGCTTTGCGAACGCTTCGGCCCGCTCGTCTTCGCCATGGCGCTGGTCGTCGACGGCAACCGGCTTCGGCTCGTTCTGCGCCGCTGGAGCTTTCTCGGCCTGCCGTTGCCGATGTGGCTTCGCCCGCGCTCGGACGCATACGAAACCGTGGAGGACGGCCGCTTCCGCTTCCATGTCGAAATATCGCACCCTGCGGCCGGGCTGATCGTGCGCTATCGTGGCTGGCTGGAACCAGCCTTTAGCGAGACGCCCAAGACAGAGGCGCCCAAGACAATTGCGCAACCTGTCCCGGCGGAATGACAAGCGAGAGGCGGCCTTGCATGGATTGCGGCAAGTGAGAAAATTTTCGACCACCTGTCGAAATCGGCCGATGCCGCACGACATAGGCCGGCACGCGACGATGCTGCCTTTGAGAAACGGGAGAAGACCATGCGATACATGCTTTTGATCTACAATGACGAAGCCGCGATGGCGAACGCTCCGAAGGAGCAGACCCAACAGACGCTGGCGGCCTACGGCGCCTATACCGAGGCGCTGAAGAAATCCGGCGCATACATTGCCGGCGAGCGGCTGCGCCCGACCCAGGCCGCCACCTCGGTGCGGCTGGCCAGCGGCAAGACCAATGTGCTCGACGGCCCCTATGCCGATACCAAGGAGCAATTGGCAGGCTTCTACATGATCGAAGCGGCCGACATCGACACGGCCATCGAATGGGGTGCGCGCTGTCCTGCGTCCTCGACGGGAACGGTAGAGGTGCGGCCGATCTGGGAAGTGGCAGAGTACGTCGCCGCCGCGGAGTGACCCGCGATGGATGATCGCTCGGAGATCGCGCGGGCGGCGGCGGAAGCGGCCGCCCGGCGCAGCTACGGCAAGCTGGTCGCGTGGCTCGCCGCGCGCACACGCGACGTCGCCGGCGCCGAGGACGCGCTGGCCGACGCTTTCGCCGCCGCACTCGAACGCTGGCCACGGACCGGCGTGCCCGCGCAGCCGGAAGCCTGGCTGCTCGCCGTGGCGCGACGGCGCGACGTGGACGCCGTGCGGCGGCGGCTGACCGGCGAGGCGGCGCGCGATCACCTGAAGCTGATCGCCGAAGAGATGGAGGCGCGCATGAACGGCGAGGAGCTGCCCGACGACCGGTTGCGGCTGATGTTCGCCTGCGCCCATCCGGCGATCGAGGCCAGCGTGCGCGCGCCGCTGATCCTGCAGACGATCCTCGGCTTCGACGCCGCGACGATCGCCTCGGCCTTCCTGGTTTCGCCGGCGACGATGGGCCAGCGGCTGGTACGGGCCAAGGCGCGCATCCGTGAGACCGGGATCCCGTTCCGCGTGCCGGAGCCGGCGGAGCTGGGCGAGCGGCTGGGCGCGGTGCTGGAGGCGATCTACGCCACCTTCGCCGAAGGCTGGTCGGACCCGACGGGCACCGATACCAGGCGGCGTAACCTCGCCACCGAGGGCATCTGGCTCGGCCGGCTGGTCGCCTCGCTGATGCCGGAGGAACCGGAGGCGCTGGGACTCCTGGCGCTGATGCTGTTCGCCGAGGCGCGCCGCTCGGCGAGGCGCGGCCCGGATGGAGACTTCGTGCCTTTAGCCGAGCAGGATGTCGCGCTCTGGGATGACAGCCTGATCGACGAGGCGGAAGCCTTGCTGGTGCGCGCCGCGCAAAAGGGAATCATCGGCCGCTACCAGCTGGAGGCCGCCGTGCAGTCCGCCCATACGGCACGCCGGCGCGGCAGCGGCACGGACTGGGCGGCGATCCGCCAGCTTTACGACGCGCTGCTGGCCGTGGCCGGCTCGCCGGTGGTGGCGATCAACCGCGCGGTGGCGATCGCAGAAACCGAGGGCGCGCCGGCCGGGCTGGCGGCGCTCTACGTGCTGGGCGAGGACAAAAGGCTGCAGGACTACCAGCCTTATTGGGCCGCCCGCGCCGGGCTGTTGGCCAGACTCGGCAACATCAAGCAGGCGGCAGAGTCTTATGACCAGGCGATCGGCCTCGAGCGCGACCCGGCGCTGCGGCGCTTCCTGCAGGGCGAGAAGGCGAAGCTCGTCAGGAATTAAGGTGAGGTCTAAGCCCACATCTCGTGCGATGCGTTCAGCTTGCGCATGAGCTCGTTCTCACGCAGCCTCGCCCACAGGCGTTCGATGTTCGGCCAGGCGGCGCGCGCCTTCTCGACCTCGGGATGCCAAGCTACCAGCATGACGAGGTAGATGTCGGCAAGCGAGAGGCTCTCGCCGGCCAACCAGTCGCGGCCGGCCAGTGCCCGGTCGAGAATCGCAAAGCCGCGATCCATCTCGGTGACCGCCGCCTTCTTCACCGCCTGCACGCCTTCGCCATCGGCGGTGTAGCGATGCGCGTAATAGAGCCGCAGCACCGCCGGGTAGAGCACCGATGACATGAAGGCCATCCAGCGCAGGAAATCGGCGCGGCCGGGCGAGCCCGCCTCCGGCGCGAGGCCGGCCCGCGGATGGCGCTCGGCGAGCAGGATGCAGATTGCCGCCGATTCGGTCAGCGAATGACCGTCGGGCAGCGTCAGCGCCGGCACCTGGTTCAGCGGGCTGATGGTAAGGAAGGCCGGATCGGCCGTTTCCTTCTTCGGCACGTCGATTTGCTCGAAGGGCACGCCGGCCATGGCGAGCGCCGCCTCGACGACGAAGCCGCCGCTGCCCGGGCGCGTATAAAGCTTGTACATCAAAAATCCTCCCGCCGGCCGATTGGGGCCGGCGGCGATATGAGCCGGAAGCGGCGCCCGCCTCAAGCCGGGCAGCGCCTGCCACGGATGCTTTTTGAACAGTCCAGTTCGAGGGCCGCCACGTAAAGGTCGGCTACACCGGCGGGACAGCGCCCCCCTCTGTCCTGCCGGACATCTCCCCCACAAGGGGGGAGATTGGCCGTCGCGTCCGCTTTCGCCAATCTTCGACGCTGTAAAATCGAGCTAGGGGCCGAAGCTGCTAATCTCCCCCCATGTGGGGGAGATGCCCGGCAGGGCAGAGGGGGGCGCGAAGGATCTCGGCGCTTTGGTTTTCGATCGCCTAGGCGCCCAGCCCGTCGAACAGGATGGTCGAGAGATAGCGCTCGGCGAAGGAGGGGATGACGACGACGAGGTTCTTGCCCTTGTTCTCCGGCCGCGAGCCGACGACGATGGCCGCCTGGAGCGCTGCGCCCGACGAGATGCCGACCGGCACGCCTTCGAGGCGGGCGACGAGACGGGCATTGGCGACCGAATCCTCGTTCGAGACCCTGACGACCTCGTCATAGATCGAGGTGTCGAGGATTTTCGGCGCGAAGCCGGCGCCGATGCCCTGGATCTTGTGCGGGCCGGGCTGGCCGCCCGACAGAACCGGCGAGGCTTCCGGCTCGACCGCCACGACCTGCAGCGAAGGCTTGCGCTTCTTCAGCACCTGGCCGACGCCGGTGATGGTGCCGCCGGTGCCGATGGCGGAAACGAAGATGTCGACCTCGCCATTGGTGTCGTTCCAGATCTCCTCGGCCGTGGTGCGGCGGTGGATTTCGGGATTGGCCGGATTCTCGAACTGCTGCGGGATGATGGCGTTGGGCAGCGTCGCGGCAAGCTCGTCGGCCTTGGCGATGGCGCCCTTCATGCCTTTCGGGCCCTCCGTCAGCACCAGCTCGGCGCCGAGCAGCGCCAGCATCTTGCGGCGCTCGACCGACATCGTCTCCGGCATGGTGAGGATCAGCTTGTAGCCCTTGGCGGCGGCGGCGAAGGCGAGCGCGATGCCGGTGTTGCCGGAGGTCGGCTCGATCAGCGTCGTCTTGCCGGGCGCGATCTTGCCGGCCTCCTCCAGCGCCTCGATCATGGCGACGCCGATACGGTCCTTGACCGAAGCGATTGGGTTGAAGAATTCGAGCTTCGCCAGAAGGTTGGCGACGATGCCCTTCTCTTTGGCGAACTTGTCCAGCCTGACCAGCGGCGTGTCGCCAATCGTCTCCGTGATCGAATTGAAGACGCGGCCGCGGCCGGGCACGCGCGCGGAGGTGACGGGCTTGTTCATTGGTTTCGCTCCCAAGGCAATGGCACAGGCTGACAGAATAGGGCTTTCAGCCGCGCAAGATAGGCCGAGGCTGGAAAATATCCGAGTGGGGCGATTGCTCAAAAGCGCCCGCGACCGGAAATGCATTTTCCGAAATGCCCCGATTTCGGAATGGCTTGGCCGAGATCGGGGACCGGTTGAGATTGGAGCCTACTGGCGCGCCGCAATGGCGGCCGCCGCGCCCATCATGAAGCCGGCGGCGGTGCGGTTCAGCGCCTTGAGCGCGCGCGGCGATTTCAGGAACCAGCGCGCCTTGGCCGCCAGCGCCAGATAAGGCACCAGCACCACGAACAGAACCACCACGGTGAGCATCGCAAGAATGGCGTAGTCGGCAAGCGTGATCGTCTTTACGTCGACGATCGTCGGCGTGATGGCGAGGTAGAAGATCATCGTCTTCGGGTTGCCGAGCGTCACCGTCAGCCCTGCGATGAAGCTCGACACCAGCCCGCCCTTGGCCTTCCGCGCCTCGACGGTCTCGGGCGTGATGCCGCTGGTCCAGAACCGCCAGGCAAGGAAGGCGAGATAGGCGACGCCGGCCCATTTGATGGCGAGGAAGACCATGCCGAAGGTCTGGGCGACGAAGGCGAGCCCGAGCACCACGGCGGTGAGATAGGTAAGGTCGCCGAGCATCAGGCCGAACGACATGGCGAACGAGGACCGGAAGCCGGAGCCGAGCGCGCGGGCGACCAGCGCCGTGACGCCGGGGCCTGGAATGGCGGCGGCGACGCCGAGCGCGGCGCTGTAAGCGAGGAATCCTGTGAGCGTCATGGTTCTAGCCTGGGATCAGGACGCGTCTATTGCACGAAACGGAACGGGAATGAATTCGCCTAGGCCGGATTCGTTTGCGCCAGCCCCCTCATCCGACCGCTACGCGGCCACCTTCTCCCCGAGGGGTCCCCGAGGGGAGAAGAGGTTGGCGCCGGCGCTTATCTGCTCCTCTCCCCTTGGGGAGAGGTCGGATTGCCCCGAATTGCAGTTCGCAATTCGGCTGGCAATCCGGGTGAGGGCGAGCCCGCTACAGCTCGACCGGGAGCTACCCTTTATAGCTAATGCGCCAGATGGTGCCGTTGGCGTCCTCGGTGAGGATCAGCGCGCCGTCCTTGGCCACGGTGACGCCGACCGGCCTGCCCCAGACCTCGTCGTCGGACAGGACGAAGCCGGTGGCGAAGTCTTCGTATTCGCCGGTCGGCTTGCCGTCCTTGAATCTCAGCCGCACCACCTTGTAGCCGGTGCGCTGGCCGCGATTCCATGAGCCGTGCAAGGCGACAAAGGCGTCGCCGTGGTAATCGGGCGGAAAGCTGTCGCCGTCGTAGAAAGCGATATTGAGGGGGGCAGAATGGGCCTGGATGACCACGTCCGGAACGGTCGCCTTGCCGGCAAGGTCGGGTCGGGCACCGGCGTGGCGAGGATCCTCGTTGGCGCCGATATAATACCAGGGCCAGCCGTAAAAGGCTCCGTCCCGCACCGTCGTTGCGTAGTCGAACGGTACATTGTCGCCGAGCCCGTCGCGCTCGTTGACGACGCACCAGAGAGCGCCGGTGCCTGGCTGCACCGTCATGCCCGAGCAATTGCGCAGGCCAGTCGCGACGACGCGACGATTCTTTCCGTCGGGATCGAAGGCAAGCACGTCGGCCCGGCCTTCCTCGGAATCCCAGGCAGCGCCGAGCGGCATGGACCTGGCCCATGCGTCGATGCCGCCATCCGGTTTCGCCGCCATGCCCTCGGCCACATTCGTTTCCGACCCCACCGAGACATAGAGCGTCTTGCCGTCCGGCGAAAACGCGATGTCGCGGGTGCCATGGCCACCCGTGGGAATGCCGGAGACGATGACCTCCGGATCGTCGGAGGCTTTGAGATCGCCGTCGTGATAGGCAAAGCGGACCACGCTATCGGTGTTGGCGACATAGACCCATTGCGGCTTGTCGCCAGGTGGATAGAAGGCGATGCCATAAGGCTGGTTCAGATAATGCGCGTACTTCGCCTCCTGGGCCGGTTTGGCGCTATTGCCGGCAAGGCGATAGACAAGGACCCGATCCTCGTTGCTGTCGGCGACGAACAGGTCGCCATTGGGCGCAACGCGCACGACGCGTGGGTTGGGGAGGCCGGAGGCGATCAATTCGGCCGAGAAGCCGGGCGGCAGGACCGGCGCGGAGCCTTCGGGCCGGTCCGCAACGCCGGTGCTATTGGACGCGGATTTGGTGAGATAGGGCTTTTGCAGATCGCCGGGCTTGATCAGACGGCGGACGCCCGGCCTGTCCGCCTTCCAGTCGCCGAATGCATCCTTGCCAGTCAGCACCGGCGATTGCTGCGCGAAAGCGCTGGTGGCGGCAAACAGGGCAAGACCAGCAAAACCGACGATCCGGATCATGCTTCCTCCTTGGCGCCGGCAAGCCAGCGCCTCACACAGGGTTGAGGGTATTGGGTGGCGCCACGAAACAGAAGCTTGCGCACGCGGGTTTGAGCGCCGAGTTCAGGCCTCCTCGGCATCCAGGTCATCGTCGAGGCGCTGTTCCAGCTCGACGAGGTCGGCCGGCAAGGGCAGGCCCATGGCGCGCAGCTCGCGCAATTTCTCGCGCAGCTGCTCCTGGATCTCGTGCTCGTCCCCGGGCTGGTTGATCATTTCCTGAAGCAGGAGGTCGATCTGGGCCTTGATTGCTTCCAACGCCATTTTTCTTGCCCTCCTTCCGGTATGCTATCTGAGCATCCGCGAAATCAGCTGCGCCGTATAGTCGACCATCGGTACTATGCGGGCGTAGTTCAGCCTGGTCGGGCCGATGACGCCAAGCGCGCCGACGACGCGGGCGTCCTTGTCGCGATAGGGGGCGACGACCAGCGACGAGCCGGACAGCGAAAACAGCTTGTTCTCCGAGCCGATGAAGATGCGCACGCCCGGCCCTTCCTCGGCGAGGTCGAGCAGCTGCAGCAGCCCGTCCTGGGTTTCCAAATCCTCGAAAAGGTGACGCAGCAATTCGAGATCGGCCTGGGCGGTGACGTTTTCCAGCAGGTTGGCGCGGCCGCGCACGATGAGACGCGCCGGCAGGCCGCTTTCGGCGCCGGCCCAGACCGCGAGGCCTTTCTCGACCAGATCCTGCGATAGGGTATCGAGGGCGGATTTGGTCTCGTCCTTGATGCGGGCGATCTCGACGCGCGCCTCGGCGAGCGTGCGGCCGCGTATATGGGCATTGAGGAAATTGGACGCCTCATGCAGTTGCGAGACGGTAATGCCGGCCGGCAGGTCGATGACGCGGTTCTCGACGTCGCCGTTCTGCGACACCAGCACGGCAAGCGCCTTGGCGGGCTCGAGCTGGATGAACTCGATGTGCTTCAGCGCCACCTCGTTCTTTGAGGCGAGCACGAGGCCGGCGCCGCGCGACATGCCGGACAGCATCTGGCTGGCCTCGGTCAGCATATGCTCCAGCGTCGCGCCCGAGCCGGAAGCGCGGACCTGCGCCTCGATGACGCGGCGCTCCTCGTCGGACAGATCGCCGAGCTCCATGAAGGCGTCGACGAAGAAACGCAGTCCGATCTGGGTCGGCAGGCGGCCGGCCGAGACATGCGGCGCGTAGATCAGCCCCAGATGCTCGAGGTCGCTCATGACGTTGCGGATGGTGGCGGGCGACAGCGAAGAGGGCAGGATGCGCGACAGGCTGCGCGAGCCGACCGGCTCGCCGTCGCGCAGGTAAGAATCGACGATCCGCCGGAAAATATCGCGCGAGCGCATGTCGAGTGACTGAAGTGCTGGCGACTGAAGCCCGGGACTCTGGGACGTCGGATCGACTGGTTTGTTCATTCCGGCGAGAAACCTCCTGCCGAAAGATATAGACTTAAGCCACAGCGGCGCAACCCGGTGCCGCGTTCGCGGTCACCCGGTGCCGTGTCTGCGGTCACGGCGCCGTGTTTGCGGTTACCGACCTGTTTTCCTTTGCGCCATGCCGCTCATGCGTCTACAAGCCGCCGACGAATCCGGGAAGAACAGAAAGAGCCTCGATGCGCCCCTCCAAACGCCAAGCCGACGAAATGCGCGCCATCTCCTTCGAGCGCGGCGTGTCCAAGCATGCCGAAGGCTCGTGCCTGGTGAAATTCGGCGACACGCATGTGCTTTGCACGGCGAGCCTTGAGGAGAAGGTGCCGGCCTGGATGCGCAATTCCGGCAAGGGCTGGGTGACTGCCGAATACGGCATGCTGCCGCGCTCGACCGGCGAACGCATGCGGCGCGAGGCCTCCGCCGGCAAGCAGGGCGGCCGCACGCTGGAGATCCAGCGGCTGATCGGCCGTTCGCTGCGCGCCGTGGTCGACCTGCAGGCGCTGGGCGAGCAGCAGATCACCGTCGACTGCGACGTGATCCAGGCCGACGGCGGCACCCGCACGGCCTCGATCACCGGCGGCTGGGTGGCGCTCTACGACTGCCTGCGCTGGATGGAAGCACGCCAGATGGCCAGCGTCGCCAAGGTGCTGAAGGACCATGTCGCGGCGATTTCCTGCGGCATCCATGACGGCCAGCCGGTCATCGACCTCGATTATCTTGAGGATTCCTCGGCCGGCACCGACGCCAATTTCGTCATGACCGGCAAGGGCGGCATCGTCGAGATCCAGGGCACGGCCGAAGGCGAGCCTTTCTCCGAGGAGCAGTTCGCGGCGCTGATGGGGTTGGCGAAGAAGGGTATTTCGCGGCTGGTGAGCCTGCAGCAGATGGCGGTGGCGTAGGTTTCGAATGCCGAGCCTAGGCACCCCTCTCTGGCCTGCCGGCCATCTCCCCCTCAAGGGGGGAGATTGGGTGTCACACCGGCTTTCGCCAATCTCCAGCGTTGCAGAACGCGCGGCGGCGTCGAAGCTGCCAATCTCCCCCCCTGAGGGGGAGATGCCCGGCAGGGCCGAGAGGGGGGCCTCATGATGCCCTCTGCGATTTTGGAATCGGCACTCTACGTCACAGACCTGCATGCTGCGGAAGCGTTCTACCGCAACATCATCGGCCTCGAGGCTCTGGGCAAGGTCGAGGGCCGGCATGTCTTCTTCCGCTGCGGCGACGGCGTGCTGCTGCTCTTCAACGCGGAGGCGACGAAAATCCCGCCGGCGCCCGACGCCAGGCTGAAAGTGCCGCCGCACGGCACGGCCGGCGAGGGTCATCTTTGCTTTGCGGCAACCGCTGATGAGATCGCCGCATGGCGCAAGCATCTCGCAGCCAAGAACATCGCCATCGAAAGCGATTTCGAATGGCCGCAGGGCGGGCACTCGATCTATATCCGCGACCCGTCGGGCAATTCGATCGAATTCGCCGAGCCAAGGATCTGGGGCCTCTGATGCATTCTTTGAATGGAAAGAAGATCGTCGTCGCCAGCCACAACCAAGGCAAGTTGCGCGAGTTCGCCGACCTGATGGCGCCGTTCGGTTTCGAGGCGAAATCGGCCAAGGAATACGGCCTGCCCGAGCCCGACGAGACCGGCATCACCTTCGAGGAGAACGCCTATATCAAGGCCTTCGCCGCCGCCAAGGCGACCGGCCTGCCGGCACTGTCGGACGATTCCGGTCTTTGCGTCGATGCGCTTGACGGCGCGCCCGGCGTCTACACCGCCAACTGGGCCGAGAAGCCCGACGGCAGCCGGGATTTCGGCATGGCCATGCAAAAGACGGAGACGGCGCTGCAGGAAGTCCGCGCGACCGAGCCGGCGCAACGCACCGGCCGCTTCGTCGCCGTCATCTGCCTCGCCTTCCCGGATGGCGAGGCCGAATATTATCGCGGCGAGGCCGAAGGCACGCTTGTCTGGCCGCCGCGCGGCACGCTCGGCTTCGGCTACGATCCGGTGTTCCTGCCCAACGGTTTCGACAAGACATTTGGCGAGATGAGCGCGCAGGAAAAGCATGGCTGGAAGCCCGGACAGGCGACGGCGCTTTCGCATCGTGCCCGCGCCTTCCAGAAATTCGCGCAAGCAAGATTGGACTTGGCGCGATCAGGACCCGTATGAGCGCAGTGACGATACCGCTCGACCGCAGCCCCGGCTTCGGCGTCTATATCCACTGGCCGTTCTGCGCGGCCAAATGCCCTTATTGCGACTTCAACAGCCATGTCCGCCACCAGCCGGTCGACCAGGAGCGTTTTGCCCGCGCCTTCGAGGCGGAGCTTGCGACCATGCGCGACCGCACCGGACCGCGGGAGGTGACCAGCATCTTCCTCGGCGGCGGCACGCCGTCGCTGATGAAGCCGGAAACGGTCGGCGCGGTGCTGGAAGCGGTGGCGAAGAACTGGACCGTCCCGGCGGGCATCGAGGTGACGCTGGAGGCCAATCCGTCCTCGGTCGAGGCCGAGCGCTTCCGCGGCTATCGCGCCGCCGGCGTCAACCGCGTCTCGCTCGGCGTACAGGCGCTGAACGACAAGGACCTGCGCTTCCTCGGCCGGTTGCATAATGTCGAGGAGGCGCTGCATGCGATCGGCCTCGCCCGCGAGATCTTCCCGCGGCTCTCCTTCGACCTGATCTATGCGCGGCCCAGCCAGACGCCGGAGGCGTGGGGCGCGGAGCTGGAGCAGGCGATCGGCTATGCCGTCGACCATCTTTCGCTCTACCAGCTCACCATCGAAGAGGGCACGCCCTTCCACGCGCTTTACGCGGCACGCAAATTCACGCTGCCCGACAACGACCATGCGGCCGACCTCTATGCGCTGACGCAGGAGGTGACGGCGGCGCATGGGCTGCCGGCCTATGAGATTTCCAACCACGCGCAGCCGGGCGCGGAAAGCCGGCACAATCTGACCTATTGGCGCTACGGTGAATATGTCGGCGTCGGTCCGGGCGCGCATGGCCGCTTCGTCGAGAACGGCCGCCGCACCGTTACGATAGCGGAAAGGATGCCGGAGACCTGGGCCAACCTGGTCGAGGCCAAAGGGCATGGCGTCACCGGCGGCGAGATTCTCACGCGCGCCGAGGAAGCCGACGAATTCCTGCTGATGGGACTCAGGCTCGCCGAGGGCATCGATCTGCAGCGCTACGAGGCGCTGTCGGGACGCGGCCTTTCGAGCGCAAGGCTCTCGGTGCTGCAGGAGGAAGGGCTGGTGGCGCCGGTCGGCAATGCCAGGCTGCGCGCCACGACGGCGGGGATGATCGTGCTGGATGCTGTGGTGGCGGATCTGGCCAGGTAGCATTCCACCGGGGTCGTGGAACCATGACGTCGGCGGGACAGCGCCCCCCCTCTGGCCTGCCGGCCATCTCCCCCACAAGGGGGGAGATCAGACTTCAGGCCGGCTTTCGCCAATCGCCAGCGTCAGAAGGATGCGCAGAGCGCCGAAACTGCCAATCTCCCCCCTTGTGGGGGAGATGCCCCGGCAGGGCAGAGGGGGGCGCGAAGGATCGCTGCCTACGATGACGGGGCGTGCTACTCGCCCACTCAGGCGTCGTGCTTCTGGCGGTGCTTGCCGCGGGTCTTCTCGCCATGCGCTTCACCGTCGCGGACCTGCTTCTGGTCGGCCTTGTCGCGACGGATGCCGGGCTGGGCGGCGATCTGATGTGGGGGGATGCCCTCGCGGGCGGTCTTGCTTTCAAGTCGGCTGATGAAGATGTCGAAGCGATTGGGCATCGTTCGGTCCTGCCTCCTCCCGGGGAATCAGGGTTTAAATTTGCCGTTGCCGGTTTCGTTCCGCACTGTGGCAAAGGCATGGCGGTTTCCTTACATCGACCTCACGTTTTGCAACGGGGCGTCAGCCATGCGAAACAGGATGGATTGTGAGGGGCATCCGGTGACCGGCGACAAACGCAGTTATCTGATCGGACAGAGCGAGATCGCGGCGCGGCCGCTTGCACCCGCGCTCTATCTGGTGGCGACGCCGATCGGCAATCTGGCCGACATCACGCTGCGCGCGCTGGAGACGCTTGCCGCCGCCGATGTCGTCGCCTGCGAGGACACGCGCGTATCGCGCGTGCTGCTCGAGCGCTATGGCATCCGGCGGCGCACCACCGCTTATCACGAGCACAATGCGAGCGAGGCCGGACCGAAGCTGATCGAGGCGCTGGCGGCCGGGCAGAGCGTGGCGCTGATCTCGGACGCCGGCACGCCTTTGGTTTCCGACCCCGGCTACCGGCTGGTCGGCGAGGCGCTGGAGCGCGGCATCCGCGTCGTGCCGGTGCCGGGACCCTCGGCCGCGCTCGCCGCGCTCACCGCTTCCGGCCTGCCCTCCGATGCCTTCCTGTTCGCCGGGTTCCTGCCCGTGAAGACCGGGCAGCGGCTGACCAAGCTGGAGACGTTCAAGCCGGTGCCGGCGACGCTGATCTTCTTCGAATCGCCCAGACGGCTGGCCGAGACGCTTCATGCCATGGTCGAAGCGCTGGGCGGCGCGCGCAAAGCCGCGATCGGCCGCGAGTTGACCAAGGCCTTCGAGGAGATGCGCACCGGCACGCTGGCCGAGCTGGCAAACCATTATGCGGCGGCCGACACGCCGAAGGGCGAGATCGTCATCTGCGTCGGCCCGCCGGAAGCAACGGAAGACGAACCGGCCGATATCGACCGTCTGCTTTTGTCGCTTGCCGCCGAAATGCCCGCATCGAAGGCGGCGGCGGAAGCAGCGAAGATGACCGGCGGGCAGAAGCAGGCGCTTTACCGGCGGCTCCTGGAGCTGAAGGACGGACCATGATCCCAAAAAGTGGAAACCGGTTTTTGGAAAAGATCATGGTCAAACAAAAAGATGGCTGAACGCACGGCCGGCCATCGTCGCAAAGCCTATCGGCGCGGCCATCGCGGCGAGTGGCTGGCGGCGCTGGCGCTGATGCTGAAAGGCTACCGCATCCTTGCCCGCCGCCACCGCACCAGGCTAGGCGAGATCGATTTGATCGCAAGGCGCGGCGACCTCGTGCTGTTCGTCGAGGTCAAGGCGCGCCGTACGCTTATCGAGGCGATGGAAGCGATCGGCCGTGAATCGGAGCGCCGTATCGAGGGCGCCGCGGATATCTGGCTGTCACGCCAGCCGGATTATGGCAGGCTTTCGATGCGTTTCGACATGGTGGCGGTGCTGCCGTGGCGCTGGCCGGTGCATGTCGAGAACGCGTTTTATGGACGGAATTGAGGTCCGCTCAACGGCGATAGGCTGGCGGGACAGCGCCCCCCTCTGGCCTGCCGGCCATCTCCCCCACTGATCAGATGGCGCCGTCGCTTTCGCCAATCGCCCGCGTTGCAGAAGTCGGCGGGGCGCCCAAGCTGCCAATCTCCCCCCAAGTGGGCGAGATGCCCGGCAGGGCAGAGGGGGCGCGAAGGAACTCGACGTTGCGCAGGTGAGCAACCCAGGCACTCACCCCCAAACCATCAGCGCCACCAGCCCAACTGCGCCCACCACAAGCCGCCACCAGCCGAACAGCGCGTAGCCGTTGCGCGAGACGTAATCGAGCAGGAAGCGCACCACGAAGAGCGCGGTGACGAAGGCGGCGATGAAGCCGACGGCGATGATCGGCAGGTCGGCCGAGGTCAGCACGTTGCGGTTCTTGAAGAGGTCGAAGGCGAAGGCACCGACCATGGTGGGCATGGCGAGGAAAAAGGAGAATTCGGCTGCTGCGCGCTTGTCGACGCCCATCAGCAGCGCGCCGACGATTGTAGAGCCCGAGCGCGATGTGCCGGGGATCAGCGACAGGCACTGGAACAGGCCGATCTTCAGGTAAAGGCTGGTCGGGAATTGCTCGACGTCGTGATGCACCGGCTTGAAGTTGATGCGGTCGACGACGAGCAGCACCACGCCGCCGATGATCAGCATGATGCAGATCAGCCTGGGCGATTCGAACAGGATGGTCTTGATGAAATCATGCGCCAGCGCGCCGATGACCGCCGCCGGCAGGAAGGCGATCAGGATGCCGATGACGAAATGCCGGGTCTGCCGGTCGCTCGGCAGCTTGATCAGCATCTGCCAGAGCTTGCTGAAATAGACACTCAAAATGGCCAGGATGGCGCCGAGCTGGATCAGGATCTCGAAGGCCTTGCCGGTAGAATGAAAGCCGAGAAAATGGCCGGCGAGCAGGATGTGGCCGGTCGAGGACACCGGGATGAATTCGGTCAGGCCCTCCAAAAGCCCAAGCAGCAGCGCTTCGACGATGGTCTGGCTTTCCATGGCAACCTCAGGATTTCGGGGATAGCTGGAGACACGGCTTGCTTGTCACGGCGCGGAAGTCCCCCTATAGGTCGCAACACCGTGACGGCCGCATGACGGGCCGCCAAGACTTACCGGCGCGGGTAACGATTCGCCAGTGTGGCAATCCGGAATTCGCCGCACCTGGGAGCAGTGCACTGTGCGAATTCCGGATTCTGAGCCACACTGTCAACTTTAAGTTTTAGTGTGGTTTGGATTTGAAGTTCCTGGACGCTGATGCCATTGAGGGTACAGGAACTTCAAATCCACCACACTAATGCGCCCTATCATCGCGGAATCATGCTGACGCTTTTCCATCATCCCATGTTCGCCACCTGCCGGTTCGTCCGCCTCGCTTTCGGCGAGTATGGCGAGGAGCTGGCGCTGATCGAGGAAAAGCCGTGGACACGGCGCAAGGAGTTTCTGGCGCTGAACCCGGCCGGAACGCTGCCGATCCTGCTCGCCGAAGGCGACGTGCCGATCGTCGGCGCCATGGTGATCGCCGAATATCTCGACGAGACGCGCGGGGTTCTGAAGCGCGACAAGCGGCTGTTCGCCGAGGACCCGATGCAGCGCGCCGAAATCCGCCGGCTGACCGACTGGTATCTGGCGAAGGCGGAAAGCGAAGTGACGCGGCATCTGGTGCGCGAGCGCGTATTGAAGCCCGTCATGCCGGAAACCGCCGGCGGCGGCTCGCCGGATTCGGCCGCGATCCGCGCCGCGCGCGCCAACATCCGCCAGCACATGAAATACACGAACTGGCTTGCCGGCACGCGCCATTGGCTGGCCGGCAACAAGGTGACCTATGCCGATCTCGCGGCCGCGGCGACGCTTTCGGTGCTCGACTATCTGGGCGAGATCGACTGGCGCGAGCATGGCGCCGCGCGCGAATGGTACACGCGGGTGAAATCGCGGCCATCGTTCCGGCCGCTGCTCTCCGACCGGGTGCGCGGCCTGTCGCCGGTATCGCATTATGCGGACCTCGACTTCTGAAAAACTGCGCGCGCTGATCGACGCGGAGGCGCGCCGCGCCGGCTTCGAGGCGGTCGCCGTGACCCGGCCGGACGCGATTCCGCTGGCGCCTGCGCGCTTGGCCGAATTCGTCGCCGACGGTTTCCACGGCTCGATGGCGTGGATCGCCGAGACGCTTGAGCGCCGGGCCGAGCCCTCGACGCTGTGGCCCGAGGTGCGCTCGATCATCGTGCTCGCCATGAATTACGGCCCGGACCGCGATCCGCGCGATGTCCTCGCAAAGTCCAACCGCGGCGCGATCTCGGTCTATGCGCAAAACCGCGACTATCACGAGGTGATGAAAGGCCGGCTGAAGGAGATCGCCGGCAAGATCGTGGCGAAGGCGGGCGGCGACGTGAAGGTGTTCGTCGATACGGCACCCGTCATGGAGAAGCCGCTGGCGGAAGCCGCCGGGCTCGGCTGGCAGGGCAAGCACACCAACCTGGTCAGCCGCGCGCATGGCTCCTGGCTGTTCCTCGGCACGATCTTCACCACGGCCGAGCTGGAGCCGGACCAGGCCGAGATCGACCATTGCGGTTCCTGCCGCGCCTGCCTCGACGCCTGCCCGACCAATGCTTTCCCGGCGCCTTACCGGCTCGATGCGCGGCGTTGCATCTCCTACCTCACCATCGAGAACAAGGGGCCGATCCCGCGCGAGTTCCGCGAGGCGATCGGCAACCGCATCTATGGCTGCGACGACTGCCTGGCCGCCTGTCCGTGGAACAAGTTCGCCAGCGCGGCTTCGGAAGCGAAGCTTGCCGCGCGCGAGGATTTGCGCGAGCCGCCGCTGTCGGAGCTGCTGGCGCTCGACGATGCGGCATTCCGCACCTTCTTCTCCGGCTCGCCGGTCAAGCGCATCGGCCGCGACCGTTTCATCCGCAACGTGCTGATCGCCGCCGGCAATTCGGGCGACGCTGCGCTAACGCCTATTGTGCGCGGCCTGCTGAGTGACGCCTCGCCGCTGGTGCGGGGTGCGGCAATCTGGGCCCTGTCGCGACTGCTCTCCGGCCGCGAATTTGGCGACCTTGCCGCCAACGCGTCAAAGACCGAGACGGATGCAATGGTCCGCGAGGAATGGCTGGCGACCTTGGTAAGTCCGGCGAAGGCCGATTGATGGGGGTTCATCGATGACCGAAAGACGCTTCTTCATCTTCGGCGCCGGCTATTCGGCCAAGGCTTTCGCGCGAGCCAACGCGCAATCCGCGCCGATCTCCGGCACGACCCGGGCGCCGGAAAAATTCGACATGCTGCGAGCGGCCGGCATCGCGCCCCTGCAATTCGACGGCGCGCTGTCGCCCAAGCTCGGCGATGCGCTTGCAAGGACCACGCATTTGATCGTCTCGGTCGCTCCAGACGAAGCCGGCGATCCGGTGCTCAATGCCGTCGGCGAGGCGCTCAAGGCAAGGATGCCGGCGCTCGAGTGGATCGGCTATCTCTCGACCGTCGGCGTCTATGGCGACCATGGCGGCGCCTGGGTGGACGAGACCAGCGACTGCCGGCCGGTGTCGAAGCGCTCGGTGATGCGGGTGGCGGCCGAGCAGGAATGGCTGGCGCTTGGCCGGGAGACCGGCAAGCCGGTGGCGATCCTGCGGCTTTCCGGCATCTATGGGCCGGGCCGCAACGCGCTGGCCAATCTCGAGGACGGCACGGCGCGGCGGCTGGTCAAGCCGGACCAAGTGTTCAACCGCATCCATTGCGACGACATCGCCGGGGCGCTCTGGCTTCTGGCCGGAAACAATCTCGGCGGGATCTTCAACGTCACGGACGACGAGCCGGCGCCGCCGCAGGACGTCGTCGCCTACGCCGCCGGTCTGATGGGCGTCGCCCCGCCGCCGGAAATTCCTTTCGAGACCGCCCAACTTTCGCCCATGGCGCGGTCTTTCTATGGCGAGAACAAGCGCGTCGCGAATCAGGCGATCAAGGCGGCCGGCTACCGCTTCCGGTTCCCGAACTACCGGGTGGCGCTGGAGCGGATGTGGGCCGAGGGCAACTGGCGGGACGGAGAGCCGCGCAGCCCGATCAGAGCATGATCCCGAAAAGTGGGAACCGGTTTTCGGAAAAGGTCATGCTCCAATAAAGAGTTAGATCAGGATGACGATTCAACGAATCGTCATCCTGATTTGGCGATGATGCCGAAAGTGTGAAGCGGTTTCGGACGACACCGTCCTCCACTGCCTTGATCGATGCTGGACGTGCGCGTGGTATGATTCGTTCCTGGCCGGGTTCGCCCGACCGCGCGGCAAACGGATAGACTGGAGAGGGACCCAGCCTGATGAATTTGCGATCGCTGCCTGACCGCAAACCGTTCCTGACCGCCGCGCTGGCGCTGGTGGCGCTCGCCGCGCTGGCGGCTGTCGCCATTTCGGCCGAACCCCGCGCCAAGGAGCTGTTCGGCGCCCGAAAACTGCCGGCCGTGGCGCCTGCCCAATCCTTCGGCTTCTACTCGAAAGGCTGCTTCACCGGCGGCGTGGCGCTGCCGATGGACGGCCCGACCTGGGAAGTGATGCGCCCGTCGCGCAACCGGCGCTGGGGCCATCCGGCGATGATCGCGCTGATCGAGAAGCTTTCGCGCGACGCGGTGGCCGATGGCTGGCCGGGGCTTCTGGTCGGCGACGTCTCGCAACCGCGCGGCGGACCGATGATGACCGGCCATGCCTCGCACCAGATCGGACTCGACGCCGACATCTGGCTGACGCCGATGCCGAGGCGGCCGCTGACCATGGCGCAGCGGGAATCGATGAGCGCGACGCTGATGGTCGACGAAAAAACGCATCTGGTGAAGGACGCGCTGTGGACGCCGCAGCACACCAGGCTGCTCAAGCGCGCGGCGAGCTATCCGGAGGTCGAGCGCATCCTGGTCAATCCGGGCATCAAGAAGAAGCTCTGCGACACCGTCACCGGCGACCGCTCCTGGCTGCGCAAGATCCGGCCGTTCTGGGGCCATGACTATCATTTCCACATGCGCATCGGCTGCCAGCCGGGCTCGCCTTTCTGCAAGGCGCAGGAAACGACGCCGGATGACGATGGCTGCGGCAAGCCGCTGGCCTGGTGGTTCACCGAGGAGCCGTGGCGGCCGAACAAGAACCCGGACGCGCCCAAGGCGCGCGACCTGTTGACGATGGCCAATCTGCCGAAGCAATGCTTGGACGTTGTCAATGCGCCGGACGCGCCCTCGCTAGAGGCGGTGACCTATCATGGCGGCAGCGCCGCCGCGGTCGCCGTGGCCGAACCGCAGCCGACCGGGCCGGCGGAAACCATCTCCAGCGGCAACGCCGCTATGCCCGCGGCTGAGAGCGCCTTCGCGCCGACGCCAAAGATCGGCATTCCGCTGCCAAGGCCTAGACCTGGGAACTAAGGCGTTTCACCGTTCACGGAAACGGCGCAACGCCCTATCTCTTGCTTTGACGCAATTCCGGACGGAAGGCTATGCGAAGACGCCGAGTCCAACCGCCGACACTTTTCCTGGAATTGCTCTACGACGCAAGCGGGCTTCCCCTTTGTGGGGTCATGCGCTAGTCAATCGATTGAAACGGCGCGATGGCGCCGCAACGAGGACGATCAAGAGCATGACAGGCGAAGACGAGAAGGGGCTGCGGTTTCCGGTCCTGATCGGCGACATTGGCGGCACCAATGCGCGCTTCTCGATCGTGCTCGACGCCAACTCGGAAGCGACTGAGCCGCATATCGTCCAGACCGCGAATTTCAAGACCATCGACGAGGCGATCCAGGCAGCGGTGCTCGATCGCTCCTCCGTCCAGCCGAACTCGGCGGTGCTGGCGATCGCCGGACCGGTCGACGGCGACGAGATCCCGCTCACCAACTGCCCCTGGGTCGTGAAGCCCCGGCAGATGTTCGCCAATCTGGGCCTGAGCGAGGTCGTCGTGCTCAACGATTTCGAGGCGCAGGCGCTAGCCGTGGTGGCGCTCGGCGAAGAGCATATGGAAAAGATCGGCGGCGGCACGCCGGAGCCCAATGCGAGCCGGGTCGTGCTCGGCCCCGGCACGGGTCTTGGCGTCGCCGGGCTGATCTATGCGCTCAACCACTGGATCCCGGTGCCGGGCGAGGGCGGCCACATGGATATCGGCCCGCGCACGCCGCGCGACTTCGAGGTGTTCCCGCATATCGACAAGCTGGAGGGGCGCATCTCCGGCGAGCAGATCCTGTGCGGACGCGGACTGGTCAACGTCTATCGCGCCGTGGCCAGGACGGACGGCAAACCAACGCCCTTCACGACGCCGGCCGAGATCACCGCGGCCGCGCTCGCCAAAACCGATCCGGTGGCCGAGGAGGCGCTGGCGCTGTTCGTCACCTGCCTCGGCCGCACCGCGGGGGATCTGGCGCTGGTGTTCATGGGCCGCGGCGGCGTGTTCCTCACCGGCGGCATCGCGCAAAAGATCGTGCCGGCGCTGAAGGAAGGCAATTTCCGCGCCGCCTTCGAGGACAAGGCGCCGCACAGCGCGCTGATGCGCGAAATGCCGGTCTATGTCATCACCCATCCGCTGGCGGCGCTGCTCGGGCTCGCCGCCTATGCCAGGACTCCCTCGCTGTTCGGCGTCAACACGGCGGGACGGCATTGGCGGGCGTGATCGCGCCCGGGGTTCGGCTGGCGATCGGCCGCCGCGACGAAGTTTCGCCATAGGCAAGCCGTAGCCGGGGCGCTAAGAGGGGTGCCAAATGCGGCCCATCCGACACGCGGAAAACCACGAAGCGCCCCTGATTTGACTGTCCAGACTTCCCTCAAACTGAAAGTCCAGCCTGCCGAGGTCAGCGCGGTGCTGCGCCGCATCCTGGCTGAAAACGGCAAGGAATACCGCTGGACCTATGTCGTCGCCATCGCCTGCCTGCTGATCGTTTCGGGCACCACCGCCTTCACGGCGTGGATCATGGCGCCGATGATCAACCAGATCTTCTACGAGCGGCGCAGCGACATGATCGTCTGGATCTGCGCCGGGTTCATGGGCGCCTCCCTGTTGCGCGGCTTCGCCGGCTACGGCCAGGCGGTGGCGCTGGCCAGGATCGGCAACAATCTGGTCGCCCGCTACCAGAAGCGCAGCTTCGACCACCTGATGAAGCTCGGCGTCAACTTCTTCAACGAGACCCGTTCCGGCCGGCTGGCGGCGCAGGTGAACGAGAATGTCGGCGGCATTCGCGACCTGCTGTCGCTGACGCTGACCTCCATCAGCCGCGACGCGGTCTCGCTCGTCGCCCTTATCGGTGTGATGATCTACCAGGATCCGGTGTTGTCGCTCAGCTCGCTGCTGATCGGGCCGCCGCTGATCTGGGCCGTCGTCTACATCACCCGCCGGCTGCGGCGGATCAACCGGGAATCCGTGCTGATCAACTCGCGACTGAACGGGTCGGTGCAGGAGGCCACGCAAGGCATCGCCATCGTCAAGGCCTTCACCCTGGAAGACGAGCTGGCGCGCCGCATCGGCATCATGGCCGATACGGCCGAGCAGCGTAACAACAAGATCGCCCGCGTCGCGGAGCGGCTGTCGCCGATTTCCGAGATCCTGGGCGGCCTCGCCATCACCGCCGTGCTTGCTTATTCCGGCTATCGAGCGCTGGTGCTCGGGCAGCCGCCGGGCGCGGTGTTTTCCTTTATCACCGCGCTGATCATGGCCTACGACCCGGCAAGACGCCTGGCGCGCACGCAGGTCGGTATGGAGCGCGCCCTGGTCAACGCGCGCATGATCTACGAGCTGCTCGACCTCGAGCCGAAGCAAGGTGACGCCCCCGACGCGGTCGAGGCGAAGATCACCACCGGCGAGGTGCGCTTCAACGATGTGACGTTCGGCTACAATGCCGACACGCCGGTGCTGCGGGACCTGAGCTTCACCGCCGCGGCCGGCAAGGTCACGGCCATCGTCGGCGCCTCGGGTGCCGGCAAGTCGACGATGGTGGCGCTGCTGCAGCGCTTCTACGACGTCGACAAGGGCTCGATCGAGGTCGATGGCCAGGATATCGCCAAGGTGACCAAGCACTCGCTGCGCCAATCGATCGCCTATGTGGCGCAGGCGCCTTATCTGTTCGAAGGCACGATCCGCGACAACATCCGCTATGGCCGGCTGTCGGCCACCGACGCAGAGATCGAGCAGGCGGCGAGACAGGCGGCGGCCGACGAGTTCATCCGCCAGCAGCCGGAAGGCTACGACACGCCGGTGGGCGAAGGCGGCGTGACGCTGTCGGGCGGCCAGCGCCAGCGCGTGTCGATCGCGCGCGCCATTGTGCGCCAGGCGCCGATCCTTTTGCTCGACGAGGCGACCTCGGCGCTCGACAACGAGGCCGAGGCGCGCGTCCAGGAAGCGCTGACCCATGTGATGGAAGGGCGCACGACGATCGTGATCGCGCACCGGCTTTCGACGGTGGTCAATGCCGACCACATCATCGTGCTGGAAGAGGGGCGGCTGGTCGAGGAAGGCACGCATGCCTCGCTGATGGCCGACCCGCACAGCGTCTATGCCCGCTTCCACCGGATCCAGGGCAAGAAGGGGCTGGGGCTTGTCGACGACGTCAAGGCAAGCCAAACTTCGGCCCAAACTCCGGCGCCGCGCAGCCGCGCCAAGAAGACCGTCAGGAGAAGCGCATGAGTGAAGCCGGCGATATGGGCCTGGTGGTGGTGGGCGCCGCCGGCCGCATGGGCCAGACGCTGATCCGCGCCATCCACACCATGCCCGGCGCGCGCGTCGCCGCCGCGATCGAGCGGCCGGACTCGGCCCATCTCGGCAAGGATGCCGGCGAGCTCGCCGGCGTCGGCATCATCAACGTGCCGATCGTCGACGATCCGCTGCCGGCCTTCGCCAAGGCCGACGGCGTGCTCGATTTCACCGCGCCTAGCGCAAGCGTCGAATTCGCCGGCTATGCGGCGCAGGCCCGCATCGTCCATGTCATCGGCACCACCGGCTGCTCGGCCGAGGACAACGCGAAGATCGCCGCCGCCGCGCGCCATGCCACGATCGTCAAATCCGGCAATATGAGCCTCGGCGTCAACCTTCTGGCGGTGCTGGTCGAGCAGGCCGCCAAGGCGCTCGACCCGGAGGATTTCGACATCGAGGTGCTGGAGATGCACCACCGGCACAAGGTCGACGCGCCGTCCGGCACGGCGCTGCTGCTCGGCGAGGCGGCGGCCAAGGGACGCAGCATCGATCTTGCCGACAACAGCGTCAAGGTGCGCGACGGCCATACCGGCGTGCGCAAGACCGGCTCCATCGGCTTCGCGACGCTGCGCGGCGGCTCAGTCGTGGGCGACCACAGCGTGATCCTTGCCGGCACCGGCGAGCGCATCACGCTGTCCCACCATGCCGAGGACCGGGCGATCTTCGCCCGCGGCGCGGTGAAAGCCGCGCTTTGGGCTCGTGGCAAGAAGCCCGGGCTCTATTCCATGCGGGATGTGCTCGGACTTTCCTGACACAAGCCTGAAGCATTTCCTTCTTACGCAGTTCCGTACGAAACCGTTGGAATTGCTCAAACCCCAGAGGAGCTGACATGTCGGGAACTCTCGTGCTCGTGCGCCACGGCCAGAGCGAATGGAACCTGAAGAACCTGTTCACCGGCTGGCGCGACGTCGGGCTGACCGACCAGGGCACCGCCGAGGCGCTTGCCGCCGGCGAGAAGCTCAAGGCGCGCGGCCTGAAATTCGACATCGCCTACACCTCGGCCTTGAAGCGGGCGCAGGTGACCTGCCAGCATATCCTCGACGTCGTCGGCCAGAGCGGCCTGAAGACGATCCGCGACCAGGCGCTCAACGAGCGCGACTATGGCGACCTTTCCGGCCTCAACAAGGATGACGCGCGCAAGAAATGGGGCGAGGAGCAGGTGCATATCTGGCGCCGTTCCTACGACATCGCGCCGCCCGGCGGCGAAAGCCTGAAGGACACCGGCGCGCGCGTTTGGCCCTATTACCTGCACGAGGTGCAGCCGCATGTGCTGCGCGGCGAGACCGTGCTGGTCGCCGCGCACGGCAATTCGCTGCGCGCGCTGATCATGGCGCTGGACGGCAAGAGCGGCGAGGAGATCGTCAAGCTCGAGCTCGGCACCGGCGTGCCGATCGTCTACAGGCTCAACGCCGATTCCAGCGTGGCGAAGAAAGAAGTGCTGGAGGGGTGAGCGCAGGGAAGCCCCCGCCGCTGGTTTCGCCAATCGCCAGCGTTGCAGGAAGGGCGATGAGGGGCGGCGCCAGCACCGACGAAAAAAGCGCGTTGACACATATCGTTTGCCCGCTTACATGAGCGCCCACCAGCCCAGATGGCGGAATTGGTAGACGCGCACGGTTCAGGTCCGTGTTCCGCAAGGAGTGGAGGTTCGAGTCCTCTTCTGGGCACCATCCTTCGCTCTTCGAGCTTCGGATGGCAGGCCATCCCGGAGTTCCAAGAGCGAAGGGTTGGCACTATTCATCCCGACTGCCAACGGGATTTCCCAGATTTACGATGTTTGCGATTAGGCGCAGCCTCCGAGCTTCGTCATTTAAGGGCGAAGCTCCGTCGCCTTAAAGCATGTCTCCCGAAAGTGAGAGCCGGTTTCGGGAGACATGCTTTAGTTGCCTTCACTAATCCGCAGGCTGGCCGCCCGAAGCCGGAGACCGAGGCGGGAAGCGACGCGTTGCGATGCGACATTGCCTCGGTCCGTGCTGTAGAACAGGGCGCGGGAACGCAGCGCCGGCAATCGGGACCATCCGGCTGTCGCGCTGGCGGCAAGGCCTCGACCCCTGAAGGCTTTCACAGTCGCCAGGCCGAGCTCGGCGCCGGCGTCCGCCAGCCGAGCCGCAAAGGCGATGGAAGCGACGTCCCCGCCGACGAGAGCCGCACACCATGGCGCCCAAAAGTCCGCCGCCTCACGGAAGCCGAGTTCGGACAGGCCTTCCGGCACTCCTTCCGCCTTCCACGACCGGATCATGGCCTGGCCATCCTCGGAGTCGCTGCTGACAAGCTGCGCTCCGTCGGGATACGAGTGCCCATGCGGCAGATCATAGATCAAGCCAAAATTGTGCCGCGCATGGTTGCCGCCGCCGAGGAGCGCCAGGTAACGCTCAAGGTGTCGTGGTGTTGCAGGGTGCGTGAACGGCGGCTCAGAGGCGAGGAGTCCTTCGAGCTCGTCCGCCAGGTCTTCAGGCAGATCGGTATGCACCCCGAAGACGTTGCCGGACGCGCAGCCCGCCAACCAGAGCCGTGGTCCCGGTGAACAATCAGGATCGTTCTCGCCGGCAATCCGTCCGTCACGGCTCAGTCGAAACAGCGTGCGATAGTCCGCACGAAGCCAGTCAACAGTCATCCAGCACAGCTTAACGATTCGACGACGCGCGTCCAGCGTCGGCTTTGAACGTGCGCGCGATCCCGCCTCTGTCGAGTGAAAGCGCTCATTATATGAAGCCGCCGGTCAGCCGACCGGCTATTTCACCGAGCTTGTCACCGTCGGATCGACGGCGTCGGGCACGGATTTGCGCTCATTGCCGGCCAAGGTGCCGATGATGAGGAGGCTCAGCACAACCGGCACAAACAGGATGGCGACGCGCGCCTGCACGTAAAAGATGGCACGCCATTCATTTCGCTTCTCAGGGCTGTCGTTCATCATGCTCGCTCTGTGGTGCCTCCCGGCGAGGGGACATAGAGACGAAGCGTTAAACATCTCCTTCCGATTCGGTTAACGGGGCATAGGAAAGCAAATGTCGTCCTTCGCTGCCTGAGGCCAATCGCTTGTGGCGGCGCTGGCCCCCGCTCCGTCTCGGCGCTGCGCGCCGATCCACCTCTCCCCCACTTTGTGGGGGCGAGGAACCCAAGCTTGTCAAAGCAGCCTCTCAAACAGCTTTCAGCGCAAACAGCCTTCCACCGGCCGGCACGACATCGTCGATGCCGGCGAGGCGCAGGCAGTGCCAGGCCATGGCGTGGTTGGAGGAGGTGACGGGAATGCCGATGCGCCGTTCCAGCTCCGCCACCGCCTCGGCGACGCGCAGGCTGGTGCAGGAGATGAAGATCGCCTCGACGCCCGGCACTTGCGCCATACGCTCGGCCGCCGCCTCGATCGAGGCGAGTGAGATGCGGGCCGCCTCGCGGTCGTCACGGCGGTCGAAGGTGGCGACGGCTGATATGTCGAGGCCGCGACCGGTGAAATAGCGAACCAGGCCCTGGTTGATCTCCGGCGCATAGGGCGTGAGCAGGCCGATACCCCTGGCGCCCAATGCCTTAAAGGCGGCAAGCGCGCCGGTGACCGGCGTGGTGCAGGCGACGCCCGGCCGCGCCTTGCGGATCTCGGCGAAGACGGCCTCCTCGCCGAGCGTCATGGTTGCCGAGGTGCAGCCGAAGCCGACGACGTCGAGCGGGATGCTGGGCAGGATGAGATCGACGGTGGGCGCGATGCGCGGCCCCATGGCGCGTAGCGTTTCCGGCGTGATGTCGTTGTCGTTGAAGAGCCGCGCCTCGTAGAAGGCGACGCCCGGAATGCGCACCAGCGCGCGGAACTCATGCTCCAGCGTCTGGTCGGTGGCGAGGATCGCGAGCCCAATCGCCGCGCGAGAGGCAAGGCCGCCGTCGATCTCGGATGGCAGTACGCCCAAGTCGACAGGCTTGGGGTCAACAGGTCCCGATGATTGAGGGCGGGTGGCAGCCGCGCTGACAGACATGGCATTCCCTTTCCTGGTCGATCCCCTGCGGGATCATGCTCTCAGTTCAAAAGACCGTCCATGGAAATAGCCGGCTTGCGGCCGGCGATCAGGTCGGCGGTGATGCGGGCCGAGCCATGCGACATGGTCCAGCCGATATGGCCGTGCCCGGTGTTGAGGTAGAGGTTGCGCAAGCGACGCTGGCCGAACTCGGGCAGGTTGTTCGGCGTCATCGGCCGCAAGCCCGCCCACATCTCGGCGCGGTCATAGTCGGCGCCTTCGGGATAGAGCTCCTCGGTCACGCCTTTCATGAAAGCGAAATCGGCAGGCTTGTGGCTGGTGTCGTAACCGGCGAATTCCGCCGTGGCGGTGACGCGCAGCCGGTCGCCGAAGCGGGAGACGGCGACCAGATTGTGCTCGTCGATGGCCGCGATGGTCGGCGGCGCCGGGCGGTTGCCGACGGGAATCGTCAGCGAATAGCCCTTGATCGGATAGATCGGCAGGCTGATGCCGACCGTCTTGGCGATCAGCGGGCTGTAGGAGCCGAGCGCCAGCACATAGGCGTCGCCCTTGACGCTTCCCTTGTCGGTCAGCACCTCGGTGACGCCGTCGCCTGATGTCTCGATGCCGTTGATGGTGGTGCCGGTGCGGATCTCGCCGCCACGCTCGACCACCTTGGCGGCAAGCGCCCGGGTGAATTTCGCCGGGTCGCCGGTCTCGTCGGTCGGGCAATGGATGCCGCCGGCGATCTTTTCCCTGGCGGAGGCGAGCGACGGATCGAGCGTCACGATGGCGTCGCGATCGAGCACCTTGATCAGCTGGCCGTCCGATTCGAGCAGCCGCATATGATCGACGCCTTTGTCGAGCGCCTGCTGGCTGCGATAGAAATAGAGGATGCCGCGGTCGTTGCGATCGTATTCGATCTGCTCATCGGCGACGACCTCCTGCAGAACCGATTGCGAATAGGCAGCGAGGCGATGCTTGAGCAGCGTGTTGCGCCTGGCCTTCTCGGCCGTGCATTCCATCAGGAACAGCCACGACCAGCTGTAGAGCCGGGGATCGGCCGAGAGCCTGAAGCGCAGCGCCTGATCCTTCAGCACCAGCGATTTCAAAAGGATCATCGGCGCCTTGGGCGAGGACCAGACGAAGGAATGGCCCGGCGCGATCATGCCGGCATTGCCCCAGCTGGTCTCGGCGGCGACCTGGGGCTGGCGCTCGAGGATGACGACCTCGTGCCCGTCCTTCTGCAGCTGATAGGCGGTGGTGACGCCGACAACGCCGCCACCCAACACGATCACACGCATGGCGCCTCCGGAGCTCGCTAAGCTGGCTCACTGTAAGGTGTAAGCTGCAGTCTGCAATGGCACACATGCGGAGATGTCGGCGGGACAGAGGGGGGCGCGAAGGATCACCACCCCCAGCGAATGGCGGAGGCTAGTGCGCCAACGCCTGCTCCAGATCCGCGATCAGATCATCCCCTTCCTCGATCCCGCACGACAGCCGCACCAGCGAGTCCGTAATGCCGATCGCGCCGCGCTTCTCCGCCGGGATCGAGCCGTGCGTCATCAGCGCCGGATGCTCGATCAAGCTTTCGACGCCGCCCAGGCTTTCGGCGAGCGTGAAGAGCTGCGTGCGTTCGAGGAAGCGTTTCGTGCCGGCAAGGTCGCGGTCGAGGTCGACCGAGATCATGCCGCCGAAGGCATGCATCTGCTGGACCGCGATGGAATGCTGCGGGTGGCTGGCGAGGCCGGGATAGATGACCCGGCGGACATCTTTTCGCGTCTCCAGCCATTGCGCTATTTTCAGGCCATTGGCCGAATGGCGCTCCATCCTCAGCGCCAGGGTTTTTATGCCGCGCAGGGCGAGGAAACTGTCGAACGGGCCGGAAATGGCGCCGATGGCGTTCTGCAGGAATTTCAGCTGGTCGGCGAGATCCTTGTTGTCACCGACCACCGCGACCCCGCCGACCATGTCGGAATGGCCGTTGAGGTATTTCGTCGTCGAATGCACGACGATGTCGATGCCGAGCTCCAGCGGGCGCTGGATATAGGGGCTGCAAAAGGTGTTGTCGGCGACGGTGAGCAGCCCCTTGCGCCTGGCGAGTGCCGCGACCGCTTCGAGATCGACGATGCGCAGCAGCGGGTTGGTCGGCGTCTCGACCCAGAGCAGCTTCGTCTCGGGGCGGATCGCGGCCTCGACCGCTGCGAGGTCGGTGAAGTCGGCGAAGCTCACCTCAAGGCCGGCGGAGCGCTTGCGCACCCGCTCCATCAAGCGGAACGAGCCGCCATAGATGTCGTCGGTAGCGACGATATGGGCGCCGGAATCGAGGAGCTCTAGCACCGTGCCGATCGCCGCCAGGCCCGAGGCGAAGGCGAAGGCCTGGCTGCCGCTTTCGAGATCGGCGACCGCGCGTTCGAAGGCGAAGCGCGTCGGGTTCTGGCTGCGGGCATATTCAAAACCCTTGTGCACGCCGGGCGACTGCTGGCCATAGGTGGAGGTGGCGTAGATCGGCACCATCACCGCGCCGGTCAGCGGGTCATGGCTCTGGCCGCCATGGATGGTGCGGGTGGAAAAGGCCAGGCGGTTCTTGCCGTTTGCTGTCATTTTGCGCGGCGCCTCAGATGGTTGATCAGGTCGATACGGGTTATCAGGCCGATGAACTCGTCGCCATCGAATACGATGGCGACCTCGTTGCGATCGAAGACAGGCAGCAGCGCGTCGAGCGTCTGATTGGCCTGCAGCGTGTGCAGGTTCGACGTCATGGCCGTGCGCACCGGCGCGTTGAAACGGTCCCAGCGGCCGTCATAGGGGCCGTCGACCTTGGCCAGGATGTCGCTTTCGTCGACGATGCCGACCAGCCTGCCCTCGTCCAGCACCGGCAATTGCGAGACATCGGAACGGCGCATGCGGCCATAGGCGTTGAGCAGGCTTTCCTGCGGCCCGACGGTCACGATGTCGCCGGTGCGCGGCGAGCGCATGACGAGGTCGCGCAGGTCGCCATGCTGTTCCTGGTCGGCAAGGCCCTGCTCGGCCAGCCAGATATCGTCGAAGACTTTCGACAGATATTTGTTGCCGCTGTCGCAGACGAAGGTGACGACGCGCTTGGGCACCGTCTGCTCGCGGCAATAGCGCAGCGCCGCCGACAACAGCGTGCCCGACGACGAGCCGGCGAGGATGCCTTCCTTCGACAGCAGATCGCGCACCGCCAGCATGCTTTGCTTGTCGGTGATGGAATAGGCCTTTTTCACCAGCGAGAGATCGGCATTGGGCGGCACGAAATCCTCGCCAATGCCTTCGACCGTCCAGCTGCCGGCCTCCTCCATCTTGCCGGTCTTGATCAGCGGCGCCAGCACCGAGCCGACCGGATCGGCGAGCACCATCTCGGTCTTTGGCGAATGTTTCGCGAAGAAGCGGCCGAGCCCCGTCAGCGTGCCACCGGAGCCGACACCGACCACCACAGCGTCGACGTCGCCTTCGAGCTGCGAAAAGATTTCCGGGCCGGTCGTCGTCTCATGCGCCATTGGGTTGGCGGGATTGGCGAACTGGTTAGCATAGAAGGCGCCGGGAAGCTCGGCGGCGATCTTCTCGGCCATGTCCTGGTAATATTCGGGATGACCCTTGCCGACATCGGAGCGGGTCATGCGCACCTCGGCGCCCAAGGCGCGCAAATGCTGGATCTTCTCGCGCGACATCTTGTCGGGCACGACCAGGATGATGCGGTAGCCTTTCGGGATGCCGACCTGGGCGAGCCCGAGGCCGGTGTTGCCGGCCGTGGCCTCGACGATCGTGCCGCCACGCTTCAACTTGCCCGCCTTCTCAGCGGCGTCGATCATCGACAGCGCGATGCGATCCTTGATCGAGCCGCCGGGATTCTGGCTTTCGAGCTTGATGAACAGCCGGCACTTGCCGGTGTCGAATCTGGTCAGCTCGATGATCGGCGTCTGACCGATCAGGTCGAGCACCGAGGCGTAAGGCGGGCGAAGTCTCGACAGGTTAGTATGCGCGCCGTCGGGCGCCGCTTTTGTCTGCTCGCTCATCTTGAGTGCTCCATCGAAGCAGTTCGAGGCGGATGTTGGCAATCTCGCGCGGGTGGCCGCGGGAATCCATTCCGGTTTCGCGGATCGCGCGCCCTGTCTTTTCCAGCCCTTTTCATCAGGAAAGAAGATAGATCGTGCCAATCCGGCGGCGAGTGGAGGAATGGAATTTCACGGGCGCAGTTAATCTCCCCCATCGAGGGGGAGATGTCGCCGAAGGCGACAGAGGGGGTCGCCGCGCGTGAAGCGCCGACCTCCTTTTGCAACAGGCCAGGCCGAGCCCGGTCGGACCGACCCCCTCTGCCTGCCGGCCATCTCCCCCTCGAGGGGGGAGATTATGCCTCGACGACAACTCACCCCAGCAGCTGCTTGCCTAGCTTCGCACACTGCACCCGAATATCCGGAATGGCGTCGATCTCGAAGAAGGTGCCGCGTGTCAGCGGACCGACGGCGAGCAGCTTCGACGACACCGTGCCGTCGGCGGCGATCAGCTCGCATTTGGCGGTGACATCGAGGCCGAGACGCAACGGATCGGGACGCGCCACGCCGCGCTCGAGCAGCGAGCGCACGACGCCATTCGACGTCCTCGAAATGTCGCGGGCGATGCCCATGCAGTCATAGAGGCGGGCGATCTCCAGGGTCTCGACATCCTGCGTGCCGCGCGGCTGGATTTTTACCACGAAGCCATCGTTCGGTTCTATGTCCACCACCCGCCCTGCGACGAGGCGGATGCGGCCCGAGCGGACCGCTTCGGTGACGCGCTGATAGACTTCCGGCGCCATGCGGTGGCGGTGGATGTCCCACCAGGCCTTGGTGTGCTCGACGAAGCGGCGCTTGGCCGAGGACGGCCAGTTCTGCCAGATCGTCTGGTTGAAGGGCCTCAGGCCGTCGACCACGTCGCGCCAGTCGCCGCCGGCCTTCTGGGTTTCGCGGATCAGATTGCGGAACCAGGCGACGAAGTAGGAAAGCTGGGTGCCGAGCGGGATATCGGCGATATCGAGCTTGATGGGGTTGCCCTTGCGATGCGGCGACGGCAGCAGGCCGCGCCGCGATACCGCGACGATGGCGCCACGATGGCCGCGCTGCTCGAGCGACAGGAAGGCGTCGACCATGCTCAAGCCCGTGCCGAGCAGCAGGACCTGGGCTTGCGGATCGAGCGCGGTATCGGCCTCCGTTCCCATACGGATGGCATGGCCCTGGAAGGCGCCGGGCTGCTCGTCATGGCCGGTGGCCAAAACGGCGAGATGCGCGACGACGCTGGTGCCGTTAGCCAGGGCCACCTCGACGCCTGCCGGCGTCGGCGAGATCGACAGGCTCTCCTCGCGGATCAGCCTGAGACGCCCGGTCTCGCGCTCGCGTTCCTCCAGGCCTTCGAGCACCTCCTGCAGATAGCGGGCATAGAGGCTGCGCGGCGCATAGAACGGCCCCTGGTCCGGCTTGGCAAGACCACGCTCCAGAACCCAGCGCGCGAAATGGGTCGGGTCATCGGCGTAAGCGCTCATTCCGGAGGCGTTGACGTTGAGCACATGCGCCGAAAGCAGCGTCGAATAGGCCATGCCCTGGCCGAAATGCGGCCGCTTCTCGATCAGCGTGACTCGCAGGTCCGGATTTGGCGATTTGAGCAGATGCGCGGCCAGCACGACGCCGCTGGCGCCGCCGCCGACAATGATGATGGAGTTGCCGCGTCCAACCATGACCGATAGCCGAGAACGTGACGGAGCGATCAGCGCGCGGCAGTTGCCGCGGGCGACCTCGGCCGCAAGCCACGAACGATCGCCGGAACGGTCTTCAGAAGGTCGCGCATCGTTCTCTTACTCCCAATGTTGACAAGATTACTATACTAAGCGACCCGTACACGAAACGACGGTTCTAAATCGACTGCCTTTTGAAGCATGGATTTGCCGAAACCGGGTGACAGGAGGATTTTCGTTCAGCCTGGGACCGGCGGCCCATCTTCCTTCGACATTCCAGGGCGGAGCGACGCGAAGCGGCGCGCAGACTCTGGAATCCATGCCGTGACCTTAGCGAGAGATGCAACGGCAGAGAATAGAACCCCTATCCAACCCCGCTGAAACATAGATCTGCACCGCAGCGCCGCTTCTATGTCACGGCATGGATTCCAGAGTCTGCGTGCGTCGCTTCGCTCCTTGCTCCGCCCTAGAATGATGGGTGGAGGGACGGCTCCGCCAACCGACAAGGAGAACTCAAGGGCGCGGGTTGCGGTCACGTCCGCCTGCGCCCGCCGCGACCGTCCTTTTGCGCTTCCGCCGACGGTACCCGGCGACACTTTTCCAAGAAAGCGGCCTTGGTTGGAAGGATTTAACTCTACAAACCCGATAGAATTAACAGACGATAGAAAGGCAATCCAGTTTCAGGGGTTTATGGAGCCTTTCAATGTCAATCCTTTCAAGACGCATCCTGCTTCTGTCATCGGCGGCGCTTACGGCCGCCGCCCTGCTCGGTCCGGCCAGCGCCGAGGATCTCAAGATCACCATCGGCTACCAGACGGTGGTCGAGCCCTCGAAGGTGCCGCAAGCCGACGGCGCCTATGAAAAGGCGACCAAGGCGGCGATCGACTGGCGCAAGTTCGATTCCGGCGCCGATGTCATCGCCGCGATCGCTTCCGGCTCGGTCGATATCGGCTATGTCGGCTCGAGCCCGCTGGCCGCGGCCGCCAGCCGCGAATTGCCGATCGAGACCATCTTCGTCGTCGGCCTGATCGGCCCGTCCGAAGCGCTGGTCGCCCGCAACGGCGCCGGCATCGAGAAGGTCGCCGACCTCGCCGGCAAGAAGGTTGCCGTGCCGTTCGTCTCGACCACGCATTACAGCCTGCTCGCGGCGCTGAAGCATGAAGGCGTCGACCCGAAGTCGGTGCAGATCCTCAACCTCAGGCCGCCGGAGATCGCCGCCGCCTTCGCGCGCGGCGACATCGACGCGGCCTATGTCTGGGATCCGGCGCTCGGCCAGGTGAAGACGTCCGGCAAGGTGGTGCTGGACTCCTCGCAGGTGGCTGCCTGGGGCGCGCCGACCTTCGACGCCTGGATCGTGCGCACCGATTTTGCCGAAAAGCATCCCGAGGCCGTGCGCGACTTCGTCAAGGTGACCGGCGAAGCCTATGCCCAGTTCCTCGCCAAGCCGGACGCCTGGTCGGTGTCCTCGCCGGAAGCGGGCAAGATCGCCAAGCTCACTGGCGCCAAGCTGGAAGAAGTGCCGGAGCTGCTCAAGGGCTATGTCTTCCCGTCGCTCGAGGAGCAGGCTTCGGACAAGTTCCTCGGCGGCGCGACCGTCAAGGCCGTCGCGGCGACGTCCGCCTTCCTCAAGGAGCAGGGCAAGGTCGACGCCGTGCTGGCCGACTATTCGAAATATGTGACGGCGAAATATGCCAGCGAGGCGCTTGCCTCGAACTGAGCTTTCTCAATGCAATCCCTGGAAGGATGACCGCCTTTCCGGGGATTGTTCGGAAGCGCGGCGCCTTCTTCCCTGGCCTTGCGCTTGCCTGCCCCGAAGCCGCTTACGAGGCGCGACTTCGGGGCAGGCGCCCTTCTCCTTTAACGCAATTCCGGACGGAAACGGTTTCACGCGCTTCCTGGAATTGCTTGGCAGCAGAGGCCAGAGCCCAATGCCGCATCTCATCCTCGACAAGGTCAGTGTTCATTATGACGGCCAGCCGGCGCCGGCGGTCGAGCGCGTTTCGCTCGACATCGCTAAGGGCGATTTCGTCGTGCTGGTCGGCCGTTCCGGCTGCGGCAAGACCTCGCTGCTCAACGTCGCCGCCGGCCTGGTCGAGCCCGCTGGCGGCCTGGCCGCGGTTGGCGGCCGACCCATCACCGGGCCTGGATCCGATCGCGCCGTGGTGTTCCAGAACGATGCGCTGTTCCCGTGGCTGACGGCGCGGGAAAATGTCGCCTTCGCGCTCAGGCTGCGTGGCGTATCCGCCGACAAAAGAGCGCGCCGCGCCGACGAATTGCTGTCGCTGGTCAAGCTCGGCGATGCCGGCGACAAGCGCATCTGGGAGCTTTCCGGCGGCATGCGCCAGCGCGTCGGCCTTGCCCGCGCGCTCGCCGCCGAACCCGAATTCCTTCTGCTCGACGAGCCGCTCGGCGCGCTCGATGCGCTGACGCGCGAGCGCATGCAGACGACGCTGCTCGATCTGTGGGCCGCCGCCCAGGTCGGCGTGCTGATGGTGACGCACGGCATCGAGGAGGCGCTGGTTCTGGCCACCCGCATCGTCGTGCTGGCGCCGGGACCCGGGCACGTCGTGCGGACCTTCGAAACCCATTTCGGCCGCCGCTACGCCGCCGGCGAGCCGATCCGCGCGATCAAGGCAGATCCCGCCTTCGCCGCGGCCCGCGCGGAGCTGACCGACTCGATCTTCGAAGGAGAGGCGGCATGAGCGTGAGCACCTATAGCGAAAGGCCCGTCGCGAAGGCCGGCGAGAATGACGGGTTTTCCGTGCCATGGTCGCGGCCGCGGCCAAAACGGGCGGTAATTTCAGCAAGGCTGGTCAGCGCGATCACCATCCTCGTGCTGCTCGCCGCCTGGACCGCGGCGGCTTCGCTGCAACTGGTATCACCGGTCTTCCTGCCCACACCGGCCGCGGTCTGGGCCAAGTTCGTCGTCGTCGCCCGCGACGGCTTCGTCGACGCAACGCTGCTCCAGCACATCCTCGCATCGCTCTGGCGCGTCTTCGCGGCGTTGGTCGCCGCGATCGTCGTCGGCGTGCCGGTCGGCCTCGCCATCGGCATCAGCCGGATCGGGCGCGGCGTGTTCGATCCGCTGCTCGAATTCCTGCGGCCGATCCCGCCGCTCGCCTATCTGCCGCTGATCATCATCTGGTTCGGCATCGGCGAGCCGTCGAAGATCCTGGTGATCTCCATCGCCATGCTGGCGCCGGTGGCGCTGTCGACCGCCGCCGGCGTGCGCGGCGTTTCGCGCGAACGCGTCGACGCGGCGCGCTCGCTCGGCGCCACCCGAGCCCAGGTCATCCGCCATGTGATCCTGCCCAGCGCCCTGCCTTCGATCCTCACCGGCCTGCGCATCGCGCTCGGCGCCGGCTGGTCGACGCTGGTCGCGGCGGAGCTGGTCGCTGCGACGCGCGGCCTCGGCTTCATGATCCAGTCGGCGGCGCAGTTCCTGGTCACCGACGTGGTGGTGATGGGCATACTGGTGATCGCGATCATCGCCTTCGCGCTCGAATTCGTCATCCGCCGGATCGAGCGCGTGCTGGTGCCCTGGGCGGGGCGGGAATGAGCTCAAGCGAAGGAGAAGGACGATGACCCATTCCACCGCGGTGCTGTTCGCGCATGTAGGCACATGGCTGTTGCGTCTGCCGCCGAGCGACAAGCGTCCGCAGGACGAGCCAAAATCGCCGACGCCGGTGCTGCTCGCCGGCGAACGCGACCGCCTGCCGCCTCGCGACGAAAGCTTTTACTGGGCCTGGCAATACTGGTCGCAGTGATCGGGTCGCAGGAGCATTCCTCATTCTGCGCGAGGCGCTGTGTGGCCGCTTGGCGCCGCTTGTAGAAAATGATTCCGATTTGCGCCGCGAACTCGCAAGATCGTTTCTCTACTAGCTTTATAGATTTACCTAGCCTGACCCTATCCCAAACGGCCCGGCAATTCGGGACCAACGAAGGAGAGGGTCATGCTCAATCTGACGAGACGGGCTTTCGGCGCAGGCCTGCTGGCAGTGGCGGCCTTTGCCGCATCCTTTGGGACCACATCCTTCGGCGCCGCTGCGGATGATCTCAAGGCGTTCAACATCGGCTACCAGAAGACCGGCCTGCCGGTGATCGCCAGGCAGCAGCAGATCATCGAAAAGGCGCTGGCCGACAAGGGCGTCACGGTGAAATGGGTCGAGTTCACCGCCGGCCCACCGCTGGTGGAAGCCTTGAATGTCGGCGCCATCGATGTCGGCTGGACCGGCGACGCGCCGCCGATCTTCGGCCAGTCGGCCGGCGCCAACATCGTCTACGCGGCGGCGCTGCCTTCCAATGGCGATGGCGAGGCGATCTTCGTCAAGCCGGCCTCGCCGATCCAGTCGCTGGCCGATCTCAAGGGCAAGCGCATCGGTGTCGGCAAGGGCACCAGCGCGCACAATCTTCTGGTCGCGGCGCTGGAAAAGACCGGCATCCCGTTTGACCAGATCACGCCGGTCTATCTGAGCCCGGCCGACGCGGCCGCCGCCTTCGCCAGCGACCAGATCGACGCCTGGGCGGTATGGGATCCCTTCTTCGCCATCGCCGAGACCCGTTACCAGCCGCGCGTGCTGGCCCGTTCCAGCGACGTGCTCAAGGTCAACACCTATTTCCTCGCCAACAAGGATTTCGCCAAGGCGCATCCGGATTTCATCTCGACGACGATCGCCGCGCTCGGCGAGGCGGCGAAATGGGCCGACCAAAACCGCGACAAGGTGGCCGAGGCGCTGCATGAGGTGACCGGCGTGCCGCTCGACGCGCAGACGATCGCCGCCAACCGCTCCAAGTTCGGCATCTACCCGATCACCGACGAGATCGTCGCCGGGCAGCAGGCGACGGCCGACCGCTTCTTCAAGCTTGGGCTGATCCCGAAAGCCGTGCGGATATCCGACGCCGTCTGGACCGCGCCGGGCAACTGATTTTGCTTCCACGGCGTCGGGCGGGAAACGCCCGGTGCCGCCCTTGTTTTCGACCGTCTTCTCCCGGGTGCCAGCCATGACCGCATCATCAAGCCCGCTCGATTTCTTCTGGTTCATCCCCACACATGGCGACGGTTCCTATCTCGGCACCGAGAAGCAGCAGCGTCCGCCCGAATTCGGCTACTTCAAGGAGATCGCACAGGCGGTCGACCGACTGGGTTTCCCCGGCGTTCTCTTGCCCACCGGGCAGAACTGCGAGGATTCCTGGATCACCGCCACCGGCCTCGCGACGCTGACCGAAAGGCTGAAATTCCTCGTCGCGCTGAGACCCGGCGTGACACTGCCGACCTTCGCGGCGCGCCAGACCGCGGCGCTCGACCGGCTGAGCAACGGCCGCCTGCTGCTCAATGTCGTGGTCGGCGGCAATCCGACCGAGCTTGCCGGCGACGGCGTGTTCCTGCCGCATGACGAGCGCTATGCACAGGCGCAGGAATTCCTCACCATCTGGCGCGGGCTGGTGTCGGGCGAGCGGGTGAATTTCGACGGCAGATACTACCGCGTCGAGAACGGTCGCCTCGATCTCTTGCCGCTGCAGGAGCGGCCGCCGCTCTATTTCGGCGGCTCTTCCGACGCCGGCCAGGAGCTCGCGGCCGACCTCGTCGACATGTATCTGACGTGGGGCGAGCCGCCGGCGCAGGTTGCGGCAAAGATCGCCTCGGCGCGCGAGAAGGCGGCGCGGCGCGGCCGCGGGTTGCGTTTCGGCATCAGGCTGCATTTCATCGTGCGCGAGACCGAGGACGAGGCCTGGCGCGCCGCCGAACGGCTGATCAGCCATGTCACCGACGCGCAGATCGAGAATGCCCAGGCGCGCTTCCTCAAGGAGATGGATTCGGTCGGGCAGCGGCGCATGGCCGAACTGCATGGCGGCCGACGCGACAAGCTCGTCGTCTCGCCAAACCTTTGGGCCGGCGTCGGCCTGGTACGCGGCGGCGCCGGCACGGCGCTGGTCGGCACGCCGGAGCAGATCGTCGAGCGCATCCGCGAATACCAGGCGATCGGCATCGACACCATCATCGGCTCCGGCTACCCGCATCTCGAGGAAGCCTACCGGGTGGCCGAGCTCCTGTTCCCGCGGCTCGGCCTCGGCACCAGCCGGCTCAAGGCGCACAAGGACATCGCCAACGAATTCACGGTCGGCTTCCACGGCGCCGGCCGCCTGCAGGCGGCGTCATGAGCCTGGCCACGCGCCTCGCCCGCAACGGCGCGGCCGGCTGGCTGCTGCCGGCGGCAATCATCGCCGGCTGGGAAGCCGCCGCACGCGCGGGCTTGATCCCGGCCAATGTGCTACCGGCGCCGAGCGCGGTGGGCGAGGCGTTCTGGCGGCTGACACTGTCGGGCGAGCTGGTCCGCAACATCGGCGTCTCCACTTTGCGCGCGCTGTTGGGCTTCGCCATAGGCGGCTCGATCGGTTTTGCGCTCGGCCTCGCCAATGGATTGTCGGCGCTGAGCCGCGGCCTGACCGACACGACGCTGCAGATGGTCCGCAACATCCCGCATCTGGCGCTGATCCCGCTGGTCATATTGTGGTTCGGCATCGATGAGGAGGCGAAGCTCTTCCTGGTGGCGCTCGGCGTCTTCTTCCCGATCTATGTCAACACGCTGCTCGGCATCCAGAGCGTCGATCCGCAGCTGGTTGAGATGGGCCGCGTCTACGGGCTGGACCGGCGCGCTTTGTTCTTCCGCGTGATCCTGCCCGGCGCGCTGCCCTCGATCTTCGTCGGCCTGCGCTATGCGCTGGGCATCATGTGGCTGACCCTGATCGTCGCCGAGACGATCTCGGCCAGCTCTGGCCTCGGCTACATGGCCATGCAGGCGCGCGAGTTCCTTCTTATCGACGTCGTGGTGCTGTCGATCCTGATCTACGCGCTTCTCGGCAAGCTCGCCGACAGCCTGGCCCGGCTGCTCGAGCGCCTGTCGCTCGGCTGGCATCCAGCCTTCCAGAAAGGGTGAGAACAAAGATGCCGGCCGCCACCCTCACCGCCGCACGGTCCATCGCCTCCACGCCAGCGCATGCCCGGGCGATCGGCTCGGTCGAGGGCCGCCGGGCCTTCGCGTTCAAGGATGTGGGAAAACGTTTCGGCGACAAGATCGTGCTCGACGGCATCAGCCTCGACGTGCGGGCCGGACAATTCCTGGCCGTCATCGGCAAGAGCGGCTGCGGCAAGAGCACGCTGCTCCGGCTGCTGGCCGGGCTCGACCGCCCGAGCAGCGGTTCGCTGAGCTTCTCAGGCGAGGACGGCCACAGCCGCACGCGCTTCATGTTCCAGGAACCGCGCCTGCTGCCCTGGATGAGCGTGGTGAAAAATGTCGAGATCGGCCTGACCGGCATCGCGGGCGGCACTGACGCCAGGCAGCGGGCGCTTGCCATGCTGAACGAGGTCGGGCTCGCCGACCGCGCCGACGAATGGCCGTCGGTGCTGTCGGGCGGTCAAAAGCAGCGCGTGGCGCTTGCCCGCGCCCTGGTCGGCCAGCCGCAGATCCTGGCGCTGGACGAGCCGCTCGGCGCGCTGGACGCGCTGACCCGCATCGAGATGCAGCAGCTTCTGGAGCGCATATGGCTCGACCAGAAGTTCACCGCCGTGCTGGTGACGCATGATGTCGGCGAGGCCGTTGCGCTCGCCGACCGCGTCGTGGTGATCAGTGCCGGCAGGATCGCTCTCGACCTTATTGTGCCGGTGGCCCGGCCCCGCCGGCATGGTTCGGCCGAGCTAGCAGAGATCGAAGGCGCTATCCTGGACCATCTGTTCGGCCGCCGTTGAGCGCGGCGGCGGCCGCCCGCGGCAATCACAAGATCACATGCAAGGTCAGATGCGCGAGCGGCTCGCCCAGCGCAGCCCGACAATGCCGGCCAGCATGGTGATGAGGCCGATATAGAGCCACTGCGTCTGTCCGGTCATGAAGCTGCCCTTGACGAGACCGAGGCCCTGCAGCGACCACAGCGCACCCAGCCCCAGCACAATCAGCGCCAGCACAAACCTGATCAATCGCATCGGCTGGACCCTCTCCAAAAGTCGATCCTGAACGGCAACGGGGACGCAACAAAAGAAGCCGAGGAATCGAAATAGTTCGGTTCCTCTGTACTGCAAATTTTGAGGACCGATCTTGCCCGGGACGTCCCGGATGTCGGTCCGATATTCATTAAGAATACGCCTCTCCGGCTCCAGAAATATCATGACAAACTGTTTCGCGGCGACTCTAAACGTGTGCCGCCGCCATGGAACCGCCAGAAGGTTGCCGCATTTCCCGCCTCATTCGGCACTTAGGCGGGGCTTACTCGATCAACGGAGCCACCCCCAAAACATGAAGAAAACCAACCGGACCGCGCTTGTCGCGGTAACGATAGCGGCTGGCCTGATGGCTGGCGCGTCGTCCGCCTCCTCCGCCGCGCAGTGCGGCCGCGCTTCCTGGTATGCGCTGCATTCCAGGACCGCCTCAGGGGAACGCATGAACCCCTCGGCATTGACCGCCGCCCATCGCTCCCTGCCCTTCGGCACCAAGCTCAAAGTCACCAACAAGTACAACGGCCGCAGCGTCATCGTGCGCATCAATGATCGCGGTCCGTTCGTGAGGGGACGCATGCTCGATCTGTCCCGCGGCGCCGCCAGCCAGCTGGGTTTCATCGGTTCGGGCCACACCGCCGTCTGCATGGCGCGCGTCTGATCCGGCTCCAAGTAACAAGGAGCATGGCGCCGTCCGAAGACCGCGCTTTTCGCCACCATGTTCTAGCCGTCACACCACGATCCAATGCGAGCCCTCAAGGGTTCCGGATCGTGGCCGGTGTCCGGGATGAGGGGCCGGACACATATCCTTCACATTTCGGCAGCGCACATTGAGCCGGCTCCGGCTCCAACGGCTGATTTTCAACAGTTTGGACCAAAGAGGCATTCGTCAGACAAAATGACGTATTGCATCGCAACAATATCTTGTTAACCTCGCCGGGAGACATTCAAGGCTCGGCGCTGTTCGTCGTCCTTTTGGTCGTCGGACGGCAGCGGGGTTCTCGATGTTCTACCAGCTCTACGAAATGAACCATGCGGCGCTGCAGCCGGCCCGCCTCTATGCCGACGCGGTGCGGCTCTTCTATTCCAATCCGCTCAATCCGATTTCCCACACCCCCTTCGGCCGCTCGGTGGCTGCGACCGCCGAACTCTTCGAGCGCACCACACGTCGCTACGGCAAGCCGCAATTCGGCCTGGACAAGACCGTGGTTGACTGGAAAAACGTCGCGGTCACGGAAAAGACGGTCTGGTCGAAGCCCTTCTGCAACCTCATCCGTTTCGAGCGCGCGCTGCCGGCCGGCCGCAAGCCCGACCCGAAGCTTTTGATCGTGGCGCCGATGTCGGGCCATTACGCGACGCTGTTGCGCGGCACGGTCGAGGCGATGCTGCCCCATGCCGACGTGCACATCACCGACTGGGTCGATGCCCGCATGGTGCCGGTATCGCAGGGCAGCTTCGATCTCGATAGCTATATCGACTATGTCATCGACATGTTCCACGCGCTTGGCCCCGACACGCATGTGATGGCCGTGTGCCAGCCTTCGGTGCCGGTACTGGCGGCGGTGGCGGTGATGGAGAAGCGCGGCGATCCCTTCGTGCCCTCCACCATGACGCTGATGGGCGGCCCGGTCGACACCCGCCGCAACCCGACCGCGGTCAATCTCCTGGCCGAGGAGAAGGGCATCGACTGGTTCCGCGACAATGTCGTCATGCAGGCGCCGTGGCCGGTGCCGGGCTTCGGCCGCGAGGTCTATCCGGGCTTCCTGCAGCTTTCTGGCTTCATGAGCATGAACCTCGATCGCCACATCATCGCCCACAAGGACTTCTTCATGCACCTTGTGAAGCATGATGGCGACAGCGCCGAGAAGCACCGCGACTTCTATGACGAATACCTGGCGGTGATGGACCTGACGGCGGAGTTCTACCTGCAGACGGTCGATACTGTGTTCGTACGCCACGCTCTGCCGAAGGGCGAGATGACGCATCGCGGCGAGCCGGTCGATCCGAAGGCGATCCGCAACGTCGCGCTGCTGACCATCGAGGGCGAGAACGACGACATTTCCGGCCTCGGCCAGACTCAGGCCGCGCATGACCTTTGCGTCAACATTCCGGCCGACAGGCATGCGCACTACATGCAGCCGGCCGTCGGCCACTACGGCGTCTTCAACGGCTCGCGCTTCCGCTCGGAAATCGTGCCGCGTATCGTCGACTTCATTTCCAGCTATGGCCGCCAGCACCGGGTGGCGACAAAGCCGAAGCTGGTCCGTTCCGCAAAAAGCTAGGTCGGCGCTTGCCCGGCGCCCATGTTTTGCGCTGGCAGGTCGCATGGCTTTGGTGATTGGCCGGGACGACTCTGTTGCGAAACTGCCGCTCGCGGACCGCGCGGGTAACCATGCCGTCAAACGGACCGCCGTCTCTAATTGACACGGACTGTAAATCGCCTTTAACGTTTCGTTAATAAAAACAGGGCGGCGGGGGCAATGACTTCCTCAGCGATGACGCGGATTCTGCGTTTGTGTGCAGTCGCAGGGCTAGCGATCTCTGCGCACTGGGCAGTTCCCGCCTGGGCGGCGGGCGCGATGGCCACGGGCGGCCTGACCTCGCAGCCGATCGGCCACTATGATTTCTGCAAATCGCATCCGGACGAATGCAACATCCATCCGGTCGATCTCGAGCCGGCCAAGATGACGGATGGCCTGTGGCGCCGGCTGATCAATGTGACCGCCAAGGTCAACGCCGACGTCAAGCCGATGAGCGATCTCGATCACTACGGCAAGGACGAAGTCTGGGCCTATCCGGATGACGGCTATGGCGATTGCGAGGACTATGTGCTGGAGAAGCGGCGCCAGCTCTATCGCTTGGGCATGTCGCTGGCCGACCTCCTCATCACCGTCGTGCGCAAGCCGGATGGCGAAGGCCATGCGGTTTTAACCGTGCGCACCGACAAGGGCGACTATGTGCTCGACAATCTGACCGACAAGGTCAAGGCCTGGGACGCGACCGGCTACCGCTTCCTCAAGCGCCAGGCAATCGACAACACCGGACGCTGGGTCTCGATCCGCGACGGCCAGGCAGTGCTTGTGGGCTCGGTGCAGTAGGCTGGGCCGGGCGCCCTGCTTTTCTTCGCGAGGCGCTCCGCTACGTCCGCTGCGGGTGCCTCCGAAAGTTTTCAAGCAACTCCATGAACCATTTCCGTCCGGCCAGCGACACACGGCCGTGGACTGAAACTCAACATGGAGAATTCAAATGACTGCTTTTCTGCGAAACACCTTCCTCGCCGCCGTCGCGGTATCAGCGCTGACCGGATCGGCCCTGGCGGACGAGACCTATAAAAGCTGTGCCAAGACCAATCTCAATGATCTGTGGAGCGGCCGTTGCTGCGGCACCGACTCCTCGACCTGTCTGGGTGGTGGCAACGGCGGCCGCGGTCACGGTGACAATGGCGGCCGCGGCAGCACGAACGGCGCCGGCGCCGGCAAGCCCTGATTCCAGGGAATGAGGGCACGGCGCAGCACACGGAAGCGCCGTCATCATCCCATGACGGAGCAAAGGAGCGAAACGACCCATTCCGCGGCGCAGAATGACCTCTGTTCTGCGCCGCCTCCTCGGGTCTGCGCACCGCTCCGCCCGTGGAAGACGAAGTTCGGGTGCTTCAGCTAATCCCACCCGTTCTCATCCAGGCAATTATCGCCTCAGCGCTGCCCGGACCAACGCGGTGATTTTCCGCAATTGCGCCTCATCGAGCCTCTCGATGCTCTCCGCCAGAAGGTTGGCCAGCTCGGTCGCCGCCGGCGACAGGCCGGACGTGTCTATCCTGACCCTGGGATGCGAGCTTTCGGCGAGGCGGGCGAGGTCTTCGGCGTCGTCCCAGATGATGTTGAAATAGCCGATGATCTTCTGGATCAGCGTCCAGGTCGGCGCGCCACGGCGGCCGTGCTCGAGCGCCGACAGATAGGCGGCGCTGACGCCGATGGCCTCGGCCATCGCCTTCTGGGTGACGCCGCGTTCGGCGCGCAGCGCCCTGAGCTTCTCACCGAACGGGGTCATCTGGATCGGTTCACCGCATCACGGAAGCGGCGAACCGCTCCATCTCTTTGTTTTGACGCAATTCCGGACGGAAAACCGCTACGCACTTTTCCTGGAATTGCTCTGGGCGTTCTCACGGACGTATCCGCCGCAGTCGCACATAGAGCGCGCCCGAGCCGCCATGGTTGCGCGCTGCATGGTCGTGGCTGGAGACGAGATGCCGGAAGGCCGGCGTCGACAGCCAGGCCGGCACGGCGCGGCGCAGGATGCCGTCGCCGCCGGAGGACGAGCCCTTGCCGGTGATGATCAGCACGTAGCGGATGCCGCTGGCATGCGCGCGGTTGAGGAAGGTGAGCAGCAGCGAATAAGCCTCGTCCTGCGTCATGCCGTGCAGGTCGACGCGGCCTTCGATAGGCAGCCGGCCTTTCTTCAGCTTGTGCAGCGTCTGGTCGTCAAGCGAATGCGCGACATGCGGCGTCTTCGGCTTGGTCGCCAAGGCCGGAACGCCATTCGCGGCAGGCCGCGGCGGCTCCGGCTTGGGCTCGACGATGTCGGGGATCTCGACGGCGGTCTTGCCCTTGAGCGGCCGGGCCGAGCGCGCCACCAGATTCCACAGGATGCGATCGTCGTCGCTGAGGTGATCGTCGCGGCGGCTCACCGGCGCGCTCCATCCAGAAGCGCACGCGGAACCAGCGCATAGAAATCCGCCGCGTCGCGGACCACGCCGGCAATCTCGCCGGCAGCGTCGCCGGAGCCGGCGAAAAGGTCGCCGCGCGCGGGTCCGGTGATGGCCGAGCCGGTGTCCTGGGCGATCATCAGCCGCCGGAACGGTTTTTGGTCGAAAGCGGTAAGCGTCGGCGCGTCGATATAGAAAGGCGTGCCGAAAGTGTGCAGCAGGCGGTCGACCGCGACCGAGCGCCCGGGCGTCAGCGGCACCTTGGCGGCGGCGATGGGCCCAAGCGCCGCATCGTCGACCGCGGCCTCGCGGAAGAAGATGTAGGAGCGGTTTCGCCACAGGATCTCGTCGATCCGGTCAGGATGCGCCTTGAACCAGGCGCGGATCGACTGCATCGTCACCTTTTCCAGCGGGATCTCGCCGAGATCGCTCAAGATCTTGCCGGGGCCGGTGAAGCGCTGGCCGGACTTGGCTGCGTAGGTGACGCGGGTGAGCCTGCCGTCGGTCATCTTCAGCCTAGCTGCGCCCTGGACATGGATGAAGAAGGCGTCGACCTTCTCAGCAAGCCAGGCGATTTCGAGATTTTTGCCGGCGAGCGCGCCGCGCTCGATCGCGCCGCGGTCGAAATATTCGACCGGAGCACCATCCGTCCGGCGGGCGAAGGCCAGATAGGCATCCATGCCGGCCGGTCGGTTGCCGTCGTCGATGTCGATCAGGTCGGCGGGGCGCGACAGCAGCGGCACGGCGAACCGTTCCGTCCTGACTGGCGAGGCCTCGACCTCGGGTTCGTAAAAGCCGGTGACGAGACCCGAGCCATTCTCGGCCTTCACCAGCATCGGCACGAAATGCTGTTCGAAGAAGGATCGCGCTTCCGACCGATCCGGCGCCGAAACGGCGCGCGCCCCGGCATAGGCTTCGGCAAAAGCATAGAAATCGACGCCGAGCGATCCGGTTCGATAAGGTTTTATCGGAGCATGGAAAGCGGAGCGGCGAAACGCGGCGAAGGCGGCGAGATGGTCGTCCTCATCCCAGCCGGGCAAGTCACTGAAAGACTTCTCGCCGAATGTGGAAGAAAGCGGCACGACCGAGCCCCGCCGCTAGAAATTAATCTTCTTCTTCGGTGGCGACGAGCTTCCAGTTCGGGTCGCGCGAGCGTGTGTCGCGGGCGAAGGTCCAGACATCCTTGACCTCCGCCACCGTTTCCGGATCGCCGTCGATGACGGCGCCGGCCTTGTCGCGGGTCGCCGAGATCAGCTCGGAGACGATGCGCAGCGTGATATGCGCTTCCGAGCCCTTCATCTCCGCGGCGACGATGTCGGCCTTGTCGATGCCGACGAAGGAGGACTGGATCTTCTCCGATTTCGCCTCGCGTTCGCCGATCGCGGCGACGAAGCCGTCATAGACTTCGCGCGACAGGAGATTCTTCAGCGTCTTGCGGTCGCCATCGGCATAGGCCATGACGATCATCTCATAGGCCATCTTGGCGCCGTCGACGAAGGTCTTGGGATCGAAGGACGGATCATTGTCCTTGATCGTGCGCAGGCCCTTGTTCAGATCGGTGTCCGGCTTGGCGAAGGCGTCGATCTCGGCATAGGTTTCGGGCGCCGCCTCGCCCGGCATGCGCTTGCGCGGCAAGGACACGACATTTTCAGGCTTCTGCGCCGTATCGGCCTCGCGCGTGCGGCTGGCGGAATAGGGATCGAAGGGCGGGCGCTCGTTTCCGGTGCGACGTCCAAGCACGTTGCGCAGCTGGAAAAAGATCACAACCGCCGCAATCAAAAAGAAAATCGTGCCGAAGTCGAAGAAACCCATATTTTCCGCCAACTCGAACCCTGTCCTTGCCGGACCGGCGTAACCCCCTCGGGGACCGCGGTCGCATAGCGTTCAACACCCAAAGCATATAGAACGGCAGGCGCTATCATTCAAATCAAAGGCAGCCATACCTATGTAAAGGCGCCAAGGCCAGCGGTGATTGTCCGCGGGCGCCGCAAAAGAAGAAAGCGATCGGTCGAGACTTTGCGCATTTCGTTCATCCCGTTGTTCCTGCTCCTGCTGCCGCTTCTGGAGATCGCCGGCTTCGTCGTCGTCGGCCGCGAAATCGGCGCCTTGGCGACGGTCGGGCTGGTTATCCTGTCCAGCGTCGCCGGCAGCCTGTTGCTTCGGCATCAGGGTTTCGGCGTCATGGCGCGGGTGCGGACAGAGATGGATGCCGGCCGCGACCCCAGCCGCCAGCTCGCGCATGGCGCGATGATCGTGCTGGCGGCGATCCTTTTGATCATCCCTGGCTTCATCACCGACATCTTCGCCATTCTGCTGTTGCTGCCGCCGGTGCGCGACTTCGCCTGGCGCCAGCTCAAGAACCGGATCGTCATGGCGACCAGCTTCTCGAGCGGCTTTTCGGCTCGCCGGCGCGACACTGTCATCGATCTCGACGACAGCGACTATTCGCGCGACGACTATCCGAACCGGCCGGACCACAATTCGCCCTGGCGGCGGCTGAAGAACGATTAAAAGCGCCTCGCGTCGGAAACGGATTCGCGCGACGCGCCTTAAATCCTTGTTTTGGTGCCTGTCGTTTTCGCAAAACCGCTGCGCACTTTCGGGCGACATGCATTAGTCCCGGACCTGTCGCCCAATGGAGGCGGCAAAACTTGTTTTGTCCGGCAGGCCATGGTAGCGAACCCGCGATTTCAATCCGGTCAGCAATGCTGCCCAGGCAAAAGGACTAAGGCTCATGGCCAGCAACGATGACGCCGCGACCGGCGCCGCCAACGGCAACGGCACCCAGAACCAGCCCTCGCTCAATGTGCTTGCGCAATATGTGAAGGACCTATCCTTCGAAAGCCCCGGCGCGCCGAACTCGCTGCGCGGCCGCGACAAGGCGCCGGGCATCGCCATCAATGTCAACGTCAACGCCAACCCGCTTTCGGACAAGCAGTTCGACGTCAACCTGACGCTGAACGCCAAGGCTTCCTTCGACCAGGAAGTGCTGTTCAATGTCGAGTTGGTCTATGGCGGCGTCTTCGCCATCTCGGGCTTCCCGCAGGAGCACATGCTGCCGCTGCTCTTCATCGAATGCCCGCGGCTGCTGTTCCCCTTCGCCCGCCAGATCATCGCCGACGCCACCCGCAATGGCGGCTTCCCGCCGCTGATGCTCGACCCGATCGACTTCGCGCAGATGTTCCAGCAGAGGATTGCCGAGGACCAGGCCGCGGCCAGCAAGACCCAGGTGAGCTGAGGCTAACCAGCGCCACACGGCATAGAGAGCCCGGCTTCGCGCCGGGCTTTTTTGTTGGAGACGTCGGCGGGACGGCGCGCCCCCTCTGGCCTTGGCCACCTCCTCCTCAAGGGGAGATCAGATGTCGCCCCGGTTTTCGCTAATCTCGCACGTCGCAGGAAAGCGCCAGCGGCGGAGCTGCTAATCTCCCCCCATTGGGGGGAGATGCCCGGCAGGGCAGAGGGGGCCGAAGGATCGCCACTTTGGCCAGAATTCTGCGCCGTTGCGCTCTACGGCAGCGGTCACGGCATGGATACTCGGGTCAAGCCCGAGTATGACGACGTCACAGGGGGTTTCGGCTAATCTCCGATGTGGGCGCCGAAGGCGCTTAACCAGCCGCCACTTTCAGCCACAGCGCTTTCTCACCCAGCGTCGAAACCAGCCCGGCATGCGCCGCGCGGTCGGCTTCGCTCAGGCGCGGCGGCAGGGCAATGGGTCGGGGGCCGATCGAGATGTCGATGTCGGCCACCTCGCCGGCGCCGTTCATCTGCACGGCAACAGCTTCCAGCACCAGCGCCGCCTGCTTGCCGCCGATGAGCTCGATATAGACCTCGGCCAGCAGTTCGGAATCGAGCAGCGCGCCGTGCTTGGTGCGGCGGGTGTTGTCGATGCCGTAGCGGCGGCAGAGCGCGTCAAGCGAGTTCGGACCCATCGGATGCTTGCGGCGCGCGAGCGCCAGGGTGTCGATGATGCGGCCGGGATCGATTGCCGGATGGTCGAGCCGGCTATACTCGAGGTTGAGGAAGGCAAGGTCGAAGGTGGCGTTGTGGGCGATCAGCTTTGCGCCGTCGGTGAAGGCCAGCCACTCCTCGACGATTTCGGCGAAGGTCGGCTTGCCGACCAGGTCGGCGGCGCTGATGCCGTGCACGGCCTGCGCCTCGGCGTGGATCGCGCGGCCTTGCGGATTGATGAATTTGTGGAAGGTGCGGCCGGTCGGAAAACGGTTGACCAGCTCGACGCCACCGAGCTCGATGATGCGGTCTTCGCGCAAATCGAGGCCGGTGGTTTCCGTATCGAAGATGATCTCACGCATTCGAATCAATCCGCTCCAAGGAGCAGAATCACAAACCAGAACAAAATGGCAATGGGGACTGCTGTCAGCGGACGTCAGGAACCATCCCGGTCCGACTTATCTCCCGTCAATTCGCCGATGACGGCCTCGACCGCTTTTCGCGCCGCATCGAAGCCGTGCCCGGTGTCAATGATGAAATCGGCCTTGCGGCGCTTTTCGGCGTCGGGCACCTGCTTGGCGAGGATCGATAAAAACTTCTCCTCGCTCATACCAGGCCTGGCGAGCACGCGCTCGCGCTGGATTTCGGGCGACGCGGTGACGACCACAACCTTGTCGACGCGGTTTCGGCCGCCGGTTTCGAACAGCAACGGGATGTCGAGCACGGCGAGCGGCGCGCCGGCGGCGCGATGTTTGGCCAGGAACGCATCCGCGTCCGCGCGCACCAGCGGATGGATGACCGCCTCGAGCTTCTTCAGCGCGGCCGGATCGCCGAGCACTTTTCCGGCGAGCTTCACGCGATCGACCACGCCCGCCTGCGTCGTGCCCGGGAAGGCCGCCTCGACCAGGGGAGCCGCCTTGCCGGAATAAAGGCGATGCACCGTCTCGTCCGAATCATGCACCGGCACGCCGGCCTCGGCGAACATCTTGGCCGTGGCGGACTTGCCCATGCCGATCGATCCGGTGAGGCCGAGCACGATCATCAATGGCCCTCGATGTCAGCGACGATCATGCGCCGCAATTCGGGCGTGACTTCCGGCTTCCTGCCGAACCACCGCTCGAAACCGGGCACGGCCTGGTGCAGCAGCATGCCGAGCCCATCGACCGTCTTCAGGCCGCGCGCCCTGGCGGCGGCGAGCAAAGGCGTTTCCAGCGGCACATAGACAATGTCGGTGACGATGGCGTGGTCCGGCAACGCGCCAGGATCGGCGGCCAAGGTTTCATTGCCATGCATGCCGAGCGAGGTGGTGTTGACGAGCAGGCCGGCATCGCCAAGCAGCTCGCCGAGCGCATCGGCGCCATGCGCCGAGATCCCGGCGCCAAAGTGGCGCCCCAGTTCCTCCGCCCGGGCGACCGTCCGGTTGACGATGCGGATATCCTTCACCCCGCGCGCCTTCAAGGCATGGATGACCGCGCGGGAGGCACCGCCGGCGCCGAGCACCACGGCCGGGCCATTGACCGCCCATCCAGGCGCATATTGGTCGAGGTTGGCGGCAAAGCCGTAACCATCGGTGTTGCCGCCCCACAGAAGGCCATCCTCGAACCACAATGTGTTGACCGCGCCGATCGCGTCGGCCGCGTCATCTCGGCGGGCGACGCCGGCGAAAGCCGCCTCCTTGTGCGGGATGGTGACATTGCCGCCGCGAAAACCATTGTCGCCAAGCGCTTTCAGGAAGGACGCGAAATCATCCGGCGCGACATCGATCGCTTCATAGCTGCCGTCGATGCCGTATTGCTTGAGCCAGTAGCCGTGAATCTTAGGCGAGCGCGAATGCGCGATCGGATGTCCGGTGACGAAGGCCTTTTTCTCAGCCATCGATGGCTCCCAGTTCGCGCAGCTCCTTCAGCACCGCCAGCAACGGCAGGCCGACGATGGTGAAATAGTCACCCTCGATCTTCTCGAACAGCTGGATGCCTTCGCCCTCGACCTGATAGGCGCCGACACTGGACAACGCCTTGGCGCCAACCCGGGCCAGATGCCGGCCAATGAAGGCGGGATCGAGCTTGCACATGGTGAGGCTCGCGACACCGACATGGCGCCACAGCACCTCGCCATCGCGGCAGAGCACGGCGGCGCTGTTCAACTGATGCGTCTTGCCGGACAAGGCCAAGAGGTGGCGGCGCGCGCCTTCCATGTCGGCGGGCTTATGAAAGACCTCGTCGCCCAGCGACAGCGTCTGGTCGCAGCCGAGAACCAGGGAGCCTAGCCTGCGCTCGCTGACCTCAGTCGCCTTGGCCTCGGCCAGGATCGACGCGACATCCTCCGGTGAGGCGCCGCTGTCCTTCAGCGGAGCCTCGAGCGCGCGCTCGTCGACATCAGCCGGCACCGCCTCGATGTCGAGGCCGGCATTGACCAGCATCGCCTTGCGGTACGGACTGCCCGAAGCGAGGATGATTTTCTCGGTCATGATGTTTCGCCATCGCGTCCCGGTTGATCGGGGCAATGGGTTATCTGTTCTTGCCCCGCAGGGCAACGATGGCCGCCGCTGTTTCCTCGATGGAGCGGCGGCTGACGTCGATCATTGGCCAGCCATGCCTGGTGCAGAGCTGGCGGGCATAGGCGAGCTCCTCGTTGATGGCGGCGCGATCGACATAGTCGGTCGGCACGAAGGCGGCGCTGTTGCCGAGGATGCGGTTCTGCCTCACATGCGAGATGCGCTCGGCCGTGGCGACCAGACCGACGACCAAAGGCGTCTTGGCGGCGATCAGGCTTTCGGGCAGCGGCACACCGAGCACGATCGGGATGTTGGCGGTCTTGATGCCGCGATTGGCAAGATAGATTGAGGTCGGCGTCTTCGAGGTGCGCGAGATGCCGATCAGCACGATATCGGCATCGTCCATATTGGCCGGCAGCTGGCCGTCATCATGCTCCATGGTGAAGTTCAACGCATCGATGCGGCGGAAATATTCGGCGTCGAGAACATGCTGGGCGCCGACGCGGCGGCCGGCCGGCGTGCCGAGATAGGACTGGAAGACGGCAAGCACCGGTTCCAGCACCGAGACGCAAGGCAGCCCCATCGCCGCGCAGCGCTCATCGATTGAGCGCGCCAGCTTCTGATCGACCACCGTATAGAGAATGATGCCGGGCTCCTCCTCGATATCCTCGAAGACCTTGGCGATCTGCTTTTCCGTGCGGATCAGCGGATAGATATGCTCGATGGCGCGCGCATCCTTGTATTGCGCGGACGCCGCGCGGCCGGCCGCCAGCAGCGTTTCGCCGGTGGCGTCGGAAATCAGATGCAGATGGAAGAAGCTCTGAGGTTTGTTCACAGGGGATGGGTCCAGGCTGTGGGCAATTGTGGACAAGGCTGGATGGGAAAGCCTCGGGTAAAAAAGCGAGTGTATCAGATGGCCGCTTGTCCACAATTCGACCCGCTGTAGGCTTTGTCGCGGCGCTGGGGACAAAACCGGGGATCAACTTTTCTTGGCCGATTTCGTCCACAGAGCTAAACGCGGAGCGGGATAGAACAAGCTTTTGACTCGAAAGGCTGAATCCGCATCGTCCCCAGATCCCTCCAAATTGCGAAACGGAGTACGCGACAATATGCTGACTGGCCTTTTCGAGCCGCAGGCTGGACAGGTCGCAACCATCACAACCAACAGACTCTTAGAATCAGAAGACTCTTTTAAAATAGATATTTGATTTGAAGGACTGGAGAGGGCAGCGCTGGATGGCTGGGAAACGGATCGTGCTGGACGTCCTCAAGGGCGAGACGGTTTCACCGCCGCCGCTCTGGATGATGCGTCAGGCGGGCCGCTATCTTCCCGAGTATCGCGAGACCAGGAAGCGAGCGGGATCCTTCCTCGATCTCTGCTACGATCCGGACCTCGCCGTCGAGGTGACGCTGCAGCCGATCGAACGCTTCGGCTTCGATGCCTCGATCCTGTTCTCCGATATCCTTGTTGTGCCCAATGCCTTGGGACGGGATGTCCGTTTCGAGGAGGGCCGCGGGCCGGTCCTGAAGCCGATCACGGCGCCGGAGATTTCGGCGCTGAACGGCGAGATGTTTCACGTGAATCTCGAACCGGTCTACGAGACCGTGCGCCGGCTTCGCGCGAAGCTGCCCGACGAGACGACGCTGCTCGGCTTCTGCGGCGCGCCCTGGACGGTGGCGACCTATATGATCGCCGGGCACGGCACGCCGGATCAGGGCCCTGCCCGGCTTTTCGCCTATCGCGAGCCCGAGGCTTTCGGAAAGCTTTTGAGGACGCTCGCCGATCATTCGGCCGCCTATCTCATCCGCCAGGTCGAAGCCGGCGCCGATGCGGTGCAGATCTTCGATTCCTGGTCGGGCGTGCTGGACGAGCCGTCTTTTGAGGCCTTCTGCGTCGAGCCGGTGGCAGAGATCGTGCGGCAGGTGAAGGCGGTCCACCCGAACGTGCCGGTGATTGGCTTTCCGAAAGGAGCTGGCGAGCGTTATCGCGACTACAGGAGGAAGACCGGCATCACCGGGCTTGGCCTCGATTGGACTGTGCCTTTGTCGATGGCGAAGGAATTGCAGCGCGACGGTGCGGTGCAAGGCAATCTCGATCCGCTGCGCCTGGTCGCCGGCGGCAAGGCGCTGGCCGAGGGCGTCGATGCCATTTTGAGGACTTTGGGTGGCGGGCCGCTGATCTTCAATCTCGGTCACGGCATCACGCCGGAAACGCCGGTGGCGCATGTGGAGGCGATGGTGAAAATGGTGAGGAGCCACCGATGAGCGACGTGAGCAACGAGAACAGCGCGAGCAGTGAAAACACCACGGGCCAGGCGATGAGGCGCATGGTGATCGGCATTGTCGTGCTCGTGGTGCTGACGGCGCTGCTCTATTTCGTGGCTGGCGACGGCTTCTATCCCTGGGCGAAGGCGATCCATGTGATCGCCGTCATCTCCTGGATGGCAGGCATGCTCTATCTGCCGAGGCTGTTCGTCTATCACGTCGATGCCGAGAAAGGCTCGGTGCAGTCCGAGACCTTCAAGGTGATGGAACGGCGGCTGCTTAGGGGGATCATCAATCCGGCGATGATCGTGACCTGGGTGTTCGGACTTTGGATGGCCTGGAAGATCTTTCATTTCGAAGGGGGCTGGCTGCACGCGAAGATCGCGTTGGTGCTGGTCCTGTCGGGCCTGCACGGCTATCTCGCCGCGGCGGTCAGGAAATTCGCCGAGGACAAGAACGAAAAACCGGCGAAGCACTGGCGGATCGTCAACGAGATCCCCACATTGTTGATGATCGTCATCGTCATCCTGGTCATCGTGAAGCCGTTCTAGATCAGGAGCGTGGTCTTTTCCGAAACCGGTTCCCGTTTTTTAGCCACGCAGACCTCCGGTTCGGGATCACGCTTCAGCTTCCCCCGACCCAGCCAGGATCCGCAAAAGGCGGCTTGCTCTTTCAGGCGACCGACGATAAAAGACGGGTCTTCCTTCCCGTCATGCGCCGCCCCCTTTACTCGCTTTCGGCCGCGCCCGGCATTTGTCGTATTCAGCCGATTTTTCTCCCCAAAGCCTACCCAGAGTCTATCTAATGCAAGAAATGAAACTCGCAGAGTTCAAGAACAAGAAGCCCCCAGAGCTGATCGCTTATGCCGAATCGCTTGAGGTCGAGAACGCCAGCGTGATGCGCAAGCAGGAGCTGATGTTCGCGATCCTGAAGAAGCTCGCCGCCCAGGATATCGAGATCATCGGTGACGGCGTGGTCGAGGTGCTGCAGGACGGTTTCGGCTTCCTGCGCTCGGCTAACGCCAACTACCTGCCGGGTCCCGACGACATCTATATCTCGCCGTCGCAGATCCGACGCTTTTCGCTGAAGACCGGCGACACGGTCGAAGGACCGATCCGCAGCCCGAAAGAGGGTGAGCGCTATTTCGCGCTGCTCAAGGTCAACACCATCAATTTCGACGATCCCGAAAAGATCCGGCACAAGATCCACTTCGACAATCTGACGCCGCTCTATCCGACCAAGCGGCTGAAGATGGAGGTCGACAATCCGACCTCCAAGGACATCTCACCGCGCGTGATCGACCTGGTCGCGCCGATCGGCAAGGGCCAGCGCGCGCTGATCAACGCGCAGCCGCGAACCGGTAAGACGGTGCTGATGCAGAACATCGCCCACTCGATCACCGCCAACCATCCGGAATGCTATCTGATCGTGCTTCTGATCGATGAGCGTCCTGAGGAAGTGACCGACATGCAGCGCTCGGTGAAGGGCGAGGTGATCTCCTCGACCTTCGACGAGCCGGCCGCCCGCCACGTGCAGGTCGCCGAAATGGTGATCGAGAAGGCCAAGCGCCTGGTCGAGCATGGCCGTGACGTCGTCATCCTGCTCGATTCGATCACCCGTCTCGGCCGCGCTTACAACACTGTCGTTCCGTCATCCGGCAAGGTGCTGACCGGCGGTGTCGACGCCAACGCGCTGCAGCGGCCGAAGCGCTTCTTCGGCGCCGCCCGCAACATCGAGGAAGGCGGCTCGCTGACCATCATCGCCACGGCGCTGATCGATACCGGCAGCCGCATGGACGAAGTCATCTTCGAAGAGTTCAAGGGCACCGGCAACTGCGAAATCCAGCTCGACCGCAAGGTAGCCGACAAGCGCATCTACCCGGCGATGGACATCCTGAAGTCCGGCACCCGCAAGGAAGACCTGCTTGTGCCGCGCGCGGACCTGCAGAAGATCTTCGTGCTGCGCCGTATCCTGGCGCCGATGGGAACGACCGACGCGATCGAGTTCCTCATTGACAAGCTCAAGCAGACCAAGACCAACGCGGATTTCTTCGATTCGATGAATACGTGATTAGGCTACCCCTCCCCGTTGTGGGAGGGTCGGCTCGCGAAGCGCTCCCCCCTTCTTTTTCTTGTGGGAGAAGGAGAACGCGCTATCGCCGCAACAACTTCTCCAACTCACCCGCATCCGTCACCACCGGCAGGCACACTTGCCCGCTGCAGAACCAGGCGCCTGCCTGGTCCGTCGGCGGCAGCACACCGCCCGGCAGCAACAGTCGATTCGCTTCCGAACCAATCGGCACGACGATATCGATCCGGCGGTGGTCGGGATTCCGATTCGCAACCGGAACGAGGCTTGGGGAATCCGGCCTATCTACAATGACGAGCTTGAATGGCTCGAGCGCCAGCGCACAGGCATTGACGATGCCGGCCTGGCCATAGGCCTGTTGCGATGCGCGACCCATGGCGTGCTCGGCGGTGGTCCAGCCCTTTTCCCAGATGTCGACCTCACCGGTGAGCGACGACAGCCGCACCAGCGCTTCGACGATCTGGCTGGTGGCGGAAGGAATTGCCTCGTCGACATCGCCGCGAATGCGGATCGGGACGTCGCCGCTGTCCGACGCCGTCAGCCAGTAGCCGGTCTTGTCGCCGTCTTGGTGCCAGCGGTCGAGCTCGCCGATGAACTGCCGGGCGCGATCGGAATAGGCGGGATCGCCGGTCGCCTCGAACAGCGCAATCGCCGCGTTGGTCATGGCGGCATAGTCGCTGGACAACGCGGGAAAAAGTTTCTTCGCGCCAAGCATGGAGTGCGGCAGACGGCCGTCCTGGCTCGCCTCGACGATATGGCCGAAAGCCCTGGCCGCGGCCTCGATCCAGTCGGGTCTGCCAAGTGAGCGGCCCCCTTCGGCGAGTGCCGTGATCATCAGGCCGTTCCAGTCGGTGAGCGCCTTGCCGTCGCGGCCGGGCCTGACCCGCTGTTCGCGGACAGCGAGCAGCTTCGCTCTCAGTGGCGCGAGCTGACCATAGTCGGCAATGCCCTGGCTTTGCTGCGCCTCGTTCTGGCGGATGATCGGCTTGCCTTCCCAGCCATGCGGGGCTGCCAGCTCGAAATAGCGGAAGAAGGTCGACGCATCGTCGCCGAGGGCTGCCTCGATCTCCTCGCGGTTCCAGGTGTAGAAAAGCCCCTCCTCGCCGTCGCTGTCGGCATCGAGGCTGGCGGCGAAGGCGCCACCGTCGACCCGCATCTCGCGCAGCAGCCAGTCGACAGTCTCTTCGATTCGCACCCGGAACAAGCCGTTGCCGGTGGCAGCATAGGCCCAGTTGCACAGGCGGATCAGCTGGGCATTGTCGTAGAGCATCTTCTCGAAATGCGGCACCAGCCATTCGGCGTCGGTCGAATAGCGGCTGAGGCCGCCACCGACATGATCGTAGATGCCGCCGGCAAGCATTTTTTCGAGGCTGATGAGCACGGCGTCGCGATGGTCCGCCTGGCCGTCGCGCAGCCAGGACAGCCAGAGCGTGTGCATGAAAGGCGCGTTGGGAAATTTCGGCGCGCCCTTCAAGCCACCGAGATCGCGGTCGATCATGCCGTCGATGCGGCTGGCGAGATCGGCCAGCGTATCCCGGTCAAGTACCGCCTTGCCCTTTGCGCCGGCCAGCCGCTGCTCGACATGGGCGGTCAGCCCGTCGGCGCTTTCGGCGAGGTTCTGCTGCTTTTCGCGCCAGGCCTTGTCGACCGCTTCCAGCACCTGGATGAAGCCCGGCCGTCCGTAGCGCGCCTCGCGCGGAAAATAGGTGCCGCCCCAGAAAGGCTTGCCGTCGGGCGTCAGGAACATGGTCAGCGGCCAGCCGCCCTGCTCGCCCATGGCATGAAGCGCCGCCATATAGATCTGGTCGATGTCGGGACGCTCCTCGCGATCGACCTTGATATTCACGTAGAGCCGGTTCATGACGGCCGCCACCGCGTCGTTCTCAAAACTTTCATGGGCCATCACATGGCACCAGTGGCAGGCGGCGTAGCCGATGGAGAGCAGGATCGGCCGCCCGAGCTCTTTCGCTTCGGCAAGGGCCGCGGGCGACCAGCCGCGCCAATGAACAGGATTGTCGCTGTGCTGCCGCAGATAGGGGCTGGCTTCTTCGGCAAGCAGGTTTTGCGCGGGCAAGGTCACGATGGGCGGCTCGATTCGGGTTTGATTTGGCAAAGGCTGGAGCATGAGGCCGAAATGTGTGGAGCGGTTTTCGGCCGACATGCCCTATCTTTTAATCTAGGCGGTTGGGCAGGTCCGGCAAATGGTTTCCCTGATGGCTTCGAAGGATTCGATCGTAGCGCTTTCCAGCGGCCGCCTGCCCGCCGGCATTGCGGTCATCCGTATTTCCGGCCCCAGGACTCGATTCGTGGTCGAAACGATTGCCGGATCGGTTAAGGGTCGGTTTACCAATTTGCGGACACTCAAGGCGGCTGATGGCTCGACGATTGACCATGGGCTTGTCCTGTTCTTCCCAGGCCCCGGCAGCTTCACGGGCGAGGACGTCGCCGAATTCCAGGTCCATGGCAGCCGCGCTGTCGCGGCCAAGCTGCTGGACACCATTACCGGCCTCGAAGGCGTCAGGCACGCCGAGCCCGGGGAGTTCACCCGGCGCGCCTTTCTCAACGGCAGACTGGATCTGGTGGAGACGGAAGCTCTGGCCGATCTGGTCAATGCCGAGACGGAGGCGCAGCGGCGCTTCGCCTTGCGCAACGCCGAAGGCGCGCAGAGTGAGCTCTACTCAAGCTGGCGCCGCCGGCTGATCCATGCGCGTGCCATGATCGAGGCGGAAATCGACTTCGCCGACGAAGAGGATGTGCCTGGCTCCGTTTCGGAAGCGGTCTGGTCCGACGTGGCCGCGATGGCTGGCGAGATCGAACGACACATCGAAGGGTTCAAGGCCGCGGAGATCATTCGTGAGGGTTTCGAAGTCGTGATCCTTGGCGCGCCGAATGCCGGCAAATCCAGCCTGTTCAATGCGTTGGCGAAGCGGGAGGCGGCGATCGTTACCGACGAACCGGGCACGACGCGCGACCTGCTCGAAATTGTCATGGACCTCAATGGGCTGAAGGTGCGGCTCGTCGATACGGCCGGGCTGCGTGCGGCGGCGGGCAAGGTCGAGTCGATCGGGATCGAGCGGGCGCGCGCCAAAGCGGAGGGGGCGGATCTGGTCCTGTTGCTGGAAGACATGGCGGACCCGGTTTCTGTCGAGAGTGTACCGAGCGGGGCTGCGCTGTTGAGGGTCGGAACCAAATCGGACATCGCTGACAGCGGCGTTGAGGGCTATGATGTAGCGATCTCATCCAGGGATGGCAGCGGCCTGGACCAGCTTCTGGGCGAGATCGGGGTCCGCGCCGCCACCGCGGTTGGCGACGCGGGTGACGTCCTGCCGTCCAGAATGCGCCATGTCGAGTTGCTTAGGGAGACGACGGATTTCCTCGGGGCGGCGCTGTCGGGACAAAGCCAGGAGTTGCGCGCCGAGGAGTTGCGGCTGGCGGCCGAGCGCCTTGGCCGCATCATCGGCGCCGTCGATGTCGAGGACCTTCTTGATGTCATCTTCTCGCAGTTCTGTATTGGTAAGTGATTCACGTGAAACACGGGCGGGGCCCCTATCCGCAATGATTCACGTGAAACACCGGATGGAGCGCGGGTCGATGTTTCACGTGAAACGCCTTCGTCCTTGACAGCGGGCGATAGCGAGGACATGTGTCGGGCAATCTCTGAAAGCGGATTCTTGGAAAATGACCGATCACTATGATGTGGTGGTGGTGGGCGGCGGCCATGCCGGTTGCGAGGCGGCCAGCGCGGCCGCGCGCGCCGGCGCCAGGACCGCGCTGGTGACGCTGCGCTTCGACACGATCGGCGTCATGTCCTGCAATCCGGCGATCGGCGGTCTCGGCAAAGGCCATCTTGTGCGCGAGATCGACGCCATGGATGGGCTGATGGGTCGCATGGCGGACGCCGCCGGCATTCAGTTCCGCCTGCTCAACCGTCGCAAGGGTCCGGCTGTGCGCGGGCCGCGCACCCAGGCCGACCGCAAGCTCTATCGCTTGGCCATGCAGGAAGCGATTCGGCAGCAGAACAATCTCGTCGTGATCGAGGGTGAGGTTCTCGATCTGGTGCTCGAGGACGGTCGCGTCGCGGCGGTGCTGGTTTCCGGCGATCGGCGGCTGGCCTGCGGCGCCGTGGTGCTGACCACCGGCACCTTCCTGCGCGGGCTAATCCATATCGGCGAGAGGAAGATCGTCGCCGGCCGCATGAACGAGCAGGCCAGCATGGGGCTGTCGGCGACCATGAGCCGCGCGGGCTTCCAGCTTGGCCGCCTTAAGACCGGCACGCCCCCTCGCCTTGACGGTCGCACCATCGACTGGGCTTCGCTGGAAAGCCAGGCGGCGGACGAGGATCCGGTGCCGTTCTCGCTGATGACGGACGCCATCGCCAATCCGCAAATCCATTGCGGCATTACCCGCACCATGCCGGCGACGCACGAGATCATCCGCGTCAATCTCGGCCGCTCGGCCATGTATTCCGGCTCGATTGAAGGTGTGGGGCCGCGCTACTGTCCGTCGATCGAGGACAAGATCGTCAAGTTCGGCGACCGAGAAGGCCATCAGATCTTCCTCGAGCCGGAGGGGCTCGACGACAACACCGTCTATCCGAACGGCATCTCGACCTCGCTGCCTGAGGATGTGCAGCTCGAGATCCTGAAAACCATTCCGGGGCTCGAAAGGGCGACCATGCTGCAGCCGGGCTACGCGATCGAATATGACCATGTCGATCCGCGCGAGCTGAAGACGACGCTGGAGACGAAGCGCGTCACCGGTCTGTTCCTGGCCGGACAGATCAATGGCACCACAGGTTACGAAGAGGCCGCCGCCCAAGGGCTGCTCGCCGGCATCAACGCGGCGCGCAAGGCTTCGGCGAGCGAGCCGGTCGTGCTCAGCCGCACCGAGGCCTATATCGGCGTGATGGTCGATGACCTCACCAGCCGCGGCATCGCAGAGCCCTATCGCATGTTCACCTCGCGCGCCGAGTTCCGACTTTCGCTGCGCGCCGACAATGCCGACGAGCGGTTGACGCCGCTGGCCGAAAAGCTCGGCATCGCGTCGTCGGAGCGGCTGCGGCGTTTCGGCGGCATGGCGCAGAAGCTGGATGGGGCCCGTGCCTTGGCCAAGTCCGTTACCTGGACGCCGAACGAAGCCGCGCGGCATGGGCTGGAGATCAACAGGGACGGCGTGCGGCGCTCGGCTTACGAGCTACTCGCGCATCCGGGCGTCGACATGGCCTGGCTGACCCGCGTTGAGCCGCGCTTTGCCGCGCTCGACCCCAAGACGGCGGAGCGGCTTGAAACGGAAGCGAAATATTCAGTTTACCTCGATCGCCAGCAGGCCGATGTCGCGCAGATCAGGCATGAGGAATCGCGGCTCATCCCGGAGGGTATCGACTTCTCCGATGTGCCGGGTCTGTCGAACGAGCTGAAGCAGAAGATGAAGACGCGTCAGCCGCGCTCGATCGCCGACGCGCAACGCATGGAAGGCATGACGCCTGCGGCGCTTGCGATCATCGTGGCGCATGTCCGCAACGCTGAGCTTGCCGCGCGAAGGTCTGTGGCGTGAGTGCGGATGCCTGGGCGGACCTGCAAAAAGCAGCGGGTCCGGTTTCACGTGAAACATTCGAGCGGCTGCAGGCCTTCGAACAGCTGTTCCTGAAATGGAACCGCAGCATCAATCTGGCGGCGCCTTCGACGCTGGACGATGTCTGGCGCCGGCATATCCTGGACAGCGCACAGCTCGCGCGAATCGCGCCCGCAGCAACACGCTGGGTCGACCTCGGCTCAGGCGGCGGGTTTCCCGGACTGGTGCTCGGCTTCCTGCTGGCAGAGCGTCCGGGCGCCTCGATCGACTTGGTCGAGAGCAACCGCAAGAAGGCGTCGTTCCTGCAATCCGTCACAGGGCAGTTCGATCTGCCCGCGCGGGTCGTGGCCAGGCGCATCGACGACAGCTATGCGCTTGTTTCCGCACCGGAAATCGTCACTGCACGGGCGCTGGCGGCGCTCCCGGACCTGCTCGATCTGGCTGCGCCCTGGCTGACCAAAGAGGCGCGTGCGCTCTTCCATAAAGGCCGGGATTACCGGGCCGAAGTGGAAGAAAGCACTCACCGCTGGGCCTTCGATCTGGTAGAACATTCGAGCATGACCGACCCACATGGCGTCATCCTCGAAATCACCGACTTGCGCCCGGCGAAACAGCAATGAATTACTGGCATAGGCCCATGAGCACAGCACCGCGTATCATCACTGTTGCCAACCAGAAAGGCGGCGTCGGCAAGACGACGACCGCCATCAACCTGGCCACGGCGCTGGCCGCGATCGGCGAGCGCGTGCTGATCGTCGATCTCGATCCGCAGGGCAATGCGAGCACCGGGCTCGGCATCGACCGCAAGGACCGCACGGTCTCGTCCTATGATGTGCTGACCGGCGAGCTCGAGTTGGAGCAGGCCGCCGTGCCGACGGCGGTGCCGGGCTTGTCTATCATCCCCTCGACGCTCGACCTGCTCGGCATCGAGATGGAAATCGCCTCGGCGCCCGATCGCGTGCTCAAGCTGCGCAATGCGCTGCGCGCCGCGGCCGAACGCTCGGCGCCGTTCGGCTATGTGCTGATCGACTGCCCGCCCTCGCTCAACCTTTTGACTTTGAATTCAATGGCGGCAGCCGATTCCGTTCTCGTGCCGCTGCAATGCGAGTTCTTCGCGCTCGAAGGTCTCAGCCAGCTGCTGGAAACGGTCGAGCAGGTGCGCAACAGCATCAATCCGGACCTCACCATCCAGGGCATCGTGCTCACCATGTATGACGGCCGCAACAATCTCGCCAACCAGGTGGTGCAGGATGTGCGCACCCATATGGGCGACAAGGTCTATGAGACGATCATCCCACGCAATGTGCGCGTCTCCGAAGCGCCGTCCTACGGCAAGCCGGCCATCCTCTACGATCTGAAATGCTCGGGCAGCCAGGCCTATCTGCAGCTCGCCTCGGAGGTGATCCGGCGCGAGCGCAAGCTGCGCGCCGCCTGAGGGTTCGCTTCGCGGCCTCGGTTAATCAGCCAATTCGATTCCGAAACGATCTGGACACTATAATGAGCGAAGACCAATCAAGAAAAAGACTGGGCCGTGGCCTCGCGGCGCTGATCGGCGAAATCGACCGTCCGGCGGCGCCGGAAAAGCCAAGCGCGGTGGTGGCGGCGGACGGCAAGGTGCCGATCGAGTTCGTCAGCCCGAACCCGAAGAACCCGCGCCGGCATTTCGGCGATGCCGAGCTCACCGACCTTGCCCAGTCGATCCGCGAGCATGGCGTGGTGCAGCCGGTCGTGGCGCGCCCCTCGCCGTCGCAGGCCGGCCGTTACGAGATCATCGCCGGCGAGCGGCGCTGGCGGGCGGCGCAGCGCGCCGGCCTGACCGAGATCCCGCTGATCGTGCGCGACGTCAACGACCGCACCGCGCTGGAGCTGGCGATCATCGAGAACGTGCAGCGCGCCGACCTCAATCCGGTCGAGGAGGCGCAAGGCTACCAGCAGCTCATCGACGAGCACGGCTATACCCAGGCCGATCTCGGCCAGGTGATCGGCAAGAGCCGCAGCCATGTCGCCAACACGCTGCGTCTGCTGAAGCTGCCGCCCGTCATCCATAGCATGCTGGTCGACGGCGATCTGTCGGCTGGTCATGCCCGCACGCTGGTCACCGCCGAGGACCCGGCCGGGCTTGCCAAGCGCATCGTCAAGGAGGGGCTTTCGGTGCGCCAGGCGGAAGCGCTGGCGCAGATGCCCGCCGGTCCGACGCCGGCCAAGGCGAAGTCCGCCCCGAGCGCGCCCGAGAAGGACCCCGACACGCTGGCGCTGGAAAAGCTGATGACCGACACGCTCGGCATGATCGTCAGCATCGAGCACAAGGGCAAGGGCGGCACGCTCAAAGTGGACTATCGCTCGCTAGAGCAGCTCGACGAGCTCTGCCGGCGGCTGAAGGACGAGCGATAGACGGCTGGAGCACCACGGTATTTGGCTGTAGTTGAGGCTTTGGCTTAAGGCTGGAGCCTGATATATCGGTGATAGACGACGAAGCGCTGGCGAGACGCCGGCCTTTTTGTTGGCGGCGATGGCGCGAGGCAATGGGGCGGGAGCTGCTAATCTTCCCCTTTGAGGGGGAGATGGCCGGCAGCCAGAAGGGGTCGCCACGCATAGGTCGCCGACGTGGCCTTCGTCTTGGGGTGCGCCGGCGCTCCACGCGCAAGGACCCCCCTCTGTCGCCTTTGGCGACATCTCCCCCTCGAGGGGGGAGATTAGCCGCGCAGCCCGAGCCTCGCTCTCCATAGCGATGTCGATCGGCGTCTGCGCGGCAAGCGCCTCGGCTAGGTCCGCTGTGGGTCCATATGCTCGCCGGCCTTAGCCGGTCACCGGCGGCGATGCCTGCAACTTGACAGTGCCGGCCATCGGCGTAACCTGCATTAGATACAGCTAAACTATATGCCCTGGCGTGCCGAGCAGTCGCGATGTCGGGCTATATGCCGTTCCTGCGATATGGACGGCGCCACCTCGCCAAAGCGATCCGCTGATACGCCTGACACAATGGGAGGTGTAAATGGCAGTCAGCTGGCAATTGTCTGGAAGCTATTTCGAGAATTGCAGCTGCGATGTCGTATGTCCTTGTCTGCTGTCCACCAATGCGCAGCTGACATCGAAGCCGACGAAAGGCGTTTGCGACGTCGCTTTGGTCTTTCACATCGATAAGGGCAACTTCGGCGACGTTCGATTGGACGGGCTCAGCGTCGCGATGGTCGCTCAGACGCCAGGTCCGATGGCGGAAGGCAATTGGACGGCGGCGGCCTATATCGACGACCGTGCGGATGACCGGCAAACGGAAGCGCTGGGCGCAATCTTTACCGGCGCCGCTGGTGGGCCGATGGCTGCCTTTGCGCCGATGATCAGCACCAATCTTGGGGCCAGGAAGGCACCGATCAGATACCAGGTCAACGACAAGAAGCGGTCGGTAGAGGTTGTCGGCGTGATGCAGCTGGCGGTCGAGCCGTTGCCGACCATGCGCGCGGACGGTGAGATGTGGGCGGCAACTGGCCATCCCGTCAATCCCGACTGGCTCGGCCTGGCAATGGGACTGGAAGGCAATACTTTCAGCGACCATGGCATCAGTTGGGATAATTCCCGCCGAAACGCGCACTACGCCCCGATCAATTGGTCCGGCCAGCAATAGTCCTTGCACGCGTGGCCGGGCGGGCTCGCCCATGACGCTGACATTGCAGCGAAACATCATTCTCGCGCTGCTGGTTGCGAGCGCCGCGGCGTCGTGGACCGTGCTCATCCGGCAGCAGATCGGCATGGGCGCGGGCATGGAAATCGGCTCGCCCACCATGGGCATGACGGCGCCGCTGTTTCTTGCCGTCTGGATCGTCATGATGATTGCCATGATGTTTCCTACGGCCGCCCCGGTGATCCTGACGTTTCACCAGGTTCAAGCGGCCAAGCGGGGGCGCGGCGGGACTTTCGTATCCACCTGGGTGTTCGTGGCCGGCTACATGCTGGTCTGGAGCGCGATCGGGGTTCTCGCCTTTGCCGGCGCGGCAGGCGCGGAGATGCTCGGCGAACGGATGGGAATGTCCACCGCGACCGCTGCCCGCATCGGCGGCGTGCTGCTGATGGTTGCGGGCGCCTATCAGCTCTCCCCGTTGAAGGATATTTGCCTGGCCAAATGCCGCACGCCGATCGGTTTCATCCTGACCTCATGGCGCGACGGCCGTTGGGGCGCGGCGCGCATGGGTATCGAGCACGGGGCCTTTTGTCTCGGCTGCTGCTGGCTGCTGTTTCTCGCTCTTTTTCCTCTCGGGATGATGAATGTCGCCGCAATGGCCGTGGTCACGTTGCTGATCTTTGCGGAAAAGACCCTCCCGTCGGGAGATCGGATAGCCAAGGTTTCGGGAGTGGCCCTCCTCCTTTACGGCGCGGCGGTGCTGGTCTTTCCACAGGCGCTTCCGACCTTCCAGCCCGCGGGCACGATGATGATGAACTGATCAGGAAGGGCTCGGACGCGAAGGCGTTGGCGCTTCACGCGCGGCGACCCCCTCTGTCGCCTGCGGCGACATCTCCCCCTCAAGGGGGGAGATCAGCCCCGTTGCCCCAGCCTGGCGCTTTCGATTGCGATACCGAGCAGCGCCTGCCTGGCCAGCGCCTCCGACAGGTCCGGCCGTTTGCGCGTTTGCAGCACTGCCGTCTGCAGCCGGCCGAGCGCGCGGCCGAGCGCTTCGACATTCCAGCGCTCGAGCGTCTTTTCCACCAGCTTGCGGCGCGAGAAGAAGACGGGCGGCCGAGCGCCGGCGACGACCGACGCGGCGTTGCGGCCGCCGCTCTCCATCTGGCCGCGCATCACCTGGATCGCCTGCAGTTGCCGCATCGCCGAGGACAGCACCAGGAAGGCATGGCCGCCAGACTGGCAGTGGCGATTGAAGGCGATATCGAAGTCGCCGACCTTGCCGTCCAGCATGGCGTCGACCGCAGCGTCGAAGGACGCGCCGGAGACGTCGCCTGACAGCGCGTTGACGTCGTCGACGTCGATTTCCTTTCGGCCGTGCGCATAAAGCACCAACTTCTCGATCTCGCCGCGCGAGGCGAGGCGATCGCCGCCGAGGTTACGGCGCAGCGCCTGCCTGGCGTCCAGCGTCATCGACATGCCGGCCTTGCGCAATTCGTCGTCAATCACCGTATCCAGGTCGCGGGCTTCATCGGCATAACAGGGCAAGGCGATGGCGTTGCCGGCGGCCTCGACGATGGCGCGCAAGCCGGTGCCTTTCTTCAGGTCGCCGGCTTCGATGAGGATGATGGCGTCGCGCGCGGGCTCGGCGGTCAGCGCCTTGATGTCATCGGCCAGCGCTTTCTGGCCGCTGGCGTTGCGCACCCAAAGCAGCCGCCGGTCGGAAAACATCGGCACGGTGCGCGCCTCGTCAAGCAGCCGGCCCTCGTCGCGGTCGACCTCCGCGCCGTCGAGCTTCACCACCGAGAAGGGGTCATCGAGCGGCAGCCCGGTTTTCGCGGCGAAAACCTTCGCACGCTCTGCGACCAGGCCGCGGTCGGGGCCGTAAAACAGGACGATTGCCATGGAGGGATCTGGCCTCGCCAGCCACGAATCGACCTCATATCCTTTCTTCTGTGCCATGCGCGGTGAGTTAGCATGAGGCGGGGTCGGAGTGAACGGAGAAGCGGCGCCAGCTCCTTCCCTTCTCCCACAAGGGGAGAAGGGAAGGCCGCGCACGGCCTCAACCTCTCAATTGCATTATATGACGGCAATCGCCGCCCAAACTTCCGCCAAATTGCGCGCCGGCCGAAAACATCGACAAGAAATTTCGCCGCCATATCTGCATCTTGGCGCCTGCGTGCCGCATCGGCTTCCCGAGGCCGGCGGCCGGAGAGGAAGGCCATGCCGAGATCCGGCGAATTGGCACTGGTCTGGCGGCGCGGATGTGCAAAGATCGCACCGGCAACATTGGAGGATGTGAGCGTATGGCCGATGCTGGAATGTTGCGCTTTCACGTGCCCGAGCCGGAGGTTCGGCCCGGCGGCACGCCCGACTTCTCGAATGTGACCATTCCCAAGGCCGGATCGGTGCCGCGTCCGGAGATCGATGTCGATCCGCGCACCATCCGCGACATGGCCTTCTCCATCATCCGGGTGCTCAACCGCGCTGGCGAGGCCGTCGGGCCATGGGCCGGGCTGCTCAGCGACGAGGAGCTGCTCGACGGCCTGCGCCACATGATGACGCTGAGGACCTTCGACGCGCGCATGCAGGTGGCGCAGCGCCAGGGCAAGACCTCCTTCTACATGCAGCATCTGGGCGAGGAGGCGGTGAGCTGCGCCTTCCGCAAGGCGCTCAAGCCAGGCGACATGAATTTCCCGACTTATCGACAGGCAGGTTTGCTGATCGCCGACGGCTATCCGATGGTCACGATGATGAACCAGATCTACTCCAACGAGGCCGATCCGCTGAAGGGAAGGCAGTTGCCGATCATGTACTCCTCGAAGGAGCACGGCTTCTTCTCGATCTCCGGCAATCTGGCGACGCAATATATCCAGGCAGTCGGCTGGGCGATGGCCTCGGCGATCTCCAACGATTCGCGCATTGCCGCGGCCTGGATCGGCGACGGCTCGACGGCGGAGTCCGATTTCCATTCGGCGCTGGTCTTCGCCTCGACCTACAAGGCGCCGGTCATCCTCAACGTCGTCAACAACCAGTGGGCGATCTCGACCTTCCAGGGCATCGCGCGCGGCGGCTCCGGCACGTTTGCCGCGCGGGGACTCGGCTTCGGCATTCCTTCGCTGCGCGTCGACGGCAATGATTACCTCGCCGTCCATGCCGTGGCGAAATGGGCGGCGGAGCGCGCGCGCGCCAATCTCGGGCCGACGCTGGTCGAATATGTCACCTACCGCGCGGGCGCGCATTCGACGTCGGACGATCCGTCGGCCTACCGGCCGAAGGCGGAATCGGACGCCTGGCCGCTCGGCGATCCGGTGATCCGGCTGAAGAACCACCTCATCCACAAAGGCGTCTGGTCTGAGGATCGCCACACCCAGGCGGAGGCCGAGATCCTCGAAACGGTGATCGCGGCGCAGAAAGAGGCCGAGAGCCACGGCACGCTGCATGCCGGCGGCAAGCCGTCGACCCGGGACATGTTCGAAGGCGTTTACGAAGACATGCCGCCGCATCTGAGGCGGCAACGCCAGCAGGCGGGGGTCTGACCATGCCCAGGCGTACCATGATCGAGGCGATCCGTGACGCCATGGACGTGTCGATGGGGCGCGACGAGCGCGTCATCGTCTATGGCGAGGATGTCGGATTCTTCGGCGGCGTATTCCGCGCCACGCAAGGCCTGCAGGCCAAATACGGCAAGAACCGCTGCTTCGACGCGCCGATCAGCGAATCCGGCATCGTCGGCTCGGCCATCGGCATGGCCGCCTACGGGCTGCGGCCCTGCGTCGAGGTGCAGTTTGCCGACTATGTTTATCCGGCCTACGACCAGATCGTCTCGGAGGCGGCTCGGTTGCGTTACCGCTCGAACGGCGACTTCACCTGCCCGATCGTGGTGCGCATGCCGACCGGCGGCGGCATTTTCGGTGGCCAGACGCACAGCCAGAGCCCGGAAGCGCTGTTCACCCATGTCTCCGGCCTGAAGGTCATCGTGCCCTCCAATCCGCACGACGCCAAGGGGTTGTTGATCGCGGCGATCGAGGATCCGGATCCGGTGATCTTCCTCGAGCCGAAGCGGCTCTACAACGGCCCGTTCGACGGCCACCACGACAAGCCGGTGACGCCCTGGTCGAAGCATGAGCTGGGCGAGGTCGCCGACGGCCACTACACGATCCCGCTCGGCAAGGCGGCGATCCGCCGACCGGGATCGGCCGTCACCGTGCTTGCTTACGGCACGATGGTCTATGTGGCGCAGGCCGCGGCCGAGGAAACCGGCATCGACGCCGAGGTGATCGATCTGAGGACACTTCTGCCGCTCGACCTCGACACCATTGTCGCCTCGGTGAAGAAGACCGGGCGCTGCGTCGTCGTGCATGAGGCGACGCTCACCTCCGGCTTCGGCGCCGAGCTGGTCTCGCTGGTGCAGGAGAACTGCTTCTACCATCTGGAAGCGCCGGTGGCGCGGGTCGCCGGCTGGGACACGCCCTATCCGCATGCGCAGGAATGGGACTATTTCCCCGGCCCGGCGCGGGTCGGGCGCGCTCTCGTCGAGACCATGGAAGCTTAGAGCGGGGAGGCTCAGTTGGGCGAACACATCATCAAGCTGCCCGATGTCGGCGAAGGCGTCGCCGAGGCCGAGCTCGTTGAATGGCACGTCAAGGTCGGCGATCTCGTGCGCGAGGACACGGTTCTCGCCGCCGTCATGACAGACAAGGCAACCGTCGAAATCCCCTCTCCGGTCGATGGCGAGATCCTGTGGCTCGGCGCCGAGATCGGCGACACGGTGGCGATCGGCTCGCCGATCGTGCGGCTGAAGGTAGCCGGCGAAGGCAATGTCAAGGCCGCTGCCGAGACGGCGCCGCAGGTGAAGGCAGCAGCTGAGCCGGCCGAAGTAAAACCGGCGCCGGCCGCGCCGAAACCGGCACCAAAGCCGGCGGAGGTGCCGAAGGCCGTCGTCGCGCCGAAGGCGACGCGTCCTGCCTCCGTCTCCGGCGCGCCACGCGCGGAGGGCGAGAAGCCGCTCGCCTCACCGGCCGTCCGCCTGCGCGCGAAGGAGGCCGGTATCGATCTGCGCCAGGTTCCGGGCAGCGGCCCGGCCGGGCGCATCAGCCATGAGGATATCGATGCGTTCGTCGCGCGCGGCCCGCAAATCGCCCGCGCCACCGGGCTCACGCGGAAGGACGGCGTCGAGGACATCAAGGTCGTCGGCCTCAGGCGCAAGATCGCCGAAAGGATGTCGCTAGCGAAATCGCGCATCCCTCATATCACCTATGTCGAGGAGATAGACGTCACGGCATTGGAGGAATTGCGCGCTACGCTGAACAAGGAGAAGCGGCAGGACCGTCCCAAGCTGACGCTCCTGCCCTTCCTGATGCGGGCTATGGTGAAGGCGATCACGGAGCAGCCGAACCTCAACGCGCTATTCGACGACGACGCCGGCGTCATCCACCAGCATGAGGGAATCCATATCGGAATCGCCGCGCAGACGCCGAACGGGCTGGTGGTGCCGGTGGTCAAGCATGCCGAGGCGCGCGACCTGTGGGACTGCGCCACGGAAGTCAACCGGCTGGCCGATGCGGCCAAGGCCGGCACGGCGAACCGCGAGGAGCTTTCCGGCTCGACCATCACCATCACCTCGCTCGGCGCCATGGGCGGCGTTGCGACCACGCCGGTGATCAACTATCCGGAAGTGGCGATCGTCGGCGTCAACAAGATCATGGTGCGGCCGGTCTGGGACGGCACGCAATTCATCCCGCGCAAGATGATGAACCTGTCGTCGAGCTTCGACCACCGCGTCATCGACGGCTGGGATGCCGCGGTGTTCGTGCAGCGGATCAAGGCGCTGCTCGAGACGCCGGCGCTGATTTTCGTGGATTAGAGGGCGGGTCGATGGAGATGACGGCGGGACAGCGCCCCCCTCTGCCTTACCAGGCATCTCCCCCACAAGGGGGGAGATCGACTATCGCCGCGGCTTTCGCCAATCACCGGCGTTGCAAGAATGAGCGAAGCGCTGGAGCTGCCAATCTCCCCCCTCGTGGGGGAGATGTCCGGCAGGACAGAGGGGGGCGCGAAGGAACGCTGCGGCACGTTCCCTGGGATCGAAGGGCGACAACATGAAAGAAATCTCCTGCAAGCTGCTCGTCATCGGCGCTGGGCCGGGCGGTTATGTCTGCGCCATCCGCGCGGGGCAGCTCGGCGTCGATGCGGTCATCGTCGAAGCGGGCAAGCCGGGCGGCACCTGCCTGAATGTCGGCTGCATCCCGTCCAAGGCGCTGATCCATGCGGCGGAGGAGTTCGAGAAGATAGCGCATATCGCCGGCGGCAAGGATCCGCTCGGCATCAAGGTCGCCGCGCCGACGCTCGATCTGGCCCGCACCGTCGCCTGGAAGGACGGTATTGTTAGCCGGCTTAACAGCGGCGTCGCCGGACTGTTGAAGAAAGCCAAGGTCAAGATCGTGCAGGGCTGGGCGACATTCCGGGACGGTAAGACGGTCGAGGTCGAAACCGAAACCGGCACGCAGGTCATCCGCGCCGAGACGGTGGTGATCGCCACCGGATCGGCGCCGGTCGAATTGCCGTTCCTGCCTTTCGGCGGTCCGGTGATCTCGTCGACCGAGGCGCTGGCGCTTAGCGAAGCGCCGAAGAAACTAGCTGTTGTCGGCGGTGGCTATATCGGGCTGGAACTCGGCATGGCCTTCGCGAAGATGGGATCGAAGGTCACCGTGGTCGAAGCGCTGCCGAGGGTGCTCGCGCAATATGATGCCGAACTGACCCGGCCGGTTCTGAAGCGGCTCGGCGAGCTCGGCGTCGAGGTGATGACGGGCGCGAAGGCCAAGGGGCTGTCGACCAAGGGCGATGCTTTGCTCGTCGAGACGGCCGACGGCAAGAACCCCAAGATCGCCACCGACAAGATCCTGGTTACGGTCGGCCGCAAGCCGCTGACCGAAGGCTGGGGGCTGGAGCAGATCGACCTCGACAGGGCCGAAAAATTCATCCGCATCGACGACCAATGCCGTACTTCCATGCGCGGCATCTACGCCATCGGCGACGTCACCGGCGAGCCGATGCTGGCGCATCGCGCCATGGCGCAAGGCGAGATGGTGGCCGAGATCGTCGCCGGCCACAAACGAAGCTGGGACAAGCGCGCCATCCCGGCGATCTGCTTCACCGATCCGGAGCTGGTCACGGCCGGCCTCTCACCGGAAGAGGCGAAGGCCCTCGCTGGCGAGATCAAGATCGGCCAGTTCCCGTTCGCTGCCAACGGCCGGGCGATGACCAAACAGCGCGAGGACGGGTTTGTCCGCGTCGTGGCCCGCGCGGACAACCATCTTGTGCTGGGCATCCAGGCGGTCGGGCAAGGCGTGTCGGAACTGTCGGCGGCGTTCGGCCTGGCGCTGGAAATGGGCGCCCGGCTGGAGGATATTGCCGGCACGATCCATGCGCATCCGACGCAGGGCGAGGGTTTCCAGGAAGCGGCGCTTAAGGCGCTGGGCCACGCGCTGCATATCTAGCTCCCCCACAAGGGGGGAAGGAAAGGGCGGCGCCGGCATTCACCACCGGGCCTCAATCAAAGGCGAGGCATCGTCCCCGGCTTGAAACAACAAACGCACGAGCCGGTCGCCCCCCACTCCGTCGAGCTTCGCTCGACACCTCCCCCCGGTCGACGGGGGAGAGGAAGGGCGCGAACCCACTCAGCCCGCTAGCTGACCCTATCCATGAATGCTCGCACATGGATAGTATGGCGCTTCGTGCTCATTGTTGCTATGGCCGGCTTTCAAGATTTGTCGCCGGCATTTGGCATGGTTCTGAAGAAGTATATTACGATTCGCTACAATACAGCCGCGGGGTTCAAGCCAAGCCAATGGAACGGCAAGGGACGAGTCAATCTCGATCCTGTCTGGCTGGTCGAAAGGCTAGCGCTGTTCGACAATTATTGCGCTCCCTCGCTGGAAGCGCAGTCGCTGAAGGATTTTACGGTCCTGATCGCGTTCGATGCTGACACGCACGAGAATTATGTATGCGCCGTCTGCAACTGCATTGACGGCATCGAGGTAAAGCCGATCTTGGTCGAGGCCGGCGAGGACCACGGCGCCCGGTTCAATGCGTCCGTTCAAGAAGATAGCGATGCGGAGTTCGTGTCGCTGACGCGGCTGGACAGCGATGACGCGCTTGCGCCGAGCTTCATGGAGCGGATCGACCACTTCGCGCGTAGGGAGATCGAAAGGAGGGCGGTCGACGAGCAACCCCTCTATATCGCCTTTCCGAACGGCCAGAATTTCGACACGGCGACCGGCCGCTATACCAACCATGAATATGCCATGTCGGCTTTCGGCACTCTGGTCGAGAAAAGATCGCCTGCAATGAAAGGTGTCTATAGCGACCATCACCAAAAGATGGCGACGCGCTACAACACGATCGTCGCGCCATCGAAGGATGCCCAATGGTGCATCGTCATCCACGACAACAATGCAGCCAACATTCTTAGAGGCGAGCCGACCGAGGCGCCGTCGTTCCGAGTGGGCCGGCTGGGCGCCGAGGCCAGGCGTCCGGCACTTGCCAGAAGAGAGGGACCGCCCCCGGCGGGGAGATCCGCCAAGGCTTCGCGAACCGTCGGAAATCTCATCCGATTCCTGTCGGGTCGGCCTATAAGCCTGCGCAAGTAGGGCGAGGGCGCCGGGTGGCGCGCTTCATATTTAGAGAGGGTCGCCTCACGTAGAGCGCCGGCGCCGTCTGGCGTTAGGGAAAGCGCTAGCGCTCTTCGCGCTAGGACCCCCTCTGACCGCTTCGCGGCCATCTCCCCCTCAAGGGGGGAGATTAGACAGCTCACCCCGCCAGCCGGCTCACCATCTCGTGCTGAGCGTAGGCGCGACCGAAGCGGTTGGCGAGGAAGGCGTCGAGCGCGATGTCTTCCTGGCGCACGAAACCCTTTGCCGGCAGCGAGCCGTCGGCCAGCATATCGAGCACGGCGCAGATGCCGGAGGCTGTGGTGATCTGGATGGCGCTGCGCACGAGGTTGCCGACGCGCTGCGAATAGATCTTGTTGGCGTAGGTCTCCTGCAGCAGGCGGCCGTTGCGGCGGCCCGAGACGGTGACGAAGACGATGACCACGTCCTGCAGCGTCGACGGCAGGGCGCTTTCAAAGATGTCCTTCAGCACGTCGCGACGGTGGCGCAGCCCCAGGTCGTTGAGCAGCGCCTTCATGATCGCGGCGTGGCCGGGATAGCGGATGGTACGGTAGTTCAGCGTGCGCACCTTGCCCTTCAGCGTCTCGGCCAGAGTGCCGAGGCCGCCGGAGGTGTTGAAGGCCTCATAGGTGACGCCGTCGAGCGAGAACTCCTCGCGCTCCTCAAGCGGCGGCACCTCGATCAGCTCGCCCTCGACGATCGCCTCGCAGGGCTCGCAATATTCGTTGATGACGCCGTCGGTGCTCCAGGTCAGGTTGTAGTTTAGCGCATTGGAGGGATATTGCGGCAGCGCGCCGACGCGCATGCGCACGCTTTCCAGCGTGTCGAAGCGGCTGGCGAGGTCGTTGGCGACGATCGAGATGAAGCCCGGCGCCAGGCCGCATTGCGGAATGAAGGCGCTTTTGGCGTCGCGCGCCAGTTCCTTGACGCGGCGGGTCGAGACGACGTCCTCGGTGAGGTCGAGATAATGCACGCCGGTCGCGGCGGCCGCCTCGGCGATGCGGGTGGTGAGGTGGAAGGGCGCGGCGCTCAGCACGGCGAACTTGCCGGCGAGCACCTTCTCGAGCTCACCGGTGGCGGCGATGTCCAGCTCCTGGGTCTCGACGCCGGCCGGCAGTTCAGCGGCGGCAAGCTGGGCGGCCGAGCGGTCGACGAGCGTGACGCGGTAGTCGCCCGAGGCGCTCAGCATTTCCGCGATGGTCGAGCCGATCTTCCCGGCGCCGACGACAACGATGTTCTTCATGATCAATTCCCCGCAATTTCGATTTGGGCCAATTCGCGGGAATCATCGCAGCTCGCCTGTCGAAAGGAAGCGTGGAATCTGGCAATATGAAGCAGAACTTTGAACGATCTGCCGAAAGGTTTCGTCGAAATGATCACTGAAGCCGAACAAGCCCTGCTCACTTTGTTGCGCGCCAATGCGCGGGCCTCGACCGCGGAGCTTGCGCGCCAGCTTGGGGTTTCGCGCACGACGGTGCAGAGCCGCATCGAGCGGCTGGAGCAGCGCGGCATCATCGCCGGCTATGGGGTCAGGCTGTCGCCGGACTATGAGCAGGGGCTGGTCAAGGCGCATGTGCTGCTCACCGTCACGCCGAAGCTAGCCGACAAGGTGGTGCGCAGCCTCGAAGCGATGCCGCCGGTGCGCACGGTGCATTCCGTCAGCGGCAATTTCGACATGATCGTCATCGTCGACGCGCCGTCGATCCGGGATCTCGACGCGCTGCTCGACAAGATTGGGGCGATGGAGGGGGTGGAGCGGACGTCGTCGTCGATTATTCTGTCGACGCGGGTGGATCGGTGAGGCCATTTGGAGATGCTGGCGGGACAGCGCCCCCCTCTGTCCTGCCGGCCATCTCCCCCTCAAGGGGTAGATTGGCAGCTTCGCTGACGACGCTTCTCCTGCAACGCTGGCGATTGGCGAAAGCCGGCGCGCAGTCTGATCTCCCCTCCTTGTGGGGGAGATGCCCGGTAGGGCAGAGGGGGGCGCGAAGGAACGCGACGTTTCCTTTTTAGCGCCCCAAGCAGCCTAAGCCCTTCTCCTCTCCGGGCCCTCGTCCAGCCACGCCACATCCTCGGGCGTCAGCTTGATATCCAGCGCCTTGAGACTGTCCTCCAGCTCGTCCAGCGTGCGCGGGCCGATCAGCGGGACCGAGGGGAAGGGCTGCGCCAGGACATAGGCCAGCGCGACATGGATCGGGCTCTTGCCGAGCTTGCGCGCCAGCTCGATCGCGCGGTCGCGGCGGCCGAAATTCTTTTCCGAATACCAGACCCGCACCAGCTCCTCATTGTCGGTCCGATCGCGGCCGGCGCGCTCGGTGAAGAAGCCGCGGCCCTGGCTCGACCAGGCGAAGTTCGGCATCTGCCTTGCCGTCAGCCAAGCCTTCCAGGCATCGGTCGAGGAGGTGATGCAGCCGGGCCAGATCGGTTCCAGCATCTCGGCCAGCGAGAAATTGTTGGAGAGCGCGCCGGGCCGCTGCCTGCCGTTCTTCTCGGCATAGGCAATGGCCGCATCCATGCGCTCCGTCGTCCAGTTTGAGCCGCCAAACAGGCCGCGGATGCGGCCGGCCCTAGCCTCGGCGTCCATCGCGTCGACGAATTCGTCGACCGGCACGTCCGGATTGTCGCGATGCATGAAATAGATGTCGACATGGTCGGTCTGCAGCCGGTCGAGCGATTGCGCCAGCTGCTTGGCGATCACATCGGGGTAGCAAAGCGGCGAATGCGCGCCCTTGGCGATGATCACCGATTGCTCGCGCACGCCGCGATTCTTGAGCCATTGGCCAAGCAGTGCCTCGGTGTAGCCGGCGCCATAGACAAAGCCGGTGTCGAACAGGTTGCCGCCGGCTTCGAAATAGGCGTCGAGCAGGATCGAGCCGGAGGAGAAGCTGCGGAAATCCTCGAAGCCGAGCGCCAGAACCGAGGCCTGGCGCGGCAGGTCCGGAATGGCGCGCTTGGGAATGGCCTTGCCGTCGGTGCGCAGCGACCGGCCGGAAAGCGTGGTTACGCGCTTAGCCGGCTTTTCGATCTCGTATTCCAGGCCGGCAGCATGGCGCCATTTGTCGAGGACGCGCAGCGTGCCGAGGCTGTCGGCCCAGGACATGCCCGGCCAGGCGAACTCCTGGCGGCCGGCAAGGATCGCTTCACCGGCGGCATCGACTTCGAAGGAATAGAGGTGGCGGGTCTCGCCGAGGCTAATCACTTCGCGAGCCGCCCCGGACCTGATCACCTCGATCCGGCCCGGTCCGACATCGCGGTTGCCACCGGCGAACCAGAAATCGGGCACTTCGATCCGGCCTCTGGTGCCGAGGATGCGCAGCACATTGTCCTGGTCGAGCGAGATGCTGCAGGAGACTTCGGCAACGATGCCATTGGCGAAGGTGAGCAAGGCCGAGGCCCATTCGTCGACGCCGGACTGGCCGAGATGGGCGGCACCCACGACCTTGTCGGGCTCGAGGAAAGGCTGTCCCACGGCAGCACCCGCGATCAGCCGCGCCATCGACACCGGATAGCCGCCGACATCGAGGATGCCGCCGCCGGCAAGCTCATTGGCGTAGAGCCGATGCTCGGGCATGAAGCGCGGCATGGCGAAGCCGAAGCTCGACTTGATCATGCGGACTTCGCCGATGGCGCCGGACTTGATCAGCTCGATCAGCTGCCGGGTCTGCGGGTGCAGCCGGTACATGAAGGCTTCGCCGAGGAAAGTGCCGGCCTTGCGCGCGGCATGCATCATGGCGTCGGCTTCGAAGGCGGTGAGCGCCAGCGGCTTTTCGCACAAGACATGCTTGCCGGCTTCGGCGGCCTTGATCGCCCATTCGGCATGACCGGGATGCGGGATCGAAATGTAGACGGCGTCGACTTGTCTGTCGGCAAGCAGCGCCTCATAGCCGTCGAGGATGCGCGCGCCCGGAAAGGTCTCGGCAAGGCCCGGCTTGGCCGGATTGCGGGCGCCGAGCGCCACCAGTTCGCCGGTGCGTGACCCCGCCACGCCGCCGGCAAAGGATTTGGCGATGCTGCCGGGTCCGAGGATGCCCCAGCGGATTTTTCCAGATGTCATGTCGAATTCTCCATGGGTCGCCGCCATGCCTGGCATGCCGGCAAAGAAAATGTGCGGGTCAGCGGATCCTCGCGCCCTTCCTGTCGAAGAGCAGCGCGCGTTCCGCCTTGATCGAAACCGTGAAATGATCGCCGCTGGCGCGCTGGCGGGAGGCCTCGCGCTCGACGATCAATTCCTCGGGTCCGGCATTGGCATAGACGTAGCTGACCGAGCCGAGATGCTCGGCGACGTCGGCCTTGACCGGGATGTCGCAATCACCTTCGCCAGCCTCGAAGAAATGTTCCGGCCTGACGCCCAGCACGACATCGGCGCCGACGGAGGGAAAAGCGTCGCAGAGTGGCTTGCGCAATCTGGCGCCGCCATGATTGACGAGCTCGATGGTCGCGGTGCTGTTCGACGTCTCCACGACCTTGGCGCTGAGGAAATTCATCTTCGGCGAGCCGATGAAGCCGGCTACGAAACGGTTGGCCGGGTCGTCATAAAGATCGAGCGGCGCGCCGATCTGCTCGACATTGCCGGCCTTCAGCACCACGATCCGGTCGGCCAGCGTCATCGCCTCGGTCTGGTCGTGGGTCACATAGATCATGGTGACGCCCAGCTCCTTGTGCAGGCGCGAGATCTCGACCCGCATCTGGACTCTCAGCTCGGCGTCGAGGTTGGAGAGCGGCTCGTCGAAGAGGAACACCTGCGGCTCGCGCACGATGGCGCGGCCGATGGCGACGCGCTGGCGCTGGCCGCCGGACAATTGCTTCGGCCGCCGCTGCATCAATTCGTCTATGCGCAGGATTTCCGCCGCGCGCTTCACCCGGCGGTCTGTATCGGCTTTCGGATTGCCGTTCATCCGGAGGCCGAAGGAGAGGTTCTGCTCGACCGTCATATGCGGGTAGAGCGCGTAGGACTGGAACACCATGGCGATGCCGCGATCGGCCGGCTCGATATCGTTCATCACCTTGCCGCCGATGGCGATGTCGCCGCCGCTGATGTCCTCCAGGCCTGCGATCATCCTGAGCAACGTCGACTTGCCGCAGCCGGAAGGGCCGACGAAGACGACGAACTCGCCATCGGCGATGTCGATGTTGGCGCCGTGGACGACCTCGAAGCCGCCGAAGCGTTTGACGACATTGGTGAGGGTGACGGCCGCCATCGCGCTCCTTCCTACTTGACCGCGCCGGCCGCGATGCCGGCGATGAAATGACGCTGCAACAGCACGAAGACGATCAGCATCGGCACCGTCAGCATGACGGCGCCGGCCATGATGCCGCCCCAGGAAACCTTGGTCAGGCCGACCAGCGTGCCGAGCGCCACCGGCGCGGTCATCGCGCCGGGCTGGCTGTTGATCAGCAGCGGCCAAAGATAGTTGTTCCACGAGGCGAGGAAGAGGATGATCGCCAGCGCGGCCAGCATCGGCCGGGCCAGCGGCAGCGCCACGAACAGGAAGATGCGCCATTCCTTGACGCCTTCGACGCGCGCCGCGTCGAACAATTCCGCGGGCATCATCGAGAGGGCCTGGCGCATGAACAGCACGCCCAGCGAATTGAAGAGCGGCGGCACGATCAGCGCGATCCAGGTGTTGGCCAGGGCGAAGTCGCGCGCCACCATGATGAATTGCGGGATCAAGACCACCGCATAGGGAAGCGTGATGGTGCCGAAGATGATCGCCACCACCGCGCCCTTGCCGTGGAACTCGTAGCGCGCCAGCGCCCAGCCGGCCATCGAGGTAAGCAGCACCGAAAGCACCGTATAGGTCACCGCCACCGAGACGGAGATGCCGACGGCGCCGACGAAATTGGTGCCGCTCTGCAGATTGTTGAAATTGTCGAGGAAGGAGTTGTGCGGCAGAAGCTCGATGCCGGGGCTGAAGATGCAGTTGTCGGGCATGGTGGAAAACACCACCATCATCCACAGTGGGAACAGCCAGACCAGCGCCAGCGGCGTCAGGAAGAGATGCAGCAGGATGCTGCGCCCCAGCCTTGCTTGAGAGCGCGAGGTCATTTCGGCTCTCTCATCAGCCAGAGCTGCACCAGGGTAATGGCGATCGCCAGCCCCGCCATGGTGTAGGCGATGGCCGAGGCATAGCCGAAATTGAGCGAGCGGAAGCCCTGGCGGTAAAGCAGCAGGCCAAGTGTTTCGGTGCCGCCGCCCGGTCCGCCGCGCTCGGTGATCAGGAACGGCTCGGTGAAGAGCTGCATGGTGCCGATTATCGACAGCACGGCGCAAAAGACGATGACGGGCTTCAACAGCGGCAGGGTGATGTGGAAGAACTGCTTGACCTTGCTGACACGGTCGAGCGTCGCCGCCTCGTAGACGTCCTCCGGAATGGACTGCAGGCCGGCGAGGATGATGATGGCGTTGTAGCCGGCCCAGCGCCAGGTCACCGCGATCATGATCAGCGCCATGGCCGGCGTGACATTGGAGAACCAGTCGATCTTGGCCAGGCCGACGCTCTCCAGGAGCTTGTTGACGATGCCGAAATCGAGGCTGAACATCAGCCGGAAGACGGCCGAATAGGCGACCTCGCCGACCACGACCGGGGCGAAGAAGGCGAAGCGGTAAAGGCCGCGTGCCTTCAACAGCGGCGAGTTCAGAAGCACCGCCATGACAATCGCCAGCGAGATCATCACCGGCACCTGGATGACCAGGATCAGCAGCGTGTTCTTCAGCGCGTTGTAGAAGGCGGGGTCGCCGATCAGGCGGCCCCAGTTGAAGGCCGGCGCGAAGCGCCAGGGCACGGTGCGGGTCGCCTGGAAGGAGATCAGGAAGGACGAGATGATCGGCCAGATCCAGAAAATGGCGAAGATCAGAAGATAAGGCGTGAGGAAGCGATACGCCGTGGCGTTCTGCGTGCGCATTGGCTTCCTCCTTTCTCTGTCTCTCCCTTCTCCCCCTGGGGGAGAAGGGAGAAGCAGCGCCTACTTCACCGGCAGGCCGGTCGCGGCGGCGATCTGCTTGGCGGCGTCGTCGAGCGCGGCCTTGGCGTCGGGATAGCCGTTGGCCAGATATTTGGTCTGCACGGCGCGCAGGATGATCTCGGCATCGCTCTGGAACTGCGTGCCGCGGCTCGGCACCACCTTGGGTAGCGTCGCCAGGATATCTTTCCACACCGCCTGGTCGCCCCAATAGGGCTGCCCCTGCGCGACATAGGGATCGTCGAGCGCCGAGACCAGCGACGGCACCAGGCCGAAATCCTTCAGCATGGTGATCTGGCCCTCATTGGTCTCCAGCGTGTATTTCAGATAGGCGTAAGCCGCTTCCTTGTTCTTCGAGGCCGAGGTGATGGCCAGGGACGAGCCCCCGAGATTGGCGGCGCGCGGGCCGTCGGCAGTCAGGCTCGGCATCAGGTAGACGCCCCATTTGCCGCTTTCCTTCGGCGATTCGGTGCGGATCGTGCCCTCATACCAGCCGCCATAGACCTGGCTGGCGACGGTGCCGGCGGTGTTGTTGGTGATCTTGGTCGACCAGTCGGCCGACGACACGATGCCGGCGTCCTTCATCTCCTTGACCTTGGTCATGGCGTCGACGCATTTCGGCTCGGCCACGGTGATCGACTGGCCGTCCTCGGCGAAATAGCCGCAGCCCTGCTCGTTGGAGATCATGCGGAAGAATTCGGTGTCGCCGTTGAAATCGGCATTGGTCATCGACACGCCCGGATTGGCGGCCTGGATCTTCTTGCCGGCGGCGATGAAATCGTCCCAGGTCTTGATCGAGGCCGGGTCGACGCCTCCCTTCTCGTAGAAGTCGCGGCGGTAGAAGACAGCCACGGGGCCGGAATCCCAGGGCATGGCATAGGCCTTGTCGCCGACCTCGAGCTCGGTGCGCTTGAAATCGGGGAATTTCTTCTGGTCCTCCGCCGTGTAGCCCAGCGTGTGCAGGTCGACGAAGCAGTCGGGGAACTGGCTCCAGTAGTTCTCCGCCTCGCCGTTCTCGATCGAGACGATGTCGGGCAGGCCGACGCCGCCGGCCGCGCAGCCGGCGATCGATTTGTCATAGGTCGGCTGGTTGCCGAGATCCTGAACCGTGACCTTGATGTTGGGGTATTTCTTGTTGAAGCCCTCGACCGTTGCCTTCAGCGACGAGGCGGCGATGTTCCAGCTCCAGATGGTGATCTCGCCGGACTGCGCCAGGGCGGGGCCGGAGCCCAGGGCAAGCATAAGCGCGGCGCAGGTCAGTGTAGTGCGCATTGAAATCCTCCCATTTCATTTGCTCTCTCACTGTGAGCGTGGCTAGACTATGCGGCGCGGAAGGCTTGTCCCCGTCGAAGGGAATAAGAAGTTGGCGGAAAGTAAGATGCCGGAGCGTCCGTTCTACCAGCCTGGCGCGAGCAGCGTCGAAGGACTGCCGCTCATGCTGCAGATGTTTCACAACCACCCGCTGGTGATGCTGAAGCCGCACTGGCATGCCCAGGTGGAGGTGAATTTCATCGTGCAGGGCTCGGTGCATTACCGCATGGCCGAGCACGAGATCGCGCTCTCGGCTGGCGAGATGTGCCTGTTCTGGGGCGGCCTGCCGCACCAGATGGACGACCTCTCCGACGATGCCGTCTATGCCGGCGCGCATCTGCCGCTGGTGCATTTCTTCCGCCTGCATCTGCCGGCCGACATACGCCACAGGCTGATGACCGGGTCGACGCTGGTGACCAACGCCACCGACCAGTCCGACAACGACAATTTCAAGCGCTGGAACGAATATGCGCGCTCGGGCGATCCAGCCAAGGCCGAGCACGCCGTCAACGAGCTGCTGCTTCGGCTCGAGCGGGTGCGCTTCGAGCCTTACCGGCTGGTGCCGGAAAGGGTGGCCGGGCAAGGCGCCGGCAATGCGTTCGACCAGCAGTCCTCGCGCAATGTCGGGCGCATGTGCGATTTCATCGCCGAGAACTTCCTCTATGACATCGACTGCGTGACCATCGCCGCGGCCGCCGACATCCATCCCAAATACGCGATGAGCCTGTTCAAGAAATCGACCGGCATGACGCTCAACGAATATGTCAACCTGCTGCGCCTGAGCTACGCGCAGGCGCTTCTGATGCATGAGGACGCCAATGTGCTGAGGGTCGCCATGGAATCGGGCTTCGGCTCGCTCAGCGCCTTCAACAAGTCGTTCCGCAAGCTCGCCGGCATGTCGCCTTCCGATTTCCGCCGGGCGGGCGCCGCGCGGTAAAATGGTCGAATGAGCGATCGCCGGCAGAGAAAACCCTGCCGGCGTGATTGCCAGCTCACTTGGCCGGCTGGACGGCCGAGACCATGAGCTTGCCGGCTTTGGCGGAATAGGTGACGGTTACTTTTTCGCCGACCTTCAGGGTCTCGACCTCGATGTTCTCGGGCAGCGCGAAAGTCTTGCCGTCGCTCAGCGTGAAGGAATCGCCCTTCTTGTCGACGCTGGCGATGGTGCCGCTTGCCGCCTTGGCATAGGCCCCGGTCGCGGAGGCGAGAGCAGCGATCGCTGCGACTGCGATGACGGATTTTTTCATCGTCTTTCCTTTCTTCTTGAGGTTGCTGACCCGAACCCTGTCGGGTCGCGCTCCCGGTCTGGCGGGAACAATGCAAGCCTAGAGACCGGAGTTTTCGTGCGGCTGGCAGGGGTTATACAAATGCGTAAGGCGGCCCGCCGGGGTTCGGGGTCCGCCTCAGGCCATCGGCGTTCGCACGGCGGGAAGGCTGATGGTCACGCCCAGGCCCGGATCGCGGTCCTCCAGGACGATGGCGGCCCCGTGCAGGTCGGCCACCGCCTTGACGAGGCTCAAGCCCAGGCCGCTGCCCGGCGTCGTGCGGCTGGCATCGAGCCGGTAGAGCCGGCGGAACACTTTTTCGCGCTCCTCGGGAGGAATGCCCGGGCCATTGTCGCGGACATGAATGAGGACATGGCCGCCTCCCCCGGTCACCGAGAGCTCGATCGCGGTGCCCGGCGGGCAATGCCTGAGCGCGTTCTCGACCAGATTGGCCAGCATTTGCATGAGCAGGTCTCGGTCGCCGTGCACATACCATTTCGTACCTGGAACGATCATTGTCGACAGGGACTTGCCGTCGTCCTCGGCGACATCGGCATAGACTTCGCCGATGGTCTCGACCACCGGACCGACATCGAGATCGACAAAGCGGGCCTTGCGGGCGCCGGCCTCGATCTGGGCGATGCGCAGAAGCGCGTCGAAGGTGCTGTTGATCTGCTGGCTCTCGGCGCGGGCGTCGGTGAGCTCGGTCGAGACGTCCTCGCCCGACACCGTCTTGTCGGCCGCGGATTCCAGGATCATCTGCAGCCGGTTGAGCGGCGTCTTGAGATCATGGGCGATGTTGGCGCTCACTTCGCGCATGCCGTCGACCAGGGCCGACAGGCGGTCGAGCGCCGCATTCACCTGGGCGGAGACGGCGTCGATGTCGTCGCCACTGCCGATCAGCGGGATGCGCGCGTCGAGCCGCCCATGCGAGACGTCGTCCATGGTGCTGGCGATGCCGTCGAGGCGCCGCTGGACGCGCGAGGCAAGCACGGCGCCGCCGGCGATCGCGAGGCCGGTGATGAAGAGCGTCGCCCAGCCGAAGCTCATCAACACGATCGTTTCGAGCTCCTCGGTTTCCGAAAGCGAGAAGGCGACCGTCAGATTGTTGTCGCCGACCTTGCCTGAGTAGGCGCGATACTCGGTACCGGGCGGCACACCCGGCAAGTCGACGGCGAACATGGAAAAGCCGTCCGGCAGGCCGGAAGCGGTGAAATCCCCGGCGAGGCGGTTGCCGTCCTTGTCGGTGAGGGAAAAGATCCCGTCCTTGTCCTGACTGAACTGGGCATGGTCCCTCACGGCGGTGGTGAGATCCTCCTCGTCGCTCTCGGCATAGGTCGCGGCGATCAGGGAGTAGGTCTCCTTGATGGACTGATCGAGCTGCTTGGCAAGCGAGGCGCTCATCAGTTGGTAGACGACCGCGCCGGACAGGATGAAGGCCAGCAGGAACAGGAAGGCGAAGGTCAGTGCCAGCCTGAACGGCGTGCTGCGCAGCAGGTTGGAGCGCGTCTCGCTCATCGCAAACCCATGACCGGCGACGCGCCGATCCCGCAGCCGCGCATGCGTTCAAACCTCCCGTGGCAATTCCAGGAAAAGCGCATGGCGGATCTCCGTCCGGAATTGCGTGAAAACAGAGAGTTAGAACAGGTCGGCCAATCTATCAAATGCCGAACCGCTTCAAGCTGGAATATGCAGGCTGTAGCCGGTGTTGCGCACGGTGTGGATCAGCGGCACGTCGAAAGGCCTGTCGACCTTGGCCCTGAGCCGGCTGATATGCGTCTCGACGACGCTGGTCTTGGGGTCGAAATGAAAATCCCAGACGCGCTCCAGCAGCATGGTGCGGGTGATGACGCGGCCCTCGCCGCGCATCAGCACTTCGAGCAGGCTGAATTCACGCGGCTGCAGGTCGATCGGCTGGCCCTGCCTTGTCACGCGGCGCTGGATCAGGTCCATCTCGAGATCGGCGACGCGCAGCGCCGTCTTCTGCTCCTGCGCCGCCGGCCGGCGGCCGAGAGCGTTTATGCGGGCAAGCAGCTCGGAAAAGGCGAAGGGCTTGACCAGATAGTCGTCGCCGCCCGCTTCGAGACCCTCGACGCGGTCGTCGACGCCGCCGATCGAGGTCAGGAAAATGGCCGGCGTGCGGATGCCGGCGGCGCGCACCGCCTTGATCATCGAGAGGCCGTCGAGGCCGGGCACCATGCGGTCGGCGATGATCACGTCATAGGCGTTGCGGGTCGCGGCGAAGAGGCCGTCATGGCCGTCGCGCAGCAAATCGCAGACATGGCCGGCCTCCGTCAGTCCCCTGACGATATAGTCGGCGGTTCTCGGATCGTCTTCAACAAGCAGAAGTCGCATCGCCCCGTGCTGTCCTTGCCGCCTCAACCTCACCGGCATGGTAGCGCCGGCTGCGGCTTTTTCTAGGCCGGCCTCTATGTCCTCGTTTGACGCGGTCCCGGAGGGAAATCCCGTGCCACCCGCTGCTCGAATTGCTCTAACCATCTGTTTTTACGCGCTGCCGGAGCGAAGGCCGCAACACATTTTTGCGAGAAGCATTTTAGTCGAGCAGGGCATGCTCGTCTTCGTCGATCAGCCTCTTCAGCGTCATATAAAGGACGATGACCACGATGCAGCCGAGGAAGGTCAGGCTGGTGAAGGTGGTGCCGAAACCCATGCCGCCATATTCCACCGGCTGCGAGAGCAGGTCGCCGAAGGAGGCGCCGAACGGCCGGGTCAGGATATAGGCGAGCCAGAAGGCGAGAATGGCGTTGAGGCCGAGGAAGTACCAGGCAAACCAGATCGCCGCGATCACGCCGCCGAAGATGAGGCCGGTGTTGAGATAGCCCAGGTCGAAGCGCTCGGCGACCAGGTCGCCGGCCGCCGTGCCGAGCGAGAAGGTGAAGAGGATCGCCAGCCAATAGAAGATCTCGCGCCTGGTGGTGAAGATGGTGTGGATCGACAGCGTCCTTTCACTGGCGTACCAGGCCATGAAGGTCAGGGCCAGCACGACCGAGAAGACGATCGTCGTCGTCTCCAGCCGCACCCCGAAATTGTCGACGAGGTTGTCGGTGACCAGGGTGCCGACGATGCTGATCAGCACGACCGCCAGCCAATAGGCCCAGGGCACGTAGCGCTTCTGCGCGAATTGCAGAACGAGCGCGACAACCAGAACCCCGGTCATGATGAGCGACGTGACGGTAAGGCCGAGGCCGAGATTGACGGCGAGATAATCGGCCGCCGTCTCGCCCATGGTCACCGCCATGATCTTGATCAGCCAGAAATCGAGGGCGACGTCCGGGACCCGGTTCAATTCGGAGTCGTGTTCGTGGATGGTTGCAATCGTGGCGATGTCCATGTCCGATCTCCCCGTCGATTACTTGCCGAGGACCTTCATGGCCTGGGCGAAGAAGTCGTCGGCGCGCTTGTCGTCGTCGGCGTTGCAGCGCTCGATGCCCTTCGTCTCCAGCTCCGAAACCTTGTTCTTGTCGGCATCGTTGAGCGTCGCCTTGGCTTCGGCGGCGCGCAGGTCCTTCAGCGCGGTCTCGCAAGGCGTCGGAGCGGCAACAGCTGAAGCCAAGGAAGCGGCGATCGCGGTGGCGGCAAAGGCGAAAGCAAGGGCAAATTTGTTCATGACTCTATCCTGATGCTGAGGGCCGGTATTCGGCCTCTGTTTCAAGCCGCTTCAAATCCGGTGCGGCGATCGTCAGGCTAGGCGGGGGAATTCACAGCAGCCTGTCGGCGCACTTACAAATTCGTAAGGTCGGCCAAAAAGACTGGACGGGCCTCGTCATTGCGGGGCGGAAGGGCTAGAGATGCCCTGGCGCCCCCGTCGGCGCCGGAGCGATGAGAAAGAATGGCCTACACGTCCCTCAAATCGGCGCCGAAGGCGTTTGACCAGCACAAGCGGCTGATCGTCGTGCAGGTGGCCGCCATCCTTGCCGTCATCCTGCTTCTGTTCAGCAAGCCGGCGCTGGCCGAAGGATCGAACGGACATGAAGCCTTGGAGACGATCGGGTTCATGATGGTGCTGGTCTGCTTCCTCGGTCGGCTGTGGAGCATCCTCTTCGTCGGCGGCAGGAAGAATGACGAATTGATCGTCTTCGGCCCGTTCTCGATGACCCGCAACCCGCTCTACTTCTTCTCGACCGTCGGCGCGGTCGGCATCGGGCTGATGTTCGGCTCGCTGCTGGCGACCGTCATGCTCGGCCTGGCGAGCTTCCTCGTCTTCCGCTTTACCGCGCGCAAGGAGGCCGAGTATCTCGCCGGCAAGTTCGGCGCGGCTTACGCGGCCTATGCCGAACGCACGCCGTCCTTCTGGCCGAATCCGCTTCTTTACCGCGACGAGGCGCAGTGGCTGTTTTCGACGAGAGCGCTGCGGAACACGTTCCGCGACGGGCTCTATTTCCTGGCGCTGTTCCCGCTCATCGAGGCGGTCGAGTATCTGCGTCTCAGCGGGGACCTGCCGACGCTTTTCACGGTCTACTAAAGCTGCGCTGATATTCAGGTGAGGCCGGCCTGCAAATGGCGGCTTCCTGCGCTTTCGGTGCTCACGTACGAAAAGTACGCTCCGCCCCGGCCTACGCCGGCCGAAGCCCTTACAAGCGTATCCGCTCTATGAAGGCTACGGCCGGCGTAGGTCGGTTCTCGGAAACCACCATTTTCGACTCGGCCTGACCTGAATCTCAACGCACCTTTCGCGGCGTTGCTTTGATCAGCGCGCCTTGTCGCGCGCGGCGCGGCGCGCGCTCTCCAGGAGAATTGCCAGGCAGCCGACCAGAAGGACGAAGCCGCCGATGAGCGGCGGCAGCGCCAAAAGCTTCACCGCGGCGGTGATCAGCGCGATCAAGATCAGCGCCAGCAGCGCCAGGCTGCCGTCGTCGACGAACATGCCAACGAGCTCCTTGAAGACAAGACGGATCACGTTCATCGGGCAACTCCTTGGGCCGGCGCCGGATAGGCGCTGCGCAGCCAGCGCACGAGGGCGAAGGACGCTGCTGCAATGATGGCGAAGATGGCGAGCAGAGCGAGGTCGGCGCCCGGCCATTCGGCGCCGAGGCCTTCGCCGGTCCAGAACACGCCGAAGCTGGTCAGCATCAGCCCGACGACGAATTTCAGGGCGTTCTCGGGTACGCGCGCCAGGGGCCGGTGCACGGCAAGGCCGATCAGCATCACCAGCACGAAAGCCGCCAGCGCGCCGAGGCTGGCGTAGAGCGTCTGGCCATGCGCGGCACCGACGGCAATGACGATGAACACCACTTCGACGCCCTCGAGCAGCACCGCCTTGAACGACGCGACGGCCGCCAGATAGTCGGCGCGGCGGTCGGCGGCCTGCCGCTGCAAGGCGGCCGTCTCCTTGGAAAAGGCCTGCTCCTCGTCATGCAGCGCGATGACGCCGACGCTGCGCAGGATCGCCTTCCGTAGCCAGCGCATGCCGAACAGGATCAAAAGCACGCCGACCACGAATTGCAGGACGGTGATGGGGACGAGCGCCAGCAGCGGCCCGAAGACGAGCACCAGCGCGGCCAGCAGGGCGAGCGCCAGCGCCGCGCCCGTCAGCGCCGGGCGCCAGCTGCGCGTCACGCCGACGGCGAGCACGATGGTGAAGGCTTCGACGACCTCGACGAAGGAGGCCAGGAAGGAGGCCGTCACGGTGGAAAAAATGGGTGTCAGGCCATGCATCAAGGCATCCTACAGTTCGGGAATCAGTTGGTGAGAACGATACAGCGCTCGGGCGGCAGCGAGAAAGCCAGCGACGAACCGACCGGGGGCGCCTCCGGCCAGTCGAGGCGGACACGCTGCGGGCCAAGCTCCACCGCCAGCCGCCAGCAGCGGCCCTGGAAGGCGCTCGACAGCACCTTGCCCCGCAGCCGGTTTCCGGGATGCGCCTCGGCCGGCCGCGCATCCTCCGGACGCACCACGAGCATGCCGTCGCCCGGTTGCGCGCCGGGTGTCCGCAGGCTGTCGGATGCAGCGCCCCGCACGCTGAACAGTCCGTCGCGCACGGTGCCCGGCACCACCGAAAAACCGCCGATGAAACCGGCAACGAAGGAATCGGATGGATGCTCGTAGATCGCCCGCGGCGTGTCGAACTGGGCGATGCGGCCGTCGCGCATCACCGCGATGCGATCCGAAACGGCCATGGCTTCGGCCTGGTCATGCGTCACATAGATCACGGTCGCCGCCTCGCGGCGCACCAGCTCCATCATCTCGATGCGCATGTCCTCGCGAAGTGCTGCGTCGAGATTGCTGAGCGGCTCGTCGAACAGCATCAGGGCCGGCCGCGCCGCGAGGCAGCGGGCGATGGCGACGCGCTGCTGCTGTCCGCCCGAGAGCTCGGACGGATAGCGGTCGCGATAGGCCGCGAGCCGCGTGACCTCCAGCGCATGGCCGACCCGGGCGGCTATCTCCGGTTCGGCGAGGCGCTGCGCGCGCAAGCCGAACGACAGATTGCCCGCCACCGTCATATGCGGCCACAGCGCGTAGTCCTGGAACACCATGCCGATCCGGCGCTTTTCCGCCGGCAGGACAGTTTTTTCGCTCCACACGACACGGTCGCCGAGCGTGATCGTGCCCCTGTCGGGGTCGACCAGTCCGGCGATGCTGCGCAACAGCGTGGTCTTGCCGGAGCCGCTCGGGCCGAGCAGCGATACCACCTCGCCGGCCTTGATCGCGAGATCGAGGTTCAAGAGCACGGCGCGCCCGCCGAGCGATTTGCAGATACCGGCGCAATGAAGCGAGGCGGTCATGACGGCTCTCCCGAGGCTGCCGGAGCGCCTTGCGGCCGGCCGAAGGCAATGATGCGCTTGAGCGGATACCAGATCAACGCCGCCGCGCCGCCGGCGGCCACCATGGCGGTCAGCGCGATCGCGCAGGCCAGCCCGTCGCGGTCATGGCTGAACAGCTTCAGGATCAGCGTCGGCGCCGGCGGGCCGCTTTGCGGGATGAGCATCTGTGACATGGGCAATTCGAACACGGTGCGGATGAAGGTGAGCAGGAAGGCGGTGACGACGCTGAGCAGGATCAACGGCAAGGTCACCGCTATCAGACGCCGGACCGCGCCGACGCCGGAGAGCCGCGCGGCGTCGGTCAGGCTTGGCGCCAGCTGGCCGATCGCCGAGAGGATGACCACCAGGCAATAGGGCAGCGCCGCCGCGACATAGCCCATGACCAGCAGCGAGCCGTCGCCATAATGCGGGAACGGCCAGTCGCGAAAGCCGGGCAGCCGGTTCCAGACCAGGATGTAGCCGAAGCCGAGCACGATGCCGGGGATGGCGACCGCGCCCAGCGAGAGGCCGAGGACAGCGGTGCGCATGACGGCGCTGGAACGATCGAGCTGGGCCGAGAGAAGCAGGGCCAGCGTGCTGGCGATGATTGCGGTGAGGCCGGCATAGAAGAGGCTGCGCACCAGCCCGTCATTGGCGGCTGTGTTCAGGCTGAGCGCCGCGCCGATGTTGGCGAGCGTGAAATTGTCCGGCGCCAGGCCGTGGCCGAGCGTGCTGGTGAGCGCTCTTACCGCGATCGCGCCGAGCGGCAAGATCAGCGCCAGGAAAGCGACCAGCAGCGCCATCGCCAGAACGAGCCAGCGCCAGGCGCCGAGGTCGTAGCGTCGGGCCGGCCGGGCCCGTCCGGAAATGAGCTGCGGATCGGCGCGCCGACGCAGCAGCCTGTCCGCCATGACGACGAGCAGAACCAGGGCCAGCAGCACAAGGGCCTGCGCGCCGGCGGCGGGGAAGTCGACGGGGTAGTCGCTTGCGGCGGCATAGATGCCATAGGTCAGCACGCCGAAGCTCGACATCCTGGCAATCGTCGAGGCCAGGCCGAAATCGGAGAGCACCTCGGCGAAGGTGGCGATGAAGCTCAACACAATGGCCGGCGCCAGCAAGGGGCCATTAACGCGCAGCCAGATCCTGAGCGGCCCGGCGCCCGACAGGCGCGCCGCGTCCTCCAGCTCGCTGCCCAGTCCCGCCAGCGCGCTGCCGATGATGAAGGCCGCGAGCGGGAAGAGGCTCAGCGTGTGCACGAAGACCAGGCCGGCCAGCCCGAAGAAGGAGCCGCCGAGCCACGGCGGCAACAGGCCGAGCTGCGCCAGATAGCCGCCCGACGACATCAACAGCACCCAGGCCAGCGCCTTCAGGTAGGACGGCGTCAGGAACACAAGCCAGGGCACCAATGCAAGGGGGCCGCGAAGCGGGATGTCGCAACGCTGCACCAGCACGGCGAAGGCGCCGCCGAGGATGGTTGTCGTCAGGGCCGCAAGCAGGCCGAGCTCCAGCGAATGCAGGATCGAGCCGGCGATATAGGGCGACGAGAAGATCCGTGCGAGCGGTTCCGAGCTGAAGAGGCTTTCCGCGCCATTGACCGCGAACAGCCCGGGCATGACCGCCTGCAGCAGGACCAGCGCAAGCGGCAGGCCGATCAGCAGCGCGAAGACGGCATAGACCGCCAGCGGCCCGCCAAGGCGCGCCAGCGCGGGCAGACGCCTGCGCGCCCACCCGCTCGAGCCGATGCCGCCGGCGGCGGCATCGAATTTCTGCACCATCGTCATTGCCTGGCGAGCGCGGTCACTGGACGAACTTTTCCTTGTACCACTGCTTCCACTCCGTCTCGTGCGCCGAGGCGGTCGCGTCGTCGAGATGGGTGTAGGCGATGTTGGTCTCGCGGCCGGGCTTGGGGTTCACGCCCTTGACGATCGGAATGTAGAAGAAGTCTGTGTCGTCGCCGTTCTGCATCGCGGCCTGACCTTCAGCGCTGGTGACGAAGTCGATGAACTTGCGCGCGGCATCCATATGCTGCGTCTTGGCGCTGATGCCGAGGCCTTGCGGCAGCGAGACGGACCCTTCCTTTGGATAGACCGCAATGACGGGCTCGCTGGCGGCGATCTTGGAGAAGATGGCGCTGTCCTGGTTGATCCCGACCGCGGCGTCGCCGGTGAGCACCGCCTTGTTGACCTTGCCGCCGCTGGAAAGGCCGGAGAGCGACTTGTTGGTCAGCGTCCTGGCGAGCAACTCCTTGCCGGCATCGACGCCATTGGTCTGGAACAGGCCGGCGAGCCACTGATAGGCCGGGCCGGAAAGGTTCGGGTCCTTGGCGGCGACGCTGCCGGCGAAGCCCTCGAGGTCGGCCCAGGATTTCGGCATCTTGTCGGCCTTGACCTTCTTGGTGTTGACTTCGATCGCGGTGGTGCTGGTGCCGGTCGGCAGGAAGGCGTGGCTTTGCGGGATCAGCGACTTGCCGAGGTCGGTCCAGGCGATCTTGTCATAGGCCTCGACCGGAACCGGCTGCAGCACATGGTCGGCCGCCATGCGCTCCATGACGGCGGAGCCGTCGAGCCAGACGATGTCGAATTGCGGGTTGCTGCCCTCGGCGGCGATCTTGCCCAGCGTCTCGCCGGTGCTGCCGGGCTCGACGACGTCGACGGTCAGCCCGGTCTTGGCCTGGAAGGCCTTGGCGACCGGACCGGCGAAGTCGAGCGCGTCATAGAGCACCAGGTCGGCGGCGTATGCCGGCGCGGCGAGGGATAGGGCCGCCAAACTCAACGCAAGTCCAAGCGTTGTCTTTAAATTCATATCGCTCTCCTGTTGTTTTGAGAAGGCAAAGTAATGCCTATTTTATATTATATTGCTGTTGCTGACACTTTTATGTCAGTTGCATTTACTTCTTGCGCGTCCCACGTTTTATCCATGCCTTGTCGATCGCGCCGCGCAGGCCGCTCAGCCGGTCCAGGCTGTCGAACGCGGTCTCGCCGGCCTTTGCCGCCAGGGCGATGATCATTGCCTCGATGAGCACCATGGTGCCGCCATGGGTGGCGAGGTGATCCGCCTTGCCGCGCGGGACCGGCAGCGTGGCGGCGATCCTGTCCGAGACGAGCGGCTCGAGATTGTCGCTGATCAGCACAACCGGCACCTCATGCAGGCCGGCCTGGTCGAGGACGATCTCGACCTCGCGGTAAAGCGGCGCGTAGGCCATCATCAGCACGGCGTCGCCGCTTTCCAGCCACAGCAGGCGGTCGGCAAGCGCGACGCCGGAAACCGAAAGCGCGCTGCTCGGCAGACCGATCCTGTTGAACTGCAGCGCCGCGTATTCGGCCATGGCGCCCGACGGGCCGATGCCGAAGATATGGCGGCGTCGGGCGGCGGCCAGAAGATCGACGGCGTGGGCGAAGGCCGCTTCCATGGCGGGCTGCTTCAGCGCGTCGAGCGCGGTTTCATGGAGGCCGACGACATGGCGCAATGCCGAGGCGCTGTCACCACCTGTCTCTTGCAAGGTGCGGGCCAGCCGCTTGCCGGGCGAGGCCGTTCCGGTCAGATCCGCGAGCAGCACCTGGCGCAGCGCCGACAGGCTGTCGAAGCCGAGCGAGCGCGCGGTGCGAACAACGGTCGCGTCGCTGGCACCGGCCAGCGCGGCGATCTCGGCCGCCGATCCCAATAGCACTGCCTGCTTCTGGCTAACGAAGAAGCGCGCCATGCGCTGCTCGGCCGGCGGCAGGGCTTCCAGCGCCGCCTCGACGCGATCGTCGAAAGCGCTTTGCCGGTCGGCGGGATTTTCGGGTGTCATGGTGGTCGGCCATTCGTCGGGAAGGTTCGTAGCGATCGCTACGGCGCCGACATTCGGAAATGTTCATTACAGCCGTGTGACAGCGCAAGGATGGCTAGAGCGTTTCACCGTTTCACGGAAACGGCGAACCGCTCTATCTCTTTGTTTTTTCGCAATTCCGGACGGAAGGCTACGGCGAAGTCGCCGAGCGTAACCGCTCACACTTTTCCTGGAATTGCTCTAGGCCCGTGCCGATTGACGGTCTGTATCCGTTCGGTGTCCGTTGTATCGTGGCACTGTCCTGGCTATCTGCTGGAGCAACAAGGAGTTCAGGCGGCCGATGGGCCGCTGCAGCAGGAATGGAGCCATGAAGAAGATCGGATTTCTGTCGTTCGGGCATTGGTCGCCCTCGCCGCAATCGGGCACGCGCTCGGGCGCCGACGCTCTCCTGCAGTCGATCGACCTCGCGGTCGCGGCCGAGGAGCTCGGCGCCGACGGCGCCTATTACCGCGTCCACCATTTTGCCCGCCAGCTCGCCTCGCCGTTTCCGCTGCTCGCCGCGGCGGGCGCCAAGACCAAGCGCATCGAGCTCGGCACTGCCGTCATCGACATGCGCTACGAGAACCCGCTCTACATGGCCGAGGATGCGGGCGCGGCCGACCTTATCGCCGGCGGGCGTTTGCAGTTAGGGATCAGCCGCGGCTCGCCCGAGCAGGTGATCGATGGCTGGCGCTATTTCGGCTACGTGCCGGAAGAGGGCAAGAGCGACGCCGACATGGCGCGCCGGCATTCGGAGATCTTCCTCGACCTGCTGCGCGGCGAAGGTTTTGCCCAGCCCAATCCGCGGCCGATGTTCCCCAACCCGCCCGGCCTGCTCAGGCTGGAACCCTTCTCCGCGGACCTGCGCGAACGCATCTGGTGGGGCGCGGCCACCGACGCCACCGCGGTATGGGCGGCCATGTTCGGCATGAATCTGCAAAGCTCGACGCTGAAATTCGATGAGACCGGCGAGCCGTTGCATGTCCAGCAAGCCAAGCAGATAAGAGCCTACCGCGCCGCCTGGAAGGAAGCCGGCCACACGCGCGAGCCGCGCGTCTCGGTCAGCCGCAGCATCTTTGCTCTCGTCAACGACATGGACCGCGCCTATTTCGGCGGCAGCGAGGGCGAGGACCATTTCGGCTATATCGAGCCGGAGAAGCGCGCCGTGTTCGGCCGCTCCTATGCCGCCGAGCCTGACAAACTGGTCGAGCAGCTCAAGGAGGACGAGGCGATCGCCGAGGCCGACACGCTGCTGCTCACCGTGCCGAACCAGCTGGGCGTCGACTACAACGCCCATGTCATCGAGTCGATCCTGAAGCACGTCGCGCCGGCGCTGGGCTGGCGGTAATTTGGCGAGAGCGGCGAAGCGCATAATCTCCCTCCGCAAGGGCAGGGGAAATCGCATAGGCGCTCGCCCTCTCCGTCTCGGCTTCGCCGAGCCACCTCTCCCCGCCTCTGGCGGGGGCGAGGAACCCAAGCTTGTGAAGGTCGCGCCCTCGGCGGTTGGCGTTTCCTCGCCCCCATGAAATAGGGGAGAGGTGGCTCGGCGCGCAGCGCCGAGACGGAGCGGGGGGCAGCGCTGCCATAGGCGATTGCCCTGCCCGCAAGAGATCAGACCTCACGACGGCTTTCGCCAATCTCCAACGTCAGCTTCGGCGCAGCGCCCTCCTCGCCCACCTTACCGTCGATATTGACATCTGATAAAATACGACTCTAGTCTGCCGCGTAATCGGTTACGTAACCGATTACGGCTCAATCAAGTGGAGGAGACTAATGAGCAAGATTTCGAACACGCATGGGTTTGGCCCGCTCTCACGCCGTCAGTTTCTGAAGACCAGCGCCTTGGCCGCCGGGGCGCTGGCGCTGCCGCTCGGACCGGCTTTTGCCGCCGACAAGCCGAAGGTCGGCCTGGTGATGAAGTCGCTGGCCAACGAGTTCTTCAAGCAGATGCAGGCCGGCGCGGAGGCCTATGCGGCGAAGAACAAGGACAAGTTCGATTTCGCCGCCGTCGGCATGAAGGACGAGCGCGACTTCGCCGCGCAGGTCGACGCGATCGAGAACTTCATCACCCAGAAATACAACATCATCGTCGTGGCGCCGGCCGACTCCAAGGCGATGGTGACGCCGATCGCCAAGGCGCTGAAGGCCGGCATCAAGGTCATCAACATCGACGTCGCGCTCGACGAGAAAGCCAAGAAGAAGGCCGGCGTCGATCTCGCCTTCTTCGGTCCGGACAACCGCGCCGGCGCCAAGCTTGCCGGCGACGCGCTCGGCAAGGCGCTGGGCAAGGGCGGCAAGGTGGTCATCCTCGAGGGCAATCCTGAGGCCGACAACGCCAAGCAGCGAAAGCTCGGCTTTGACGATTCGGTGAAGGAGTACGGGCTGAAGCTGCTCGACTCCAAGACCGCGCATTGGGAGACCGAGGAAGCCAACACGCTAATGACCAACTTCCTCACCCAGCATCCGGATATCCAAGGCGTGATGGCGGCCAACGATTCGATGGCGCTCGGCGTCGTCAAGGCGATCGACGCCGCCGGCAAGTCGGGCAAGATCAAGGTGGTCGGCTTCGACAACATCCCGGCCGTCGGCCCGCTGCTGAAGGAGGGCAAGATGCTCGCCACCGTCGAGCAGTATGGTGCGCAGATGGCGGCCATGGGCATCGATTACGGCCTGCGCGAGCTCGCCGGCGAGAAGTTCTCCGGCTGGGTCAAGACCGACGTCAAGCTGATTACGGCCTGAGGCGAGCAAGGGCGCCGGGACTCCCTCTGGCGCCGTCCTTTCGCTTGTCTCATCATCGCCGCCGGCAAGCTGCCGGCGGCGATGGCGGCGCGTTCACGCCGCCTTGGCGGAAGAACGCCATTCAGGATTGCTGCATGAACGATGTGATTCTCTCCCTTGAAGGGGTCGGAAAGGTCTTTCCGGGCGTCGTGGCGCTGAGCGACGTCTCGCTATCGATCGCGCGCGGCGAAACCCATATCGTGCTGGGCGAGAACGGCGCCGGCAAGTCGACGCTGATCAAGCTCCTTGCCGGCATCTACGAACCGGACACCGGCACCATCGCCTTCAACGGCGCGGCCTACCAGCCGAAGTCGCCGCATGACGCGCAGCAGAGCGGCATCCGCATCGTGCACCAGGAGCTCAACCTTCTGCCCTATCTCAGCATCGCCGAGAATCTGATGCTGGAAAACCTGCCGCGACGCGCCTTCGGCATCGTCGACCGCAAGGCGCTGAACAGCCGCGCCGTTACGTTGCTGAAGGAGGTCGGCCTCGATGTCGATCCGAGAACGCGGGTCGAGGCGCTCGGCGTCGCACAGATGCAGCTGGTCGAAATCGCCAAGGCGCTGAGCTACGACTCGAAGCTTCTTGTGCTGGACGAGCCGACGGCGACGCTGACGCCGCCGGAGATCGAACGGTTGTTTTCCATCATCAAGCGGCTGAAAGCCCGGGGTGTCACCGTCATCTACATCTCGCACCGGCTGCATGAGGTGTTCGAGATCGGCGAGCGCGTTACCGTGCTGCGCAACGGCAGGCTGGTCGCGACGCGCGATCTCCACGGCCTCACCGTGCCCGACCTGGTGCGCATGATGATCGGCCGCGACATCGCCGACGAATATAGCTTCGACGCAACGATCGTGCCGGGCAAGGTCGCGCTCAGCGTCGCCAATCTGAAGCGCAACGCCGCGACGCCCGCCATTTCCTTCGACGTGCGTCACGGCGAGATCCTCGGCGTCGCGGGCCTGGTCGGCAGCGGCCGCACCGAAGCGATGCGGGTGCTGTTCGGCGCCGATCCCAAGCTTGACGGCGTGATCGAGATCGACGGCAAGCCGGTGGCGATCGCCGCCCCCAAGGACGCGGTGCGGCATGGCTTGAGCCTGCTTACCGAGGACCGCAAAGGTCAGGGCCTGCTGCTCGACCTGGCCGTCGACAAGAACATCACCATCACCGATCTGAGCAAAGTCTCGCGCAACGGCCTGCTCAACCGCCGGGCCGAGGCCGCGGCGGCCAACGATCTCGTCGGCCAACTGCGCGTCAAGGCAAGCTCGATCGAGCAGGCAGTGCGCAACCTTTCCGGCGGCAACCAGCAGAAGGTGGTGCTGGCTAAGTGGCTGTTCCGCGGCACCTCGACGCTGATCCTCGACGAGCCGACGCGCGGCGTCGATATCGGCGCGCGGCGCGAGATCTACCAGCTGCTGTGGATGCTGGCGGCGCAGCAGAAGGGCATCATCATGGTCTCGTCCGACCTGCCCGAGCTGATGGGCATGTGCCACCGCATCATCGTCTTTTCCAGGAACAGGGTCGTCGGCGAGGTGCCGCGCGCCGAATTCGACCAGGAGCGCATCCTGTCGCTCGCCTATCAGGAGTATGTGCGACCATGACCGAGACGTCCGAACCGCTGGTGTCGGCGCCTGTTTCCCCCGGCCGGGCGAAATTCCTGCGCTTCCTGATCCGCGACGCCGGCGTGCTGCTGGCGCTGGTGCTGATCACCTTGTTCTTCTCGGCCACGGCGCCCTATTTCGCCACTCCCGACAACGCGCTGAAGATCTTCGTGCAGATCGCCATCAACACGGTGCTGGCGGCCGGCATGACCTTCGTCATCCTGACCGGCGGCATCGACCTTTCGGTCGGCTCGGTGCTGGCGCTGTGCACCGTGGTCGGCGCCACCGTCATGATCGACGAAGACCTGTCGCCGGCCGCGGCAATCACGCTGGCGCTCCTGGCCTGCATGGCGACGGGCGCGGTGTGCGGCTTCCTCAACGGCTGGATCTCGACGCGCTGGAAGATCCCTTCCTTCATCGTCACGCTCGGCATGCTCAACATGGCGGCGGGCGCCGCCCGCGTCGTCAGCGACAATTCCACCATCACCGGCCTGCCGCAGAGTTTTGTGGATTTCGGCAACCTCATCATCGGCGGCTTCCTGCCGTCGATCTTCCTGGTCGCGGTGCTGGTGATCGCGGCCGGCTGGTTCGTGCTGCGCTTCACCGTCTTCGGCCGCATGATCTTCGCCGTCGGCACCAATGACGAGGCGGTGCGGCTGTCAGGCCACAATCCGGACTTCTACAAGGTCGCCGCCTTCACCATCAGCGGGCTCACGGCCGGCATCGCGGCCATGGTCTATCTCTTGCGCCTCAACATCGGCAGTCCGATCGCCGGCGTCGGCTACGAGCTCAACGCGATCGCCGCCGTCATCATCGGCGGCACCAGCCTCAGCGGCGGCAAGGGCTCGATCATCGGCACGCTGGTCGGCGCCTGCATCCTGCAGGTGCTCTCCACCGGATTGCAGCTGCTCGGCGTCGGCGACAATTTCAAACCCATTGTGATCGGCCTTGTCATCGTGCTCGCGGTCATCCTAGACGCGTACCGGGAGAGGCTGTTGCGGAAGATTCGCTGAAGCGGTTCCAGGAAAAGCGCGCAGCGGTTTTCCGTCCGGAATTGCATAGGAAAATGTGAGGGCCAGGGACCAAGGGCCATGACGACAATTGCCGATGTCGCGCGCCATGCGGGGGTGTCCGTCGCAACGGTCTCGCATGTGATGAACCATACGCGCCATGTCGAGCCGGAAACGGCCGAGCGCGTGCGCGCCGCGATCGCGGCGCTGCGTTACAGCCCGAACTCGGTGGCGCGGAGTCTGCGGCGCGGCGAGACCAAGACCATCGGCCTCCTGCTCCCCGACAATTCCAACCCGTTCTTCGCCAGCGTCGCGCGGCAGATCGAGGATGCCGGCTTCGTCTCCGGCTACACGGTGATCCTGTGCAACTCCGACGGCAATGCCGAGAAGGAGGAGCGCTATCTCTCGGTGCTGATGGCCAAGCAGATCGACGGGCTGATCTTCGCCGGCTCGTCCGACCATGCGCGGGTCTTCGCCCGCCTCCTGCCCAGCGTGCCGGCGGTGCTGCTCGACCGCGAGATCCAGTCGGTCAATGTCGATTCGGTGCTGGTCGACCACGTCCATGGCGGCTACCTCGCCGGTCGGTATCTGGCCGGGCTCGGGCATAAGATGATCGGCGTCATCGGCGGTCCGCGCGATTCCAGCTCCAGCCCCGCCCGCCTGCGAGGTTTCGTGCGGGCGCTTGGCGAAGCAGGTCTCGAGCTGCCGGCCTCCTCGATCGTCGATTCCGACTATCATTTCGCCGGCGGCCGCCTGGCGATGGACCAGCTCATGGCACAGGCGCCTGAGATCACGGCGGTGTTCGCCTGCAACGATCTGATGGCGATGGGCGCGGTCACCGCGCTGCGGTCGCGCGGCTTGCGGGTTCCCGACGATATCTCGATGGTCGGCTTCGACGACATCCCCTATGCCGTCACCACCTGGCCGCCGCTGACGACGATCGCGCAGCCGGTCGAACAGATCGGCACGCGGGCGGTGAGCCTGTTGCTGGAGAGGCTGGGCGAGCCGGCAGCGCCGTCGCGCCGCGAGGTGCTGGCGCCGGTGCTGGTGGAAAGGGAAAGCTGCGCGGCGCGGCGGTAGTGGCGCGTTATCTCCCCCCTTGAGGGGGAGATGTCGCCGAAGGCGACAGAGGGGGTCGCTGCGCGTGAAGCGCCAACCTCCATCTGCAGAAGCAAGCCGAGCCCAGTCGGACCGACCCCCTCTGGCCTGCCGGCCATCTCCCCCTCAAGGGGGGAGATTACGCGCTCATCCCCTCACGCCGCCGGCTGAATGGCCGCCCGCTCCAGCATGCCGAACAGGTCGCGCGGCTCGTCGGGGTCGGCGAGCAGGTCGAGCTCCTCATAGAGGCCGGTGGCCTGGAGCTGGTCGCGGACATAGCGCAGCGCGGAAAAATCCTCCGTGGCGAAGCCGACGGAATCGAACAGCGTGATCTGCTTGGCCGACTTGCGGCCCTCGGCCTTCCCGGTCATGACCTGCCACAGCTCGGTCACCGGGTGATCGGCGTCGAGCTGCTGGATCTCGCCTTCAATGCGCGTCTGCGGCGGGAACTCGACGAAGATGTCGGAGCGCAAAAGGATGTCGCGGTGGAGCTCGGTCTTGCCCGGGCAGTCGCCACCGACGGCGTTGATGTGGACGCCGGAGCCGACCATGTTGTCGGTGAGGATGGTGGCGTATTGCTTGTCGGCCGTCACCGTGGTGATGATGTCGACGCCTTCCACGGCATCCTGCCCGGTCGCGCAGATGGTGATGTCAAAACCTTTGCCGGCGAGGTTGCGCGCGCATTTCTCGGAGGCCGAACGGTCGATGTCGTAGAGCCGCAGCCGGTCTATGCCGAGGAGCGCCTTGAAGGCGATGGCCTGGAACTCGGACTGGGCGCCATTGCCGATGATCGCCATGGCGTGCGAGCCTTTGGGGGCGAGATATTTGGCGGCGACGGCGGAAGTGGCCGCCGTGCGCAGCGCCGTCAGGATCGTCATCTCGGTCAGCAGCATCGGATAGCCGGAGCCGACATCGGCGAGCACGCCGAAGGCGGTGACCGTCTGGCGGCCCTCGCGCATGTTCTTCGGGTGGCCGTTGACATATTTGAAGCCATACATCTTGCCGTCGCTGGTCGGCATCAGCTCGATGACGCCGTCATGGCTGTGCGAGGCGATGCGCGGCGTCTTGTCGAACAGCTCCCAGCGTCGGAAATCCTCCTCGATGTAGCCGGCGAGCTCGGTCAGGAAGCGCTCGACGCCGATGGCGAGCACCAGCTTCATCATACGGTCGACGCTGACGAAGGGGACGATGGCAAGGCGCGAGGGCTGGGTCATGATCAGAGGCTTCCGGAGTGGCTGCGGGTCGGGCGGTCCATGATGCGGCGGCCCATCAGGCTGGCGGTGAGGTCGACCATCAAAGTGGCGGTGCGGCCGCGCTCGTCGAGGAACGGGTTCAATTCGACCAGGTCGAGGCTGGAGACGAGGCCCGAGTCGGACAGCATCTCCATCACCAGATGCGCTTCGCGAAAAGTGGCGCCGCCGGGCACGGTGGTGCCGACGGCCGGCGCGATCGAGGGGTCGAGGAAATCGACGTCGAGGCTGACATGCAGCAAGCCGTTCTCCTCCTCGACACGGGCCAGGAAGGCGCGCAGCAAGGGCGCGATGCCGTGCTCGTCGATGGCGCGCATGTCGTGCACGGTGACGCCGGCTTCAGTGAGCGCGCGGCGCTCGGCGGGATCGACGCTGCGCAGGCCGATCGCGCAGATGCGGGCCGGGTCGACCGCTTGCGGCAGATCCGGGAAATAGCCTTTGAAGCCGGTCTGCCCGCTGGCATAGGCCAGCGGCACGCCGTGCAGATTGCCGCTGGTGGTGGTGTCGAGCGTGTGGAAATCGGGATGCGCGTCGAGCCACAGCACGAAGAGCGGCCGGCCGCGCTCGGCCGCGCGGCGCGCCACGCCGGACACCGTGCCGGCGGAGATCGAATGGTCGCCCCCGAGGAAGATCGGCATGGCATCCCTGGAAGCGGCGTAGGCGGTCTCGGCGATCGCCGCCGTCCAGGCGGAAATCTCCGGCAGTGCCTTCAGCGCCAGGTTGCCGTGCACCACCGGGCGCGCCGCGGCCTTCTCGACCGTGCCCCAGTCCTCGACCTCATGACCGAGTCCGGCCAGCACCGAGACGAGGCCCGCCGTGCGCAGCGCGCTCGGCCCCATCTCGCATCCCATCCTGCCCGCGCCGTCCTGCACCGGCGCGCCGACGATCCTGCAGCGCATGATTCTTTGGTCCTCGCGATTGATTGGCCGGATTGGATCATCAGTCGCTGGCGGTTTGAACAGGCGAAATTGGCATTTCGAGAAGGATGATTTATCATTTTGCTCATCCGACATCACCAAGGTGAGCAATCATGGATGCGCTCGACGAAAGGCTGGTCACGCTGCTCAGGCATGATGCGCGGCGCAGCGTCTCCGATCTTGCCGTCGATCTCGGCGTCTCGCGCGCCACGGTCAGGGCGCGCATGGAGCGGCTGGAAAAATCCGGCGAGATCATCGGCTACACGGTGGTGCTGCGTGCCGACGCGGTCGACCAGAAGATTCGCGGCGTCATGATGATCGAGATCGAGGGCCACGCCGCCGACCGCGTCGTCAAGGCGCTCGGCGGCCTCGCCGAGGTTTCTACCATCCACACCACCAATGGCCGCTGGGACCTTGTGGTCGAGCTCGGTACCGCCACGCTGACGGATTTCGACGCGGTGCTGCGCCGCATCCGGCTGATCCCCGGCATAACGGGCAGCGAGACGAGCCTGCTGCTGGCGACGCCGCGGACGACGCGGGCGCGGCTGGCGTAGCCGCGCGATCGGTCCAGGCTTGCCGGCAGGCCCCGCTTGCCCATCACGGTTGCGTGAGACTCGGGACGAATGACAGTCCGAAAGCGTTAGCGGCCCATGATGTCCGACTCGCCGGGTGCTCCAAAGACCCGAGCGCCCTCCTGAAATCCAATGCTTTTAGGAGAACACCATGAAACATCTCCTCACACCGATAGCAGCCAGCTTGTTCATAGCCTCCACCAGCATGGCCTTGGCCACCAACGTTCACACAGCAACCGGCACGACAGGCCAGCCGAGCCAAACCATCGGCACGCCCCAGACAGGGAGTGTCACGCCGGGCCACGCCGCCTCCGCTCCGGGTTCGGCCTTCAACCCGGACGGCAACGCGGGAACGCATTACGCGGGCAACCAGCCGCAGAGTTCGAAGAACCCGAAGAGCGTGTCGCAATATGACGTGGCCGGGTTCCAGCAGTCCCACAACCATTAGGCGCCGGGCATCAGGCGACCGGTCGCGCATGGCGGAGATAGCGAAGACCGCCTAGGAGCGTAGCTCAATGTGACAGGTGCCGGCCTTATAGCCGCTGCGACCTGGAGCAGGATGACGTTTCGTTGAATCGTCATTCTGCTCTAACTCGTTGTTGAAGCATGATCTTTTCCGAAAACCGGTTCCCACTTTTTGCGTTCGCTGACCTTCGGTTTGGGATCTTGCTCTGATGGCAATGGCAGCACCGGTGTGGAGGCCAGAGAAGGCTCGACCACACCGGCGCCGCTTTACCAGGAACGCATGCTCGTCAGCCGTTCGGATAGTAGCCGCCGTCCCCACCGCTGCCTATGTAGGTCCCCTGGCCGGTGGCATTCTGAAGCCGCTGGTCCAGCTCGTTGATCTGCCCGATCGCCGAACGGCCTCCGGTGGGCCGGATGGCATCCGCCTGCCGCATCAGGTCGCGGGCCTGATCCTGCGTGATCTTGCCGGTCTGCCTGGCCGTAAGGATACCTTGTTTCACACCAAGCAACTGCTCCGTCGCGGCTCTCGCTTCCGGGTCCGCCGGCACCGACGCCGTGGTCATGGTGTCGACCTGAGCCCTATGGTGGCGGTGCACGGCATAGGCGCTCGAAAGCGGTATGGCCGCGAAGATCGAGGCGGCCGCGATGATCTTTGGGATGAAAGAACGCATGATGACATCTCCTCGTGATGGAGGAAGCGGTAAAGCCGCTTTTTCCGAAACGGGCCGTCCGGTCGCGTCGTGTCGCGGTGCAGGCCATTCACCGCCGGCGGTTCTCGGCCCTAAAACGACATATAGAGACCACTCCAGGCGTTCAAATGGAGGTGGAACGCAAACGTTATCCGATGTGATCGAGCGCTGGATGGCGCATGCACCGCTGGCAGAGCGTTTCACCGTTTCACGGAGACCGCTGGACCACCCTAAGTCTTGGCTTTGACCATGTGCTGGAACCGCTGCCCGCTTCCATGCCATGCATGGAGGTTGGAATGGAGTCCGATTGTTCTGGCGGCGGCCAGTAAAATATCGATAAAAGGCTGAAATATCGAGAAAGCGTGGCCGGCCGCGGCGTCGAGAGGAGCTCATTCGCCTGACCGGCGAGCTCTTCCGCTTCCTCGCGCGTGAGGCCGAGCAGCATCATGTCCGGTATCTGCGCCGGGTAACCGGATCGCAGATCAAAAACCATCCATTGGCCGCACGGATCCTGTAAGGCTGTGAACCTCATGGCCGTTTTGTTCCAGCTTTTTCTGACGCAATTCCGAACGGAAGGTTACCGCGAAGCGCCGGTTTAACCGCTCACGCTTTTCCTGGAATTGCTCCAGCTATGCCCCAACGTAACGACCGCGGGAATGCGCTCCCGCGAGACTGCCCGGCCGGATTAATTCCAGCGCTTTCACGCAGCATATAGTTGTCGGGCGCACGGTAAAAGAGGCTCTACAGTCCCCTCGGTATGCGACCCAAGTCTGACGGGCGACGGATATTTTTCGGATGGCGAACGCTACATACCAGGGAAAGATCGCGCGGCCCTTGTGCTTGATCCCTTCTCGGGAGAGTCGTGGCCGAAGGCGCAAAACAGCTCGAGGCGACGGTCAGGCGCTGCTCTGGGACTCTGTGGGGCCTGAGCCGAAAAGCGAAAAAGCCGCGGAGGTCCGCGGCTTTTCGTTTGCTTGATCCTCGGTGAGGAAACTGGAGCGGGTGAGGCGATTCGAACGCCCGACCCCAACCTTGGCAAGGTTGTGCTCTACCCCTGAGCTACACCCGCTCGCGCGGCCTCGGGCCGCAAGCCGCGCCTATATGGCCGAAGAGCGCGGCGATTGCAACAGGGAAATGACGGTCTTTTTGGAGCGAATTTCTTCCCGTGGCGACGTTCGCCTCGAAAGCATCGAAGCGGCGCGAAACCGGAGCGGTCGCGAATCCGCGCGCAAGGCCGCATCCGCCTTTGCGGGAATTGCTCCGGCGGCCTTGCCCCGATGGCACCGTTGGCCGTAAACGGCATGACCCCTGTTCGATCGCGCGAGGACCGATGCCGAAGACCGAAGCCGAGCTCAACGCATTTCTTGCCGATCTCGGCATTTCCGTCTCGACGGTCAGGCACCCGCCGCTGTTCACGGTCGCCGATTCGCAAGGCCTGCGCGGCGACATTCCCGGTGGCCACACCAAGAACCTGTTCCTCAAGGACAAGAAGGACAATTATTTCCTCGTCACCGTCGGCGAGGACGCCGTGGTCGACCTGAAGCAGATCCACCACCTGATCGGCGCCGCCAGCCGGGTGTCGTTCGGCAAGCCGGAGATGTTGATGGAGCTGCTCGGCGTCATCCCCGGCGCGGTCACCGTCTTCGGGCTGATCAACGACACGGAAGGGAGGGTGAAGGTTGTTCTCGACGAGGCGTTGATGGGCCACGACATCATCAACGGCCACCCGCTGACCAATGAGGCGACGACCTCGATCGCCGCCGGCGACCTGATCAGATTCGTCAAGGCAACCGGCCACGATCCTGTTATCCTGAAAGTCTCATGACCTTGAAACTCAGATTACCTTGAAAGCCCCCTTATCTTGAAACTCAGGGGCTGATCGCCACATGGAAGGCGGTTTTTAAATCCGACAATGACGCGCCGGGCGCCGACGCCTGAGAGCGCGACCGAAAGGGCGACACGATGAGCGACAACAATCCGTATAGCGGCGCGTTTGGCGGCAATGGCGGCCAGTACGCCCAGACGGTGCAATATGGCGGCGGCGACCGCCCCAAGGTTTCGCTGGGCGACGCGCCGGCGGCGGCCGACCTGATCAAGGACACGACAACAGCCGCCTTCGCCGCCGACGTCATCCAGGAATCGCGCCGCCAGCCGGTGCTGGTCGACTTCTGGGCGCCGTGGTGCGGGCCCTGCAAGCAGCTGACGCCGCAGCTCGAAAAGGCGGTGCAGGCCGCTGGCGGCAAGGTCAAGCTGGTCAAGATGAACATCGACGATCATCCTTCGATCGCTGGCCAGCTCGGCATCCAGTCGATCCCCGCGGTCATCGCCTTCAAGGACGGCCAGCCTGTCGACGGCTTCATGGGCGCGATTCCTGAGAGCCAGATCGATCAGTTCATCCAAAAGGTCGGCGGCAAGGGCGGCGGTGCGCCGCAGATCGCCGACGCGCTTGCCGCGGCGGCCGAGGCGCGCACGGCCGGCGACGTGCAGACCGCGGCCGACATCTATGACGCGATCCTCGAGCAGGCGCCGGAGACGCTCGAGGCGATCGCGGGGCTTGGCGAGATCCTGTTCGATGCCGGTGACGCGGAAGGCGCCGAAGCCGTTCTGGCCCGGGCGCCCGAGGACAAGAAGGACGCGCCGGCGCTCGCTGCGCTGCGCGCCAAGATGACGCTGGCGGCGGAAGCGGCCGCGCTCGGCAACCCGGCCGAGTTCGAACGCCGGCTCGCTGCCAACCCGGCCGACCATCAGGCGCGCTTCGACCTGGCGATGATCCAGAATGCGCGCGGCGAGCGCAACGCGGCCGCCGACAACCTGCTGGCGATCGTCAAGGCCGACCGGACCTGGAACGAGGACGGGGCCAGGGCGCAGCTGTTGAAGCTGTTCGAGGCCTGGGGAATGACCGACGAGGCGACGCTTGCGGCACGCCGCAAGCTCTCGTCGCTGCTGTTCTCGTAGGCGTGTGTTGATATTCAGGTGATGCCGGCCTGCAAATGATGGTTTTCTGCGCTTCCGGCCTTCGCCGGCCGAAGCACTGAAGAATTGCCGTGCAGTTAAGGCTACGGCCGGCGTAGGCCGGTGCTCACGGACCCGAATGTCCGCTCCGCTCCGGTTCTCGAACGCCACCATTTTCGGCTCGGCCTGATCTCAATCTCAACACACCCTGGCGCGGTTTCGGCGTCTCACAGATTCGCCGAACCGCCTTGGTATTTGTTCCGACGCAATTCCGGACAGAAAACCGTTTCACACTTTTCCCGGAATTGCCTAGGTTTGCTTTGCGCAATTCCGGACGGAAACCACCGGTTCCTGGAATTGTCCGGAATTTTTTGCCGGCTGTCGCCGCCGGCAGGGTTGAGCGAAGGATTGTCAGCGCCAGATAAGGGCAGGCTGGCGGTTCGCCGCCGATCGAAGTCGAGTTGCCGGTGCGAGAGGAGACTGCAGGGTGATGCGCTTGCCGGCGTTTTATTGGGAGGGTTGCGGTGCGCGTCGGTAACGCACTCTACCGGCTGGCCAAGGATCTGCCGTCGGCAATCCCGGTGTTTCCGCTTGCCGGGGCGCTGCTCCTGCCCGGCGGCCGCATGCCGCTCAACATCTTCGAGCCGCGCTACCTACAGATGATCGACCAGGCGATGGCCGGCTCGCGGCTGATCGGCATGATCCAGCCGAGCCTCGACGGCGCCTTGCGCGATGACGGCGAGCCGGAGCTGTGCAGTGTCGGTTGCGCCGGGCGCATCATCTCACTCGCCGAGACGGGCGACGGCCGCTATTTGATCTCGCTGCAGGGCGTGTGCCGGTTCCGCATCGTGCAGGAACTCGCGGCAAAGGCGCCGTTCCGGCAGTGCAAGATCATGCCGTTTCTCGCCGATCTCGAGGAAGACCCGGCCGGCGCCGAGGTCGACCGGCCGGCGCTGCTCAAGGCGTTTCGCGCCTATCTGCAGGCCAACGACCTCGAGGCCGACTGGGAAAGCGTCAGCCGCGCCGAAAACGGCATGCTGGTCAACGCGCTGTCGATGATGGCGCCTTACGGACCGGCCGAGAAACAGGCGCTGCTGGAAGCGCCGGACCTGAAGACACGCGCCGAGACGCTGATCGCCATCACCGAGATGACGCTGGCGCGCGAGGATGATGAGTTTGGGTCCAGCCTTCAATAAGTGTATTGATATTCAGGTGAGTCCGGCCTGCGAAGGGCGGCTTCCTGCGCTTCCGGCCTTCGCCGGCCGAAGCACTCGTGGGTGGCGCGACAGCTAGATTAGGGCTACGGTCGGCGTAGGCCGGTGCCCACGTACGTTAAGTACGCTCCGGTTCTCGGAAGCCACCGCTCTCGACTCGGCCTGACCTGAATCTCAACACACTTAAGCCGTGCAGTGGACAAGGGATAAGTGCGATGGCGGACGGACGTGACGCTCGAAAGGCCGAAGTCGATCCGAAGCTGCTGGAATTGCTGGCCTGCCCGCTGACCAAGGGGCCGCTGACCTGGGACCCCGAGCGCAGCGAGCTGGTCTCGCGCGTGGCAAAGCTCGCCTATCCGGTGCGCGACGGCATCCCGATCATGCTGCCCTCGGAGGCGCGTACGATCTCGGCCGAGGACATGCTGGCGCCACCGCCGCCGCGGCTCGGCGGGCCTTCGTAAGCGCGCTTGCGCTCATAGGTGCAGCGCGACATAGGTTGGCGCTGTCCCGCCGACATCAAAGTTGCGCATCGTCACGGCACACACCCAGTCGGACCTATGCTTCCTCGAGTCGTGCTACTGAAAATTGCGCCCTTTCGGCATGACCTGTTGTGCGGCACCCGACAGGGCCTCGACGTCCTGCCGGACCGGCAGGCCACGGCTTGCGGCGGGCTCCGATCCAACCGGCCGTTCAACGGGATCATGCTCGATGACCGGTCGATTGGCGGACTCCAGCAGCACGCTCAGCCAGGAGGTCAAATCCTCGATCCGGTCGGCGACGATGTGGATGACGTCCGATTCATGCTGCAGCTTGCCGGTGACGCGGATGAAGCGGGCGCCCATGACCACCGAGCGGAAGCGGTCGAAGACGCGCGGCCAGATGATGACGTTGGCGATCGATTTTTCGTCCTCCAGCGTGAGGAAGATGGCATTGCCCTTGCCGGGACGCTGGCGCACCAGAACGAGGCCGGCGACGGAGACGCGGCGGCCGTCGCGCACTGACGGCAGGCTGGCATTGGGGGTGATGCCGGCGCGATCCAGCCTTTCGCGCAGGAAGGCGACGGGATGCTCCTTCAGCGACAGGCCGAGCGAACGGTAGTCGTGGACGACATGCTCGCCGAGCGGCATCTTCGGCAGTTTCGTTTCCGGCTCCAGCTCGCGCAGGCCGAGCGAAGGCTGGTCGAACAGCGGCAGTTTCTCGGCAGCACTCTTGCCGTCGAGCGCCCGCACCTCCCAGAGCGCTGCGCGGCGGTCGAGGCCGATCGAGCGGAAGGCGTCGGCCTCAGCCAGTCTTTCGATCTCGCCGACATCGAGGCCGGAGCGCAGCCAGACATCTCGCACGCTCGAATAGCCGGAACCGCGCTGTGCGGCGACTAAATCCATGCGCTCTTCGGACAGGCCCTTGATCTGGCGGAAGCCGAGCCGCACCGCATGCCCCGTCCGGATCACGCCGCGCATCGAGGCATGGCGCTCGAGGATGCGTGACGGATCGAAGGCGGATTCTTCCAGCGTGCAGTCCCAGACGGAATGGTTGATGTCGACCTCGCGCACCTCCACGCCATGGTCGCGCGCGTCGCGCACGAGCTGGGCCGGCTGGTAGAAACCCATCGGCTGGGCGTTGAGGATCGCGGCGCAGAACACGTCGGGAAAGAAGGTCTTGAACCAGCAGGAGGCGTAGACCAAGAGCGCGAAGGAGGCGGCGTGGCTTTCGGGAAAGCCATATTCGCCAAAGCCTTCGATCTGCTTGAAGCAACGCTCGGCGAACTCCTTCTCGTAGCCATTGCCGACCATGCCGTCGATCATGCGCTGGCGGTAATTGCCGATCGTGCCGGTGCGCTTGAAGGTCGCCATGGCGCGGCGCAGCTCGTCGGCCTCGCCCGGCCGGAAGCCGCCGGCGACGATGGCGATCTTCATCGCCTGTTCCTGGAACAGCGGCACGCCCAGCGTCTTGCCGAGGATCTTCTCCAGCTCCGGGCTGGGGTAATTCACCTCCTCCTTCTTCTGCCGGCGGCGGAGATAGGGATGCACCATGTCGCCCTGGATCGGGCCGGGACGCACGATCGCCACCTCGATGACGAGGTCGTAGAAATTCTCGGGCCTGAGCCGCGGCAGCATCGACATCTGCGCGCGCGACTCGATCTGGAAGACGCCGAGCGTGTCGGCCCGCTTGATCATGGCGTAAACGCGCCTGTCCTCTTCCGGGAGGGTGGCGAGCACGTAGGGTCGTCCAAACCGATCCCGCGCTTCCGGATAATGATCGGTGAGCAGGGTCAGGGCGCGCTTCAGGCAGGTCAGCATGCCAAGCGCCAGCACGTCGACCTTGAGGATCTTCACCGCGTCGAGATCGTCCTTGTCCCACTCGACCATCTTGCGCTCCTCCATCGCCGTCTTGACGATGGGCACGACCTCGTCGAGCCGGTCGCGGGTGATGACGAAGCCGCCGACATGCTGGGAAAGGTGCCGGGGAAAGCCCATGATCTCGTTGGCGCGTTCCAGCACCTGCCTGGACAGCGGATCGGTGCGGTCGAGGCCGCCGGCATTGGCTTCCCTTTCGCCGAGCTCGGAGGTCGACCAGCCCCAGATGGTGCTGGACAGCGCGCTGCGGACATCTTCCGACAGGCCCATGGCCTTGGCCACCTCGCGCAGGGCGGAGCGGCCGCGATAGCTGATGACGGCGGCGGCCAAGGCGGTGCGCTTGGCGCTGTATTTCTCGTAGATATAGGCGATGACCTCGTCGCGCCTTTCATGCTCGAAATCGACGTCGATATCGGGCGGCTCATTGCGCTCCTCGGAGATGAAGCGCTCGAACAGCGCATCGATCCGGTCGGGGCCGACTTCGGTGATGCCGATGCAGAAGCAGATGACCGAATTGGCGGCGGAGCCGCGCCCCTGGCAAAGGATGTCCTTGCTGCGAGCGAATTTCACGATGTCGTGGACGGTCAGGAAATAGCGCGCGTAATTCAGGCGCTCGATCAGGGCGAGTTCTTCCTCGATTCGCTGCACAACATGAGCGGGAACGCCAGCCGGGTAACGGACCGCCGCGCCTTCGCGCGCCAAACGCTCGAGCTCGGCCTGCGGCTCGAGCCCGGATTCGGTCGGCTCATCCGGATAATTGTATTCGAGGTCGCTGAGCGAGAAGGTGAGCTCGTCGGCGAAACGCAGCGTCTCGGCCAGCGCTTCAGGGTGGCGGCGGAACAGGCGCGCCATCTCCAAAGGCGGTTTCAGATGGCGCTCGGCATTCGCCGCCAATTCCAGCCCGACTTCGGAAACCGGCGTGTTGAGGCGGATCGCGGTCAGCACATCCTGCAGCGGTCGGCGCTCGGCGGCGTGGTAGAGCACGTCGTTGGTCGCCATCAGCGGGAGGCGCGCATGATCGGCCATCGCCGCCGCCTGCTCGATGCGGAAGCGGTCATTGCCGCCATAATCCGGCGCCACGGCCAGCCGGAGCGCCGCGCCAAAGCGACCACTGAGCCGGCTAATGATCTCCAGATTGTCTTCCACACGGGCTGACAGATCGGGCAGGATCGCCAACGACATCCGATCGCCCCATTCGAGCAGATCGCTCAAGTCGAGCAGCGTCGCGCCCTTCTCGTTCTCGTCGCGCAGATTGGCCTGGGTCAGCATGCGGCAGAGATGCCCCCAGCCCTGGCGGTCGCGGGGGTAGGCGAGGATGTCGGGCGTGCCGTCGCCGAACACCAGGCGGCAGCCCGGGTGATAGGCCATCTTCTCCACCTTGGCCTGTTGCCAGGCGCGCACGACGCCGGCCACGGTGTTCCTGTCGGCAAGGCCGATCGAGGCAAAGCCGTAGAACTTCGCCGTCACCACCAGCTCCTCCGGCTTGGAGGCGCCGCGCAGGAAGGAGAAATTCGAGCTTATGCCGAACTCGGCATAGGGGATGACGGTCAGTGCGTTCATGCGAACACCCCATGCATGAACCAGCGCGGCGGCGCGGCCTGCGGCGCGCTGCTGTAAAGACCCTGGCGGTAGAGCCAGTAGCGGCGTCCCTCGCTGTCCTCGATGCGGTAATAGTCGCGGGTCGGCGCCTCTTCCTCGCCGGGCAATTGCCGCCACCATTCGGCGGCGATGCGTTCCGGCCCCTCGGCGCGGGCGACGCGGTAAAGCGCGCGGCGCCAGCGGAAATTCATCGGCGGTCCTTCCGGGATCTCGGTCGCCGGCACCTCGATCGGCTCGGGCGAGCGGAACAGGCGCACCGGCCGCTCCGGCGGATAGATGGTCATCGGCGGTGCTGTTCGGGGCGCCACCGCCCGGCCGGTCGCCGCGGCGCGTCTTTGCGGCGCTTCGGCGAAGGGCACCGTCTTGACGGCGCGTTCCGGCAGATGGCTTTCGACGACAACCGGCTTCAGCACGGCTGCCTCGCCGAGGCGGGCGCGGACGCGGTCGGCGAACAGGGCTATGTCGGCATCATCGTCGGCAGCCTCGCCGGTAAGATCTGTCTGAACCATGTCGAAAGCGGCGACCGACAGCACGGACAGCCGCACGAGGTCGAAGCCGAAGCCGGCGTCGATGCTCTGCTCCATCGCGGTCAGCCGCTCATGGAACAGCCTTTGGATCAGCCGCGGCTCGCGCATCGGACGCGAGGTGCCGACGGCGATGCGGCTGACGGCGCCGTCGACGCGGAAGAGAAGCAGCGCCAGCGTCCGCGCGCCCTCGCCGCGGCGTTCGAGGTCGGTCTTCAAGGCGATGGCCAGCCGGCTCACCAGCCGCTCGATGTCGTCGGTGAGCATGACCGGCTCGGCAAGGTGGCGCTCGACCGAGAGCGGCGCGACGGGGAGGCGTGGCGACACGGCTTCGTCGAGGCGGCCGAGCGCCTGGTCGAGACGCAAAAGCAAGGTGGCGCCGAAACGGCGGGCGAGTGGCGCACGCGGTGCGGCCATCACCGCGCCGGCGGTGCGCAGGCCGACGCTTTCCAGGCCGGTACGGGTCTCCGGCTCGATGCGCAGCGCCGACAAGGGCAGCGGCGCCAGAAGCGCCTCCTCCTCGCCGCCGGCCACGATGCGGTCGCCATGGAAGCGCGCCGCCGCCCAGGCGGCGCCCGGCGTGGAAGCGAGACCGGCGCGGACATCGAAGCCCTGCTGGAAGAAGCGGGTGAGGATCTCGTCCTGCATGGCGCGCTCGCCGCCGAAGAGATGCGTGCAGCCGGTGACGTCGAGGAACAGCCCATCCTCGGCGTCGATCGCCACCAGCGGCGTGTAGCGGTCGCACCAGTCGGCAAGGCCTTCGAGCAGGCGGCGGTCGGCCTCCGGGTCGGCCTCCACCACATCGATCGAAGGGTGCATGGCGCGGGCATCGGCAATGCCCATGCCGCGCCTCAGCTTCAGCGCCTCAGCCCGCTCGTCGAGGGCTGCGATGCGCTGGGTGTTGTTGTCGCGATGGCTGATGACCAGCGGCAGGTGATGCGAGGGCCGGGAACGCCAGGACCGCCCCAGACGCTGGCGCAGGATCCGCTCCGCGCTGAGATGCGGGAACCACAGCGACAGAATTCTCTGTTCTTTCTGCAAAAGCGTGCTCATTCGGGTTCCACTCCAGTGTGAATTGTCCGGGCAGGGCCGTGCGGCTCTTGCCGATATCGACTTTGAAGGCGGGGCGGCCGATCGAGCCGGCGAGCGGTCCGGCGACGGTTTCGCGGCTGGCCGCCGGTGCTGCCGAAACGATGAGGCGCACCGGTGCTGCGGTGGGGTCGGCCGCGCCGGCCTGACGCAGCAAAAGCAGCGGACGGCCGGCGTTCCGGGCGCGAGCATGGAGCCGGCGCGTGGCGGTGAGGTCGAGAAGCCGCGGGCTGCCGCGGATCTCGAGGATGACGGCGGCGAAGGCGGTCATGCGGGCGGCCTCCTCGGCGATCCACAGCGCATCGAGCAGCTTCGGCGCTTCGGAAAACAGCAATTGCTCCGGCTCGATGCCGAACAGGGCGTGAAGACCCCTTGCATAGGGAAGGCCGGCCTCGTGGAAAATTTCCGCCGTGCCGACCCACAGGACCGGCAGGCCCTGCTTCTCCTTGAGGATCAGGCTTACGAGCGAGAGCGCAAAGCCGGCGACGCCGCCGGCATCGCGGGTCTCCAGGCCGTGGATTTCGCTGAGCGCCGCCTTGGGCAGGCCGCCGCCAAGGGCGGTGTCGAGGCGATCGATGCCGGTATGCAGGAAGGCGTCCGCCGAGGCCACGGCGAGGCCACGCCGGACAAGTGTCATGTCCGATCCGCTGGCATTGATAGGTGCGCCGGGCGCCGGCGCTTCAAGGCGCTCGGGCAGCGTTCCTTCGATCTTCGCGATCTGGCGGCGCAGGGCAAAAACAGTGTCCCGCGCCACGGCGCTCATCGCCATGACGTTCACTTCCGGCAGCAATTGTTCCTGTTATGTTCTTATAGATTCCAGAGGGCTTCGGAAGAGTCAAGCGGAGTCACAAGGAATTTATTCCTTCACTCTTTACCCTCGGGGAAGTCCGCCAGCTGGCTCATTTGCCTCTATCGGCGCGAAAGCCTATATGCCGGGATCAAAGGACATTTCATGGCCCGTATCTATAAGACACGCACCTGGCACGACCAGCTCTCGCCATCGATGGACGAGATGGAGCTTCTGGCGCTGGAGAGCTATGCCCATCTGCCGGACGAGTTCCGCCAGCTCACCGGCGAGATCATCATCCAGATCGCCGAGTTCCCGACCGACGAGATCATGGACGACCTGTCGCTGGAGACCCCCTTCGACCTGCTTGGCCTGTTCGAGGGACGCGGCATCGCCGAGCGCTGGAACCCGCAGACCGGCGAGGGTCCGAACCGCATCACGCTCTACCGCCGCGCCATCCTCGACTACTGGGCCGAGAACGAGGAGACGCTGGGCGATATCGTCACCCATGTGCTGATCCACGAAATCGGCCACCATTTCGGCCTGTCGGACGACGACATGGAGCGGATCGAGGAAGCCGCCGAGCAAGTGGCGCCGGGCTAAGAGACTGTTTGGAAATTCTACTCCGGCGGCCATCTGGCGGCGCTTTCTGCGCTTCCGGTGACTCAAGTGGCGCCGGGTAAAAGCGCACGTAGCACAGCGGCGGACGCCTCGTTCCTTCGCGCCCCCCTCTGCCCTGCCGGGCATCTCCCCCTCTTGGGGGGAGATTGGCTAGCTACCAATCGCTCAGCTTGGTGTCCGGCGTGTAGTCCTGGCCCTCGACATCCTTCACCACGGCCTGGCCGCAGCGCATCGACTTGGTCTTCTTGTCATAGGCATAGGTCGGCGAGCCGAACAGGTGCCAGCCCTTGTTCAGCGCCGCCGTCACCTTGTGGCAGAAGGTGGCGTCGTCCGGGCCGGTGAGGAAGCGGTAGAGTTTCATGGATCGATCCTGTCGTGCCTAACCTGTCGTGCCTAATCTGTTGGCGGAAAGCCGGGCCTGAAAAACCCGCCCGGCGCATCATGCGCCGATGAACGCGGCCTTCGCCAGAAGTTTCTCGGCTTCCGCCAGATGCAGCCGCTCGACCATCTTGCCGTCCAGCGCAATCACGCCCTTGCCGGCATTTTCGGGCCGCGCGAACGCATCCCTGATCGCGTGGGCCCTGGCGAGCGCTTCCGCCGACGGCGAGAAGGCGCGGTTCGCCGGCTCGATCTGGGCAGGATGGATCAGCGACTTGCCGTCGAAACCCATGGCTGCTGCTTCCCCGCATTCGCGGGCAAAGCCGTTAAGGTCGCGAAAATCATTGGCGACACCGTCGATCACGTCGAGGCCGCCGGCCCGCGTCGCGAGCACCAGCTGCATCAGCCAGGGCATCAGATAGCGCCGGTCGGGCGTCGCCAGGATGCCGGTCGCCTTCACCAGGTCGTTCGTTCCGGCCACGAAACAAGCCAGGCGCGACGCAGGATCGCGACCAAGCTCGGCAATGGCGCCGATGTTGAGCAGCGCCCTGGGCGTCTCGACCATCGCCCATAGTTTCACGCTGTCCGGCGCGAAATTGTCGTCGAGCAGGTCGCCGGCTTCGAGGATGTCGCGCGGCGTGCCGATCTTGGGCAGGAGAATGCCGTCGGGCTCGGCCTTGGCCACTGCCAGAAGATCGTCGGCGCCCCATTCGCTGGCCAAAGGATTGATGCGCACCACCATCTCGCAGCGCCGCTCGGGGCGCGTAGCCAGGATGCCGGCAATCTTGTCGCGCGCGGCCTTTTTGTCAGCGGGCAGGACGGCGTCCTCGAGATCGATGATGACGGCGTCGCAGGCAAGCGAGCCGATCTTGGCGAGCGCCTTGTCGTTCGAGGCCGGGATGTAAAGCACCGAGCGGCGCGGGCTGTAGGGTTCTTGAGCCATGGCCGATCTATGCCGGGTGAAGCGGGATGAGGCAAGGCGCGAAGGAATCGTCCTCAAAGAGGGCATCACAATCGCATAAGGCAGCGCTGACCCCCTCTCCGTCTCGGCGCTGCGCGCCGAGCCACCTCTCCCCCATTTCATGGGGGCGAGGAAACGCCAACCGTCAAGGGCGCGGCCTTTGCAAGGTTAGGTTCCTCGCCCCCGCCAAAGGCGGGGGAGAGGTGGCTCGGCGAAGCCGAGACGGAGAGGGGGAGCGCCCTGTGCGATTATCATGTCTCAAGGGGAGATTGCCCCTGCACGAAAACTGCAAATCCTTGCGGAAAACCTCCTCCAATCCGCCGCGCCCTTACCGCGCCCGTTGGCGAGAAGGCCGCCATGCGAACCCCTCACATATACCGCTGGTCCCTGCCGCGCCGGCTCCGCAATGACGGCTGGTGGCTCGTCGAGCCGCAAAGGCCATGCCATCAGGCGCGCATCCTGCTTTTCGCCCCGAGGTCGCGCCAGACGGTGGGGGCGGACACGCGCCGAGGAGAGTCCGGCGATGACGCTCTTTGCCGACCCTGCCATGGGCTTCGCACAGGCATGCGCAAATGCCCAAGCCCTTTGTCGCTTCACCACCTTGTCCCGATGCAGCTCCGGACCGAAAACAATTTCGCACTTTTCCTTGGAATTGCTCTAATCCTGCCGTCACCCAAGCTTATCCGCCGGGCTATTGATCGATGCCGCACAACATACTCGTCGCCGACGACGACCCGCATATCCGCGAGATCATCTGCTTCGCGCTGGAAAAGGCCGGCATGAAGACGGCCGCCGTCGCCAACGGCGCCGCGGCGCTGCAGGCGGTCGAGCGCCGCGCGCCCGACCTCATCGTGCTCGATATCGGCATGCCGGAGATGGACGGGCTGGAGGTCTGCCGCAGACTCAGGCAAAAATCCGACGTGCCGGTGCTGTTTTTGTCCGCGCGGGATGAAGAGATCGACCGCATCCTCGGGCTGGAGATGGGCGGCGACGATTATGTGACCAAGCCGTTCAGCCCGCGCGAGCTCGTCGCCCGCGTCAACGTCATCCTGCGGCGCGCGCGGCCCGCGTCGGTCGAAGAAGAAGCGGACGACCGTCAATTCGCGCATGGCAAGCTCATGCTCGTCCCGGCAAGCCATGAAGCGAGCTTCGACGGCAGGCCGCTCACCTTGACGGCGATCGAATTCGCGATCCTGAAAGGCTTCCTCGCCCGCCCGCAGCACGTGCTTGGCCGCGACGCGGTGATGGCCAATGCCTATGCGTCCAACATCCATGTCTCGGAACGCACGGTCGACAGCCACATCCGCAACGTGCGGGCCAAGCTGGCGGCGGTCGGCTGCCTCGACGTGATCGCGACGGTGCATGGCGTCGGCTTCCGGCTCGGCCGATGCGGTGGTTGAGCAAGGAAAGGTGGCGGCCGCGGCTCGCCACCGTCGTCATCGCCATCCTGATCGTCGTCATGGCGCTGCCGCTGGTCGGGCTGTTCTTCTTTCGGCTCTATGAGAACCAGCTGATCCGCCAGACCGAGGGCGAGCTGATCGCGCAGGGCGCGGTGGTCGCGGCCATCTACGCCCAGGAAGTGCGCGCCGCCGGCATTCCCCAGGACAGACTGGGTGAGCCGATCTCGGCCGATCCTGCCAAGGACAACAACTATCCCTATGATCCGGTCGAGCCGCGGCTCGACCTTGCCTCCGACGATGTCATGCCGATGCGCCCGGCGGCGCTTCCCGCCAGCCCCGACCCGGCCTTCGCGGCCATCGGCGTCCGGCTCGACGGCATTCTCGATGAGACGCAGAAAACGACGCTTGCCGGCTTCCGCCTGCTCGATCCGCACGGCGTGGTGATTGCCGGCGGCGACGAGGTCGGCCGATCGCTTGGCGATGTCGAGGAGGTGCGGACCGCGCTTTCAGGCCTCTATGCCAGCGAACTGCGCTTGCGGATACCCGACCAGCCCGCGCCGCCTCTCTATTCGGTCAGCCGCGGCACCAGGGTGCGCGTCTTCGTGGCCATGCCGGTCGAGCTCGACGGCCGGGTCGCTGGCGTCGTCTATCTGTCGCGGACGCCGAACAACATCGTCAAGCACCTCTATGGCGAGCGCGGCAAGGTGACGTTGGCGGCGATCACGATCGTCGGCGGCACGCTTCTGATCGCGCTGGTGTTCATCCGCACCGTCAGCCGGCCGATCTATGCGCTGATCGAGCGGACGAAGCGCATCGCCGCCGGCGATCGCGAGGCGATCAGGCCGCTCGCCCATCACGGCACGCGCGAGATGGCGGCGTTGTCGACGGCCTTCCTCGACATGGCGACCAAGCTGCAGGCGCGCTCCGACAGCATCCAGACCTTCGCCACCCATGTCTCGCATGAATTGAAATCGCCGCTGACGGCGATCCAGGGCGCGGCGGAGCTGCTCAGGGATTCGGGAGGCGCGATGGACGAGGCCGAGCGCAAGCGCTTCTCCAACAACATCGTCACCGATGCCGGGCGGCTCAATCTCCTGGTGCGCCGGCTGCTCGATCTGGCGCGCGCCGAAAACCTGGAGCCGAGCGGCGAGAGCACGACGCTTCATGCGGCACTGGCGTCGTTGCCGATCGACACAAGGCTGGAAGCGCGGCTTGAAGGCGGCGGCGATATCAGGCTCGGCATCTCGGCGGAGAATCTCGGCATCGTGCTCGCCAACCTCATCGACAATTCGGCACGGCATGGCGCCCGGCAGGTGGCGATCCACGCGTCAGCCGATAGCGAGCGCGCGTCGGTCCAGATCGGCGACGATGGCGACGGCATCTCGGCCGCCAACCGCGCCAGGATCTTCGAGCCGTTCTTCACCACGCGGCGCGAATCCGGCGGCACCGGCATGGGGCTCGGCATCGTGCTGGCCCTCCTGAAAGCGCATGATGGCATGATCAGGCTGGTTGACTCCGAACGCGGCACGCGCTTCGAGATCGACTTGCCGGTTGCGTGAGCGCGCGACCCGCCGGATTTGGAGAAAAAATGCGCTACGACATCGTCATCATCGGCGGGGCCATCGTCGGGTCCTCGGTCGCCTATTACCTGCGCGAGGAGGGCTTTACCGGCTCGATCGCGCTGATCGAGCGCGATCCGCAGTTTTCCCACGCGGCGACGACCTTGTCGCTGGCCTCGATCCGCCAGCAATTCTCGATCCCTGAAAACATCCGCCTGTCGCAGTTCACGCTGAAGCTGTTCCGGCGGCTGAAGGAAACGTTCGGCGCCGATGCCGATATCGGCTTTCGCGAGGGTGGCTATCTGATCCTTGCCGGCGAGGCCGGGTTGCCGATCCTCAAGGCCAATCACGAGACACAGGTCGCCGAGGGGGCCGACATCCTGCTCGAGGAGGCCGGGCAATTGGCGCGCCGCTTCCCATGGCTGTCGGTCGAAGACATCGCCGCCGGCGCCTTCGGCCGCAGCGGCGAGGGCTGGTTCGACGCGCATGCGCTGCTGACGCTGTTCCGCAAGGCGCTGCGCGACAAGAAGATCGATTTCATCACGGCTTCCGCCACCGGTATTTCGCGCGACGGCAATCGCGTCACCGGCGTCAGCCTGGACAATGGCGAGGTGCTGGAAGCCGGCATTGTCGTCAACGCCGCCGGGCCGAATGCCGGCAAGGTCGCGGGTTTTGCCGGGCTCGATCTGCCGGTCGAGCCGCGCAAGCGCAATGTCTTCGTCTTCGAGGCGCGCGAGAAATATGCCGACATGCCGCTGCTGGTCGATCCGTCCGGCATCTATGTGCGGCCCGAAGGCTCGGTCTACCTCACCGGCGGCGCCGAGCCGGAGGAAGGCGATGTCGCGCCCGATCCCAAGGATTTCGATGTCAACTGGCCGCTGTTCGAAGAGGTGATCTGGCCGACCTTGGCCACCCGCATCCCGGCCTTCGAGGCGATCAAGCCGACGCGCGCCTGGGTCGGTCATTACGACTACAACACGCTCGACCAGAACGGGGTGATCGGACCGCATCCGGAGGTTACGAACTTCCTCTTCGCCAACGGCTTTTCCGGCCACGGCCTGCAACAGGCGCCGGCGGTCGGCAAGTCGCTCGCCGAGCTCATCGTGCATGGCGGGTATCGGACGATCGATTGCAGGGCGTTCGGCTATGAACGGGTGGCGCAAGGAAGGGCGTTCAGGGAACTGAACGTGATTTGAGCGGAAAGCCCGGGCTAAGGCAGATATTCGTGGGGCACCCCACGAATATCTGCCTTAGCTCTGTTGGTTTTCGCAGGTTCTGATCGCAAAACCGCGGGACACTTTTGCGGAACCTGCGGTGGGCCGACTATATTCAGTCCTGCTGATAAATACCGTTGCCTCCTGCCGGCTGTGTCATGCTACTGTAGGTCCGCGTTGGGCGCGTGGGGCAAACAGTGTCTGGAAAGGCTGTCGAAGTTTTTCGGCGCACAAGGGGAGTCCAACTCCTGTTGAGGCTCCGTCACGAGATTCTGTACCGCCAGTTTCTGGGCGCCGCCGCGTCAAAAGGCCGTGCGTTCGCCAGGGACCTGGGCGGGAAGGATTTGAGCGAGAAGGATCTGAGCGGGAAGGCGGGGCGGAACTACTGCTTCACCATCGCATTCAACACCCCCTGGATCATCGACGTGCTCACCAAGGCCTGGCAGGTGTTCCCAACCGGGACCCGGCTTGTGGTGATCGACAATTCACCGAAGCAGGATGCGCGGGCTTCGATCGAAGCGATCTGCGCGCGGCGCGGGGTCGCGTATTTCCGGCTGCCCAGGAACTTCGAGACGAATCCCTCCAGATCGCACGGCATCTCCCAGACCTGGGTCTTCCATAACATCGTCAAGCACCTCAAACCCGACATGTTCGGGTTCATCGATCACGATTGTTTCCCGGTCAGCCCGATCGATATCGCGCAACGCGTCGGGGGCAAGATCGGTTACGGGCTGCCGCTGCACGCCGAGTCCAGCTACCTGTACAAGGCAGCCGCAGACGAACCCGGCTGGTATTACTGGGCCGGCCTCTGCTTCTACGATTTCGCTGCCGTGGAGCACACGAAGCTCGATTTCAGAAATCGGCTCGACATCGGAATGGATACTGGCGGCGGCAACTGGCCGGTCCTGTATTCGAAGCGTCCCACCAGGGAATTCGAGATGGCCCGGTCAAATTCCATCGCGGTGAATGTCGAGGGGAAAGTCGCCAACTATGAGCTGCTCGACGAAGCCCTTTTCCACGTGGGCGGCGCCTCCTACCGCTCGCTCGCGACAAATCCGGACTATCGTCGCCAGCTGTCGGACCACATCTGGAAAACCTACCTGGGCGGGACCCAGGATCGCCTGGTCCCTAGCTGAGCCTAAAGCGCGTCGCGATCTTTCAGATTCGCTCCATGCGCTTTAGGTTTTTGATTTTACGCATGTCTTTATCCCGAAACCGGTTCCCACTTTCGGGAGACATGCTTTAACCCGGCTATCCCGGTCGAAATACCGTTGCAACCAACCAAGCACACGTGCCCAATCGTCGGCATGTTCGGGCGCGGCTTCCGCAAATCCCGCGAATCCACCATGGCAGATGGTGAGCCGCGTGCCATCGCCGATCGGCTCAAGCAGATAAGCGACCGTCGTTTCATGACGCCCCAGCGTTGGGTGGTTCCAGTCGTAGCGTCTTGTCTGCACGATCCGGCGCGGCGTCTCGATTTCGAGGAATTCGCCGCTGGCGGGCAGATGTTGACCATCAGCCGTTTCCACGACGGTGTTCCAGCGGCCGCCGGCGCGGAGGTCGGCGGTCCAGCCGGTCATGCGGTAGGTGTCGGTCGAACCCCACCAGCGCTCGACCTCAGTTGTGACCAGCGCCGCCATGACCTCGTCCGGCGAGGCGGGAAGGTCGGCCGCGGCCATCACCGTCTCGGCATTCGCCATGGCCTGCGGCCAGGATTGCCCGAGCATCATCGCAACCTCCTTGGTTCGTTCCGCCTTCGAAACGATACTTCAACCCTTTGACGGCGGGCGCTCGAAGCCCTTGCCGGTCTCGAGCAGGCTCTTGAGGCTCGCCAGCACCAGCGGCCAGCCCTTGGAGACGTTCGGGATCAGCCTGTGCGGGCCGTCGGCCTCGTGGAGGACGGCGAGCTTCATCAATTCACCGTCCTGCTCGATGGTGAAGGTGCAGCGCGTGTAGCCGTCTTCCTTCACCTCGGGCAGCCATTCGTTGCGCCATTTGATCACCAGGCGGCGTGGCGGGTCGATCTCGAGGATCTCGCCGGAGTCGGCGACGCGTCCGTCAGGGAAGACGAGCTTCCAGCTCGAGCCGACCTTCCAGTCGCTCTCCTGATAGGAGCAGAGGAAGAACTGCCGGTTGAATTCCGGATCCGTCAGCGCTTCCCAGAGCTTCTCAGGCGTTGTGCGGATATAGGTGACATAGACAAAGCTGTTCTCGCTCACGGCTCTTCCCTTTCCAGGCGTTGCTTCAGGTCGCTGAGGGCAGCAAGCCGCCCCCGCTCGAACTTGCCGATCCAGCGCTCGGCGATCTCGTTGATCGGAACGGGGTTGAGGTAGTGCTCCTTCTCGCGGCCCCGGCGCATGGTGGTGACGAGGTTGGCCTCCTCCAGGATCGCCAGGTGCTTGGTCACCGCCTGGCGCGTCATGTCCATGTGCTCGCAGAGCGCGTTCAGCGTCTGCCCGTTCCGGGCATGGAGGCTGTCCAGCAATTGCCGGCGGGTCGGGTCGGCCAAAGCGCGAAAGACGGCATCCATGCTCATGGCCTTAATATGCAACCATTTGGTTGCATGTCAAGCGGGACGGCAGAACCGGGGCAATCACATGCCGGTGAATGACGTCAGCGCTTGCGGGAGAACCAGAAGGCGTCGGTCATGCGCGTCATGCCGATGCGCTGGTAGAAGCCGACAGCGTCGGGCATCGAGATCAGGCTGATGGCGACCGAAGGGCCGAGCTGCTGCCGCGCCTCGTCCATCAGGCCCTTGCCGACGCCCAGCCCTTGCGCCGCCTTCGAGACGGCGAGGTCGGAAATGTAGCAGACCCAAGAGAAGTCGCTCATGCCGCGCGCCACGCCGACCAGTTGCCTGTCCGACCGGTCGAGCCGCGCGGTCAGCACCAGATTGGCGTTGTCGAGCATGGTTTGCAGCCGGGCGGCTTCGTCGACGGGCCTTACCTTGCCGAGGCCGGATTCCACCAGCACGCGGCGAAATTCGGCGACATCGAGGGCGGGTTCGCTGGCATAGAGGATTTTGGACGGATCGGCCATGGCCGCAGACTGCACCAGCCGGCCAGGATTTCGAAGCCGTTTTTAGAGCGTTCCAGTTTGGCTCCGCGCACCCTGCCCGCCATTGGCCCAAGGGCGGTGCACGAACAGTTGCCTTTCATTTGCCGCCGGCTTTGTGTAAACCGTCCGGCAAAATTCACCCGCAAGCCAGAAGAAGACGGGCACCATGGATAAATTCACCAAGCTCACCGGCGTCGCGGCGCCCATGCCGATCGTCAATGTCGACACCGACATGATCATCCCGAAGGATTATCTCAAGACGATCAAGCGCACCGGGCTTGGCACCGGCCTTTTCGCCGAGATGCGCTATAATGAGGACGGTTCGGAGAATCCGGATTTCGTGCTCAACAAGCCGGCCTACCGCAAGGCGCAGATCCTGGTCGCCGGCGACAATTTCGGCTGCGGCTCGAGCCGCGAGCATGCGCCTTGGGCGCTGCTCGATTTCGGCATTCGCTGCGTGATCTCGACCTCGTTCGCCGACATCTTCTACAACAACTGCTTCAAGAACGGCATCCTGCCGATCACGGTCAGCCCGGAAGACCTCGACAAGCTGATGGACGACGCCTCGCGCGGCTCCAATGCGACGCTGTCGATCGACCTGGAAGCCAAGGAGATCCGTGGTCCGGATGGCGGTGTCGTTACCTTCGACCTCGACGATTTCAAGCGCCACTGCCTCCTGAACGGCCTCGACGATATCGGGCTGACCATGGAGAAGGCCGGCGCCATCGCGACCTTCGAGAAGAAGAATGCCGAGCTGCGCCCCTGGGCCTAAGAGACTGTTTGGAAATTCTACTCCGGCGGCCATCTGATGGCGGTTTCTGTGCTTCCGGTGCTCACGGACCTGAATGTCCGCTCCGCTGCGGTTCTCGAAACCACCACCATATGACTCGCCGGAGCGAATTTCGAAACAGTCTCTGAGCGACACGGCTTCAAATCGGTAGGCCTGCCTCGTACCGGCTGGGCTCGCGACTGAATGGAGGGACAGTCATGACACGCTCGCTTCTGGCCGCCGGCGCCTCGGTGGCAATCCTTCTCGCCACGATCGGCGCGAACGCGCAGACCACCGCGCCGGCGACGCAGCCGGCGCCCGCCGCGTCCGACCAGCCGGCCGCTGATCAAGGCGCGTCCGACCAGGGATCGGGCAGCGACCAGGCCGCGCCGGACGACGACAAGCAGGCGCCGATCCCGTTCGAGGGCGGGCAGCTCACCATCACGCAGCCGGAGCAGGACGGCGAGAAGGTGCTGTCCTATGACGGCAAGCAGCTTGCCAGCAATTACGACGTCTTCTTCGACAAGATCGTCAAGATCGGCGACGTCAACGTGGCGCTGGTCGACGTCGGCGACGGCGGCAACCAGTGCGGGCCGGCCAAGGTCATCGTCTGGAAGCCGAAAGACGGTGAGATCCAGACCACCACGGTCGAGCAGGACGAATGCGGCGCGCCGCCGGCCGCTGTCTCCGACGACGCCATCTATTTCGTGCCCTATCTGCTGCCGGGCGATTCCAAGCCGGCGCTGCAATGGTCGCCCACGGAAGGGCTGACGACCTCCGGCAACCTGACCTACACGCCAGAGCCCGGCACCGACTGGAAGGATATCGACCCGTCGAAATACGACAACATCATCGACGCCTTCCACAACGAGGCCGTCTACAAGGCTGGACAGGCGCTGCTGGGCGACGACATGCCCGACATGGCGACCAGCCTGCTGGTCGGCGGCGGCACCGAGAAGACGGCGTCCGGCGCCTTCTACGCCACCGGCTGCGTGCCGCATGACTGCGGCGGCAATGACGGCTTCATGGCCGTCGACCCGGCCAAGCAGAAGCTTTATTTCGCCCGCCGCGGCGACAATGGCGAGCCGCAGGCCTGGCCGGCGCTGAAGGACTGGCCGGACGATATCAAGAAGGCCTATGACGACGCGCAGAGCTCGGGGAATTAAGGTCTTATCGCGACGACCGTCCGCGCCTTCGTCATTCCAGGGCGGAGCGACGCGAAGCGGAGCGTAGACCCTGGAATCCATGCCGTGACCGTTGCCGTAGAATGCGAGGGTCCAGAATTCTGCACGGTGGCGGCGTTTCGGCGTAACACACAGGATGGAGGGACGTTCCGGCCAATCTCCAACGTTGCGATTGCCAACTCGCCTTACACAATGCCAGCGTTGCCAAGTTCGATTTTCACACTGGCGCACCCCCAAACCCTTGCAGCAACCCCCCGCTTTCACCACATTTTCCCGCGGCGGGCCGGTGCAAGCATGCGCGCGGCCGCCAAGGAGTGACTCGATGACGCAACAACCCGGTTTCGATTTCTTCGGCTTCGGCGACAAGCTCGCCGGCGAAGGCGAGGTCCGCGAGAAATTCTGGCGCACCGCCAAGAAGGCGGCGCGGCAGATTCCGTTTATGGACGAAGTAGTTGCCGCCTATTACTGCGCCATGGACAAGGACACGCCGCTGCGCGCCAAAGCAACCCTGCTCGGCGCGCTCGGCTATTTCGTCCTGCCGTTCGATTTCATTCCCGATTTCGTCGTCGGCCTCGGCTACACCGACGACCTTGCCGTGCTGACCGCGGCGATCACCGCCGTCAGTGCCCATATCACGCCGGCCCACAGGCAGGCCGCCAAGGACGCGCTGGCCGACAGGAGCTGACGGCCGCTCGCCTCACGCCCGCAAATCAGCAGGTGCGAAAAGACAAACTCTTGCCGTTTTCGTGGCCTCCAACTCCGCCCCGGGACACGCGCTGACAACCACAGGCGGCGGCGCGGATGGTGGCGGTTTCCTGGGGTGAGTTCCTTTTCTTCGAGGACAATTCACCGTTTGGTAACCCTGATTAAATCAAAATGAAGCGACGGCAGGACGCCACGCGGCCCGCCTCCGCACCATTTGGAATACGGGAAGAACGATGCGCGGATTGATTGCTATAGTTTCCAGCCTGGTCCTGGTGGCCTCGGCAGTGCCGGTTCTGGCGCAGCAGGCGACCAAGATCGGCCAGCACAATGCCTGGGGCACCTACAGCTATCAGTCGGCCGCCGGCAAGGTCTGCTACGTGCTGACCGTGCCCACCGACAAGCAGCCTCCGTCGCTCGACCATGGCGACATGTTCTTCTTCGTCAGCCAGCGGCCCGGGCAGCAGGTTTCCTACGAGCCGCAGTTCATCGCCGGCTACAATTTCCAGGAAGGCTCGAAGGCCACCGTCACCATCGACAAGAAGACCTTCTCGATGTTCACCCGCGGCAAGTCGGCCTGGGTCGAGAACGCCGCCGAGGAACCCGTGCTGATCGCCGCCATGAAGACCGGCTCCGACATGAAGGTGCAGGCGAAGTCCGGCCGCGGCAACCCGACCTCCTATGTCTTCTCGCTGAAGGGCATCTCGGCCGCGCTGGCCTCGATCGCCAAGTGCAAATAGGCTGAGACCCTCTTGGCGGCGGACAGCAACATCGACGGCATCATCATGCAAATGGTGATGGACCGATGGCAGAAGACTGCCATGGTCCTCGCGAAGACCGAAGACGCGCTTCGCAAGGCGGGCGAGCAGGTTTCCTGGGACGACATCGCCGAGCGACTGGAAGCTCTCGATGCGCGAGGCGACATCGAAAGCCAGGGAGATCTGACCCTCTGGCGCAACAGCGAGGTCCGCCTCCCGCAAGTAAAAGCGGAAGAACGGTAAGATCAGCCCCGCGCGGGCTCCACTTCCGCCCTGCGCCGCCGGATCGCCTCGGCGATGAAGACGCGCGACAGCGCATGGTAGAGCGGCTCGTTGGAGATGAGCCTCGCCGTGCCGTAGCCCAGCATCGCGGCGCACATCAGCGCGATCACATTGTCGTGGTTGCCGGTCATCTCGAGGATGATGACGAAAGCCGTCATCGGCGCCTGCACGACGCCGGCGAAATAGCCGGCCATGCCGAGCAGCGCCGCCGTGCCGGTGGCCGTGCCGAAGACCAGGCCGAGCGTGCTGCCCAGCCCCGCGCCCACCGCCAGCGACGGCGCGAAAAGGCCGCCCGGAATGCCCGACACCATCGACAAGAGGCCGGCGGCGAATTTCTCGACGAAGAAGACAGCCGGCAGCGGCGTGCCTTCGATCGCGCCGCGCGCCTGCACATAGCCGGTGCCGAATGTCAGCCCGCCGGACGCGACGCCGATCACCGCCACGGCGAGCCCGCAGATGGCAGCCACGACCAGCGCGCGCGGCAGCGGCTGCAGCGCGTTCCAGCGCCGGATGCGACGCATGATTTTCAGCGCCAAGAGCGAGAACAGCGCGCCGACACCGCCGCCGATGATGCCGCAGGCGAGCACGAGCGGCCAGTCGGTGGCGAAGGCGACCGTGTCCTTGGCGATGCCGAAATAGGTGTAGTTGCCGAGCAGCCCCAGCGAGGCGAGGCCGGCCAGGATCACCGCCGTCAGCACCAGCCCGTTGGTGCGCGCCTCATAGGCGCGGCCCATTTCCTCGATGGCGAAGACGATGCCGGCGAGCGGCGTGTTGAAGGCGGCGGCGATGCCGGCGGCGGAGCCGGCCAGGATCAGGCCGCGCGCCTGCGCCATCCCGCCCCAGCGCGCGGCCTGCAGCATCAGCGACGCGCCGACCTGCACCGTCGGGCCCTCGCGGCCGATCGAGGCGCCGCAGGCGAGGCCGACGATGGTGAGCGCGATCTTGCCCGCCACCAGCCTGAGGGACAGCATGCGGCTGCGGTCATCCTCGTCGCGCAGATGCCGCGCCGCGATCGCCTGCGGAATGCCGCTGCCTTGCGATCCCGGGAAGAAGGAATGCGCAAGCCAGGCGCAGAGGACGAAACCGAGCGGCGTCACCGCAAGCGGCAGATAGAAGCGCCAGCCGCCCTCATTGCCCGTCATGACATGGAACAGGGCCTGCGCGCGGTCGGCGAGCAGGGCGAACAGGACGCTGATAAGGCCGATCGAGATGGCGCCGGCCCAGAAGACGAGACGGGGCTGCCAGACGCGGCGCGACACCCACATGGCGTGTGAGCGCCGCAACATGCGGTATTTTCGCGATATGCCGGCCATGACGTCCTCTTGATGATCATCCGCCCTAGCACACTCGCCGGGGCGATCAACCCGCGAGGGCAGGGCCGGCGCTATGCCGGCAAGGTCGAGGAACGGTGCTTGAGGATCGCGGCTGGAACTGATGGCGGATAACCCGCCGGCACACCGGCCGGCGGGGAGGTCGGCACGCAGGGTCGGCGAGGTTACATCGCCATTTTTTCACATTCGGCCTGGGCCTTCTTGGTCGACGTATCGATCATGTAGGCTTTGCCCTTGGCGTCGGTGATCATCATCATGCAATGCTTGATGGGCTTCGCCATCTTCATCATCTCGGTGCTCATCTTGGCGTCCGGCATCATGGTGCCCATGTGGCCGTCCGGCATGATCGCGGTGACTTGCCCGCCCTTCATCATGGTCATGGCGCCCATCGTGTCCTCGGCAAAGGCCTGCGAGGCGCAAAGACCGGCGAGGCCGGCAATAAGTGCGAGCTTGATCGAGTGCATCTGAACAACTCCCATTGTTGAGGGGCATGGTCGCCCTCTTCCGGTTCGCGGCCGCGTTTCGATTGGTTACGCCAACACGAATATGTGATCGGGTTTCAGCCGAAGGTGGCGGCCACGGGCCGCGTTCCGCTGCCTCAGCGCAGGCCGGGTCAAAATTTGTTGACCTCTGTGCCAGTCGAAATAGCTATCGCTTCGCATCGGTCGGGACATAAAGCAGTCCGGTGCGGTGGGGGTACGGGCCGGCTGGGCCGCACGACATCGACGCCGGCTCGATCGCGGATGGCTCGCAGCGGGCTATCGCTTCCTGCACGACGGAACTGGCGGACAATTGGAACAGCATCTCTTTGCGACCGAGCGCGACCCGCGGCTCAAGCTGATCATCCCGGCAATCGTCGCCATCGCCTTCCTGATGGAACAGCTCGATTCCACCATCCTCACCACCGCTATCCCGGCCATCGCGCAAAGCCTCGACACCACGCCCGTCCGGCTTAACCTTGCGATCACCACCTACATCCTGACTTTAGCGGTGTTCATTCCGGTCAGCGGCTGGTTCGCCGACCGGTTTGGCGCCCGCAAGATCTTCGCGCTGGCGCTTTTCACCTTCACCCTCGGCTCGGTCCTGTGCGGCGTGGCCGACAGCGTCGGCATGCTTTTGGCCATGCGCGCGCTGCAAGGGCTGGGCGGCGCCATGATGACGCCGGTCGGTCGGCTGATCCTGCTGCGCTCTTTCCCGCGCAGCGGGCTGATCACCGCCATGACCTACATGACCTTGCCGGCGATCATCGGTCCCGTCATCGGCCCGCTGCTCGGCGGCCTCCTGACCACCTATGCCTCCTGGCGCTGGATTTTTTACGTCAACGTGCCGTTCGGCCTCATCGGCATCTTCGCCGCCTTGCGCTTCGTCGACGATTTCCACGACGAGGAAGCCCAGCCCTTCGACTTCGCCGGCTTCCTCATGGTGGGGGCCGGCGCCGCTCTGCTGCAGTTCGGCCTGGAGAATATCGGCAGGCCGGTCATTTCCTCGCTGGCGACCGTGCTGGTGCTCGCCGCATCAGTCCTGCTGCTCGTCGCCTTCGGCCGCTATGCGCGCCGCGTCGACGCGCCGGCGGTCGACCTCACGCTGTTCCGCTTCCGCTCCTTCTGGGTCGGTACGCTGGCCGGAGGGGTGTGCCGCATCGGCCTCAACGGCGCGCCGTTCCTTTTGCCGCTGATGCTGCAGGTCGGCTTCGGCATGAGCCCGGTCACGTCTGGATCGCTGACCTTCGTCAGCAGCTTCGGCGCGCTTCTGATGCGGCCCTTGCTGTCATTCTTCTTGCGGCGCTTCGGCTTCAAGGCCGTGCTGAGCGGCAGCGCAATTGTCGGGTCGATGACGGTGGCGGGCTTTGCCCTGCTCAGCGCCGACACCCCGCATTGGCTGATCGGCCTTTATGTCTTCTTCTTCGGCATTGTCCGTTCGGCGCAATTCATGTCGTCCAACACTTTGTCCTATGCCGACCTGCCGGCGGAGAAGCTCAGCCGCGCCACCAGCCTGGGCGGCGTCCTGCAGCAGCTCAGCGTCTCGCTCGGCGTCTCGATCGCCGCCATGGTGCTCGGCCTCGTCTCCGGTCAGATCCATGCGCCGACGGCGGACCAGTTCCACTGGGCATTCCTGCTGACGGCGGTGATTCCGCTGCTGCCTATTCCGGGTTTCTTCTTCCTGCATCCCGAAGACGGCGCGCAGGTCAGCGGCCATCGCCGCAAGGCGGAAGCCGGCAAATAATCGCCCGGTGGGCGTTCAGGCCCGGCGCCCTCGCGGCCTTACGTCCTCTTTCAATGTCCGCGCGCGACAAGCGTGCCATCGCCGTAGATCATGCGGCCGGCGCGGAACGTGGCCCGCACGCGCGCGACCGGCTGGCGGTCCACGACGACGAGATCGGCGAGCAGTCCGGCTTCGATGGCGCCGCGATCCGCAAGCCCCAGCGCCTTTGCCGGATTGGCGCTCGCCAGCGCGACCGCCGCGACAAGGCCGCCCTCGCCCAGTTCCGCCAGGCCGAGCAGCGCCGGCAGGATCGATGCCGGATGATAGTCGCTGGCCAGCATGTCGAGCAGGCCGGCCTGATAGGCCTGGCGAGCCGAAAGATTGCCCGAATAAGAGAGGCCGCGCAGCGCGTTCGGAGCGCCCATGGCCGTATACATGCCCAGCCTGCGGGCTTCCTGCGCTGCCTCCAGGGTAACCGGAAATTCGCTGAGCACGGCCCCCAGGCCATGGACGAACTCCACCTTTTGCAAAGTATCGTCGTCATGCGAGGCGAGCACGATGCCGCGGGCACGCGCGAACGCCGAAAGGCTCTGCAACGTGTCGAGCACGCCGGTATGCTCGCTTCGATCGATCATGCGCTTGCCAACGATCTCGGAGACATCGGCGATGGACATGCCGCGGTCCTTGGCCAGGCGGGCAATATACAGCTCGACGTCGCGGTACTGCCCTTGCCCGGGCGTGTGGTCCATCAGCGAAACCAGGTGCAGCTTGCCGGCGTCGATCAGCCGCTCCAGCACGCCGACCGCCTCGGTGAAGGTCACCTCGAATCGGGCATGGATGCGGTGATCGACCAGGAGCTCGTCCTTCAGCCGGGCCATGGTTTCGATGATCGCCGACGTGTGTTCTTCGGATCGCAGCAAGGCTGCGGTCGCGCTGGCGCCGATGAAGGACAGCGCGGCATAGGCCGTGGTGATGCCGCAGGAGGCCAGCCGCTTGTCGAGCTCGGCGATGCCTATCTCCATCGGCACATGGACGCCGGTGCGTGGCTCCACCTCCCTTTCCACCATGTCGCCATGCATGTCGATGAAACCGGGCAGCAGCAGACGCCCGCCGCCGAGGATATCGGCATTCTCGACGGGCTCGTCGCGGATCTCTGCGATCACGCCGTTCTCGATCCGGACGGCGCCATTGGCAATGACGCGGTCGCGCATGACGATCTCGAATTCGCTAAGCCAGATATGGTGCGGCCGGCCTGACACCTCTCGGCGGGGTTGCGACATGGTTCTGTCCGTCAGCTCAAGCATGGTGCTCTCCGAAAGCAGGCTTGCGTCGTTCTTGACCGGGCTCCGGCACGGCGGTTTCAAGGAGGAATTCCCGATCGACAAGACCGGCGACGTCCTCCGGGTTGTGGAAGACGCCGATCATGGCGACGCCCTGCGCCTTCAGCTCCTTCAGGCGGGCGACCAGCGCCAGGCGGGCGCCACGGTCCAGCGAAGCCGTCGGCTCGTCGAGGAACAGCAGTCGCGGCGGCAGGATCAGGGCCCGCGCCAGATTGACCTTCTGCTGCTCGCCGCCTGAAAATGTCGAGGGATAGGCGGCCCATAGCGACTGCTTGACGCCGAAGGACGACAGCCAGCGACGGGCTTCTGTCAGGGCCTCGCCATGGCCGCTGCCTGCCAGCACCAGCGGCTCGGCAACCAGCTCCTCGGCGGCGACGCGCGGACGCACCTGCAGGAACTGTGTGATGAAGCCGATCTCGCGCCGGCGCAGCAGCGCGATGTCGACATCGGCCGCTTGCGCAAGGTCGATGACGCCGTCGGTCATGTGGAAGAAGGCATGGCCTTGTCCCGGCAGGCAGGACCGGTAGAGCGTGCGCAGCAGCGTCGACTTGCCGGCCCCGTTCTCGCCCTTGAGCAGAATGAACCGGCCGGCGTGGAGGTCGAAGTCGATACCGGCAAAGGCCGGCAGGACGCGGCCGAGATGATGCATCTCGAAGGACTTGCCGAGGCCCTGGACCGACAGCACCAGCCGGGGCGCCGCGTCGGGTGAAAATTGGATGTTCATCGGCAGGCCCTCACAGCTTTGCGTGGACGAGTTGCTGCGTATAGGGGTGTTGCGGATCCTGGAAGACCTGGTCCGTCAGCCCCTGCTCCACCACCAGCCCGCCGCGCATCACCATGACACGGTCGGCCAACGTCCTGATGACACCGAGGTCGTGGGAGACCAGCACCATCGTGATGCGGCGATCCCGCTGCAGCCGTTTCAGCGTATCGAGCACCAGCGCCTGGACGCTGACGTCGAGACTGGTCGTCGGTTCGTCGAGCAGGAGCAATGCCGGCTCGAGCGCAATCGCCTTGGCAAGCTGCACGCGCTGCTGCATGCCGCCCGACAGCTGCATCGGCAAGGCATCCATACGCTCGACCGGGAATTCCGAGGCCTGCAGCGCGTCCTGCGCCTTCTCGCGCAGGGTGGCGAAGTTGCGTGTCCCGGCGATCAGCAGGCGCTCGGCGATGTTGCCGCTGCTGGTATGGTCCATCAGCAGCCCCAGATGCGGATTCTGGTAGACGATGCCTATACGCAGCGCCCGCAGCATCCGCCGCTGGAAACGGTCGAGCGCGAACAGGTCGGTATCGTCCTGATCGGGCAGGGCGAGCCGGTACTCTCCTTTCTCGGGCGTGTCCTCGAGATTCATCAGCCGCAGCAGGGTCGATTTGCCGGAGCCGGATTCGCCGACGATGCCCAGAACTTCGCCGGGATAGACCGTGACATCGACGCCTCCGAGCGCCCGAACCGCACCGTATCTCTTTTCAATTCCGCGCATGGTGAGCAGCGGCGGCGTCCGCATCAGCAGCGGCGGTTGCCTGGGGATCGCGCCCGGTGCCGCAAATGCCGTGCTCATGGGGCCATCCTCCCGTCGCGATACCAGGTGTCGCCGATGGTCACCGCCGCGCCCTCTTCCTTCCTGATGTGCTTGACGCCGAAATGGCTGTCGGAAAGTTCATGACGCGACGTGCCGTCGTCCTGCGGCAGCTCATTCATGAAGAAGCCGGAAACGCCGCTGCGGTCGCATCTGAGATGGCCATGCTCCTCGACGCGGTAGGCGATGTCGTCGAAAACCAGCGGTTCGACGCGCGTGTGCGGCGGAACGGCATAGATGCGCTTTTCGCGCCCGGCTGAAAGCAGTGTCAAATGCGCGGCCATGTGCAATTTGCGGACATCCCAGCGCGGGATCGGCGACGGGCTCATGACATGCCGGCCGTTGACCAGACTTGGATAGCTTGCGCCCTGCATGATCCGGCCGGAGCGGACGATCTGCTCGTAGAGCTTGAGCCAGATCGGCCCGTAGTCGGCGTCGCCATGCATCTCGCGGGCCACTGAAATGTCCGGATTGACCGAACGCAGCGGCTCCGGATTGGGCACCTGCAGGATGAGGATCTGGTCGGGCCGCAGCTTCTCCTCTGGAATGCGGTGGCGCGACTGGATGATCGTCGCCGCCAGCGTGTCCTCGGTGGTGCCGGCGGAGCTGACCCGCTGGATGAACTTGCGGATGCTCGAGGCATTGACGCTGTCGTCGGCGCCTTGGTCGATGACCTTGACGACCGACTGCGGCTTGACCAGCGTCAAGGTCGATTGCAGGCCGCCGGTGCCCCAGCCGCGGGCGATCGGCACCTCGCGGCTGGCATAGGGCACCTGATAGCCGGGAATGGCGATGGCCTTCAGCGTGCGGCGCCGGATCTCGCGCTTGGCGGAGGCGTCGAGAAAGCCATAGGAGAAGGCGGCCCACGGCTTGGCCAGATGCTTGAGGGTCATTCGGCGGGTTCCTTAGCCGGCTGTTTTATTTTCGCCGTCTGCCCGGCCTGCTTCTTGGCTTTCGCGTCGCGCAGCGCGTCGAGCGACGACTGGAAGGTGACATAGTGCGGCAGCTTGAAGTGGATGCAGAAGCCGGAGCTCTCCACCGGCTCGGTATGGTAGAGAACGAACTCCTCGTTCGAGGCGGGATGTGGCTTCGGCAGGCGCGAGGCCAGGTCCAACGAGGCGCCGGCGATGGTCTTGACCTCGTTCCAGCCGAATGTGGCGCAGAAGCCGAGCTCGAGGCCGCCGCTCTTGGAGATTATTTCCGCTTGGCTGACGCGGACCCGGCCGGCGCTGAAGACCGTGCCGCGCGGATGGCGCATGCGCACCGGCGCATGCGCCAGGCGCAATTCATTGACGGTCGGATGCACCGCGCCATAGCCGCGCATCGTCGCGTAGCCCAGCGCCAGCATGCCGCCGGTGTCGGCCCGCGCCAGGCTTTGCAGCTTGTGGGCGCGGCTCGCGGGAAAGAGCAGCGGCTCGCGGGTGAGATCGGGAATGTCGTTGGGCGCGGTGACGTCGGGCGCCGGATCGGCGATCAGCCCCTGCGCCTTCTGCCAGTCGGTCAGCGACGGCTGCCGAGCGGGCGCGGCGGTCTCAGTGACCGCGACTGGTTCCGGAACGGCCGCGTCGCCGCCGAGCACATCGAGCTTCAGCATGCGGTGGGAATAGTCGAGTGTCGGCCCGAGGATCTGGCCGCCTGGGATGTCCTTGAAGGCGGCCGAGATACGCCGGACGGTGAACAGGTCGCCTTGATGAAGCGGGTCGGCGACCGCAAGCCGCGGCTGCGTCGTGCGATAAGCGCGCAGCAGCAGCACGGCTTCGTAGAGATCGCCGCCGGACTGCGCCAGCGCCAGCGCCGCCAGATCGGGCTCGTAGAGCGATGCCTCGCCCATGACCCGGTCGACCAGATAAGGCATGCTGTCGCGGATCGCCGTCACCCGGCCCGCGTCGATCGTGCCCAGGTCCTCGCGGTAGAGCCGCTCGGATTGCTCGATGGCATGTTCGCCGCCGCGTGTCGCCACATAGGCCATCACAGCACCTCCACTCTGGTCGAGCGCGGCACGCCGATGACCCGGTCGCCATCGACGAGAAAGAGGTCGAAGCCGAGCGGATAGCGAACAAGCCGCTCGCGCAGCGGCCAGAAGCAACGGTCGACGCCCCCGATAGAAATGTCGCCGACGCCGTCGATGCCGGGACCGGAAAGCCTCAGGCGTACGCCTTCGTTGAAAATGCCCGCGGCTATCAGCGTGGCGGAATCGTCGGGATAGAGCAGGTTTCCGCGCTTGAGGCGCTCCAGCGCCTCGATCTCGCGGGGGGCGGCGAGCGCGGCGAAGACATAGTCGGCCTGGCCCAGCGGTGCGGGCCTGGCACCGGTCCGCGCCAGCGGTTCCGTCAAGGGCTCCTGTGTCGTATGGAAGCTGCATTCACGGTCGATCAGGCTGGCGACCACCGCGGCGAAGCCGGGTGTCGGCAGCGTGTGGATCGTGCCGGGGCGGGCAAGCGCCCCCATCAGCGCGTCGAAACCGGCATTGGCGAAGATCTCATCCTGATCCGGAAGCATGGCGGCAAGGCTCATCAGAAGGTCTCCATCTTGACGCGGGTGGCTTCGACCTTGCGCAGCAGGGCGGTGTCCTCTTCCGCCTGCCGCGCCGCCTGGGCGGAAAGGAAATCCCCGATCCGCGCCGCCTGGATGCCGGCGGCAAGTGCCGCATCGACAATGGCCATGGCCATCGCCTGCTCGAGGTCGCGGCCGGTCACGGCGCCATAGCCGTCGAGACCGTCGTGATCGCCAAGGCGGATATGCGCCTCCGCCACCAGAACTTCGCCGAGATGGAAGGCTGTGTTCAGCACCGTATCGATGAAAGGCAGCATCACCAGTCCGGTGCGGCTTGAGACGACTTCGATCGAGCCGATCTCAGGCAGCAACAGTTCGGCAAGATGCTTCAACGCGCCCACGTCGCTGCGCGCCAGCGTATCCAGCACGAAGGCATGTGACGCGATCCCCTGATCTCGCGCTTCGCGGGTCATGATCACCTCCAAACATTCGAATGTCTTCTAGATGATCCGAATGATGATTGCCATTTGATTTTTATGACATTTTTTTGAAGGTCCGGCTCTGCGCGGGACCAGCGTCAGGCGGTGCCGGCGCGCTCGCACAGCCATTCGGCCGTGCGCAGGCTTGCCTGTTCGGCGGCATCATCGAGGCTCAGCCGGCGCAGCAGGCCGTGCAGGAAAATCCCGGCGAAGCAATCGCCGGCGCCGATCGTGTCCGGCACGCAAACCTGTTTCAACGGCCTGACGTGACGAGGCTTGCCGCCGTCATAAAGCAAGATCGGACGCACGCCATCGGTCAGGACCAGCGTCGTCAGGCGCGGCCCGGCGACCGCCGCGGCCCTGTCCCAGACGCGATGGATGTCTTGCCCCGGAAAATCGGCGTGCGATCCAATCACGATGTCGGCCGGACGCGGCGATGCGCTGCGCAGCGGAAACTGCGACACCACGAGCGGGATCGTCTCCAGGGAGTCGGCGACCTCGTCGCCGAGCATAAGCGCGTTGAGATAGGCGGCGTCGCCGCTGACCGGCCCCTGTGCCGAAAACCGCGGCTTGATCTGCTCGCCGCTGTTCAGGATGGTGCGCTCGCCATTCGGCTCGAGCAGGATATCGGTGAACCGGGTTTCACCGTCCAGCATGCCGACGCCGCCGACATCGATGCCGCCCGCCATCAACGCCGCCAGCGCCGCCCGACCATGATCGTCATCCGCCAGGTTGCTGATCAGCCGCACGTCGTTGCCGAGCCTGGCGAGCTCGATGCCGGTGCGGAAACCGCCGCCGCCGAGCCTGACGGTTCGGCTGGAATAGGTGATGCGCGCGCCCGACGCGAGCGGCGCCGTAAGTGACCAGACGCGGTCGTGGTTGACGTGGCCGATAACGACGACTTTGCCCATATGCTGCTACTTTTCGTCCAGTCCTGGCGCCAGCGCATCGACGATGAAGCGCTGCGCGAGAAGAAACAAGGCCAGGACGGGCGCCACGGACAGCAGGCTCGTTGCCATCAGCGGACCCCACAGCACCTCGGCGCCGTCGAGATCGGCGAAGGCGGCGATGCCCGTGGTCAGCGTCTTTCGGAAACTGTCCTCCAGCACCAGCTGGCCCCAGAGGTAGATGTTCCAGGCCCCCATGAAGGAAATCACCGAAAGCGCCGCGATCGCCGGGATGACATTCGGCACCGCGATCTCCCAGAATTGCCGCCAGAGGCCTGCGCCGTCCATCCGCGCGGCTTCGAACATCGAGCCCTGCAGCGAGCGGAAGGCCTGGCGGAAATAGAAGACGTAGAAGCCGATATAGGGAACGGAGGGGACGATCATCGCGCCATAGGTGTCGAAGGCCTGCACTTTGACGACCGCGATGTAGGTCGGGATGATGGCGAGCACGGTCGGAAACGACATCGTCGCCACCACCAGCCAGAACAGGAATTTTCGTCCGGGAAATTCCAGGCGGCCGAAGGCGTAGCCGGCGGGCAGCGCCAGCACCAGCTTGCCGAGCGTGATCAGGGTCGAGGTCAGGATAGAGTTCCACAGCCACATCCAGATCGGATGGCGGCTGGCTGCGATGGTGAAGTTCGAGAGCGTCGGCTGCTCCGGCCAGAGCCGGATCGCCTTGGCGGCGATCAGCTCGTTCGGCGTGAAGGCGGACGTCACCATCCAGACGAGCGGAAACACCGTCGCGACGCTCAGGCACAGAAGGACGACGTGAATGATCGCGCGCTCAAGGGACAGATGCGCCGGCAGGGATTGCGCGCTCATCCGTAATGGACCCGCTTTTCCCCGATGCGGAACTGCATCCAGGTAACCGACAGCACCACCACGATGATGATCATGGCGACAGCGCTGGCCTGTCCGAACTGGAAGAACTGCATGCCTTGTTGCCACAGGAAATAGAGGATGCTGCTGCTGCGTCCCGCCGGCCCGCCATGCGTCAGGACGTCGATGACGCCGACGATGTCGTCAAGGATATGGAACAGCGTGGTGACCGAGATGAAGAAGGCGGTGGGCGTGATCATCGGCAGTTCGATGGTCCAGAAATATTGCCAGCGGCTGGCGCCGTCGAGCCGGGAGGCCTCCCGCAGGCCGTGCGGAACATTGGCGAGCGCCGCCAGCCACAAAAGCATGTTCAGGCCGAATGTCTTCCAGAACGTGATCAGCGCTACGCATGGCAGCGCCAGGTCCGGATCCGTGTGCCAGCGCAGCCGCGCGAGGCCGAGCGATGTGAGGACCTCGTTGAAAAGGCCGTTGACCGGGTTGAGCAGCCACGACCAGGCGACGCCGGCGACCGAAAAGGCGAGGATGGTCGGCAGGAAAAGCATGCCGCGATAGACCGCGTCCATGCGCGACCCGCGCACGGAATGGATCATCAGCGCCAGGATCAGCGGCAGGATGATCTGCGCCGGGATCAGGATCGCGCAGTAAAGCAGCGTGTTCCATGCCGACAGCTGGAAATCGGCGCTGGCGAACATGGCGACGTAATTGGCGGTGCCGACGAAACGGATGTCCGACGACAAAAGATTCCAGTCGAGGACCGACAAGGCGGCCGAGCCGACGATCGGGCCATAGAGAAAGACGACGACCGCCAGGACCGCCGGCCCCACGAACAGGTAGGGAGCCAGCAGCCTGTGCAGCGATCGGTATTGCAGTGCGCTCATCCGGCGGCGATGAGGGCAGCAAGCTCGTCGTTCGCGCCCTTCATGCCGTCGGCGACGGAAGTTTCCTTCAGGAGCATGCGCGAAACCCATTTGCGCCAGATGGTCTGGCCCTCCAGGCCGCGCTTGCCCGGCCAGATGGTTTCGGCCGTGAGGCCGTCGGCGAGCTGGCCGGCGGCGGGCTTCATGAAGTCGTTGATCAGCGGGATGTCGTGCACCGAGGTGTTGAGATAGCCCACGCTCGACCAGATCGCCTGACCTTCCTTGGAAGCGCAGAATTCGAGGAAGGCGAGCGAGGCGTCGGCCTGCTCCTGGTTGTGCGTGTAGACGGCAAGGAAATTGCCGCCGCTGTTCATCTTGCGGGCATGGCCGGGCAGGCCGGGGAACTTCGTGGTGATGGCCTTTGCGGCGCCGAACGGGAACGTCGTGGCGCGGGTCGAGCTGGTGGTGCAGATCGCCAGCGCGCCGGATTCGAAGGCCGCGTCCTGCTCCTTGGCGCTGACGGGCAGCCACAGGCCATCATAGGCCGGCGCGCAATAGCGCTCCATGCCGGCGATGGCTTCCGGACTGTTGAGCGCCAGTTTTCCGTCCGGGTCGACGATGAAGCCGCCGGCATTCTGGATGAAGGACTGGCTCGTCCACTCGTTGTTGGACAGCGCCAGCGCCGAACGATAGGTCGCGTGCTTGTCTTTCAGCTTGCTGTCGAGCTGCCGGGCCGAATTGTAAAGCCAGTCGGCATCCGGGGTTTCCGGCAGGGCCGGATCGAGCCCGGCCTGCTGCCAGAGTTCGCTGTTGATGAAGGTTATCGGGGTCGACATCGCCCAGGGAAGGCCGATCAGGGCGCCATCGATGGTCACCAGCGGCAGGACCGAGGGATTGAAATTGGCCGCGATCGCATCCGCCTTGGCGGAATTGATCTCGCGCAGGTCGCGGGCGCCAAGCGTGCGCCTGGCGAAATAGCCGAACTTCCAGCCGGTGATCATCATAGCCGGCGGGCGGCCCGCCGCTATGCTGGCGACCGCCTTGGCGGTGGCGGCCTCATAGTCGCCGTCGAAGCGGTTGACGACCGTGACGCCCAGCTTCTTGTCGTTGAAGGCATCGACAACCTTCTGGAACGGCTTGTCGGCGCCCCATGTGCTCGAGATCTCGATCCTCGCATCGGCGGAAAACGCTGGCGCCACGCGCGCAAGACCGGCCCCTGCCAAGGCGGTCGCGCCTGCCATGAATTGACGTCGGCTTATCTGGTTCATATCAAATCGCCTTATTCATCCGAATGTTTCAATTTCATTCGGATGAATTCGTAACGCGACTTGATGACAGGCATGTGTAGGGGGAACCCGTCCGTGCCGATTCCGCCACGATCGTAAGCGCGGGGGATATCCCTTGTGTGACACGGGGTCGGATGCGCGCTGGCGTTGCCAAGACCCGCTGCGTCCAATAATTGTCATTCGAATGACATTGACTGAAGGCAGCGAATGAATGCGCCGCCGCTCAGGAAGGAACACGATGCAAAACAAGATGTTGCATGGCCAATGGCAGCATGTCGAAGAGGAACTGGCCGCCGAAATTGCCGCCGGTCGTTTCGGCGACGACATGCAACTGCCGAGAGAGGCAGAGCTGATGGAGCGTTTCGGGGTTGGCCGTCACAGCATCCGGCGGGCGATGGCGCAGCTTCAGAACCGCGGCCTGGTTCAGGTCGAGCAGGGAAAAGGTACTTTCGTGCGCGGCCCGCGGCTGGATTACCGCCTGTCGGAGCGGACGCGCTTTTCGCAGAATCTGCTCGAACAGGGCCGCGAGCCGCTGGGTCAGGCAATCAAGGAAGAAGAGATCGCGGCGCCCCGGCGGGTCAGCGAGGCGCTCAGGCTGCCGCCCGGCGAACCCGTCTATCACATCGTCCGGCTTGGTCTTGCCGACGGGGAGCCGATCGACTTTTCCAACGCCTACTATCCAGTGCGCCGCTTCCCCGGCTTCGACAAGGCCAGGCGCAACGGCCGCAATGTCAGCATCATCCTCGCCGAATACGGCGTCACCGACTACATCCGCTTGCGCACCGATATCATCGTACGGCTGCCGACCAGGGAAGAGGCGCGGCGGCTGGCGCAATCCGAGACGCAGCCCATCGTGCTGACGAAAAAAGTGGACGTGGACATGAAGGGCACGCCGATCGCCTATTCCGAAACGGCCTGGGCCAGCGAGCGCGTGCAATTCTCGATCGACAACACGAACCAGCTCCTGAATGTGCTGGCGCAGGCTGCGAACGCCAAGGACTGACCTTTGCGATAGCCTGAAAGCGCCGCCGGGCGCATGACTCCGGCCTCAAGCTGTGCTATGCGCCGCGCTTCCTTCTCCGGCAGATGCTGAAATCAGCCGCAAATCGCTTATATTGGCGCAACCATGACCATTTCGATCGACCTCAACGCCGAAGGCGCCCGTGACGCCTTGCGCCGCGCAACACCGACCGAGAAGCCGTCGCTGATCGGCCTGACTCGCGCCGAGCTCGGCGAAGCGCTTGTCGGCGCCGGCATCGTGCCGGAGCGCCAGGCCAAGATGCGCGCCCAGCAGCTCTGGCACTGGATGTATGTGCGCGGCGTCTCCGACTTCGCGCATATGTTCAACATTTCCAAGGACCTGCGCGCCGAGCTCGACAAGCACTTCACCGTCGCGCGCCCCGAGATCGTCGAGGAACAGATCTCGTCCGACGGCACGCGCAAATGGCTGTTTCGCTTCCCGCCGCGCGGCGCCGGTCGTCCCGTCGAGATCGAGACCGTCTACATCCCCGAGGAAGGCCGCGGCACGCTCTGCATCTCCTCGCAGGTCGGCTGCACACTGACCTGCTCCTTCTGCCACACCGGCACACAGAAGCTGGTGCGCAACCTGACGACGGAAGAGATCCTGGCGCAGCTCTTGACCGCGCGCGACCGGCTCGGAGACTTCCCCGACCGCGACACGCCGGACGGCGCCATCGTGCCGGCCGAGGGCAGAAAAGTTTCCAACATCGTCATGATGGGCATGGGCGAGCCGCTCTATAATTTCGAGGCGGTGAAGAAGGCATTGCTGATCGCGTCGGATGGCGACGGGCTTTCCCTGTCGAAGCGCCGCATCACGCTCTCCACCTCCGGCGTCGTGCCGGAGATCGCCCGCACCGGCGAGGAGATCGGCGTCATGCTGGCGATCTCGCTGCACGCCACCAATGACGATTTGCGCGACCTTTTGGTGCCGATCAACAAGAAGTTCCCGCTGAAGGACCTGATTGCCGCCTGCAAGGCCTATCCCGGCCTCTCCAACGCCAAGCGCATCACCTTCGAATATGTGATGCTGAAGGACGTCAACGATTCCCTCGACGACGCCAAGGCGCTGGTCAAGCTGCTCAAGGGCATTCCGGCCAAGATCAACCTGATCCCGTTCAACCCCTGGCCCGGCACCAACTACCAGTGCTCGGACTGGGAGACGATCGAGAAGTTTGCCGACTATATAAACAACGCCGGCTACGCCTCGCCGATCCGCACGCCCCGCGGCCGCGACATCCTCGCCGCCTGCGGCCAGCTGAAGTCGGAGTCCGAACGCATGCGCAAGGTCGACCGCCTGGCGTTGGAAGCCATGATGATCGCGGGGCACGGCGAGGCGTGAGGCGCCTCATCGCCTACCTCATCCGCTTTGCCGTCATCCTGATCGGCTATATCGTCGCCTCTCTGGCGGCGAGCGCCTTCCTCAACATCCTCGTCCTGGCGCATCTGGGCTACACGCCGGCCAACCCCGAGCCGACGGCCACTGCCTCGCTCTATTTCTCGGTGCCTTTCGTGGCGCTGTTCGTCGCCTATTTCGCCTTCATGCCGGCGGCTGTGGTGATCCTGATTGCCGAAGTGCTCACCCGCCGAGACTGGCTCTTTTATGCAATTGGCGGCGCCGTCATCGCCCTTGCCTTCCTCGGTTTCGTCCACCGCGTCGGCGATCCGAATTTCGATGTCACCGCGACCAACGCCAGATTGGCCGTGATCGGCTCCGGCATGGTCGGCGGCATCTTCTACTGGCTCTCCGCCGGCCGCTGGGCCGGAAGCTGGCGCCGCGAGGCGCTGGAGCCGTGAACGCTACTTCGCCTGTGCCGTCAGGATCCTGAGCGCGAAAGCCGAGAACACGCCGCCGAACAGATAGTCGACCACGCGCGTGATGCGCGGGCTGGCCTTCATCGCCGCCGAGAATTTCTCCGCGGCCAGCACCATCGGCGCCGTCACCGGGATCGACAGCGCGATGAACATCATGCCGAGGAAGAACAGTTTTCCGGACGCATGGGGATCGTGCGCGGAGACGAATTGCGGCAGGAAGGTCATGAAGAACAGGATGATCTTCGGGTTGAGCAGGTTGACGCCAAGCCCGGCCGCCCAGCTGCGGAACAACGAGACTTGCGGTCCCGTCCTCTTCTCCGGCGAGAAGGCCGACCCCTTGGCAATCGCCTGCCAGGCCAGGAACACCAGATAGCCCGCGCCGAAGATCTTCAAGGCGAAGAAGGCCATCGGCGAAGCGACGATCAGCGCCGAGATGCCGACCACCACCAGCGTGGTGTGGATCAGCGTGCCGCAGAGCGCGCCGGCCATCGAGGCGAAGCCGGTGGCGCGGCCCTGGCTCAGCGTGCGCGAGACGAACAGCGTCATATCCGGCCCAGGCGTGATCGCCAGGATGATTGTGGCGATGGCGAACTGGATGAGCGTCGAAGTGTCGGGGATGAAGGACATGGGTCGCCTCTGGGGTCGCCTCGGGTTGGATCGCACTGCCTATAGCGCGGCATTTTTTCCCTCGCCAGCTTCCGCCGGAGTAAACATCTGGCCCAGCCTATGCCATAGCCAGTCGTACCTTCGTCTCTTGCGCCGCCCGGAAGGGCCGTGATACCTCGCCCGCGAAGCTATTTTCGCGCGGAACCGCCCAAAATGTCCAAGATCAAGAACGTCAAGAAAGTCGTGCTCGCCTATTCCGGCGGCCTCGACACATCCATCATCCTGAAGTGGCTGCAGACCGAGCTCGGCGCCGAGGTCGTCACCTTCACCGCCGACCTCGGCCAGGGCGGCGAGCTGGAGCCGGCGCGCCGCAAGGCCGAGATGATGGGCATCAAGGATATCCGCATCGTCGACGTGCGCGAGGAATTCGTCGCCGACTTCGTCTTCCCGATGTTCCGCGCCAACGCCGTCTATGAAGGCACCTATCTGCTCGGCACCTCGATCGCCCGGCCGCTGATCTCCAAGCATCTGGTTGAGATCGCCAAGGAGACGGGCGCCGACGCCATCGCGCATGGCGCCACCGGCAAGGGCAACGACCAGGTTCGCTTCGAATTGTCCGCTTATGCGCTGAACCCGGACATCAAGGTCATCGCGCCCTGGCGCGACTGGTCGTTCAAGTCGCGCACCGACCTTCTCAACTTCGCCGAGCAGCACCAGATCCCGGTGCCGAAGGACAAGCGCGGCGACGCGCCTTTCTCGGTCGACGCCAACCTTTTGCACTCCTCTTCCGAGGGCAAGGTGCTGGAGGATCCGTGGAGCGAGCCGCCGGAATTCGTGCATCAGCGCACCGTCTCGCCGATGGACGCGCCCGATGTCGTCACCGAGATCGAGATCGAATTCCTCAAGGGCGACCCGGTCGCGCTCAACGGCAAGAAGCTGTCGCCGGCCACCATGCTGGCGGCGCTCAACGACCTTGGCCGCGACAACGGCATCGGCCGCCTCGACCTCGTCGAGAACCGTTTTGTCGGCATGAAGTCGCGCGGCGTCTACGAGACCCCCGGCGGCACCATCCTGCTCGCCGCCCACCGCGCGATCGAATCGATCACGCTCGACCGGGGCGCGGCGCACCTCAAGGACGAGTTCATGCCGCGCTATGCCGAGCTCATCTATAACGGCTTCTGGTTTGCGCCCGAGCGCGTCATGCTGCAGGCGATGATCGACAAGAGCCAGGAAGACGTCGAAGGCACGGTGCGGCTGAAGCTCTACAAGGGCAATGTCATCGTCACCGGCCGCAAGTCGAAGAAGACGCTTTATTCCGATGCGCTCGTCACCTTCGAGGACGACCGCGGCGCCTACGACCAGAAGGACGCCGAAGGCTTTATCCGGCTCAATGGATTGAGGCTGAGGACGCTCGCGGCGAGAAACCGCCGCTGAAGCTGCCGATCTCCCCCCTCGCGGGGGAGATGTCGCCGAAGGCGACAGAGAGGGTTGCCGCGCGTGGAGCGCCGGCGTCGTCTCTCAGGCTGCGAAGGCGTTGGCATTCTAAGCGAGGCGACCCCTTCTGGCCTGCCGGCCATCTCCCCCTCAAGGTGGGAGATTCGCGCTTCTTCGCCTTCGCCAACTTCCTGCGCGGCAAACGAAAAACCCGGCCTTTCAGCCGGGTTTGGTCTAATGAAGTCAGCGATTTTTTGATCAGTCCGCGTCGATCGCCTCGGCGATGCGGGCGATGGCCTGCTGGTAGACGCTGGCCGAATTCCAGCCCGCGATCGCGCCCATATTGGCCTCATAGCTCGCGCCGGCTTGCCAGCCATGCCCCTTGAGGAAGTTGGCGGTCGAGGCCAGCGCCGTGTTGCGGTCGCGCAGGTTTCCGCTGCCGACGCCGTATTTCAGCACGTTTCCGGGCAGGAACTGGGTGTGGCCGATCTCGCCATGCATGGCGCCGACGGAGGAGGCGCTCAGCGCGCCGCGATCGACCAGCTTCAGCGCCGCGATGGCATGTGGGGTGAAGTAGTCGGGACGGCGGCAGTCATAGGCGAGCGTCAGGATGGCCGACACCGTGTTCTGGTTGCCCATCGAGGCGCCGAAGCCGGTCTCCATGCCCCAGATGGCGAGCAGCACGCCCGGCGGCACGCCATAGGTCCGCTCGATATTGGCGAACATCGCCGCGTTGGCCTTCTTCAGCGCGCGGCCCCGCGAGATGATGGTGGAAGCGCCGCGGCGCTTCATGAAGGCCTCCACGGAGCCGCTGAACGCCTTGTGGATGGCGCGGTCGGCGGCGATCGTCCTTGTCGCGTAGGTCGCCCCTGCCAGCGCCGAAAGGCCCTTTTGGCCGACGCCATTGGCTTTCGCCTCGGCGGCAAAGTCCTGCTTCCAGGCGTCGAAGCCGGCGCCATTCTTGCCGCAGCTGGGCGCGGCTTGCGCGCCTGTCGCCAGCCCTATCATCGTCGCCACCGCCGCGGCGGCCACGAAAATCCTTCTTTTGGCAAAAAATGCCATGTCGTTCTCCTGGTTGCCTTGAATCACGTCCCGGTTGTGAATTTGCCAGCGAAAGGCCGGGTTGTCACCGCCTCGCGGGGGACGTGGCACCTGACACTGGCGAAAGAAGGGCAATTTGCTGACGATCAGGCGGCAGGTGTGGCGGGCTTGCCGCATGGACGACGCCGATGTCGTGATCCTCGGCGCCGGTTCGGCGGGCTGTAGTGGCAAAGCGGCTCGCGCGGCCGGCTTTTGCCGATTGTTCTCGGTATTGCGGCGTCGCCTGGAAGGCAAGTCGTCATCCAGCTCGCGGCGCGAAATGCCGCTGGGAACCTGGAATAGCCAGGCTTGCTCACGCCCTTTTGACCGGGATGCCGAAAAACCGTGGAACAATTCGTGAGCGGCCGAAAGGCGCTTTAGCCGGAACGCATAAGCTTTGGTTACGTTTCCGAGCCCGAGGGAGCGTTTTGAAAACGGAGTGATACCATGAAACGCGTCTTGTTTCCGGCGCTTGCCGGCGCGCTGCTCGCCATGTCGGGCACGGCCCTGGCCGACACCGCCGTCTCGGCGGTGGCCGATCTCAATGTGCGCGCCGGCCCCGGCCCGCAATATCCCGTTATCGGCGTGCTGGCCGCCGGCCAGTCCGCCACGCTCACTGGTTGCATCGAGAACAGCAAATGGTGCACGATCGCCGAAGCCGGCGGCAATGGCTGGGTCTATTCCGACTATGTGACGGGCGATTTCGGCGGCAGCCGCGTCGTCGTGACCCGCCGCCCGGCCAACGCCGAGATCGCCGTTGTGGCGCCGCCGGCCGATGATGTCTACACAACCGACAGCTACACTGGCTCTATCGTCTCTAATGATGACGCCATCGAGTCGATCGGCAGACCGCCGGCCGAGGTCGGCACCTATGTCACAACGCACCGGGTCGACCCGGTCTATCTCGACGGCGAGGTGGTGACCGGGGCCACGCTGCCCGACACGGTCGAGCTGCGCGAGATCCCCGATTACCGGTATCGCTATGTCTATGTGAACAACCAGCCGGCGCTGGTCGATCCGGGCACGCGGCGCATCGTCTATGTGATGCGCTGATCGGGTTTGATCGCCATGAGAAGAGCGGCCGCCAGCGATGGCGGCCGTTTTTTATGTCTGCACGCGGCAACTCCGCGGGGACGGTAATTGCGTGGTAACTGGCGATCTCCTAGACCCATGTGGCGAAAGCCTTCGGCAGGGGAGCCGCGTGACAACTGAGAATGCCGCCTTCGAGCGCTATCGCCGCTCGCCGAACGAAAAGACCAATTTGCCGCGCCTGTTCTTCGGAACGGCGATCGTCGTCGCCTTCTGGATGGCGATGACGGCCCTGGTGCTCTTTGCCGGCACCTATGCCTACATCGTCTGGCGCCTTCCCGGTCCCTCGACCGGGCAATACATGCAGGATTTCCTGGCATCGCCTGTCGGCATCCTGAGCGCGCTGACCTCCTTTGCCGGCATCTGGATCGGGCTGTGGGTGGCGATGCGCTTCGTGCATGGCGAGCCGCTGTCGGCCCTCTTCGGCGTCACCCGCCGCATTGCGGGCGGCGATTTCCTCAAGGGCCTGGTCGCGGTGCTGATCACCTCGCTGTTTTCCGAGGTCCTGCTCTATTGGCTGCAGCCGGAGGTCGCGCGCGGACCGATCGCGTTGTCGTCCTGGCTGCTCTTCCTCATCCCGATCGTGCTGCTCGCCTTCCTGCAGACCTCGTCGGAGGAAATGCTGTTTCGCGGCTATCTGCTGCGCGGGCTTGCCTGTCGCTTCAGGAGCCCGCTGATTTGGGCATTGCTGCCGGGCCTGCTGTTCACCTCGCTGCACTGGAATTCGACCTCGACCTTGGCCATCAACGCCTGCGTCCTGGTCTCGATCGGCATCTTTGCCCTGTTGCTCACGCTCCTGGTTTATATCACCGGCAATCTCGGAACCGGTCTCGGCGCCCATCTCGGCAACAACCTGACCGGCTTCCTGCTGATCTCGCATCAGGAGGGCTATAATGGCTTCGCCCTGCTCAACGCCAAGCCGCTCGAAGGCCCCGGCTGGACGAACTGGGACGCCGTGCTGATCGCCGCCATCGGCATCGTCAGCACGCTTTTGACGATGCTTTTGCTTTTGCATCGGCGCTCGCCGCTGCGGGTCGGGACAAGCAGCCAAAGCGCGCTTTAAGCCGCCTCAAATCGCGGCGTTTTAGCTGGATTTGAGCATGTTTTTTGACGCATGTCGTTGCCGCAAAACCGCTGCGCACTTTTGCGTGACATGCATAAGCCTTGACTCCACGGCCGATTTCCTGTCTAGACCCCTCGAATTCCGCGACGAGTTTTCTTTCGCGAAAGCCGACCAGGACGCCGAAGCCTCTTTGAGGCAAGAGCTGTAAAGAGATCCTGGAGGCCAACACCCGGCAGCGCGATGCGCCCCCGGGTGCTTTTTGGCTTTGCGCTTTTGCTTGGCGACCCGGCGCGAACGCACTACCTCTCGGGCATCATCCGGTGCCAGGGAAAAGGAAAAAGAATGTTTGAATCACTGCAGGAACGCCTTGGTTCGATCCTGAACGGCCTGACCGGCCGCGGCGCGCTTTCCGAGGCCGATGTCTCGGCGGCTTTGCGCGAGGTGCGCCGCGCGCTGCTCGAAGCCGACGTCGCGCTGGAAGTGGTTCGCTCCTTCACCGACAAGGTGCGCGAGAAGGCGGTCGGCGCCGCGGTGCTGAAGTCGATCAAGCCCGGGCAGATGGTCGTCAAGATCGTCCATGACGAGCTGGTCGACATGCTGGGCGCCGAAGGTGTGGCCATCGACCTCAACGCGCCGGCGCCCGTCGTCGTCATGATGGTCGGCCTGCAGGGCTCGGGCAAGACGACAACCTCGGCCAAGATCGCCAAGCGGCTGACCGAGCGCCAGAACAAGAAGGTCCTGATGGCCTCGCTCGACACGCGGCGTCCCGCCGCGCAGGAGCAGCTGCGTCAGCTCGGCGAGCAGACCAAGGTCGCCACCCTGCCGATCATCGCCGGCCAGAGCCCGGTCGACATCGCCAAGCGCGCCGTGCAGGCGGCAAAACTCGGCGGCCATGACGTCGTCATCCTCGACACCGCAGGCCGCACCCATATCGACGAGCCGCTGATGGTCGAGATGGCCGACATCAAGAAGGTGTCGAGCCCACACGAGATCCTGCTGGTCGCCGACTCGCTGACCGGCCAGGACGCCGTCAACCTGGCGAAAAGCTTTGACGAGCGCGTCGGTATCACCGGCCTCGTGCTCACCCGCATGGACGGCGACGGCCGGGGCGGCGCCGCGCTTTCGATGCGCGCCGTCACCGGCAAGCCGATCAAGCTCATCGGCACCGGCGAGAAGATGGACGGGCTGGAGGAATTCCACCCCAAGCGCATCGCCGACCGCATCCTCGGCATGGGCGACATCGTCAGCCTCGTCGAGAAGGCCGCCGAGACCATCGATGCCGAGCAGGCGGCCGCGATGGCCAAGAAGATGCAGTCGGGCAAGTTCGATCTGAACGACCTTGCCCAGCAGCTTCAGCAGATGTCGAAGATGGGCGGCATGGGCGGCATCATGGGCATGATGCCCGGCATGGGCAAGATGAAGGACCAGCTGGCCGCCGCCGGCCTCGACGACAAGATGTTCGGCCGCCAGCTCGCCATCATCTCCTCGATGACCAAGGCCGAGCGCGCCAACCCCGATATCCTGAAGCACTCGCGCAAGAAGCGCATCGCCGCCGGCTCCGGCACCGACGCGGCCGAGATCAACAAGCTCCTCAAGATGCATCGCGGCATGGCCGACATGATGAAGGCGATGGGCGGCAAGGGCAAAGGCGGCGGCCTGATGCGCGGCATGATGGGCGGCCTTGCCTCCAAGATGGGCCTTGGCGGCATGATGCCGGGCGGCGGCATGCCCGACCTTTCCAAGATGGATCCCAAGCAGCTCGAAGCCCTCCAGAAGCAGGCGCAGGCCGCCGGTCTCGGCAAGGGCATGCCGGGCGGCTTGCCCGGTGGACTTCCCGGCGGCGGCGGACTGCCGGGCCTGCCCGGCGGCATGAAGCTTCCGGGCCTCCCGGGCCTGGGTGGCGGCGGGCTTCCTGGCCTCGGGAAGAAGAAGTGAGGGGGCGATGAACGAGGAGAAAGACATGGCCGATGCACGCGCCATCCTGGCTGGCTACCGCGCTTCGATCGACAACATCGACGCCGCCCTCATCCATATGCTGGCCGAACGCTTCCGCTGCACCAAGGCGGTCGGCGTGCTCAAGGCCGAGCATGGCCTGCCGCCCGCGGACCCGTCGCGCGAGCAGCAGCAGATCGCCCGCCTTCGCCAACTGGCGAAGGATGCGAACCTCGATCCGGATTTCGCGGAGAAGTTCTTGAACTTCGTCGTCCGCGAAGTGATCCGGCATCACGAACAGATCGCCGCCAACAACGGCGCTGCAAAAGCCGGCTGACCCGTGCATGTCGCCCAAAAGTGCTTCGCGGTTTTGGGATAACGACATGCACAAACAAGGACTCAGCCGCAACCACATCAAACGAAATCAGAGCTTTTAGGAGATAAAGAATGGCACTGAAGATCAGACTGGCCCGTGCGGGCTCGAAGAAGCGTCCTTACTACCACGTCGTCGTCGCCGACGCCCGTTCGCCGCGTGACGGCCGTTTCATCGAGGCGCTGGGTTCCTGGAACCCGCTGCTGCCGAAGGACGGCGAGCGCGTCAAGGTCGACGCCGATCGCGTCAAGCACTGGCTCTCGCACGGCGCCCAGCCGACCGACCGCGTGCTGCGCTTCCTCGACGAGGCCGGCCTTGCCAAGCGCGAAGCCCGCTCGAACCCGAACAAGGCCCTGCCCGGCAAGAAGGCGCAGGAGCGCTCGGCCCTGCTGAAGAAGGCGCAGGAAGACGCGGCCGCTGCTGCCGCCGCGGCGACCGCCGCTCCGGCTGAAGCCGCCAGCGCCGAGTAATCACGGCCTACTTTCGCTTACACAAACGGCGGGCAATGCCCGCCGTTTTTTTGGATCAGCCCGACGTCTCAGTAGCCGGACGGGCAGCGCGCCACATAGACACGTCCGTGACGATCGCGATAGCGGCACTGGCCGGCCTCGCTGGCATGACCGATCAAGGCGCCGGCCACCGCGCCCACGGCGCCACCGACAATCGCGCCCTGCGTCGGATTGCCGGCCACCGCGGCGCCGACCGCCGCGCCGCCCAGGCCGCCGATCGCAGCACCCTTTTCCGTTTGCGAGCAGGCGCCCAAGGCCATCGTCAGCACCAGGATGGTAATTGCTTTCTTCATTGCTGTTCCTCTCTCAAGCGCCGTCCTCGCCGCCAAGCTCTAAACTCACAAACGGCTAATTTGATCCCTGAAACAACGAAGATTGGCCGGCGACGAGCCGGCCAAAGACGTCGCAACCGCTGTCAAGCGATTGAAATAAATAGGCTTTCACCGCTCGGTAGTGCGTTTGAGATTGTCGAGCCCAGCCTCGAAATCCTTGCCGATCAGCGCATCGAAATTCATGAACAGGCCCATCAGCTTGGCGATGAAGGGCCTCGCGCCGCGCATTGCCCAGGTGACGGTCGTGCCCTCGCCGGATGGCGAAAGCGAGAAGTCGACCATGTTGTTGGCCCTGAACGGCTTTTCGAAATCGAGCTTCAGCGCGACCTGCGACCACGGCACCGAATTCGTGATCTCCATGCGGCCCTTGCCGGCCTTGGAATTGCCTTCCCAGGCATAGGCCGCGCCCTTGCTGCTTTCCGCACCCGACAGCATGCGCTTCATCCCGGGGTCGAGTTTTTCGAAGGGCGACCATTCGGGCCAGCGCCGGAAATCGTTGATCAGCGGGAAGACCGCCTCGGCCGGTGCCTTGATGCTGGCCGAGCGGCTGACGACGAAATCGTTCGGGCGGGTCGCGGCATAGACCAGCACTGCGGCGATGACGGCGACGAGGATGATGAGGATGGTGGCAATCATCTTTTCCTCCTCCTCTCAGCGGCTGAACGGGATCAGCGCGCGCACCCTTGCATCGCGCAGATAAAGCCCGCCCCACAGGATAACGCCGAGATAGACGCCGAACAGCGTGTGCGAGAACAGCGGATTGCCGATCCGCACATGCGTCGAAATCGCACCGCCCATATAGGCGGTGAGCAGGATGGCGCCGAGCACCGAGGTACGCGGGATGGCATAGAGCGCGGTCGAGATCAGCCCGATGACCCCGAGCAACCGCGCGACATTGGCATCGGCTGGCCAGCCGAGTTCGGTCATCGTCTGGGTGACGATATCCAGCGGCGGCAGCTTGATGACGCCGTCGAAGATCATGAACAGGACGACGACGGCACTGAGCGCGCGCCCGGTCCACAAAGCGCCTTTTGAAGCAGGCGCGGCTTCGGAAATGCTCATGGATGTTCCCTCCTGATGGTTTCGAATGCCGGCTGTCTGCCGGGTTCGATCCAAGGACGAGGGAACATGCCGCGATCCTACACGCCATCGTCATGCTCGGGCTTAACCCGAGTATCCATGCCGTGACGTCGAACGAAGAATGCAGCGTTCTAGAATGACGCTCCAGCCAGACGATCCTAATTTCTGGCCCGACTGCGTCCGTAACCAACGTCACGGCACAGGACCCGGGTCTCCGCGCGTCGCTTCGCTCCTGCTCCGCCTTGGGGTGAAAGCGCCTGCGGCTATGAAAAATAGAACTTGTCGGCTGCGATCATCTTCGGCGGGGTCTCGTCCAGCGCCTCGAACACGGAAATTTCGCAGACGCGGCAGAGGCCGTCCAGCGCCAGGTCGTTGGCCTCGATACCGAATGGATCCTCGAGCTCTTCCGACAGCGCGTCGAGGCCGAAGAACGTGTAGGCGATCAGTGCCGTAAACAGCGGCGTCGCCCAGCCCGTCGTCGAGATCAGGCCGATCGGCAGGAGCAGGCAGACGACATAGGCCGTGCGATGCACCAGAAGCGTATAGGCGAAGGGCAAGGGCGTGCCGGCGATCCGCTCGCAGCCGGCCTGGATGGCGGCGATCGCGGCCAGCCTTTCATCGAGGATGCGGAAACCGATCGGGTCGAGCGCGTCCGCCTCGCGCTGCGCATTGGCACGCCGGCCCATGCGGCGGACCATGTCGTCGGCCGGGTTGCTGCGGGCGGCGGCCTTGTCGACCTCGTCGCCGATGAAGGCGCGGGCGTCCTTTGTGCTGTCAATCCGGCGCAATTGCCCGCGCAAGAGATGGCAGAAGGCAAGCGCTTCCATCAGAAGCGCGCGCTGCTCGGCGCGGTCGCCGACCAGGCTCGTGACGGCGCGCGCCAGGTTGCAGATCTCGAAAACCAGCGCGCCCCAGAGCTTGCGCGCCTCCCACCAGCGGTCATAGGCAGCGTTGTTGCGGAACGACAGGTAGATCGACAGCGTCACGCCGACGAGCCCGAAAGGCGCGATGCTGAAGGCGCTGAGATCGAGATGAAAATGGCGCGTCAGGAGCAGGACAACCGCGGAATAGATCGCGAAGCCGAAAATCTGCGGCAGGATGCGCGGAACCACCGAGCCGCGCATGATGAAGAACAGTTGCAGGAATGTCGGGCGCGGGCGGACGATCATCGGGTGAACCTTTGCGAGTCGTTATATCTTTACGGCGATAACGAACTTGCGGCTCAGCCGCCAGCGACATCGCCATGTCGTCCGCGCGGCTGCAGGCCAGGCTGTTGACGTTTCGGGCGGGACTGCGGAGAACCTCGCCCGGAGTAATTCCAGGAAAGGCGGTTAGGTCCGGCGACTTCACCGTAGCCACCCGTCCGGAGTTGCGTCAGAACAGAAGAACTTCGCCACGCGCATCCCGGGGAAAGAAACCATGAGCGGCGAGACGGACCTGCAAAAGCTGCTGGCATCGATGACGCCGCGGCTTCACCCGGAAGTCTATGTGTTCGCGACCTTGCCGGCCGGCGCACCCTTGCCGGAGGGCCCGGAGCCGGTCATGCGCTTCATGGAGTGTGAGGGCACGACGCTGATCCTGGCCGAAAGCCAGGCGAAAGCGGCCGACCTCGCCGGCACGTTCCGCTGCCGGATGATCACGCTCGACATCCACTCCTCGCTCGAAGCCGTCGGCTTCCTCGCCGCCATCACGACGCGGCTGGCAGGAGCCGGCATGGGCGTCAATCCGGTCTCGGCCTTCTATCACGACCATCTGTTCGTGCCGGCGGAGCGGTCGGAGGAAGCGCTGGCCATCTTGCGGAAGCTTGCGGCGGACAGCGGCGGCTGAACTCAGCGCCTGAGCACAAAGAGGATATCCGGCAGGCCTTCTTCATTGGCCGAGCCGTCGCCGAAGGCTTCGGCGCGAAAACCATGGCGTTCGTAGAAGCGGCGCGCGCCGGTATTGGCCTTGAAGCAATGGAGTTTGACCACCGGCATCCCGGCGGTCGCCTCGGCAAGCAGCCGGCTGCCGATGCGCTGACCGGTCCAGCCCGGATCGAGATAGAGCTGCTCGACCCATTCGCCGTTGACGGCGATGAAGCCAACGATGCAGCCGTTGGTTTCGGCAACCGTCACCTGCTGGTTGGGCAGGACGATGTCGCGGATGAAGAACAAATCCTCCTCCGGCGTATGCAGCACCGGCATCCACGGAAAGGCATTGAGCGACGCGCGCATCATGGCCGCGATGGCGGCGGCGTCCGGCGCGATGGCCGGGCGCAGGGTGGTGTCCATTGGCTGAGTGCTAGTCATGCAGGTAAACGCCGACGCCTCACTCCGCTGGAACACCCCTCATCCGTCTCGGCGCTTGCGCGCCGATCCACCTTCTCCCACAAGGGGAGAAGGGGAAGTCGCGCCCGGCCGAAGGCCGAGCCCGCGACCGCGGGCCGCCGGCTTTCCGGCGCCCCCCGCGGAGGGCCAGCCGCGATAGCGGCGGTGCGGCCCGTGAGCGAAAAACAAACGGCTCGAAGGCCGAGCCCGCGACCGCGGGCCGCCGGCTTTCCGGCGCCCCCGCGGAGGGCCCGCCGCGGCAGCGGCGGAACAGCCCGCGAGCGGAAACAAACAGCCGTCAGGCCGCTTTCTTCTTCGGCTGGATGAGGCCGCGCTCGACCAGGAGCTCGGCGATCTGCACGGCATTCAGCGCCGCGCCCTTGCGCAGATTGTCGGAAACGACCCACATCGACAGGCCGTTGTCGACCGTCGAATCCTCGCGGATGCGCGAGATGAAGGTGGCGTCCTCGCCGGCCGATTCGAGCGGCGTGATGTAGCCGCCGTTTTCGCGCTTATCGAGCACCTGGCATCCGGGCGCCTCGCGCAGGATCTCGCGCGCCTCGTCCGCGGTGATCGGCTTCTCGAACTCGATGTTGACGGCTTCCGAATGGCCGATGAACACCGGCACGCGCACGCAGGTCGCCGTCAGCTTGATCTTGGGATCGAGCATCTTCTTGGTCTCGGCCACCATCTTCCACTCTTCCTTGGTGAAGCCGTCGTCGAGGAAGACGTCGATATGCGGGATGACGTTGAAGGCGATGCGCTTGGTGAACTTCTTGACGTCGACCTGGTCGGCGACGAACACCGCGCGGGTCTGCGTGAACAGCTCGTCCATGCCTTCCTTGCCGGCACCGGAGACCGACTGGTAGGTGGCGACGACGACACGCTTGATGGTGGCGGCGTCATGCAGCGGCTTCAGCGCGACGACCAGCTGCGCGGTCGAGCAGTTCGGGTTGGCGATGATGTTCTTGCGCGAGAACAGCGAGATCGCGTCCGGATTCACTTCCGGCACGATCAGCGGCACATCCGGGTCGTAGCGGAAGGCGGACGAATTATCGATGACGACGCAGCCTTGCTTGCCGATCTTGGGCGACCATTCCTTGGAGACGTTGCCGCCAGCCGACATGACGCAGAGGTCGGTGTCGGAAAAGTCGTAGGTGTCGAGCGCCTTGACCTTCAGCGTGCGGTCGCCGAAGGACACTTCGGTGCCCTGGCTGCGCCGCGACGCCAGCGCCACGACCTCGCTCACCGGGAAGCCGCGCTCGTCCAGAATGTTGAGCATTTCGCGGCCCACATTGCCCGTGGCGCCGACTACCGCAACCTTGAAACTCATCTGATATCTCCTGTCCCTCTCCGCTTGGTTGTTGGAGAAAACCCGCTGGCCTAGTGCGGGTTTCGTCCCCCGGGCCGGACCCGGGAGAGGGTGGTTAGGCCAAGGGAATCACACCGTTTTGGTGGTGGTTTTGGCCGTAGTTTTGCTGGAACGGACGGACGCGCCGAAGCGCCCGGCCCGATGTTGTCCATCGTGGCTGGGGGCATCGAATGCAAGAAGAGCCATCAAAAGGCCGCGCATCGAGGATGATCCCGTTCGACGCGGGCTTTTACGCGGTTTGGTAAAAGAGTCAATCGGCGCCGCTTTCCCTTCTCCCACAAGGGGAGAAGAGAGAGGCGGTGCCGCCTGCTCTGTACAATGGCGGTCGCAAGAAGTACGAACGGCCCAAATTGTCTGGCCGACACAATGCCGGCCCGTGCTCGACCACGAGCCCAGAACCCCGAATTCCGAAAGAAGAAAATGTCCAGTTTCGAAACGATCGTTCCTGCGCTGGCGCAGGCGCTGGAAAAGCGCGGTTATGCCACGCTGACGCCGGTGCAGAAGGCAGTGCTGGGGCCCGAGCTCGGCGAGGCCGACGCGCTGGTTTCGGCGCAGACCGGCTCCGGCAAGACCGTCGCCTTCGGCCTTGCCGTGGCGCCGACGCTTCTCGGCGGCGCTCAGCGTTTCGCCGCTGCCGGCGCGCCTCTCGGGCTGGTCGTGGCGCCGACGCGCGAGCTGGCGCTGCAGGTGCGGCGCGAGCTGGAATGGCTCTATGAGCTGACGGGCGCTGGGATCGCCTCCTGCGTCGGCGGCATGGATATGCGCACCGAGCGGCGCGCGCTGGAGCGCGGCGCACACATCGTCGTCGGCACGCCCGGCCGGTTGCGCGACCACATCACGCGCGGCGCGCTCGACATGTCGGCGCTGAAGGCGGTGGTGCTGGACGAGGCCGACGAGATGCTCGACCTCGGTTTTCGCGAGGACCTCGAATTCATCCTCGACGCAGCACCGGCCGAGCGCCGCACGCTGATGTTTTCGGCTACCGTGCCGCGCTCCATCGCCACGCTGGCGCAGGGTTATCAGCGCGACGCCGTGCGCATTACGGCCGGCGGCGAGGAGAAGCAGCATCTCGACATCGAGTATCGGGCGCTTTCGGTCGCGCCGGCCGATCGCGAGAACGCCATCATCAACGTGTTGCGCTATTACGAGGCGGCCAATGCGATGGTGTTCTGCAACACCCGCGCCGCCGTCAACCATCTCACTGCGCGCTTCAACAACCGCAATTTCTCTGTTGTGGCGCTCTCCGGCGAGCTGAGCCAGAACGAGCGCAGCCACGCCCTGCAGGCGATGCGCGACGGCCGCGCCAGGGTCTGCATTGCCACGGATGTCGCAGCGCGCGGCATCGACCTGCCCAATCTCGAACTGGTCATCCATGCCGACCTGCCGACCAATCCGGAGACGCTGCTGCATCGCAGCGGCCGCACCGGCCGCGCCGGGCGCAAGGGTGTCAGCGCGCTGATCGTGCCGGGCAATGCCCGACGGCGCACCGAGCGGCTGCTCGCCAATGCCGGCCTGGCCGCGACCTGGGCGAGCCCGCCTTCCGCCGACGAGGTGCTGAGGCGCGACGACGAACGCATCCTGGCCGATCCGTCCTTCGGCGAGCCGGTGAAGGACGAGGAGCGCGACTTCGCCGCGGCACTTCTCGAGCGGCATGGCGCCGAGCTGGTGGCCGCCGCCTTCGTGCGACTCTGCCGCGGCAGCCGTTCTGCGCCCGAGGACCTGATCGACGTCGCGCCGTTTGCGCTGTCAAAGGAAAAGTTCGCCCGCAGGGAGGAAGCCCCCAGCCGCCGCGACGATTTCGGCGACAGCGTCTGGTTCTCGCTCTCGGTCGGCCGCCGGCAGAATGCCGAGCCGCGCTGGCTGATCCCGATGCTGTGCCGCACCGCCGGCATGTCCAAGCGCGAGATCGGCGCCATCAAGATGCAGCCGGAAGAGACTTTCGTGCAGATCGCCGCCGACTGGGCCGATCGCTTCGTCGCCGCGACCGGCCCCGACCGCAAGCTGCAGGGCAGCATCGCGGTCAGGCGCATCGACGGCACGCCGGACCTGTCGCGCGCCGGCCACCAGCCGCCGAAGCCTGAGAAGAAGCCGCATCGCGGCAAGGGCATCCACGGCGCGCCGCAAAACAAATTCGAAAAGCGTGCGCCGTCACAAGGCGACCAGCGACCGGCGGGCGCGTTCGAGCAGAAGCCCTGGGCGAAGAAACCCGGCAAGCCGAAGTTCGAAACCACCGGCGCGCCGAAGCCCAAGAAAGCCAAGAAGCGAAAGAGCTAAACGGCGCGGCAGGTCACGATCTGGCGATCTTCCCAAGCGCCGCTTTCGGCAGCCGCAGGAAGACCTTCTGGCCATGGCGCTCGGCGCCGAGCCGGTCGTAGAAGCGCAGCGCGCCCTCGTTCCAGTCTTCGGTCGTGAAGTCGATACGGCCGATGCCCTTGGCGAGGCACTGGCCGGCGAGGAAGCAGATCAGCGCGCGGCCAACGCCGTTGCCGCGCGCGCTGTCGCGTACGAACAAATCCTTCAGGAACATCAATCGTTCGAGATCGACGCCCGGATGCGCGATCGCCACCGACGCCAGGCCGGCGACGGCGCCACCGGCGAAGGCCAAGGCGAAATGCGGATAGGCCGGGCTTTCCTCCTCGAGCCACTGCCGCGCCGTGGCCGCCGCCTGATCGTGATCGAGCGGCGCCTGCCGGTAATGCTTCGCCATCTCGCAAAGCACGATGGCGAGCGCTTCGGCATCGTCGACCGTCGCCCAGCGAACGTCGACGGCCATCGGATCACCCCAGGAATTTCGCGATGATGGCGTCGCCCATCTCGGTGGTGCCGACTTCCTTCATACCGGCCGAGAAAATGTCCTTGGTGCGCAGGCCGTCGTCGAGCACGGCGGCGATGGCCGCCTCGAGCTTGTCGGCCTCGGCCACCATGCCGAAGGAATAGCGCTGGCACATGGCGAAGGAGGCGATCATGGCGATCGGGTTGGCGATGCCCTTGCTGGCGATGTCGGGCGCCGAGCCATGCACCGGCTCGTAGAGCGCCTTGCGCTTCTTGGTCTTGGCATCCGGTGCGCCGAGCGAGGCCGACGGCAGCATGCCGAGCGAGCCGGTCAGCATCGCGGCCACATCGGAGAGCATGTCGCCGAACAGATTGTCGGTGACGATGACGTCGAACTGTTTTGGCCAGCGCACCAGCTGCATGCCGCCGGCATCGGCCAGCATGTGGTCGAGCTTGACGTCGGAATAGCGCGCCTTGTGCGTCTGGCTGACCACCTCGTTCCACAGCACGCCCGACTTCATGACATTGCGCTTTTCCATGGATGTCACATGGTTGCGACGGGTCCGCGCGAGCTCGAAGGCGACACCCGAGATACGCTCGATCTCGAACGTGTCGTAGACCTGGGTGTCGATGCCGCGCTTTTGGCCGTTGCCGAGATCGATGATCTGCTTCGGCTCGCCGAAATAGACGCCGCCGGTGAGCTCGCGCACGATCAATATGTCGAGGCCTTCGACCACCTCCTGCTTGAGCGAGGAAGAGGCGGCGAGAGCCGGATAGCAGATCGCCGGCCTGAGATTGGCGAACAGCTCCATGTCCTTGCGTAGGCGCAAGAGTCCGGCCTCGGGGCGCACCTCGTAGGGCACGGCATCCCATTTCGGCCCGCCGACGGCGCCGAACAGCACGGCATCCGCCGCCATCGCCTTCGCCATGTCGGCGTCGGAGATCGCCGCGCCATGCGCATCATAGGCGCAGCCGCCGACCAACCCCTCGTCGGTGACAAAGCCGCTGCCGAGCTTGTCGTTCATGGCCTTGATCAGCTTCTTCACCTCGGCCATGGCCTCGGGGCCGATGCCGTCGCCGGCGAGCAGGAAGAGATTTTTCGAAGCCATGGAGAACCGTCCCGGGAGAGAAATTGAACCGGCGCCTTGCTAAACGCCAAGCGATTGCGGCGCAAGGGGGCGAGGAAACCCGGGCTGGAACAGCACGCCTACCGATGCGTCAGAATATTCACCAGCCTGCCAAACGGGTCGCGCACATAGAAGCGCCGCACGCCCCAGGGCTCGTCGGCCGGGCCGTATTCGACGGCGAAGTCGGCGACCTTCATGGCGTCGAGCACTGCGTCCACATCGTCGACCTCGATGGACAGGTCCGGCACGGGCGTGCCCGACCCGCCCTCGGTCATGAAGCTCACCTGCACCTGCATCCGGTCCTCGGACCCGTAGGTGGCGATCCAGCCCATATCCATGAGCAGATCGAGGCCGAGCACGTCATGATAGAAGCGCTTCGCCCCCGCGACATCCTTTGTGGCGATATTGGTTACGATGCGCCGGACCGTCATCGCTCCGATCCCTATGCCGTGCGCCTCAGCGCCGTCACCTCGATCTCGATCTTCATCTCCGGCTTGTTGAGCTGGGACACGATCATCGTCGCCGCCGGGCGGATATCGCCGAATGCCTCGCCGAGGATCGGGAAGACCACGTCAACATAAGCCTGGTCGGTGATGTAGTAATGCGCCCGCACCACATCGGCCATGTCGAAGCCGCCATCGGCCAGCGCCTTGGCGATGGTGGCGAGGCAATTGCGCGTCTGCGCCTCGACCGTGTCGGGCATGGTCATGGTGGCATAGTCGTAGCCGGTCGTGCCCGAGACGAAGCACCAGTCGCCCTGCACCACCGCGCGAGAATAACCTGCGGTCTTCTCGAAGGGGGAGCCGGTGGAGATGAGCTTGCGCATGGGGTGCCCTCGCTTTGGGTTGGTCCGCTTGCATCTAGCAAAAGAGGCACGGCTGGTCGTGGGCCAAGCAATGCGGAGCATTGTCACGAAGGCGAGCGTCGGCCTCGGAGAGTAGCGGCAGCCGTCCCTCCATCGTCATTGTAGGGTCTGCGCGCGTCGCTTCGCTCCTTGCTTCGCCCTGGAATGACGAACTCAACGACCGCCCTTACCGCCGCCAAAAGCGAGGCTGCTCGCCCTCAGCCGTAATACCGGTTCATCTTCTTCGCCAACTCGATGTCCAGCGCCGTCACGCCGCCGGCGTCATGGGTGTTCAGCGTCACGTCGACGGTCTTGTAGACATTCGACCAATCCGGGTGATGGTCCATCTTCTCGGCCGCCAGCGCCACGCGGGTCATGAAGGCGAAGGCCTCGGAGAAGTTCTTGAAGACGAAGCTGCGTTTGATGGAAGCGCCGTCGGCGGCGAGCGACCAGCCGCCGAGCTCGGCCAAAGCGGCGGCGATCGCGTCCTTGCTGAGTTTCTCTCTGGTCATGTCGGTTTCCTGTGCTATCCGGAGGTACTCCAACCATAGCGCCGGATCGATGAGCGCAAAGCCCATAAATTCCGTACTGTTCGTCTGCCTCGGCAATATCTGCCGTTCGCCGCTGGCCGAGGGCGTGTTTCGCGTGGTGCTCGCCGGGCAAGGCAAGGACTTCCTGATCGATTCGGCCGGGATCGGCGGCTGGCACACCGGCCAAGAGCCGGACCGGCGCTCGATCGCGGTGGCCGCAAAGCACGGCGTCGACATTTCGGGACAGAGGGCGCGCAAGGTGCTGCCGGAGGATTTCTCGCGCTTCGACCTGATCCTCGGCATGGACCGGGCGAATGTGCGCGACCTCAAGGCGCTGGCGCCGGCAGCGGCGCGCGACCGGGTCCATCTCTATCTGGACTTCGCGACGGGGAAGGCCGTGGACGTGCCCGATCCTTATTATGACGGCGCCGAGGCCTTCGCCTCGGTCTACCGCATGATCCGCGAGGCGTCGGAGGCGCTGGCGAAGCGGCTCGATGCCAGCGTTTCGCCGACCAGCGGCCAGGCCTCCTCGACGATGTAGGGGCCGCCGCCGACCGAATCGCGCGACGACATCAGGACGAAGCGGCCGACGCGGAAAGGCAATGCCGCGAAATTGCCGCGCGCCGAAAGATATTGCGCGACATCGAGCGGGCTCGCATTGCGCAGGCGCGCCAGCGTCACATGCGGCGAGAATTTGCGCGGATCGGACGGCAGGCCGAGCCGCTGGCAGATGCGGTCGATCTCGCCCTGCAGCGCCGTCAGGTCCGGCGAGGCCGACACGCCTGCCCATACCGCATGCGGCTTCTTGCCGCCGAAGGCACCGACGCCGGAGAGCGTCAACTGGAAGGAGGGACGGTCCACCTTGTCGAGGGCGTTGGCGATCTCGTCGGCGACATGGCCCTCGACATCGCCGATGAAACGCAGCGTCAGGTGGTAGTTTTCGACATCGATCCAACGCGCCCCGGGCAGCCCGCCCCGGAGCAGGGACAAGGAGAGAGCGGCGTCACGCGGAATTTCGAGGGCGGTGAAAAGACGTGGCATGTGAAGCCTCCTGTCCTCGAATCGAAACTCTCGGTCCTAGCGAATCATCGATATCGGCGCGGGGCAAGCAGTTTATTGTCCACATTGTTTCCCCAGCGGAAAGCGTGGCATTCCGGACTCACGGCGGGCCGCCCCTCATGACGGTCCGCCCCCTCACGACGGTCCACCATTGTCGGCGATCGCCTTTTCGACCACGGGAAGGATGCGCTCCACCATGACATCGACCCCCTTGGGATTGGGATGCAGGCCGTCTTCCAGCTGGAGGTCGGGGTGGCCGGCGACGCCGTCGAGAAAGAACGGGTAGAGCGGGACGCCGTATTTTTCGGCAAGCCGCGGATAGATGGCGTCGAAAGCCTTCTGGTAGTCGGCGCCGAGATTGGGCGCGGCGCGCATGCCGGCCAGAAGCACCGGAATGTTGCGCTGCTTCAGCTTGCCGAGCATGGCGTCGAGGTTCTTCTCGGCGATCTCGGGCGAAAGGCCGCGCAGCATGTCGTTGGCGCCGAGCTCGAGGATCACCAGCCTTGTCCCGTCCGGCACCGACCAGTCGAGTCGCGCCAGCCCGCCGCTCGACGTGTCGCCCGACACGCCGGCATTGGCGACGGCGACATCGAGGCCTTTCGCTTTCAAGGCCGCCTGCAGCCTGTCGGTAAAACCCTGGCCCGGTCCCAGGCTATAGCCCGCCATCAGGCTGTCGCCGAAGCCGACGATGGTGAAGGTGGCGGCGCGTGCCGGCGAAATGGCGCCGCAAAGGGCGAGGAAAAGGATGAGGGCTGCGGCAAAACGGTGTTTGAATGCCATGCGGCGAGCCCCATATGACCGAAACAACCCAAGGAAGGAGACATGGGCCGTCTCCTTTTTCCACATATAGGGCACTTTCATTGTGACAGAAGCCGCGATCGCGCTGAGGGATGTATCGCTGACGCTCGGCGAGGGCGCATCCTCCGTCCATGTGCTGAAGGGCGTGAGCCTCGACGTGGCGGCCGGGCAAGCCACCGGCATTGTCGGCCCCTCGGGCTCCGGCAAGTCGACTTTGCTGATGGTTCTTGCCGGCCTGGAAAGTGTCGATTCGGGCACGGTCCGGATCGCCGGCGAGCTGATCAACGGCAAAAGCGAGGATCAGATCGCTTCGTTTCGGGGGCGAAACATCGGCATCGTGTTCCAGTCCTTCCATCTCATCCCCAACATGACGGCGCTGGAGAATGTCGCGGTGCCGCTCGAGCTTGCCGGCCATGCCGATCCGTTCGGGGTGGCCGCGCGGGAACTGGCGGCGGTCGGCTTGAGCGACCGCGTGACGCATTATCCGGGCGAGCTTTCCGGCGGCGAGCAGCAGCGCGTGGCGATCGCGCGGGCGCTGGCGCCGTCGCCGCGCATCCTCATCGCCGACGAGCCGACCGGCAATCTCGACCAGGCGACGGGAAAGCAGATCGCCGACCTTCTCTTCGCCAAGGCGGCGGAACGCGGCATGACACTGGTTCTGGTCACGCATGATCCGGCGCTGGCCGCGCGTTGCGCGCGCCAGGTCTCGATGCGCTCGGGGCGGATCGAGGACGCGCCCGTGCTTAAGGCGACGGCATAATCGCATGGCGGAGACCCCCTCATCCGGCCCTTCGGGCCACCTTCTCCCCGAGGGGAGAAGAGGCAGTCAGCGCCGGCACCAATCTCTTCTTCGGTCGGACGACGGGGCCTGGCTTCGCACATTGAAGCTCGCCATCCGCTTCTCCCTGCGCGAGATGCGCGGCGGCCTGTCCGGCTTCATGATCTTCCTTGCCTGCATCGCGCTCGGCGTCGCGGCGATCGGCGGCGTCAATTCGGTGGCGCAGGCGATCTCGGCCGGCGTCGCCGACCAAGGCCAGACGCTGCTTGGCGGCGACTTGCGCTTCCAGATCAACCAGCGCAGCGCATCCGATGCCGAGTTCGGCTTCATCCGGAGCCTCGGCACGGTTTCGCTCAACTCCGGCATGCGTTCGATGGCGCGGCTGGCGGACGGGTCCGACCAGGCGCTGGTCGAGGCCAAGGCCGTGGACGACGCCTATCCGCTCTACGGCGCGCTGGAAACCGATCCGGCGCTGCCGAAGGAGCAATTGTTCGGCGAAAGGTCCGGCGTGCTCGGCGCCGCCGCGCCCGACCTTCTGTTCGACCGGCTCAAACTTCACATCGGCGACAGGCTTAAGCTCGGCAGCGCGACGTTCGAACTGCGCGCCAGGCTGATCAGCGAGCCGGATGCGGTGTCGGACGGTTTCGGCTTCGCGCCGCGGCTGATGATCTCCAGCCAAGGCCTTGCCGCGTCCGGCCTGGTGCAGCCGGGCAGCCTGGTCGAGAACGCCTATAAGGTGCGGCTGCCTGACGGCACGTCCGAGGCACGCATCAAGGATATCCAGGCTCAAGCCGCGAAGGATTTCCCACAGGCCGGCTGGTCGATCCGCACGCGCAGCAACGCGGCCCCCGCGCTCTCCGCCAACATCGAGCGCTTCTCGCAGTTCCTGACCCTCGTTGGGCTGACGGCGCTGGTGGTCGGCGGCGGCGGCGTCGCGAATGCCGTGCGCGCCTATCTCGACGGCAAGCGCGGCGTCATCGCCACATTCAAGAGCCTCGGCGCCTCCGGCGGCTTCGTCTTCACCGTCTATCTGGTGCAGATCCTCTTGATAGCGGGGCTCGGCATCGTGCTCGGGCTCATCCTAGGCGCCGCGATGCCCTTTGTCGCCAGCGCGCTCCTGCAATCGGTCATCCCGGTGCCGGCGCAAGGCGGCTTCTATCCAGGCGCGCTCGCCATGGCCGCGCTCTTCGGCCTGCTGGTGACGCTGGCCTTCGCGCTCCTGCCGCTCGGCCGCGCCCGCGACGTGCCGGCAACCGCGCTGTTCCGCGAAATGGGTTTCGAGAGCCGCGGCCTGCCGCGTCTGCCCTATGCCGGCGCGGCGCTGGCGATTGTCGTTGCGCTCGCGGCGCTGGCAATCCTTTCGGCCAACGACCACCGCCTCGCCTCGATCTTCGTCGGCGCCACGGTCTTTGCCTTCCTGGTGCTGCGGCTGGTGGCGATGTTGGTGCAATGGGCGGCGAAAAGGAGCCCCCGCGTGCGTTTTGTGTCGCTGCGGCTGGCGCTCGGCAACATCCATCGTCCGGGCGCGCTGACGCCCTCCGTGGTGCTGTCGCTCGGGCTCGGGTTGACGCTGCTGGTGACGCTGGCGCTGATCGACGGGAATCTCAGGCGGCAGATCTCCGGTAGCCTGCCGGAGCGGGCGCCGAATTTCTTCTTCGTCGACATCCAGAGCAGCGACGTCGATGCCTTCGCGAGCCTCGTCGGCAAGGAGTCGCCGCGGGGAACGCTGGTCAAGGTGCCGATGCTGCGTGGGCGCATCATGGCGCTGAACGGCGTCGACGTCGACAAGGTCAAGATCCCGGCCGACGGCGCCTGGGTGCTGCGCGGCGACCGCGGCCTGACCTATGACGCCAGGCAGCCGGAAAACGCGACGCTGACCGAAGGCGCGTGGTGGCCGCAGGATTATTCCGGCGATCCGCTGGTGTCGTTCTCGGATGAGGAAGGCAAGGCGATCGGGCTGAAGCTCGGCGACACGGTGACCGTGAACGTGCTCGGCCGCAACGTGACCGCGAAGATCGCCAATTTTCGCCAGGTGCAATGGGAGACGATGGGCATCAACTTCGTCATGGATTTCTCGCCCAACACCTTTGCCGGAGCGCCGCATGGCTGGCTGGCGACATTGACCGACAAGAGCGCTACCACGGCCGATGACGCGAGGCTGCTCAACGCCGTCACCCGGGCCTTTCCGGCGGTGACGACGGTGCGGGTGAAAGACGCGCTCGACATCGTCAACCGGCTGGTGGCGCAATTGGGCACGGCGATCCGCGCCGCCGCGGGCGTTGCGCTGATCGCCTCGGTGCTGGTGCTCTCCGGCGCCCTGGCCGCCGGCAACCGGGCGCGCATCCACGACGCGGTCGTGCTGAAGACGCTCGGCGCGACAAGGCAAACGCTGATCACCGCCTTCTCGCTGGAATATGTGCTGATCGGGCTTGCGACCGCGCTGTTCGCGCTGGCCGCCGGCGGCATCGCCGCGTGGTTCGTGGTCGCGCATATCATGACGCTGCCGTCGCATTTCATGCCGGAGGTCGCGGTGGCGACGATCCTGGTTTCGCTGGCGGTCACCGTCGGCATCGGCCTTGCCGGCACCTGGCGGGTGCTCGGCCACAAGGCGGCGCCGGTGCTGCGCAACCTTTGACCGAGGGGCCGGCAGCCGCCCGCCCGGTTAAATCTTCGTAAGAATGGCGGCTGGAAGGGCCGAAAACCGGCCTTTTGCCTTCTCACAAAGCGTTACCGCGCGTTACCGTCTTGTTCTTGACGTCGAGAACGCTCATATTTTGCGTCAGGCATGCTGGAGCTCCGCCAGCGGCGCCTGGTCTGAAAAGGACCTGTCACCGGACGGGGCAGAAGCAACAGAGGATTTCCAATGGCTGATCCCATTCGCAACTACCAGACGTCCGCCGCCCCCGGCGCGCGCGTCGATATCGATCAGGGCCTGCGCGCCTATATGATCAAAGTCTACAACCTCATGGGGCTTGGCCTGCTCATTACCGGCCTTGCCGCCTGGGGCGCGTTCCATCTCGCCGTCACGGGCGACGGCCAGCTGACCGCCTTCGGCCAGCTGATCTATGCAAGCGCGTTCCGCTGGGTCGTCATCCTGGCGCCGCTCGCCGCCGTGATGTTCCTGTCGTTCCGCATCCAGTCGATGAGCGTGGCGGCGGCGCAGACAACGTTCTGGGTCTATGCCGGCCTTGTCGGCCTGTCGCTGTCGACGATCTTCCTCGTCTACACCGGCACCAGCATCACCCAGACCTTCTTCGCCACGGCCGCGGCCTTCGGCGGTCTGTCGCTCTACGGCTACACGACCAGGCGCGACCTGTCGGCGTTCGGCTCGTTCCTGATCATGGGCGTGATCGGCCTGCTGATCGCGATGCTGATCAACATCTTCCTGCAGTCGTCGGCGCTCGCCTTCGCCATCTCGGCGATCGGCGTGCTGGTCTTCGCGGGCCTCACCGCCTATGACACGCAGAAGATCAAGGAGATGTATTTCGAGGGTGATGTCGCCGACGTCGCCGGCCGCAAGGCGATCATGGGCGCGCTGCGCCTCTATCTCGACTTCATCAACCTGTTCATGTTCCTGCTGCAGTTCATGGGCGACCGCCGCTAAAGGTGCTGCCCGGTCTCAGTGGACCATAGACTTTGCGAAGGGCGGCCCAACGGCCGCCCTTTCTTTTTGCGCGACCCTTTGCTTCTATCGAGGCAGGAAAAAGAGCTGCACAAATTATGAGCAACATCGCAATCAGAACCGCCACTGCGGCCGACCTCGACCGAATCACGGAAATCTATGCCGATGCGGTCGCGCACGGCACGGCGAGCTACGAGCTGGAACCGCCCAGCCGCGCCGAAATGGGCAACCGATTCGACAGCTTAACGGCCGGCGGCTTTCCCTATCTCGTGGCGGAGAAGGGCGGCGTCGTGCTCGGCTATGCCTATGCCGGGCCGTTCCGGCCGCGGGCCGCCTACCGATTCGTCATCGAGGATTCGGTCTATGTCGCGCCGGAGGCGAAGGGCCAGGGCGTGGGCTCGCTGCTGATGCGGGCGCTGATCGAGATGGCGCGCAAGGCGGGCTTCCGCCAGATCATCGCGGTCATCGGCGACGGCCATGCCGACAGCGCTTCGGTGCGGCTGCACGAGAAGCTCGGCTTCCACCATTCCGGTCGCCTGGAAGGATCCGGCTACAAGCACGGGCGCTGGCTGGACACGGTGTTCATGCAGCTGCCGCTGAATGGCGGCGCGGCGCTGCCGCCGGATCCGGATTCGCTGCCGGAGCGGAGGTTCAGGCTCGGAGGGAGGTAGTAGAATGGGAATTGAAGAACTGATGAATTGAAGAACTGAAGAAAAGAGATTTTATATCAGGCGCTTAGCGCCTCTTTTCTTCAATTCCCCAGTTCCTCTTCAGGCCTCAACCACCTTCAGCTTCGCATCGAAGACCCCAAGCACGCGGCCGAGTTCCTGGCCGCGCTTGAGGATGCGGCCGCCGGCGGCGATCACGGCGAAAGCGCCCTGCCGGCGCGCCAGCTTCGGGTCCTTGACGATCTGGAACAGCGGCACTTCGCTGGCCCGGCGGAAGACGGAAAAGACAGCGCGATCAGTAAGATGGTCGATGGCGTAGTCGCGCCATTCATTGGCCGCCACCATGCGTCCGTAAAGCCTCAGGATCTGGTCGAGCTCGCGCCGGTCGAATCGCACCGGCTGGTCGAGGCGTGCGTTGCGCGCCTCGTGCAACGGGATCAATATTCCGGATGCTTCCCCATCCTCCATCCCGCTGCTGTGATCGGTCATGCCTCGATCCTTCGATTGAATCATGCGCCGGCCAAGGTTCGCGCTTTCACGGCCGAATTGCAAGGGGCGGCTAAGCATGCGCAGGGTCGCGCGGTTTCCCAAACGTCCAGTCACGTTTGCGAAACACATGTTGGAATTGGTGATATTCCGCCACATTGTTGCCACAAATAATCCGCGCTCATGCCCCAATGTCCGACGAGTTTACCGGCGTTGCCTGAGACGGTTCGGTCCGGCACCGGCTCGTAAACCCCAAGCCCCCCGCCCACGGGTCAGCGTCGGATCGAACCAACCTCGGTTTTTCCTTGGAAAAATCAGGTGCGACGATCCCAAAACCTGAATGACCGGCGTCAGAAGCAAGCTGACGCCGGTTTTTTATTGCTTGGAGGAACGCCCCCCTCTCCCCTTGCGGGACAAGGGAGAAGGGAAGGAAGCGGCTAAAGCCGTTCCGGCTTGTGGATGAAGGCGGCGCCGAGGATCGGGCCGGGCATGCCGTCCTTGCCGACCGACTGCAGCAGCACCGCGCAGCCGCCCTTCTTGGCGATCTCGGTCATCGGCAATTCGTAGCGCTGCGCCTTGCCGTGCCACATGCCGGCGGTCTGGATGTCGGAAACGGCGTTCCAGTAGGTCAGGCTGCGGCCGCTGTTCTCGCCCTGGCCGATCTTCACAATCTGCGGCGGCTCGAAATAGACGATCACCACATGGGCGTCGCTCGGGCCGTCGCCGGCATCGCCTGCGTCGATCACGACGCGGTCGCTGGTGCGGCTCACCTTGATGGCGACACGCATGCCCTCGCCGGTCCTGTCCATGCGCGCCAAGGCGCCGTCGACGTCCTTGCGGCTGGCGCCGTTGACGTGGCTGCGGCCGTTGATGACGGCTTGCGGCGTGTAGACCGAGCGGCTGCCGAAGGCACGCATATAGTCATACTGGCGCTCGGTGTTCTCCTTGGTGCTCAGCGTGTCCTGCCAGCCGAGATAGTCCCAATAATTGACGTGGTAGGCGAGCGCGATGATGTCGTCCTTGCTGGCGAGCTCGGCGAAGAACTCATCGGCCGGCGGACAAGAACTGCAGCCCTGGCTGGTGAATAGTTCGACCACGCCCAAAGGCTTATCGGTCTGGAGCTTGCCGGTCGCGGCCTTCTCGGGCTCGGCTGCCAGGGCCACGCCGCCCAACGCCGTAAGGGCCAGCGCCGCTGCCGCAAGCCGCAATCGTCCTCGAAATGCCATGACTGTTCCAATTCCCACCGGTGACGCCGGCCTTATTCTGATTGCCAAAATATGTGGCAGAAGCGCCAGTCAACGGGAAGTCACGTTGCGGTGAAATTTTTGCTGTTGCAGCCGCAGGTCAGGGCGCAATAGGAGGGCGGTTGCATTTCACGGCGCGGTTCGATTCGGGAGCAGCATCCTCACCATGTGGCAAACTCTCCTGACCCCTGTCGATCTCTATTGCGAACGGACGGGGCCTGGACTTTGGGCGGAGCCGGCTAATGCTTTGACCAACCTGGCTTTCATTGCAGCGGGACTGTGGGGTGTCCAGCAGGTGCGACGATACAAGACCGGCACCTTCGCCGAAGTGCTGGCCTGGTGGGTGGTGGCGATCGGCATCGGCTCGACACTGTTCCACACCTTTGCCAGCAAGGGCACGATCTGGGCCGACATCCTGCCGATCGCAGGCTTCACGCTGGCCTACACGCTGTTCAACCTGCGGCGTTTCCTCGGCATGGACTGGGGCAAGGCGATCCTCGTCTTCGTCGCCTTCTATGTGGTCGCCGGCCTGATCACTTACGCGGTGCCGGACTGGCTGCGCCAGGCGACGAACGGCACGACGAGCTATCTGCCGCCATTCCTGGCGCTCGCCTTTTTCGGGGCATGGGTGGCAGCAACCGGCAACCGGGCCGGCTGGTACAATCTGACGGGATCGGCGATCTTCGTCGTCTCGGTCATCTGCCGCATGATCGACCCGCTGGTCTGCCCCAGCTTCCCGCTCGGCACGCATTTCCTCTGGCACGTCTTCAACGGGCTGATGCTGGCCGTGCTGCTGGCGGCGACGGCGCAGTTCGGGAAGCCGAAGGTAGGCCGTAGGCAGTAGGCCGTAGGCAGTAGGCAGTAGGCAGTAAGCAGTAAGTGTCCTGTTTCCCTACTGCCTATTGCCTAAGCCCTACTGCCTGGCCGCTACGCGGCCAGGTCGCGCAGCACGTACTGCAGGATGCCGCCGTTCTTGAAGTAGTCGAGCTCATCCAGCGTATCGATGCGGCAGACGATCGGCACGTTCTTCACCGTGCCGTCGCCATAGGTGACCTTGGCGACCATCTTCTGGCGCGGCTTGATCGAACCCAGCCCGTCGATCTCGACCAGCTCGTCGCCCTTCAGGTTGAGCGAGGCCCATGAGGTCCCCTCCTCGAAGACGAAGGGGATGACGCCCATGCCGACCAGGTTGGAGCGGTGGATGCGCTCGAAGGACTGGGCGATGACCGCGCGCACGCCGAGCAGGTTGGTGCCCTTGGCCGCCCAGTCGCGCGAGGAGCCGTTGCCATATTCGACGCCGGCGAAGATGACCAGCGGCACGCCTTCCTTCTTGTACTCCATCGCCGCGTCGTAGATCGACATCTCCTCCTTCGAGGGATAGTGGATCGTGTAGCCGCCCTCGCGGCCGTTCTCGCCCAGCATGTGGTTGCGGATGCGGATGTTGGCGAAGGTGCCGCGCATCATCACCTCATGATTGCCGCGCCGGGTGCCGTACTGGTTGAAGTCGGCGACGCCGACGCCATGCTCGGTGAGGTACTTGCCGGCCGGCGAGGCGGCCTTGATCGAACCCGCCGGCGAGATGTGGTCGGTGGTGATCTTGTCGCCGAAGAGGCCAAGCACGCGCGCGCCCTTGATGTCGCCGATCTTGCCGAAGGCGCGACCCATGCCGGCGAAATAGGGCGGATTCTGCACATAGGTCGAGTGATCGTCCCAGGCATAGGTCTGGCCTTCCGGCGCCTTGACCTTCTGCCAATAGGCGTCGCCCTTGAAGACGTCGGCATATTTGCGGGCGAACAGCTCGCGGGTGACGTTCTTCTCGATGAACTCCTGGATCTCGGCCGAGGTCGGCCAGATATCCTTGAGATAGACCGGCTTGCCGTCGCTGCCCTCGCCGAGCGGCTCGGTGGTCAGGTCCTTGGTCACCGTGCCGGCCAGCGCATGCGCCACCACCAGCGGCGGCGAGGCGAGGTAGTTCGCCTGCACGTCCGGCGAGACGCGGCCTTCGAAGTTGCGGTTGCCGGAGAGCACCGCGGCGGCGATCAGGCCCTTGTCATTGATCGTCTTGGAGATCGGCGCCGGCAGCGGGCCGGAATTGCCGATGCAGGTGGTGCAGCCGAAGCCGACCAGGTTGAAGCCGATCTGGTCGAGCTCCTTCTGCAGGCCGGACTTTTCGAGATATTCGGCCACCACCTGGCTGCCGGGGGCGAGCGAGGTTTTCACCCACGGCTTCTGCTTCAGGCCGCGGCGGTTGGCATTGCGGGCAAGCAGGCCGGCGCCGATCAGCACGCTCGGGTTCGAGGTGTTGGTGCAGGACGTGATGGCGGCGATGACGACGTCGCCATGGCCGAGATCGTAGCCGGTGCCTTCGACGGCGTAGCGCTTCGAGATCTCGGCGGCCTTCTTGTATTCGGTCTCCATCGCCTTGGCGAAGCCGGCGGGGATGTCCTGCAGGGCGACGCGGCCCTCGGGGCGCTTCGGACCGGCCATCGACGGCACGACGTCGCCGAGGTCGAGCTCGAGCAGGTCGGTGAAGACCGGGTCGGCGGAGCCCGCGTCACGCCACAGGCCTTGCGCCTTCGAATAGGCTTCGACCAGCGCGATGCGGTTCTCGTCGCGGCCGGACATGGTGAGATAGCGGAGGGTCTCCGAGTCGACCGGGAAGAAGCCGCAGGTGGCGCCATATTCCGGCGCCATGTTGCCGATGGTGGCGCGGTCGGCCAGAGTCATGTTGGAGAGGCCGGGGCCGAAGAACTCGACGAACTTGCCGACGACGCCCTTCTTGCGCAGCATCTGGGTGACGGTGAGCACCAGGTCGGTGGCGGTGACGCCTTCCTTGAGCTTGCCGGTGAGGCGGAAGCCGATGACCTCGGGCAAAAGCATGGAGACAGGCTGGCCCAGCATCGCGGCCTCAGCCTCGATGCCACCGACGCCCCAGCCGAGCACGCCCAGCCCGTTGATCATGGTGGTGTGCGAATCGGTGCCGACGCAGGTGTCCGGATAGGCGACAGTCTCGCCATCCTCGCTGTTGGTCCACACGACCTGGCCGAGATATTCGAGATTGACCTGGTGGCAGATGCCGGTGCCGGGCGGCACGACGCGGAAGTTGCGGAAGGCCTGCTGGCCCCATTTCAGGAACTTGTAGCGCTCCTCGTTGCGCTCATATTCCAGCTCGACATTGCGGGCGAAGGCCAGCGGCGTGCCGAACTCGTCGACGATGACGGAGTGGTCGATGACGAGGTCGACGGGCACTAGCGGGTTGATCTTTTCCGGGTCGCCGCCGAGCGCCTTGATGCCGTCGCGCATGGCGGCAAGGTCGACCACCGCCGGAACGCCGGTAAAATCCTGCATCAGCACGCGGGCCGGACGATAGGCGATCTCGACGCCTGCGGTGCCCTTGTCGGACAGCCAGGCGGCAACCGCCTGGATCGATTCCTTGGTGACCGAACGGCCATCCTCGTTGCGCAGCAGGTTCTCCAGCAGCACCTTCATCGAATAGGGCAGCTTGGCGATACCGGTGAGGCCGTTCTTCTCGGCCTCAACGAGGTCGAAATAAACATAGTCCGCGCCACCCACGGTCAGGGTGCGGCGGCAATTGAAACTATCGAGGGATTTCGTCATGGCGATCCGTCCTTGTCTGTTCAGCCTGAAAGGGAACGGACGCCGTTGGCATGCAATCACGCGCAAAGGTGCGGGTACGGCCATTTCCGCTGTCCGCTCCCAAGCAACCCGAGCCGTTCAAGGCGGCGCGTGCGCTGGTTCGGCGCTAATTCTGATCCCGCGCCGACCGCTGGCACGGATGCACCGCATATAGAGAATTTCCTGGAATAGTTCTAGACAGTCGGCAGACGAATTTGCGTGAGCCGGAGACGGCCGCGAAACAGTGCTTTCGGGACGGGCAAAGAATGCGGCTGATCGCCGAAAATCTGGGCGGCGAACGCGGCGGCGAGACGGTTTTCTCCAATATCGGCTTCGCGCTGGACAAGGGCGAGGCGCTCATCGTCACCGGTCCGAACGGGTCGGGCAAATCGACGCTGCTGAGGGTAGTCGCCGGCCTGCTGCCGGCCGCCGGGGGCAAAGTGCTCGTCGAAGGCGGCGGCGAGGCTTTCCCGACGGTCGCCTCGGCCTCGCATTATCTCGGCCATCTCAACGCGATGAAGATGGCGCTCAGCGTCGAGGAGAATCTGGGCTTCTGGCGCGCTTTCCAGGGCGAGGCGGGACTGAGCGTGGAGGAGGCGCTGGAGATGGTGGCGCTCGGCGGTCTCGGGCATCTGCCCTTCGGCTATCTGTCAACCGGGCAGAGGCGGCGGGCCTCGATCGCGAAGCTTCTGGTCAGCCGCCGGCCGGTCTGGTTGCTGGACGAGCCGACGGCGGGGCTGGACAAGGCCTCGGAGGAGCGATTCGCGGGGTTGATGCGGGGGCATCTGCGGGATGGGGGGATCGTGGTGGCGGCGACGCATTTGCCGCTGGGGCTGGACAGGGCGCGCGAGCTGCAAATGGCGGTGAGTCTTTGATGTCGGTGCTCTACGGCGCCCCCCTCTGGCCTGCCGGCCATCTCCCCCACGGGGGGGGAGATCAGCTGTCGCCGGCGATTTCGCCAACCACCAACGTCGCAAGATTCGGCGAGGCGCTGAAACAGCCAATCTCCCCCCTTGTGGGGGAGATGTCCGGCAGGCCAGAGGGGGGCGCGAAGGATCACGCCCTTCTACAAGGGGGCACCTCATAATGGGGTCCCTCTTCCTCCGCGACATCCGCCTCTCCATCCGCGCAGGCGGCGGCGCCTTGATCGGCGTCATCTTCTTCCTCGCCGTCATCGTCACCATTCCCTTCGGCGTCGGCCCCGATCTCAACCTTCTGTCGCGCATCGGCCCGGCGATCCTGTGGATCGCCGCCCTGCTCGCCTGCCTGCTCGGGCTCGATCGCCTCTTTCAGGCCGACCGCGAGGACGGCTCGCTCGATCTGCTGGTCCTCAACAACGACCGCCACATGCTGGCGCTGACGGTGTTGACGAAATGCCTGGCGCACTGGACGGGCAGCGTGCTGCCGCTGGTGGTCGCGGCGCCGCTGCTCGGCCTGTTCATGAACATGGCGCCGCTCGGCATCGGCGCCACCGCGCTGACGCTTCTCGTCGGCACGCCGGCCATCACCTTCATCGGCGCCGCGGGCGCGGCGGTCGCGGTGGCGCTGCCGCGCGGCGGGCTGCTGATCTCGGTGCTGGTGCTGCCTTTGACCATTCCGGTGCTGATCTTCGGCGTCTCGGCAAGCTATGGCGCGGTGGCCGATCCGGCGCCGTTCCTGCAGCCCTTTCTCATTCTTGCCGCGCTGACGCTGTTTCTTGCGGTGCTCGGTCCCTTGGCGGCGGCGCTGGCGCTGCGGCATGGGACGGATTGAGGCGAGGAAAACGTTCTTTCACTGCGGCACCGCGACAAATTGCGAACCGGCCGGTGCGAGGTTATGGAAGGCTATGATCGGAACGGTTGACATGGCCAAGAGCGGGGAGCGGTTGCTATGAGCGCGCACGCCCTGTTCGTCACCGCCGCCTATGCCATCACGGCCGTCGTGCTTGTAGGGCTGGTCTGCTGGATCCTGCTCGACCAGCGGGCGCGCAAGCGCGAGCTGGCGGCGCTGGAAGCGGCCGGGGTGCGGCGGCGTTCCGACAAGGCCGTCAAGTCAAAGGCCGCCAAGTCATGAGCATGGAAAGCGAAGCTCCGGCGCCGCGCCGCCGCCTGTTCGTGCTTCTGCCGCTCTTGGTGTTCCTGGGGCTGGCGGGGCTGTTCCTGTCGCAGTTGCTGTCCGGCCGCGACGTTTCGGAGATTCCCTCGGCGCTGATCGGCCTGCCGGCACCGCAGACCAATCTGCCGCCGCTCGAAGGCACGAACCTGCCAGGGCTCGAGTCAAAAGACTTTGCCGGCAAGGTGACGCTGGTCAACGTGTTCGCGTCCTGGTGCGCGCCGTGCCGCGAAGAGCACCCGGTGCTGCTCGGCCTGTCGCAGGACAAGCGCTTTACGCTCGCCGCGCTGAACTACAAGGACCAGCCGGAAAACGCCCGCCGGTTCCTTGGCGATCTCGGCAACCCGTACCGGGCGATCGGCGTCGATCCGGCCGGGCGGGCGGCGATCGACTGGGGCGTTTATGGTGTGCCGGAGACCTTCGTCATCGGCAAGGACGGCAAGATCGCCTACAAGCATGTCGGGCCGCTGACGCCCGACTCGGTGAGGGCGCTGCTGCTGCCGCAGGTCGAGAAGGCCCTGGCGGCGCCGGGCTGACGCCCCCTCATCCGGCCGCTTCGCGGCCACCTTCTCCCCGAGGGGAGAAGAGATTGGCGCCAGCGCATACCTGCTCCTCTCCCCCTGGGGAGAGGTCGGATTGGCCCGAATTGCTCTTCGCAATTCGGTTGGCAATCCGGGTGAGGGGGAATTCCTCCCGACCCGGAATGACTCAGCCGTAGATCTGCTTGTGGACCTGGTAGAGCATCTCGGAACGGTCGGCGCGCAGATCGGCGAGATCGCGGCTGGACAGGTTCTCGATTTCGGCGACGAGGCGGTTGTAGTGGCGGCGCTTGGCCATGCTGGCGCGGGCGCGGGAGACAAGATTGTCAAACATGACAGGGTTCCTTTTCTGCCGCACTCACGCGGCCAGTGTTCCTCCCTGACGATTGCGAGGATGACATAGGAATGGTGCATTGCAAAAGAAAGATGTTGCAATGCACCATTGCAACCAGCGCATAGCCGGTTAATCGCGGGCTAACGCGCCATGTGTCCGGCGCTGCCCGCTTCACGCAGTTCTCATTCGTTTTGTCATACAAATCCTGGCCTACCGTCTTGCCAGAACGGTCGCGGGCTGGCTTGATCCGCCCGTCACGTGAAATGCCGGGAGGAAATTGATGGCGGCCGCAGACTATTACGAAGTTCTCGATCCGCGCTTCGCGCGGCTGTTCAACGGCAGCGCCCAGGTGGAAAAGCTTTACACCGGATGCCGGTGGGCGGAAGGGCCGGCCTGGTTCGCCGCCGGCCGCTACGTCGTCTGGTCGGACATCCCGAACAACCGCATGCTGCGCTATGACGAGACCGACGGCAGCGTCAGCGTGTTCCGCCAGCCGTCCGGCAATTCCAACGGCAACACGGTCGATCGGCAGGGCCGGCTGGTGACCTGCGAGCATTCCGGCCGCCGCGTCAGCCGCACCGAATTCGACGGCTCCATCACCACCATCGCCGACAAATGGAAAGGCAAGCGGCTGAACTCGCCCAACGACGTGGTGGTGCGCTCCGACGGCTCGATCTGGTTCACCGATCCGAGCTACGGCATCGACACCGACTATGAGGGCGACAAGGCCGAAAGCGAGATCGGCGCCTGCAACGTCTATCGCATCGATCCGGAGACGGGCGATGTCGAGGCCGTCATCACCGACATGGTGCGGCCGAACGGGCTCGCCTTCTCGCTAGATGAAAGCCTGCTCTATGTCGTCGACACCGGCCGCACGCATGGCGAGAAGAACCCGGCGCATATGCGCGTCTTCAATGTCGGCAAGCACGGCAAGAAGGTTTCGGGCGGCAAGGTGTTCGCCGACTGCACCGCCGGCCTGTTCGACGGATTCAGGCTCGATTCGGACGGTCGCATCTGGACCAGCGCCTTCGACGGCATCCACTGCTACGACCCGGACGGCACGCTGATCGGCAAGGTCAAGGTGCCCGAAGTGACCGCCAACTGCGTGTTCGGCGGCAACAAGCTCAACTGCCTCTACATCGCCGGCACCACCTCGCTCTACATGGTGCGGCTGATGGTGAACGGAGCCAAGACCTATTGAAGCTGCTGCAGGCGCTTCTCTGGCCCTTGCTGGCCTTTCTGCGCATCCCCGCAGCGCCCGCCGCGCTGCGGTTCCCGCAACCACCGCCATCCGCGTCGCCGGAACGGATTGCCAAGCCGTCGCTCGACGCCAACCGGCAGAATTCCAAGGGAGGGCATCATGCCATTCGTCAACATCCGCATCGTCAAGGAAGTGATCGCCGCCGATCCGGCCGGCAAGAAGGCTGACATCGCCAAGAAGGTGACCGCTGCCATCATGGAGGCCACCGGGCTAAGCAACAACGATGTCTGGGTGGTGTTCGAGGAGGTCAACGCCCGCGACTGGTATGTCGGCAAGACCGATGTCGAGACGCTGAGAAAGGGGTAGGTCTTTTCCTTCTCCCCTTGTGGGGTGAGCAGCCGGTTCGTCGAAGACGAATTCATCGTGCCGGTGGCACGATGAAAGGCCGGCGAACGCCGGGACGCTGCGGAGCAGCGGGGACCCGGCCGGGGTTGGATCGGCCACCACCCGGCCCTTCGCAGGCTCGGGGCGTTCGAAGCTCGAAAAGCCAAGCAATATTGGCTTTTCGTCCGCTAACGCGGACCGCTTCTCACCCCACAAGGGGAGAAGGGAAGGGCCGCTTATTGCCCGCGTATAAATCCTGCGAAACCCCGCACAGCCTCACGCATCGCCTGCCGGTTCACACCCTCCGCCAGGATCGCTTCCATCTCCGCCGGCTTCTTGCCCAGCAGTGCGATCTCCAGCACCCTCTCCTCGTACATCGCGAACGACATCGTCGGCATGATCTCGGCCAACGCCGCCCGCGCATAGAGCGAGCGCGGCGAGGCATGCACGAGCATCGCCGGCTTGCCAACGGCGGCGTCGCGCGACACCAGCCAGTCCAGCGCGTTCTTCATGCCGCCCGGCACGCCATGCGCATATTCCGGGCAGGAGACGATGACGCCGTCCGCGAGTGATCATCTCGATCAGCCGAGCAGCTTCGGGTGGCGTGCGCTCGCCCTCGTCGTCGGGGTTGAAGATCGGCAAGCGGCCAAGGCCGTCATAGAGCTGGACACGGCAATCGGCAGGCGCGTTGGCGGCCAGGGCGGCAAGCAGGGCCGAGTTGGTCGAGGCGGCGCGCAGGCTGCCCGAAATGGCGACGATGTCGATCAAGGGAGATCCGGACGAAGGGTTGAGTCGTCCAGGAAGCCTACCACATGGTCTGCCGGTAATCGTCGTCCAGCTCGCGGTCGATCTCGCCGGCGCTTTCGGCCAGCGCCAACTGGTCGCGGATGATCTGGCCGAGCGTCGGCAAGGTCGCGCGGTCGTACCAGGTCTCGGGCTTCCACAGATCGGAGCGCATGAAGGCCTTGGCGCAGTGCATATAGGCAGCCTTCACCGTCACAACGATCACGCTCTGCGGCTCCTTGCCGTCGACCGCCAGGCGCGCGCGCAAGGCGGGGTCGACGGTGATGCGGGCGTCGCCATTAACGCGCAGCGTCTCGTTCATGCCGGGAATGAGGAAGAGCAGGCCGACCGAGGGGTTGCGAATAATGTTTTCCAGCGTGTCCAGCCGGTTGTTGCCCGGACGGTCGGGGATGGCGATGGTGGCGTTGTCGAGGATGGCGGTGAAGCCGGGCTTGTCGCCCTTGGGCGTCACGTCGGCATTGCCGGCGCCGTCGGAGGAGCCGATCAGCACGAAGGGGCTCTTGCCGATGAAGGAACGGCAATGGCCGTCGAGGGCTTTGAGCTCCTTGCGGATCGAGCCGTCGGTCGGCCGGGGCGTCTTGTAGATCGTCCTCAGCTCGACATGCGTGGTGACGAATTCCATGCTCCCCCTCTTTGTTCTGACGCAATTCCGGACGGACGTTACGGCGAAGTCGCCGAACCCAACCGCTGGGCACTTTTCCTGGAATTGCGTTAATTCCCGGCCTTCTCTTCCTTGGCTTTTTCCTCCAGCGAGTGGCGCATGATCAGCGGCATCTGGCTGAAGGTGAACAGCAAGGTGATCGGGATGGTGCCCCAGACCTTGAAATAAAGCCAGGTCGCCTCGGAAAAGTTGCGCCAGACAACCTCGTTGAGCACGGCCAGGAACAGGAAGAACAGGCCCCAGCGGAAGGTCAGCTTGCGCCAGCCCTCGGCATCGAGCTGGAAGGCGGAATCGAAGACGTAGCCGAGCAGCGAGCGGCCGAACAGCAACCCGCCGAGCAGGGTTACGCCGAACAGCGAGTTTATGATCGTCGGCTTCATGAAGGCGAAGGTCTTGTCCTGCAGGTAAAGCGCCAGCGCGCCGAAGACGAAGACGACGATCGCCGAGACCAGCGGCATCAGCGGCAGGCTGCGCGTGAGCAGCCACGAGGCGCTCAGCGAAAGCGCGGTCGCCACCATGAAGAAGGCGGTGGCGATCAGGATCGGCTCGCCAAGATGGGTGAGGATCGGGAATTTTTCGCCCAGCCACTCGCCGCGGATCGTGGCGAAGAAGAACACCAGGCCCGGGCCAAGCTCGAGCAGGAACTTCAAGCCGGGATTCATCGGCTTGCGGCGTGGATCGGACGGATCGCGTTCGAGGATGTTCATAAAAGTCCTTCTTGCGCATGATCTGGCCGAAAAGCAGGCCATTTCAAGAGATCGCGCCTTGTTCAAGCCACGCCGGCGATTGCTCTCGCGAATTCGCTGGCGGAAAACGGTTCGAGGTCGTCGACCTGCTCGCCGACGCCGATGAAATAGACCGGCAGCCGGTGCTTGGCTGCGATCGCCACCAGAATACCGCCGCGCGCCGTGCCGTCCAGCTTGGTCATCACCAGCCCGTTGACGCCGGCGACGTTGCGGAAGATCTCGACCTGGTTCAGGGCGTTCTGCCCGGTGGTGGCGTCGACCGTCTGCAGCACCGTGTGCGGCGCTTCCGGATCGAGCTTGCCCAGCACGCGCACGATCTTTTCCAGTTCCGCCATCAGCTCGGTCTTGTTCTGCAGGCGGCCGGCGGTGTCGATGATCAGCACGTCGGAGCCAGCCTCCTTGGCCTTCTCGAAGGCGTCATAGGCAAGGCCCGCGGCATCGGCGCCGAGCTTGGTGGCGATGACAGGCGATTTCGTGCGCTCGCCCCAGATCTTGAGCTGCTCGATCGCGGCGGCGCGGAACGTGTCGCCGGCGGCCAGCATCACCTTCAGGCCGCCATCGGTGAGCTTGGCGGCCAATTTGCCGATGGTGGTGGTCTTGCCGGTGCCGTTGACACCGACGACCAGGATGACATGCGGCTTGTGGCTGAGGTCGAGCTCGAGCGGTTTTGCCACCGGCGTCAGCACCTTCTCCACCTCGGCGGCCATCACGGCGCGGACTTCAGAGTCGGAAACGTCGCGGCCATAGCGGCTGGAGGCGAGCGAATCGGTGACGCGCAGCGCCGTCTCCACGCCAAGATCGGCGCGGATCAGCACGTCCTCCAGGTCCTGCAGGGTATCCTCGTCCAGCTTTCGCTTGGTGAAGACGCCGGCAATGTTGCCGGTGAGCTCGCGCGAGGAGCGGGCGAGCCCTTCGCGCATGCGCTGGAACCAGGAGCGCCGCGGCGCCGGCTCCGGCGCCTTCACCGGCTCCGCCTTCTGCTCGACCTTTTTTGAGACCGTCACCTTGCCGGCGGAAGGGGCCGGCTTTGGCGGCGATGGCACAGCCTCCGGTTCCGGTGCGATCTCGGCAAGGATCGGCTGCGGCTCGACCGGCGCGGGCTGCCGAATAGGAGGCGCGATTTCCGCGTCCGCTTCGGCGGATGGTTCTACTGAGGGCGCCTCCGCTGGCGGTACCTCGACGGGCGCCGGCGGGACTTCGGCGGGCGGCGTCGGCACCTCGACCGGTGCCGGCTCAGGCTGCGGTTCAGGGCGCGAAGGCTCGATGTCCGGCTGAGCCGGCGCAGGCGCGGGCACCTCCTGAGGTGCGGGTTCGGGTGCCGGCGCGTGCAAAGGCTCGGGTTGCGCCGGGGGCACTTCCTCGGGGGCCGGCGGTTCAGGTGTCTGAGGCGCCGGTTGCGGTTCCTCTTCCGGCTTGGGGCCGGGCAGCGGTTCCGGCTCGGGCGGAACGGTCGGCTCCGGCGCCGGCGGGATGGCCGGGGCGGGCTCGGGTTTTGGCTCTTCCGGAGCGGGCTGAGGCGTAGGTTCTACCTCCCCCTCGATGGGGGAGGTCCCGAGCGCAGCTCGGGGGTGGGGGTGACTGGCTCTGGCCTCGGCGTCGGCTCTGTCACCCCGCCCCGCCACTTCGTGGCGACCCTCCCCATCGAGGGGAGGGTGGGGCGCCGGCTCCGGCTCGCGCGCCGAAACCTCCGGCGCCGCCTGCTCGGCCTCAGGCTTCAGCGCCTCCAGCGCGTCCCATTTGATCGGCGGCAGTGGGGCCGTCTCGTCGACCCGCTCCTCGACGACCTCTTTCTTGCCGAACGAAAATATCTTCTTGAAGAAACCAGCCATGCGTCTCGCAGTCTCAGGCGGCTTGCGCGGCAAGCGGAGCCGCAATCAGTCGGGCACCGTCATGGCCGGCGATCACGGCGTCGACGATCTCGCCGGGCGCGCCGGTATCGATCGCGGCCAGCGTGAACCCTTCGGTGCGGCCGAGTCCGTCGCGCTCGATCAGGATCGACTGCCGGGTTCCGGCAAGCGACGACAAATGACGGCGATAGGCGGCCTCGCCGGCGGCACGCAGCCTCGCGGCGCGCGCCTTCACCACCTCGCGGCGGACCTGCGGCATGCGTGCGGCGGGCGTGCCTTCGCGTGGCGAGAACGGGAAGACGTGGAGATGCGTCAGGCCGCATTCCTCGACAATTTTCTCCGAATTCTCGAACATCGCCTCGGTCTCGGTCGGGAAGCCGGCGATGATGTCGGCGCCGAAGACGATTGCAGGGCGCAGCTTGCGCACGTCCTCGCAGAAGCGGATCGACTGGTCGCGCAGATGGCGGCGCTTCATGCGCTTCAGGATCATGTCGTCGCCCGACTGCAGCGACAGATGCAGATGCGGCATAAGCCTGGGTTCGGTGGCGATCGCGTCGAGCAGGTCGTCGTCGGCCTCGATGGAATCGATGGAGGACAATCTCAGCCGCTTCACATCCGGTACCTGGCGCAGGATCGTCTTCACCAGTTTTCCAAGTTTTGGCGCGCCCGGCAGGTCGGCGCCGAAGCTGGTCATGTCGACGCCGGAAAGCACGATCTCGGCATAGCCGTTGCCGGCCAGACGCTTCACCTGCTCCACCACCGCGCCCATCGGCACCGAGCGCGAATTGCCGCGGCCATAGGGGATGATGCAGAAGGTGCAGCGATGGTCGCAACCGTTCTGCACCTGCACGAAAGCGCGCGCCCGGCCTTCGATGGCGTCGACCATGTGGCCTGCCGTCTCGCGCACCGAAAAGATGTCGTTGACGCGCGCCTTCTCGGTGTCGTTGACGCCGAAATCGGGCAGCGCGCGGTAGGAATTGGCCTTGAGCTTCTCCTCATTGCCGAGCACGAGGTCGACTTCGTCCATGGCGGCGAAATTCTGCGGCTCGGTCTGCGCCGCGCAGCCGGTGACGATGATGCGGGCTGAAGGGTTTTCGCGGCGCGCCTTGCGGATCGCCTGCTTGGCCTGGCGCACCGCTTCAGCGGTGACGGCGCAGGTGTTGAAGATGACGGCGCCACCCTTGAGCGCGCCGAGGCCGGCGCTCTCCGCCTCGCGGCGCATCACTTCCGATTCATAGGTGTTGAGGCGGCAGCCGAAGGTGACGACGTCGATGCCCTTGCCGGCGGGGGCTTGGGGCGCGCCTTTTTGAAGGGCGGACATCAGGCGGCGCTTTCGGTGTCGCGGGCCCAGGCGCCGGTCGAGGGATCGAAGCTGCCGGAAAATTCCCATTCGGCGGCACCGGTCAGGATGACGTGATCGTCGTCGCGCCATTCGACATGCAGCTCGCCGCCGCCGGGTGTCAGCAACGAGACGCTGCGGCCGGTGCGCTTGGTGCGGGCCGCCGCCACCACGGCGGCGCAAGCCGCCGAGCCGCAGGCCTTGGTGAGGCCGGCGCCGCGCTCCCAGGTGCGGATGATCATCGTTTCGGGCGAGGTCACCTGGGCGATGGTGATGTTGGCGCGTTCCGGGAAGATCGGATGGTTTTCGAGCAGCGGACCGAATCGGTCGAGCTCGTAGGACCAGACGTCGTTGTCGACCCAGAAGATCGCGTGCGGGTTGCCCATCGACACGGCCGAGGGCGAATGCAGCACCGGCGCGTCGATCGGGCCGATCTGCAGTTCGATCATGCGGGTGTCGCGAAACTCTTCCGCGAGCGGAATCTCCTGCCAGCCGAAGCGCGGCTTGCCCATGTCGACCGAGATCGAACCGTCGGCATGCTCCTCAGCATTCAGGATGCCGGCGCGGGTCTCGAAGGTGAAGCTCTTCTGCCCGGTCTCGGCTGCCAGGGCCTGGACGACGCAGCGCGTGCCGTTGCCGCAGGCCTGCGCGCTGGTGCCGTCGGAGTTCAGGATGTCGATATAATAGGCGGTGCCCGGCGTCTTCGCGTCGTGGATCGCCATGATCTGGTCGAACTTCGTCGCCGCGTCGCCGTTGAGGGCGATCGCCGCTTCCGCCGTCACCTTGTCGGCACGGCCGCGCATATCGGCAACGATGATCTCGTTGCCGATGCCGTTCATCTTGGCGAAGGGGGCGGTGCCTGCCATCTAACCGGTCATTCCAGTTCCATTTGGCCGCTATATGGCGGAAATGGCCCGGAATTACCAGTCCGGCCGCGTCTTATGTGACGGCGAATACCCCAAGCACGATCAGCAGGAAGATGATCAGCACGATGCCGATGAGGACGCGCGCGCCCATGGCGGCCGCACCCGCCAGCGCCGGCATGCCGAGCAGGCTCGCGGCAGCGGCGACAATCAAAAGGATGATGATCCACTTGATCATGGAAAAACCTCGCAAATCGACAGTGTTTGCAGTGACTTAGGAACGCGTCCGCAGCACTCTGGTTCCGTCGTTGCGAGGCCGATCCGAAACGTCCTATCCGGTGATCTCGAAATCGGTCGTGAAAGGCGCCGTCTTCTGCGAGTTCTCGTCATGCATGAGGAAATCCGCGCGGTACTTGCCGGGTGGCAATCCATCCACGGAGACGTTCAGCTTGAAGAACATCTCGCGGTTGTGCGAGCGCGAGGCGAGCTGGACGCGGCCGAGCTTCTCGAAACTGCCCAGCTTCTCGCCGGACTGGGTCAGCACGGTGAGGTCGACATAAAGCGCGATCTGGTTGTTGCCCAATCCGTCCGCGCCGTAGCCATACCCGACCGGTTCCATATAGAGCACGATCTCCTCGCCCGGTTTGTAGATGTGGTTCGGGCGCTCGCTGTAGATGCCGAATCCGCTGGCCGAACTGATCTGCTTCACGTTCAGAACGGCAAGCGGCATTGCTTTCCACAGCGCTTCCTCCGCCTCGCGGAATTTTGTCAGCGCGACTGTCGCATCGTTCGACTGGAGGGCTTTCTCCGCTTCGGCGGCCTTGTCGGCGATTTCGCCCGCGGATGCGGCCGTAGCCGTCGTCAAGGCGAACGCAGCCAAGGCTATCGCAAAAGGCTTCATCGTGCTTCTCCCGGATGTTTGCTTCGGTAAAGGCCCGCCCGCGAACCGACAGCCTATTGCTACACGATGATGTCGGGCACGTCCCATACCTCTCCCGGTCGCATGGCGCGGAAACGCTCCGGCGGCAGGTCTTGAGCCTGCAACGCCTCGGCCAGCTTTTGCGCCGGCTCCTCGACCGGCTCGTCGGTGAGGTGGAATGTGCCCCAGTGGCAGCCGGCGGCGAAAGCGGCGTTGCACAGCTTCATGCCCTGCACGGCTTCTTGCGGGTTCTGGTGCTGCGGCGCCATGAACCAGCGCGGCTCATAGGCGCCGATCGGCAGGATGGCGAGGCGGAAGCCGCCATGCTTTTCCGCCATCAGCCGGTAGTTGATGCCGTCATGGAAGCCGGTGTCGCCGGCGAAATAGATGTTGCCGCCCGCCGTCTCGATGACGAAGCCTGCCCATAGCGCCATGCGGCGGTCACGTCCGCCGCGCGCCGACCAGTGATGCGCCGGTTCGACATGGATGGCGGCCGCGCCGACGTCGACCCGGTCGCCCCAGTCATGCACGCCGAGCCGCATGTCGGGCACGGCGCGGCCGATGACGGCGTCGTTGCCAAGCGGCGTCATCACCAGCGGGTCATGTCTCTCCTTCAGCCGCCTCAGCGTGGCGAGATCAAGATGGTCATAGTGATTGTGGCTAACCAGCACCAGGTCGATCGGCGGCAGGTCGGCAAAGCCAATGCCCGGCGCATTGACCCGTCTCGGACCAGCGAAGGCGAAGGGTGAGGCGCGCTCCGACCAGACCGGGTCGGTCAGGATGTTCAGGCCCGCCGTCTGGATGAGCAGGCTCGCATGGCCGACCATGGTGAGCCGAAGCGCATTGCCATCCACCCGATCGTCCGGGTTCGCCGGTGGATGGGGGCTTGGAAAGGCGGCCGGCCATTTCGCCCGCTTGCCGCCGAATTGCCATTTGAGAAGATCGGTGAAGCGTCCGGGCGGCTTGCCGCCAGGGTTGAAGAACAAGGCGCCGTCGAAATGATCGCTGGACGGGCCGCTGTAATAGCGGTTGGCGGTTCTTTTTCTCGCGGCCATTCACTCTCCCGCCGGCTCGGTCCCGTCCTGAGATAAGGGTGCACGTGCCTGGCGCAAGCATTTTGCTGGCGAATGCCAATGCGTGAAACCCGGCTCGATTAGGATCGGGAGAAAGGGGTGACCGTCATGGCGATGAAGCGGACCAAGACACCATGGATGAAAGCCGAGGATTTCGGCCGCTCGCTGCCGCATGGGGTCGGCGTCAACTTATTGGTCACCGACATGGCGGCGATGGAGGCCTTCTGCCGCGACGTTCTCGGCGCCCGCATCATCTATGCCGACGAGGATTTCGCGGCAGTCGAGCTTTTGGGCTCGATCTTCATGCTGCATGCCGACCATTCCTATCTCGACAATCCGATGACCGGTGTCACCGCGGGCGCCGAGACACGCGGCGCTGGCATAGAGCTGCGCCTCTACGGCGCCGATCCCGATGCGGCCGAGAAAAAGGCGGCGGCACTCGGCCACATCGTGCTGGCGGGCTCGATAGACAAGCCGCATGGCCTGCGCGAATGCTACATCGTCGGCCCGGACGGCTATGTATTCGTGCCGAGCGCCAGGATTTAATGTCTTTATTTCAATAATTTATCAGGTTCATCGCCGGCGTCTTTGCGACCCCGGCCCCTCGCTGCGATAAATTTACAACAGCCGGCCCGAAAACCCTATTTTAACCATATCGGGTTGAAATTCTGCCACCTTCGCCGTCTTGGTGAAGCGAAGATTACGCGGATGGCTCCCCCCGGCCGGATCCGACGGAGGTTTTGATGAATTTTTCGATGACCCGCCCCTTTTCGCGGAGCGGCCTTGTGGCTGTATCGTTGGCCGCGTTGGTTGCGAGCGGCTGCTCGACTTCGCGCTTCTCGTCGATGGACGACCAGCAGCCGGCGCCGCTGACGCCGGCGCCGTCCGGCACGGTGACGCAGAATCAGTTGCCGCCGCCGGCTTCCCCCGGCACCACCGATCCGTCGCAATTCCCGACCGCGCCGAAGAACACCCAGGTCGCCTCGCTGCCGCCGGACGGCGCAGCGCCCGCCGGCGCCACCGATCTCACCGCGGCCAGCGTCGCCGGCGTGTGGAACGTCAATGTCTCCGGGCAGAGCTGCAAGGTGGCGACGCCGCAGACCAAGTTCGGCGCCGGTTACCGCGCCGGTCCGCTGCACTGCCCCGCGCCGATCGACGGCATCAAGTCATGGAACGTCGCCGGAAAGCAGCTGACGCTCTACGACGAAAATGGCGGCACGCTGGCCAGGCTCTATTCGTCCGGCGGCGAAAAGTTCGACGGCCAGACTTCCAACGGGCAGCCTATCTCGCTTACAAGGTAGGGTATGCTGATATTCAGGTGATGCCGGCCTGCGAACGGCGGCTTCCGGCCTTCGCCGGCCGAAGCACGGTGCTCAAGTACGCTCCGCTTCGGTCCTCGGAACCTACCCTTCTCGGCTCCTGAATCTCAGCACACCCTGGCCCTTCCTCGAGCGTGCGGCTCAAAAAGTAAATGACGTGATCCATGCACCTGCGCGACGGCCTCCAGACCCATGCGACCGTCAGGCAGCGCTACGACCATCTCGTCCAGAGCGGCGCGGTCGAGCGCGATCCGGCGCAGGAGCGCGTCGTCGCAGCGCTCGACCGGCTGATCGACGAGATCTCGGCCAAAAGGCTGGCGCACAAATCGAGCGCGTTGGGCTGGCTGTTCGCGGCCAGGCGGCAGCCGCGCGAGCCGGTTAAGGGCCTCTACATCCATGGCGCCGTCGGCCGCGGCAAGACCATGCTGATGGACATGTTCTTCGAGCTGTTGCCGGTCCGGCGCAAGCGCCGCGTGCATTTCAACGACTTCATGGCCGATGTGCAGGACCGCATCCAGAGGCACCGCGCCGCGCGCAAGAATGGCGACGTCAAGGAAGACGATCCGATCCCGCCGGTGGCGCGGGCGCTGGCCGATGAAGCCTGGGTGCTGTGCTTCGACGAGTTCTCCGTCACGGATATTGCCGACGCGATGATCCTGTCGCGGTTGTTCTCGGCGCTGTTTTCCAACGGCGTGGTGCTGGTCGCCACCTCCAACGTGGCGCCGGAGAACCTTTACCGCGACGGGTTGAACCGTCAGCTCTTCCTGCCGTTCATCTCGCTGCTCGAGCGCAATACCCATGTGATGACGCTCGACGCCGAAAAGGACTACCGGCAGGAAAAGCTCAACCGGCAGCCGGTCTATGTCACGCCGGACGATGCCGCGGCCGAGCGCGCGCTGGACGAGGCCTGGGAGGCGATGACGCATGGCCAATCGACCGGCGAGGTGACGCTGACGCTGAAAGGCCGCCAGCTCGTGGTGCCGCGCGCCGCGGGCGACGCCGCGCGCTTTTCCTTCGCCGATATCTGCGAAAAGCCGCTCGGCGCGCGCGACTATCTGGCGATCGCCGGCCGTTTCTCGACCGTCTTCATCGACCATGTGCCGGTGCTGGGCGAAGGCAAGCGCAACGAGGCCAAGCGCTTCATCCTTTTGATCGACACGCTCTACGACCACCACATGCGGCTGGTGATGAGCGCAGCGGCGCCTCCGCAAGGGCTCTACACGGCCAAACGCGGCACGGAAGTGTTCGAGTTCGAGCGGACCGCCTCGCGCCTGGTCGAGATGCAGAGCCGCGACTGGCTGGAAGGCTGGGCGCAGCGGCGCGAGGCCGAGGTGCCTGCCGCGGAGGCGAGGCAGGCTCAAGCCTGAATTTCGTTCAGCCGCGTTGCTTGGCGCCCCCCTCTGTCCAGCAGCCAGAGGGGACGCTGTCCCGCCGACGCTAAATCTGTAAGCGATACACATACATCACGAAATCCTCCGCCTTGCCGTGCGGCTCCTTCCGCGTTTCATAGAGCGCCCGCGCCGACTCGTTGTCGGGCTCCGTCCCTACCCAGGCCTCATCGCAACCGTGCTCGCGGCCGATCTCGAACATGGCGTCCAGCATTTTTCGGGCGATGCCCTGCCGCTGGAAGGGCGGCGTCACGCCGACCTCGTCGATATAAAGCTCGCTTACCTTGTCGGGATGGCGGTGGATCACCGCGGCGCACTGAGCGACCATGATTTCGTCAATTATCGCCACGATCATGAAATGACCGGGCGAGGCGAGATAGGCGGCGAGGCGGTCCGGCCGCACCGGCTCGTCGAACACGTCATCGGCCACCCGCATCACAAGGGCGTCATCGCCGGGATGAAGCCTTCTGATTTCGACGTTCATTGTGTAAATTCTCCTCAGTCGGCTCACAAACTTTGACGTTTACGTAATTCCCGATGCATCTAACCGATTGAAAATGTTGGGCCCAAAATAATCGTTTGAATTTCTTCCGTGCCGGCGTTATTCGGTGCGACCAAATCTCGCGGCTTCCCGCATCCTTTCGGCCTCCCGGCCCCGTCACGACCTCGTCACAGACAAAGGGAAAACATCCTCACATGGCACGCAACAAGATAGCGCTCATCGGCTCGGGCATGATCGGCGGCACGCTCGCCCATATGATCGGCCTCAAGGATCTCGGCGACGTGGTGCTGTTCGATATCGCCGAGGGCATTCCGCAAGGCAAGGGTCTCGACATCGCGCAGTCATCACCGGTCGACGGCTTCGATTCCCGGCTGACCGGCGTCAACGACTATGCCGGCATCGAGGGCGCGGATGTGTGCATCGTCACCGCCGGCGTGCCGCGCAAGCCGGGCATGAGCCGCGACGATCTTCTCGGCATCAACCTCAAGGTGATGGAACAGGTCGGCGCGGGCCTCAAGAAGTATGCGCCGAAGGCCTTCGTCATCTGCATCACCAACCCGCTCGACGCGATGGTGTGGGCGCTGCAGAAGTTTTCCGGCCTGCCGACCAGCCATGTCGTGGGCATGGCCGGCGTGCTCGACAGCGCCCGCTTCCGCTATTTCCTGGCCGAGGAGTTCAAGGTCTCGGTCGAGGACGTCACCGCTTTCGTGCTCGGCGGCCACGGTGACTCGATGGTGCCGATGATCCGCTACTCGACCGTATCCGGCATCCCGCTGCCCGACCTCGTCAAGATGGGCTGGACCTCGAAGGAAAAGCTCGACCAGATCGTGCAGCGCACCCGCGATGGCGGCGCCGAGATCGTCGGCCTGTTGAAGACCGGCTCGGCCTATTACGCGCCGGCGGCTTCCGCGATCGCGATGGCCGAGTCCTACCTCAAGGACAAGAAGCGCGTGCTTCCGTGTGCTGCGCATCTCTCGGGCCAGTATGGCGTGAAGAATACCTATGTCGGCGTTCCGGTGGTGATCGGCGCCGGCGGCGTCGAGCGCGTCATCGAGATCGAGCTTTCCAAGGCCGAGCAGAAGATGTTCGATTCCTCGGTCGCGGCGGTCCAGGGCCTCACCGAGGCCTGCACCAAGATCGCCCCGCATCTCGCTGGCAAGTAAAACGTCCTCCCCGGAGACCAAAGCGCATGAACATCCATGAGTATCAGGCCAAGGCGCTGCTGAAGACGTTCGGCGCGCCGGTCGCAAGCGGCGTTCCGGTGTTCAAGGCAAGCGAGGCGGAGGCCGCGGCAAAAGCACTGCCCGGCCCGCTCTATGTCGTGAAGAGCCAGATCCATGCCGGCGGCCGCGGCAAGGGCAAGTTCAAGGAGCTCGGCCCCGACGCCAAGGGCGGCGTGCGGCTGGCGAAGTCGGCGGCCGAAGTGGTCGCCAACGTCAACGAGATGCTCGGCCACACGCTGGTCACCAAGCAGACGGGGCCGGCCGGCAAGCAGGTCAACCGCCTCTATATCGAGGACGGCGCCGACATCGCTCGCGAGCTCTACCTGTCGATCCTGGTCGATCGTTCGGTCGGCCGCATCGCCTTCGTCGTCTCGACCGAGGGCGGCATGGACATCGAGACGGTCGCGCATGACACGCCGGAAAAGATCGTCACCGTCGCGATCGACCCGGAAAAGGGCGTAAGCGCCGATGACATCAAGAAGCTCAACGGCGCGCTGAAGCTCGACGGCGATGCGGCCAAGGACGGTGCTTCGCTGTTCCCGACGCTCTACAAGGCGTTCGTCGAGAAGGATATGAGCCTGCTCGAGGTCAATCCGCTGATCGTCATGAAGGACGGGCATCTGCGCGTGCTCGACGCAAAAGTGTCGTTCGACAACAACGCGCTGTTCCGCCATCCGGACGTGATGGAATTGCGCGACACCACCGAAGAGGACGAGAAGGAGATCGAGGCGTCGAAATACGACCTCGCCTATGTCGCGCTCGACGGCAATATCGGCTGCATGGTCAACGGCGCCGGCCTCGCCATGGCGACGATGGATATCATCAAGCTCTATGGTGCTGAGCCGGCTAACTTCCTCGACGTCGGCGGCGGCGCCTCCAAGGAAAAGGTCACGGCGGCGTTCAAGATCATCACCAAGGATCCGGCCGTCGAAGGCATCCTGATCAATATCTTCGGCGGCATCATGAAATGCGATGTCATCGCCGAGGGCGTGATCGCCGCGGTCAAGGAAGTTGGGCTCAAGGTGCCGCTGGTCGTGCGCCTGGAAGGCACGAATGCCGAGCTCGGCAAGAAGATCATCAACGACAGCGGCTTGAACGTCGTCTCGGCCGACGACCTCGACGACGCGGCCAAGAAGATCGTCAAGGCGGTGAAGGGTTGAGCGGATGCCTCCGCGCAAGATAAACCTGGTCGAGGCTGCGGATCAAAAGATCGCCAAGGTCTTCGATCCGCACATCGCCGGCGACGTCAATGATGCTCAAGCCAAGGTCGCCAAGTTCGGCGAGGTTTTCGACTGGCACGCGCATGACAATGAGGACGAGGCTTTCCTCGTGCTGCGCGGCAGGATCGCCATCGATTTCCGCGACGGGCCGGTCGAGCTCGGCGAGGGCGACTTCATCGTCGTGCCGCGCGGCGTCGAGCACCGGCCGCGCTCGCTGACCGCCGAGCCCGTCGTGCTGATGTTCGAGCCGGCGACGACGCTCAACACTGGCAATGCCAAGAGCGACCTCACCGTCACCGACCTAAAGCGGCTGTAACTTGCGGTGGCCACACAGTTACACATATACTGTGTGGCATTGCAGGAGAAAGAGACATGAAGAACATCACCCTGGCCGTCGAGGACGAGATTCTGGAACAGGTCAAGATGACAGCGGCCGAACAGCGAACGACCGTCAATGGCATGGTGCGGGAGTTTTTCGCGACAGTGGCCGCGAAGCGGCGCGCCAAGGACGAGGCACGGCTGGCGTTGCTGAAGCTTGCGCATGAGGCGGCAGGCGACATGGGCGACAAGAAGTGGAACCGGGAAGCTCTCTATGATCGCTGAGTGCTTCCTCGACACGAACGTTCTTGTCTACGCCGCCATCGGACACAAATCCGAGCGCGCGAAGTACGAGCGCGCCGTGGAGTTGATCGCCAAGGAAGACTACTCCACCTCCGCGCAGGTGCTGCAGGAGTTCTATGTGAACGTGACCAAACGAGCAGATGTCACCCTGGCGCCGGCAAAAGCGGCCGAGTGGGTCGCCGCTATCTCCATGAAACCTTGCCAGGATTTGGACAGCGCGGTCGTCATGCGCGGCATCGAGAATTCGCAGCGCTACCAGATTTCATACTGGGATGGCGCAATCATCGCCGCGGCCGAACGCCTTGGCGTCAAGACGCTTTACACCGAAGACCTCAATCACGGGCAGGCCTACGGCTCCGTGGTCGTCATCAACCCGTTCCGAACTCACTGAGCAGGTCGCTAAATAATGTCCATTCTCGTCGACAAGAACACCAAGGTGCTGGTTCAGGGTCTGACCGGCAAGACCGGCACGTTCCATACCGAGCAGGCGCTGGCCTATCACGGCACCAAGATGGTGGGCGGCATCCATCCCAAGAAGGGCGGCGAGACCTGGACCGGCTCGAAGGGTGAGACCTTGCCGATCTTCGCCACCGTGGCCGAGGGCAAGGCAAGGACCGGCGCCAACGCCTCGGTCATCTATGTGCCGCCGGCAGGCGCGGGCGAGGCCATCATCGAGGCGATCGAGGCCGAGATCCCGCTGATCGTCTGCATCACCGAAGGCATCCCGGTGATGGACATGGTCAAGGTCAAGGCGCGGCTCGACCGCTCAGCCTCGCGGTTGATCGGCCCGAACTGCCCGGGCGTGCTGACGCCCGACGAATGCAAGATCGGCATCATGCCCGGCAACATCTTCCGCAAGGGCTCTGTGGGCGTTGTTTCGCGCTCGGGAACACTTACCTATGAGGCAGTCTTCCAGACCACCAATGTCGGCCTCGGCCAGACCACGGCGGTTGGCATCGGCGGCGACCCGGTCAAGGGCACCGAATTCATCGATGTGCTGGAGATGTTCCTCGCCGACGACGAGACCAAGTCGATCATCATGATCGGCGAGATCGGAGGCTCGGCCGAGGAAGACGCCGCGCAGTTCCTCAAGGACGAAGCCAAGCGCGGCCGCAAGAAACCGATGGCGGGCTTCATCGCCGGGCGCACGGCGCCGGCCGGCCGCACCATGGGCCATGCGGGCGCGGTGATCTCGGGCGGCAAGGGCGGCGCGGAAGACAAGATCGCGGCGATGGAATCGGCCGGCATCAAGGTGTCGCCCTCGCCGGCGCGGCTCGGCACGACGCTGGTCGAGGCGATCAAGGGTTAAGGGAGTAGGGGAGTAAGGCAATAGGGGAGTAGGGAAAGTTTGGCGGCAAGAAAATGCCCTATTCCCCTACTCCCTTACTGCCCTACTCCCCTCCACACTAAGGAGACGGAGCCAGGCTCCGCAGACGAAAATGGCAAGACAAGATCAGGCCAACGACCAATTCTCGCTCACCTCGTTCCTCTATGGCGGCAATGCCGACTATATCGACGCGCTCTATGCCGCCTATGAGGACAATCCGGCTTCGGTCGATCCGGAGTGGCAGGATTTCTTCGCCGCGCTGAAGGACGACGCGGGCGATGTCCGCAAGAACGCCAAGGGCGCGTCCTGGGCGAAGCCTTCCTGGCCGCTCACGGCCAATGGCGAGCTGGTCTCGGCGCTCGACGGCAATTGGGGCCTGGTCGAAAAGGCGATCGAGAAGAAGGTCAAGGAGAAGGCGGTCGTCAACGGCGCCGTGCTTTCCGACGCCGACGTGCACCAGGCGACGCGCGATTCCGTGCGCGCCATCATGATGATCCGCGCCTACCGCATGCGCGGCCACCTGCACGCCAACCTCGATCCGCTCGGCATCGCCAAGCCGCTCGAGGACTATAACGAGCTGTCGCCGGAAAATTACGGCTTCACCGAAGCCGATTACGACCGGCCGATCTTCCTCGACAATGTGCTGGGCCTCGAGTTCGGCACCGTGCGGCAGATGCTGGACATCCTGACCCGCACCTATTGCTCGACGCTCGGCGTCGAGTTCATGCACATCTCCGACCCGGAAGAGAAGGCCTGGATCCAGGCGCGCATCGAAGGCGCCGACAAGGAGATCACTTTCACCGCCACCGGTAAGAAGGCGATCCTGTCGAAGCTGGTCGAGGCCGAGGGCTTCGAGCAGTATATCGACGTCAAGTACAAGGGCACCAAGCGCTTCGGCCTCGACGGCGGCGAGTCGCTGATCCCGGCGCTGGAGCAGATCGTCAAGCGCGGCGGCCAGCTCGGCCTTAAGGAAATCGTGCTCGGCATGGCGCATCGCGGCCGCCTCAACGTGCTTTCCCAGGTGATGGCCAAGCCGCACCGCGCCATCTTCCACGAATTCAAGGGCGGCTCGGCCGCCCCCGACGAGGTGGAAGGCTCGGGCGACGTCAAGTACCATCTCGGCGCCTCGTCGGACCGTGAGTTCGACGGCAACAAGGTGCATCTGTCGCTGACGGCTAACCCCTCGCATCTGGAAATCGTCGACCCGGTCGTGATGGGCAAGGCGCGGGCCAAGCAGGACCAGCTCGCCGGCCGCGAGCGCGGCGAGGTTGTGCCGCTGTCGGAGCGCGCCAAGGTGATGCCGCTGCTTTTGCATGGCGACGCCGCCTTTGCCGGCCAGGGCGTGATCGCGGAAATCCTCGGCCTGTCGGGCCTGCGCGGCCACCGCGTCGCCGGCACGCTGCACGTCATCATCAACAACCAGATCGGCTTCACCACCAATCCGCGCTTCTCGCGCTCCTCGCCCTATCCGTCGGATGTGGCCAAGATGATCGAGGCGCCGATCTTCCACGTCAATGGCGACGATCCGGAAGCGGTGGTGCATGCCGCCAAGGTGGCGACCGAGTTCCGCATGAAGTTCCACAAGCCGGTGGTGGTGGACATGTTCTGCTACCGCCGCTTCGGCCACAATGAGGGCGACGAACCGGCCTTCACCCAGCCGATCATGTACCGCAGTATCCGCACCCATAAGACGGTGGTGCAGGTCTATGCCGACCGGCTGATCGCCGAAGGCCATGTCACCCAGGCCGAGGTCGACAAGATGCGGGCCGACTGGCGCGCGCATCTCGAGGCCGAATTCGAGGTCGGCCAGTCCTACAAGCCGAACAAGGCCGACTGGCTGGACGGCGCGTGGTCGGGCCTGCGCACCGCCGACAATCAGGACGAACAGCGGCGCGGCAAGACCGCCGTGCCGGTGCGCACGCTGAAGGAGATCGGCAAGAAGCTGACCGAGGTGCCGAAGGATTTCGAGGCGCACAAGACGATCCTGCGCTTCCTCGAGAACCGCCGCCAGGCGATCGAATCGGGCGAAGGCATCGACTGGTCGACGGCCGAGGCTCTGGCCTTCGGCGCCATCCTGCTCGACGGCAATCCGATCCGGCTTTCCGGCCAGGATTCCGAACGCGGCACCTTCTCGCAGCGCCATTCGGTGCTTTACGACCAGCGCGACGAGACCCGCTACATTCCGCTCAACAACCTCTCGGCGGCGCAGGCCGGCTACGAGGTCATCAACTCGATGCTGTCGGAAGAGGCGGTGCTCGGCTTCGAATATGGCTACAGCCTGGCCGAGCCCAAGGCGCTGACGCTCTGGGAGGCGCAGTTCGGCGATTTCGCCAACGGCGCCCAGGTCGTGTTCGACCAGTTCATCTCGTCGGGAGAGCGCAAGTGGCTGCGCATGTCGGGTCTCGTCTGCCTGTTGCCGCATGGCTATGAGGGCCAGGGGCCGGAGCACTCGTCGGCGCGCCTGGAGCGCTTCCTGCAGCTCTGCGCGGAAGATAACATGCAGGTCGCCAACGTCACCACGCCGGCCAACTACTTCCATATCCTGCGCCGGCAGCTGAAGCGCGATTTCCGCAAGCCGCTGATCCTGATGACGCCGAAGTCGCTGCTGCGCCACAAGCGCGCGGTGTCGACGCTGCCGGAGATGTCGGGCGAAAGCTCGTTCCACCGCCTGTTGTGGGACGATGCGCAGCTGCTGCCCAACCAGCCGATCAAGCTGGTGAAGGACTCCAAGATCCGCCGCGTCGTGCTGTGCTCGGGCAAGGTCTATTACGACCTCTACGAGGAGCGCGAGAAGCGTGGCATCAACGACATCTACCTGCTGCGCGTCGAGCAGCTCTATCCGTTCCCGGCCAAGGCGCTGATCACCGAGCTGTCGCGCTTCCGCAACGCCGAGATGGTGTGGTGCCAGGAGGAGCCCAAGAACATGGGCGCCTGGTCGTTCATCGATCCCTATCTCGAATGGGTGCTGGCGCATATCGACGCCAAGCATCAGCGGGTGCGCTACACGGGACGGCCGGCCTCGGCCTCGCCGGCGACAGGGCTGATGTCGAAGCATCTCAGCCAGCTTGCCGCGCTGCTCGACGACGCGCTTGGTGAATAGGGCGCTGGGCAAGTAAGCAGACCGGACGAAACAGACCTCAAGAAGACAACGGACAGGCACATGGCTACCGAAATCCGCGTCCCCACTCTCGGCGAATCCGTCACCGAGGCGACCGTCGGCAAGTGGTTCAAGAAGGTCGGCGACGCGATCGCCGCCGACGAGCCTTTGGTCGAGCTCGAAACCGACAAGGTGACGGTGGAAGTGCCGGCCGCTGGCGCCGGGACGCTCTCCGAGATCACCGTCAAGGAAGGCGAGACGGTCAATGTCGGGGCGCTGCTCGGCTCGATTTCGGCGGGCGGCGCGGCCGCCGCTCCGGCCACCAAGCCGCAGGCGGTGGCGCAGGCCTCCAGCCCCAACGCCGCGTCCTCGGTCAAGCAGGCCGTGGCCGAGACCGCCAAGGTCGCCGGCGACGCCGGCCCGATCGAGCCGCGCACCATGCCGCCGGCGCCGGCGGCGGCAAAGCTGATCGCCGAGAACAATCTTTCGGTCGACCAATTGTCCGGCTCCGGCAAGCGCGGCCAGGTGCTGAAGGGCGATGTGCTCGACGCCATCGCCAGGGGCGCGCCGTCGCAGCCGGCCGAGACGCCGAAGGCGGCTCCGGCGCCGATTGTAGCCCGGGCGCCGTCCTCCACCGAGGATGCGCCGCGCGAGGAGCGCGTGCGCATGACCAAGCTGCGCCAGACCATCGCGCGGCGCTTGAAGGAAGCGCAGTCGACCGCCGCCATGCTCACCACCTTCAACGAGGTGGACATGAGCGCGGTGATGGCGCTGAGGGCCAAATACAAGGACGTGTTCGAGAAGAAGCACGGCGTGAAGCTCGGCTTCATGGGCTTCTTCACCAAGGCGGTGACGCATGCGCTGAAGGAGATCCCGGCGGTCAATGCCGAGATCGACGGCACCGACATCATCTACAAGAACTTCGCCCATGTCGGCGTCGCCGTCGGCACGGAAAAGGGCCTGGTGGTGCCGGTGGTGCGCGACGCCGATCAGATGTCCATCGCCGAGATCGAGAAGGAGATCGGCCGGCTGGGCCTCGCCGCGCGCGACGGCAAGCTCTCGGTGGCCGATATGCAAGGCGGCACGTTTACGATTTCCAACGGTGGCGTTTACGGGTCGCTGATGTCGACGCCGATCCTGAATGCGCCGCAGTCCGGCATTCTCGGCATGCACAAGATCCAGGACCGGCCCGTGGTGGTCGGCGGCCAGATCGTCATCCGCCCGATGATGTATCTGGCACTGAGCTACGACCACCGCATCGTCGACGGCAAGGAAGCGGTGACCTTCCTGGTGCGCGTCAAGGAAAGCCTGGAGGATCCCGAGCGGCTGGTGCTCGATCTGTGATCGGATCGGTCGTGCCGTGAGCGGCTGGCTGGAAAAGTTCTCCTTCGGGTTGGGCCGGGCGGCGCGCGGCTTGCGGCGGCGGATTTTCCGGCAAAGCATCGTTGTGCTCGGCCTCTCAGCCGCCGCCCCGTCACTCGCCATGGCCGCCGACTGGGACCCCGCGACGGCGAGCAGCAATTTCGACATCTTCGCGCTCGGCGATGCGCAACTGGCGGAGCGCAAGATCACCGTCACTCCGATCGGCGAGCTCGAATTGCCGACCGGTGAGATCATCGCCTGCGACCCTCTGATCACGACCGACGACTGGCCGGCGCTGGCCCGCAAGGTGAAGCCCGGGCGCTATCCGGTCACGCTGTTCGAGGCGCAGGGCCGTGTCGCCGCGGCCTTCCTCCGCTTCCGTTCCGGGGTGCCGGTGCGCTGGGAACTCGCCGTCCTGCCCGGGCAGGACGTCTCGACGCTGAATGGCGAACAGATCTTCGGCTATCCCGTCGATGCCGGCCTGGGCTCGTTCATGGACAAGGCCGCTATGGCCCTGATGACGGCGGCGCAGGACAAGCTCAAACCCGATCAGAACTATTATGACGACGTGCTGGCCGCCGAGTTCGCGCCCAACCAGGACCGGTTCGTCATGCATCATCCGGACGCCGCCAATCCGGTCAACATCGCGATGTTCTGGAGCGGCTGGGGCGACGGCTTCTACCCATCCTTCTGGGGCTTGGACGCGACCGGCGAGCCGGTGGTCCTGATGACCGATTTCGGCGTGCTCGAAAACGCCGACGGCCGCGAAGGCGACCAGGTAAAATGATGACGAATGCCGCCTCGCCCATGATCGGATTGATGGCCGGATCGCTGGCCCTGACGGCGGCGACTTCCGGTGCGCAGGCTGCCTGCCCGATCCAGCTCGCCGTCTACGGTGAGGCAAAGAGCGGCGCCGAGATCGACTTCACGCCGGCCGGCACATCGGCGACCATCACCAACTCCTTTCGCATGATCCTCGACAACAATGTCGTGCTCGACGGCATAGCGATGTGGACTGATGGCAGTGCCGCGCGGCCGCATGGCTCGCTGATGTACAAATGCCCGACCGGCGACGTCACCGGCGAGGAGCTTGCCGCCTGCACGGTCTGGGAGGGCGTCATCTACAGCGCCGACGAGAAGGGCGGCGTCGGCCTGCTGCCGGCCGAAGGCGCTGATGCGCCGAAAAGCCTGATCTTCCCCGATCTCGGGCCATCGCTCGAAATGTCGGCGGCTTATGGTCCCGCCGGCTTCTCCAAGGTGCCATGGGACATTTTCGTGCTGAAAGGCTGCCAGGAATGAGCGCGGACAACAAGACGCTGCTGGTCACAGGCGGCAGCCGCGGCATCGGCGCGGCCATCTGCCGGCAGGCGAGCCGGGCCGGCTACCGCGTGGCGGTCAATTACGTCTCCAACCAGGCTGCAGCGGACGCGCTGGTCGCCGAGCTCAAGGCCACCGGCGGCGATGCCTTCGCGATCAAGGGCGATGTCGGCAGCGAGGCCGACGTCATTGCGGTGTTCGAAGCCGTCGACCGGGCCTTCGGCCGGCTCGACGCCTTCGTCAACAATGCCGGCATCGTCGACGTCAAGGCGCGGGTCGACGAGATGAGCGTCGAGCGGGTCGAGCGCATGATGCGCATCAACGTCGTCGGCTCCTTCCTTTGCGCCCGCGAAGCGGTGAAGCGTATGTCGACCAGGCATGGCGGCAAAGGCGGCGCCATCGTCAATCTCTCCTCGGCTGCAGCTAGGCTGGGCTCGCCCGGCGAATATGTCGACTATGCCGCCTCCAAGGGCGCGATCGATACGTTGACGATCGGCCTGGCGCGCGAAGTCGTGCTGGAGGGCATCCGCGTCAACGCGGTCAGCCCCGGCATCACCGAGACCGAGATCCACGCCTCCGGCGGTCAGCCGGATCGGGTGGCGCGGATGCAGGACATGCTGCCGATGAAAAGGGCGGGCACGGCCGACGAGGTCGCAAGCGCGGTTCTCTATCTTCTGTCGGATGCGGCCTCCTATATAACGGGCGCGATCCTCAATGTGAGCGGCGGACGCTAGAGCAATTCCAGGAAAAGTGCCCAGCGGTTTTCCGTCCGGAATGCGTAGGAAGAAACAACCTGGAGCGGTTCGATCTCGAACCGCTCCGAAGCCGGATAAGAAGGACAGTCTCATGGCTTATGACGTCGTAATCATCGGATCGGGACCGGGCGGCTATGTCTGCGCCATCAAGGCGGCGCAGCTCGGCCTGAAGACGGCGGTGGTCGAGAAGAACGCCACTTTCGGCGGCACCTGCCTCAACATCGGCTGCATCCCGTCGAAGGCGCTGCTTTATGCCTCCGAGATGTTCGCCGAAGCCGGCCATGCCTTCGATACGCTTGGCGTCGAGATCCCGGCGCCGAAGCTCAATCTGAAGAAGATGATGGCGCATAAGGACACGACGGTCGCCTCCAACGTCAACGGCGTCGCCTTCCTGTTCAAGAAGAACAAGATCGATTCCTTCCGCGGCACCGGCAAGGTGGTCGGAGCCGGCAAGGTCTCGGTGACCGGCGAGGACAGCAAGGTCGAGGAGATCGAGACGAAGAACATCGTCATCGCCACCGGCTCGGATGTCGCCGGCATTCCGGGCGTCAAGGTCGATTTCGACGAGAAGGTGATCGTCTCGTCCACTGGGGCGCTGTCGCTGGCCAAGGTGCCCGCCACCCTCGTGGTGGTCGGCGGCGGCGTCATCGGGCTGGAGCTCGGCTCGGTATGGGCGCGGCTCGGCGCCAAGGTCACGGTCGTCGAGTTCCTCGACAACATCCTCGGCGGCATGGACGGCGAGGTGTCGAAGCAGTTCCAGCGGCTCCTGTCCAAGCAGGGTTTCGAGTTCAAGCTCGGCGCCAAGGTCACCGGCGTCGCCAAGGCCAAGAAGGGCGCTACCGTCACCTTCGAGCCGGTCAAGGGCGGCGCCGCCGAAACCATCGAGGCCGACGTGGTGCTGGTCGCCACCGGACGGCGCCCCTATGCCGACAGCCTGGGGCTGAAGGAAGCGGGCGTCGAGGTCGACGAGCGCGGCCGCGTCAAGACCGATGGGCATCTCAGGACCAATGTGCCCGGCATCTATGCCATTGGCGACGTTGTTGCCGGGCCGATGCTGGCGCACAAGGCCGAGGACGAGGGTGTCGCGGTGGCCGAGACGATTGCAGGCCAGGCCGGTCATGTGAACTACGACGTCATTCCGAGCGTCGTCTACACCAGCCCGGAGATCGCCTCGGTCGGCAAGACCGAGGAGGAGCTGAAGAAGGCCGGCATCGACTACAAGGTCGGAAAATTCCCGTTCAGCGCCAATGGCCGCGCGCGCGCCATGCTGCATACCGACGGCTTCGTGAAGATCCTGGCCGACAAGGAGAGCGACCGCGTGCTCGGCGTCCATATCGTCGGCTTTGGCGCCGGCGAGATGGTCCACGAGGCGGCGGTGCTGATGGAGTTCGGCGGATCGTCCGAAGACCTGGCGCGGACCTGCCACGCCCACCCGACGATGTCGGAAGCGGTGAAGGAAGCGGCGCTGGCCACGTTCTTCAAGCCTATTCATATCTAGAGCATCATCCCGAACCGAGGGGCGATACGCGTCAGCGTTCGGTATGGCTCGTCTCGCACGGTTCGCTTAGGAGATACCTCGTGTCCAAAGGCTCCGATCTGCTTGTTGCCGCCCTCGAGAATGAAGGCGTGGACCGTATCTTCGGCATACCGGGCGAGGAGAACCTCGACGTCGTCGAATCCATCCGCAAATCCTCGATAGAGCTTATCCTCACCCGCCATGAGCAAGCGGCCGCGTTCATGGCCGCCACCCACGGCCGGCTCACCGGCAGGCCCGGCGTCTGCATCACCACACTTGGTCCCGGCGCCTTGAACCTGACGACAGGCGCGGCCTATGCGCTGCTCGGGGCCATGCCCATGGTCATGATTACCGGGCAGAAGGGGGTCAGGTCGTCCAGGCAGGCCCGTTTCCAGATCGTCGACGTCGTGGCGGCGATGAAACCCCTGACCAAACTTTCGCGCCAGATCGTTTCGCCCAGGATGATTCCGGGCGTGGTGCGCGAGGCTTTCCGCGTGGCCGGCGAGGAGCGTCCGGGACCCGTGCATCTGGAGCTGCCCGAGGACATCGCTGCGGAAGAATGCGATGCGGTGGCGCCGATTCCGCCGCACCCGGTCGAGCTGCCGCTGGCGAGCCCGCTTGCGCTCGACCGCGCCGCGCAGATGATCATCGAAGCGCAGCGGCCGCTGGCGATGATGGGCGCCGCCGCCTCGCGGCCGCGATCGACCTCGGACCTCGCCCAGTTCGTTCTGCGGACCGGCATTCCCTATTTCACCACCCAGATGGGCAAGGGCACGGTACCGGGTGGAACCGAGCTCTATATGGGCACGGCCGCGTTGTCCGAGCGCGACTATGTGCATGAAGCGATCGAGCGGGCGGATCTCATCATCACAATCGGCCATGACACGGTCGAGAAGCCACCCTTCATCATGGGCGCCGACGGGCCGAAGGTCATTCATGTCGGCTACCAGCCGGCCACTGTCGAACAGGTCTATTTCCCGCAAACCGAGGTGATCGGCGATATCGGCGCGTCGCTCAGGCTGTTGGCCGACCGCCTGGAAGGCAACATTCCCAACGCACAGGCACTGCTGCCGCTGCGCGAGGGGATATTGAGCCGCATCGCGGCGCGCGACTCCGAGGACCGCTTCACCCCGCAGCGCCTGGTGCACGACGTGCGCGCTGTGATGCCGGCCGACGGCATCCTGGCGCTCGACAACGGCATGTACAAGATCTGGTTCGCGCGCAACTACCGCACGCGCGTCGCCAACACGCTGCTGCTCGACAATGCGCTGGCCACGATGGGCGCTGGCCTGCCGTCGGCGATGATGGCAGCGATGCTTTTTCCGGAACGCCGCGTCATGGCGGTTTGCGGCGATGGCGGCTTCATGATGAACAGCCAGGAGCTGGAAACTGCCGTCAGGCTGAAGCTCAACCTCGTGGTCCTGGTCATTGAGGACCATGCCTTCGGCATGATCCGCTGGAAGCAGGCGGTCGACGATTTTCCCGATTTCGGTATGACCTTCGGGAATCCCGATTTTGTCCGCTATGCCGAAGCCTACGGCGCCAAAGGCACCAGGGTAGGCGCGATCGCCGAGTTGAGACCTGCCCTCGAGCAGGCCTTTGCCGAGGGTGGCGTCAATCTCGTCGTCGTTCCGATCGACTATTCGGAGAATGAGCGGGTCCTGGTCGAAGAGCTGCGCCATCGGCTGCCCTGGCCGGTCAGTCCCGTGCCGAATGGCTAGAGCGTTTCACCGTTTCACGGAAACGGCGAACCGCTCTATCTCCTTGTTTTTCTGTAGCTGGGGACAGCGTCCCAAACAAAACGGCCCGCCTTTCGGCGGGCCGTTTGTCTTCAAACTGTAGCCCGATCACTGCGCCGGGGCAGGTGCCGGAGCTGGCGCAGGGGCCGGCGCGGGTGCTGGGGCCGGAGCTGGCGCGGGAGCCGGGGCAGGCGCCGGAGCGGGAGCGGGAGCTGGAGCAGGCGTTGCAGGCGCAGGGGCCGGCGTGCTGGCAGCCGGCGGCTCGGCTGGGGCATGCTCGGCACCTTTTCTGCCAAAGACATAATACGCAACAATGGCCAGGATAATGACAACAAGGGCGATCAGCCACCCGCTGCCGCCACCACCGCCACTCGAGGTGGGCGGCGTGCTCGAAGGGGTGAAGGGGTCGTTAGGGTTCGCCATGAAACGTGTCCTCCTTGGATGAAAGTCATCAAAATAACAGCCATCAACGCGCTGATCCCACTTTGGGTTTCACGCGGACGGACGGAAAGCGCTGAAAAACCGGCGTTTTCAGGTCCGCCAGCCGCCAGACGACTCAGTTGACGGCGGTAACAGTATACCCTGCCTTGCGAAAATCCTCGACCAGTCCTTCCGGACCGGGCAGATGCATGGCGCCGACGGCCATGAAGACGTTGCCTTTGGCCAAAATCGGCCCGGCATGCGCCGCCATCACCTTGTTGCGGCTGGTGATCATGGTCTGCTCGAAGGCGGCATAGCCAGCCTTGTCGTCCGCCGTATCCGGCAGCACGGCACGGAACAGCGGCCAGAACATGCCGACCTCGCCGCGCTGGTAGAGCACGATCATCGTCTCGTTGACGTCGTTCACCTTGTCGCCGAGCTTCATCGTCTCGACCAGGCTCTTCATGTGGAATTCGAGCGGCAGCGAGGCCATGGCGCGCAGCTGATCGACGGCGGTCTCGAGCCCTTCGACGTCCTTCCCCGAGGCCTTGGCCTCCGAAGCCAGCTTGACGTCCAGCACGGGCTCGCCGGCGCTCTGGCGCGCCACCTCGCAGGCCGGCAACGCCATCATCGCCGACAGGATCCACGGCTTCATCTTGGCGACCGTCGCCGGCGGGATGCCGCGCGCGTCGAGCCCCTTGTTCAGCGCCGCCGCATCCTCGGGCGACAAGAGCGACGACAGCGTGGTGTTGTCGGTGAACATCATCAGGCCGGGTTCGCTGGCCATGGCGGCCATCATCTTGGCCTTGTCCATCGCATCGGTGGTCTCGATGACGATGGTGCCGGCGCCGTCATAGGCCTTTTGCGCGGCAGCCGGCAGCGTGGTGACGCGCGTATCGGTCATATGCATGGTGCCGAACAGATAGGACGGCTTTTCGCCCGGCTTCTCCAGCTTCCACAGCAGGCTGTTGCCGTTGGGAACGGCCGCCGCTTCGGTCTCGACCTTCTTGAAGGCGGCGGGATCGTTCTTCTCCAGCGCCGTCAAAAGATCTGTGCCGACGCAATTGGGAGCTCCCGCATGGGCCCGGCCGGCAAGCAGCAGAACGACGAGGAAAGACAGGAAAAACAGCAGGTTGAGCGCTACGAGCAGCTTCAACGAGACAAGGGCCGCGCGGTCGGCGATGGCGATGACGCGTTTCATGAGGAAGCGTCTTAGCGCCGAAAAGCGGCAAAACGGTTAATCGGACCCTCGAAATTTTCGCGGTGACGCCTGTTCACGCCCTTGGATGCGCCTTCTCATAGATGTCGAGCAGCCTTGCCGTGTCGACGCCGGTATAGATCTGCGTGGTCGACAGGCTGGCGTGGCCGAGCAGTTCCTGGATGGTGCGCAGGTCGCCGCCGCGGCCAAGAAGGTGGGTGGCGAAGGAATGCCGCAGCGCATGCGGTGTCGCGGTGTCGGGCAGGTTCAGCGCCGAGCGGAGCTTCGCCATCTCGCGCTGGACGATGGCCGGGTTGAGCGGACCGCCACGCGCGCCGCGAAAGAGCAGGCCCTCGGGACCGATATGGAAGGGGCACAGCCGGCGGTATTCGGCGACCGCCCTGCGGGCCACCGGCAGCACCGGCACCAGCCGCGTCTTGCCGCCCTTGCCGGTGACGCGCAGCACGGTGTCGGCTTCCGTTGCGAGGTCGGCGCCGGTCAGGCCGAGCGCCTCGGAGATGCGCAGGCCGGAGCCATAGAGCAGCGTCAGCACGGCGGCATTGCGGGCGGCGATCCATGGCTCTTCCGCGAGTTGGCCTTCCACGGCCACGACCTGTTTCGCGTCGTTTGCCGTCAGCGGCTTGGGCAGCGATTTCGGCTGGCGTGGCGCGCGCAGTGCCGCCGCGCCCGCCGCGTTGACCATCCCGCGTTTTTCGAGAAAGCGCAGCAGCGAGCGAATGCCGGCAAGGCCGCGCCCCAGCGTGCGGGCGCCGGCGCCTTCATTGCGGCGCTTGGCGAGGAAACCGCGCAGATCGGCGGGCCGCAAATCGGCGATGTCCGAGATGCCGGGCGAGCCGCCGCAATGGCTGGTCAGGAAATGCAGGAACTGGCGCGTGTCGCGCTCATAGGCCTCGACGGTCTCCGGCGAGAGCCGGCGCTCGTGCGCCAGCGCCTTCAGCCAGGTCTCGCGCGCCGCCTGGAGGTCGGGTTTTGCCGGGATGAGAAATTCCTGCATGACGGCAGTTTCGGGCATGCGGGTTAGGAAGCGGTGAAGAGGCCGTCATTGAAATGGCCGCCGCGCAGGGTTAGAGCAGAGCAAAGGAAGCGCGCCGATGTCGAAGCTCGAAAACCCCGTTCAGATGGCTGTGATCGGTGCCGCGCACGGCATCAAGGGCGAATTGCGGGTGAAGACCTTCACCGGCGATCCGCTGGCGCTGGCCGATTACGGCCCACTTTTTGCGAAGGATGGCCGCGCCTTCCAGATCCTGGACATCAGGCCGGCGGGCACCGTCGTGGTGGTGCGCTTCAAGGGCGTCGGTGACCGCAATGCCGCCGAGGCTTTGGCCGGCACGGAGCTTTTCGTCGACCGCTCGGTGCTGCCCGATGACGGCGAGGAAGACGAATTCTATCACGCCGACCTCATCGGTCTGGACGTCAGGGACGATACCGGCATCATCGGCAAGGTCGTCGCCGTGCATAATTTCGGTGGCGGCGACATACTCGACGTCACCCTTGCCGGCCGCAAGGGCGTGCTGATCCCGTTCACGCAGGCCGCGGTGCCGCATGTCTCGATCGCCGACGGCTTTGTCGAGATCAACCCGCTCGCGGCCGGTCTTGTCGAGGATGAGGACGATGGCGCGGCGCCTGCCGGTTCCGGCTTCGATCCGAAGGGCAGGCCGCGCGGACCGAAGGACGCCGGGGGCAACCGTTGAGCTTTGCCGCTTCGGTGCTGACGCTCTATCCGGAGATGTTTCCGGGCGCGCTTGGCCTGTCGCTTGCCGGCCGCGCGCTGGAGGCCGGGACATGGTCGCTGGAGGCGATTCAGATCCGCGATTTCGCCGCCGACAGGCATCGCACCGTCGACGACACGCCGGCCGGCGGCGGCGCCGGCATGGTGATGCGCGCCGATGTGCTGGCCAAGGCCATCGACCACGCCTCGCCGCCGGGCGACAAGCGTCCAAGGCTGCTGATGAGCCCGCGCGGCAAACCGCTGACGCAGGCCCGCGTGCGGGAGCTCGCCGCCGGTTCCGGCGCGGTCATCCTGTGCGGCCGCTTCGAAGGCGTCGACCAGCGGGTGATCGAGGCGCGGGGGCTCGAGGAGGTCTCGATCGGCGATTTCATCCTGTCGGGCGGCGAGCCGGCCGCGCTCGTGCTGCTCGATGCCGTGGTGCGGCTGCTGCCGGGTGTCATGGGCAATGCGGTCTCGGGCGAGGAAGAGAGTTTCGAGAACGGCCTGCTCGAGCATCCGCATTATACGCGGCCGCAGGAGTTCGAGGGCCGGCCGATCCCGGAGGTGCTGATTTCCGGCAATCACAAGAAGATTGCCGAATGGCGGCACGCCGAGGCCGAGAAGCTCACACGGGAACGGCGGCCTGACTTGCTCGGCGGCACACCTCAGCCCTTGGTGAAGTAGTAAAAAGCCAGAAGCAGGCCGACGGCGACGACGAAGCCGCGCACGACGCCTTGCGGCACGCGCTTGGCGATCCAGACGCCGGCATAGCCGCCAAGCGCCACGCCCGGGATCATGACGATCGCCTGCGGCCAGGCGACAACGCCTCCGGAAACGAAAACCAGGATGGCGACGACCGCGATCACGATGGACAGCATGTTCTTCAACGCGTTCAGGCGGTGATAGTCGCCGGCTTGCGTCAGGCCGAGGGTGGCCAGCATCATCACGCCCATGCCGGCGCCGAAGAAGCCGCCATAGATCGAGGTCAGGAACTGGGCCAGTGAACCCGTCAGGGATCCGACCGAGGCCTGGTGCTCCGGTCCTGCCACTGGCTTCAGCCACGGCCCGGCGGCGAACAGGGCGGTGGCGGCGATGAGCAGCCACGGCACCAGCGCCCGGAAGGACGGGTTGGAGAGGGCGAGCAGGATGAGCGCGCCGGCCAGCGCGCCGAGCGCGGAAATCAGGCAAAGCAGCAGGGCGCCGCGCCAGAAATGCCGGATATCGGTCCAATAAGCGAGCGTCGAGGTGATATAGCCCGGCAGCTGCGTCGCCGAGGAGGTCGCATTGGCAACGATCGGCGGCAGGCCGACCAGCGTCATGGCGCCGAAGGTGAGGAAAGTGCCGCCGCCGGCGACCGCATTGGCGGCGCCTGAGGCAAAACCCGCGAAGAAGAGCAGGACGGCATCGAAGAACGTCATTTGGCGGGCCTGGAAGATGGACTTTCCCGGCTTAGAAAGCTTGCAAGGCTTGTGCAACCCGGCACGGCGACGACGCGATGGTGCCATGGGCGCAAAAATATGCCTCAAAGCCTTTTTTGATGCATGTCGTCGTCCCAGAACCGCGCACACTTCCGGGCGACATGCATTAGGGCGTGACAAAGCGCCGAAATAGCTGTATGTCGCCGCCCGAACCGGAAGAACGATCTTCTGGACCCGTCAACAAGTGCGGTGTAGCCGTCCCTGCCCGATGTTTCGACAAAGGGCATAGCCGAGCGGTCAATGGAACTGCAAGGCGAGCCGAGGACGCTCTGACTGTCGGAAGAACAAGAAGTGGATATTTGAGATGGATCTCATCCGTCAGCTCGAGGCCGAGCAGGCCGCCAAGATCGAAGCCAAGCGCAAGCTGCCCGAATTCCAGCCGGGCGACACCGTGCGCGTCCAGGTGCGCGTCACCGAAGGCAGCCGCACCCGTGTCCAGGCCTATGAGGGCGTCGTCATCGCCCGCGCCGGCTCCGGCTTCCAGGAGAATTTCACCGTCCGCAAGATTTCCTACGGCGAAGGCGTCGAGCGCGTTTTCCCGGTCTACTCGCCAATGGTCGAGGGCGTCGAGATCGTGCGCCGCGGCAAGGTGCGCCGCGCCAAGCTCTATTACCTGCGTGACCGTCGCGGCAAGTCGGCCCGCATTTCGGAAAACACCGGCGTGCGCGCCCGCAAGCTGAACGATGAAGAGCGCGATGCGCTGAACGCCGAGCGCGCCCGCATCGAGGCCGAGAAGGTCGCCGCCGCCCAAGCGCTCGCCGCCGAGACGGCCGCCAAGGAAGCCGCGGAGAAGAAGGCCGCCGCAGAGGCCGCTTCCGCCGAATAAGGCGCTTCCGCAGATTGTTTTGGGAAAGGCGGCTTCGGCCGCCTTTTTTCGTTTTGGCCGCCGCCTTCATCTCACCAAGCCGTGATCGCTCGCCGTAAGAAAACCGCTTCGGGATCGTTGACAGCCAATTATCTTGTACACTAAATAATCGTGTACAAACCAAATGGAGATCAAAAAAATGTCTGCACTCTACACCGCCCAGGCTCACGTCACCGGTGGCCGCAACGGTCACGGCGAGACCAGCGACGGCCTGCTCAAGGTCGACCTGGCGATGCCGAAGGAACTCGGCGGCAGGGGCGGCGCCACCAACCCCGAGCAGCTTTTCGCCGTCGGCTATGCGGCCTGCTTCGAGAGCGCGGTGCGTTTTGTCGCCGGCCAGCAGAAGCTGCCGCTTAAGGACGCTTCGATCACCTCCACGGTGAGCCTCTATCCGAACGACCAGGGTGGCTTCCGCCTCGGCGTTTCGCTTGCGGTGGAAATCAAAGGCCTTGATCAGGCGGGCGCCGAGGCGCTTGTATCGGAAGCGCACAAGATTTGCCCCTATTCCAACGCCATCCGGGGCAATATCGATGTGGCGCTCTCGGCAAAGGCTGCATGACGACGAAAACCGAAACCATGACCAGGCAGGCCCCGGCGCAGGACGCCGGGGCGATCGAGGTGCCGCGCCTCGACCAACAGCTCTGCTTCGCGCTCTATTCGGCAAGCGGGCTGATGACGAAGCTTTACCGGCCGCTGCTCGATCCGCTCGGGCTGACCTATCCGCAATATCTGGCGATGCTGGCGCTCTGGCAGCATTCGCCGAGCACGATCGGCGAGCTTGGCACAGCACTGGGTCTCGATTCGGCGACGCTGACGCCGCTGATCAAGCGGATGGAAGCGGGCGGCCTCGTGACGCGCCGGCGCGATGCCGCCGACGAACGCCGGGTGCTGGTCGAGCCGACAGCCAAGGGCGAGGCGCTGCGTGCCAAGATGAAGGACGTGCAGGAAGGGCTCAGCTGCGGCATGCCGCTGGAGCGGACCGAGCTCAAGGCCCTGCATGGCACGCTGACCCGCCTGGTCGCCGGATTGCGCGAGTCTACAGCCGACCAGGATTGATCGCGGCAACGATCATCCCTCGAAACTTCCCCCGAAGAGCACAGGATTGCGTATTGGCCGGCCCGAGGCGGCGCGGACCGGCTTGCAAGGCGCATGCGGCAAGCTAAAGTCGGCGCCGGATTTTCCTGGCCGCGCCCAAAAATCGTGCGCCGATCACCTTCGGAGATTTGTCATGACCAAGTCGAAACTGCTGCTGGCCGCCATGGTGGCCTGCCTTCTCGCGCCTGTCGCGGCGCTCGCCGACAATTTGCCCGATCTCGGCGGCAAGAAGGTCGTGGTGGTGACGGAAAACGCCTATCCGCCGCTGCAGTTCATCGACAAGAAGACCGGCAAGCAGATCGGCTGGGAATATGACGCGATGGACGAGATCGCCAAGCGGCTGAACTTCAAGGTCGAGTATCAGAACACCTCCTGGGACGCGATGATCCAGGCGGTCTCCGACAACCAGTACAACATTGGCATGACCGGCATCACCATCAAGGACGACCGCAAGGAGAAGGTCGACTTCTCCGATCCCTATATGCGTTCGGAGCAGTTCATGCTGGTGCGCGGCGACGAAAGCCGCTTCACCGACGCCAAGAGCTTCGGCGCCTTCAAGGACGGGCTGATCGGCGCCCAGCCCGGCACCACGCCCTTCTACACCGCCGTCTACAGCGTGCTCGACGGCAACGAGCAGAACCCGCGCATCAAACTGTTCGAGACCTTTGGCGCGACGGTGCAGGCGCTGAAAACGGGCGATGTCGACGTCGTGCTCACCGACGGCACCGCCGGCCAGGGCTATGTCGATGCTTCCGCAGGCAAGCTGAAGCTGATCGGCGGTCCGCTCGGCACCGAGGACTTTGGCTTCATCTTCCCGAAGGGCTCGGACCTGGTGAAGCCGGTCAACGCCGCCATCGCCTCGCTGAAGGCCGACGGGACTTTCGACAAGCTCAACAAGAAGTGGTTCCTTGATTACAAGATGGGGCAGTAGGGCCCTATTTTGGTGCGTGCGATGCGCAACGGTTACGGGCGGAGGGCCGCGAAAGCTTCATTCCTTCGCGCCCCCCTCTGTCCTGCCGGACATCTCCCCTACGAGGGGGGAGATTGGCAGCTTCGGCGCTTCGCCCATCCTCGCAGCGACGGTGATTGGCGAGGGCCGGCGCGATGTTCGATCTCCCTCCTTGTGGGGGAGATGCCTGGCAAGGCAGAGGGGGGCGCAAAGGAACGCTGCCTCCGTAACTATCTTGCCGGCGCCGCCGCCTGATGCCCGCCACTCCCTCCATCCCCAAACCCGAATTCCCCTGGTGGCTGGCCGCTGCCCTCGTGCTGGCGTTGGCCGCCGCCCTCGCCATTGCGTCCAGCGACCTCTATGCGGAAGTCTTCGCCACCGTCGCCAAGGGCATCGGCATCACCATCTTCGTCACCGCGGTCGCCTTCGCCTTGGCCTCCGCGCTCGGGCTCGGCATCGCGCTGATGGCGCTGTCGGGATCGCAATGGCTGCGGCAGATCGCGCGCTTCTATGTCGAGATCATCCGCGGCGTGCCGATCCTGGTGCTGTTGTTCTGGATCGCCTTTGCCGGCGCGCCGGCCGTCGTCGCCGCCTGGAATGCGCTGACCGCGCCGCTGCAGAGCGCCGGCCTGATGGGCGAGTTGCTGGTGCGCGACGTCTCGCTCTTGTGGCGCGCCATCATGGCGCTGACCATCGGCTACTCGGCCTTCATCTCGGAAGTGTTCCGCGCCGGCATCCAGTCGGTGGAGAGGGGCCAGATCGAGGCCGCCAAGGCGCTCGGGCTCACCCGAGGACAGCGCTTCCGGCTGATCGTGTTCCCGCAGGCGATCCGCATGATCCTGCCGCCGCTCGGCAACGATTTCGTCGCCATGGTCAAGGATTCCTCGCTGGTCTCCGTTCTAGGCGTCGCCGACATCACCCAGATCGGCAAGGTCTATGCCGCAGGCTCCTTCCGCTTCTTCGAGACCTATTCGATCGTCGCCTATATCTATCTCATCCTGACCGTCGGCCTGTCGCTGGCGCTGCGGGCGCTGGAACAGCGGCTGCGCCGGCAGCATCAGGAATAGCCGGCGGCAAAAGTCCGCGACCTTCTTTGTTTTTGACGCAACTCCGGACGGAAAACCGGTTCCCACTTTTCCTGGAATTGCTCTACCTTGGTCATGTGCATCCGGGGGAGGAGACGCGCCATGAATTTCGATAAGGCCAATGCGGCGCTGGATTCCGTCTATTCGGCCGACTCGCCGGAAGGGCTCGCCAAGGCCTATGCCGAATGGGCCGCGACCTATGACAGCGAGACCGCCTCGCTCGGCTATCTCCTGCCTTTCCTGATCACGGCCTGGGTGGCGCGGCACGTGCCGGCGGGCGAAGGTCCGCTGCTCGATGCCGGCTGCGGCACGGGCCTGTCGGGGCCGTCCCTGAAGGCTCTGGGCTATGGCGACATCGCCGGGCTCGATCTTTCCGACGACATGCTGAAGATCGCCGGCAGCCGCCAGGCCGACAACAAGCCGGCCTATAGCGAGCTGAAGAAGGCGATGCTCGGCGGTCCCTTGCCGTGGCCCGACCGGCATTTCCGCGCCTTCTTCTCGACCGGCGTCTTCACCATCGGCCACGCGCCGGCGTCGGGGCTGCACGAGCTGGTGCGCATCACCAAGGCCGGCGGCCACGCCATCTTCACCGTGCGCGACCAGGTTTTCGAGAGCGGCGGTTTTCAAGCGGTGTTCGACGAACTGACGCAGGCAGGGCGATGGTGCCTGGTCGAGCAGAGCCCATGGTTCCGCTGCTACGCGATCGGCGATCCGGAGGCGCTGGTGAAGACGTTCGTGTTCGAGGTGGTTTGAGCGCGACTCCCCTTCCCCCCTTGTGGGGGAAGGTGGCCGCGGAGCGGCCGGATGAGGGGTGCTCCAGGGAACGCTAACGTCTCACTCCGCTGGAACACCCTCATAGGTCTCGGCGCTACCGCGCCGATCCACCTTCTCCCGCAAGGGGAGAAGGAAGAGTCGCGCTAATTGCCGAAAAGCCAAAACATTGCTATCTACGCCGCCATGGAAAAGCTTTTCAGCGATCCGGCCTACAAGGGTTTCGTGCTGCAGGACAGAAAGCGCCTGCCGTCGCGATTTGCCGCGCGGGTTTGTGGCGCGCTCACCAGCCGACTTAGCCAGGCCGACTGATCGAAGTCGCTTGCCGGCTAAGGCCGCGCCAGCTTTTCCCATTCTCATATCGACGGATTTACGCACATGAGCGCACCGCGCACCCTCTACGACAAGATCTTCGACGATCACACGGTCGATCGCCAGGAAGACGGCACCTGCCTGCTCTATATCGACCGCCACCTGGTGCATGAGGTCACCAGCCCGCAGGCCTTCGAGGGCCTGCGCATGTCAAACCGCAAGGTCCGGCATCCGGAAAAGACGCTGGCCGTGGTCGACCACAACGTGCCGACCTCGCCCGAGCGCAAGTTCGGCATCAAGAACGAGGAAAGCCGCATCCAGGTCGAGGCGCTGGCCAGGAACGCCAAGGATTTCGGCATCGAGTATTATTCCGAGAACGACGTCCGCCAGGGCATCGTCCACATCATCGGGCCGGAGCAGGGCTTCACGCTGCCGGGCATGACCATCGTGTGCGGCGACAGCCACACTTCCACGCATGGCGCCTTCGGCGCGCTGGCGCATGGCATCGGCACGTCCGAGGTCGAGCATGTGCTGGCGACGCAGACGCTGATCCAGCGCAAGGCCAAGAACATGCTGGTGCGCGTCGACGGCCAGTTGCCGGAAGGCGTCACCGCCAAGGACGTCATCCTCGCCATCATCGGCGAGATCGGCACCGCCGGCGGCACCGGCTATGTCATCGAATATGCCGGCGAAGCGATCCGCTCGCTGTCGATGGAAGGCCGCATGACGATCTGCAACATGTCGATCGAAGGCGGCGCCCGGGCGGGCCTGATCGCGCCGGACGAGACGACCTTCGCCTATGTCAAGGACAAGCCGCGGGCGCCGAAGGGCGCAGCCTGGGATGCAGCGCTCGCCTATTGGAAGACGCTGCATTCCGACGAGGGCGCGCATTTCGACAAGGTCGTCGTGCTCGACGCGCAAAAGCTGCCGCCGATCGTCTCCTGGGGGTCCTCGCCCGAGGACGTCGTCTCGGTGCAGGGCATCGTGCCCAATCCCGAAGAGATCGCGGATGAGAACAAGCGTACGTCGAAGATCCGCGCGCTCGACTATATGGGGCTGACGCCCGGAACCAGGATCACCGACATCGCGCTTGACCGCGTCTTCATCGGCTCTTGCACCAATGGCCGCATCGAGGACCTGCGCGCCGCCGCCAAGGTGGTCGAGGGCAAGAAGGTCAATCCGCGCGTCAACGCCATGATCGTGCCCGGCTCCGGCCTGGTCAAGGAACAGGCGGAGGCCGAAGGCCTGGACAAGATCTTCGTCGCCGCCGGCTTCGACTGGCGCGAACCGGGCTGCTCGATGTGCCTTGCCATGAATGACGACCGGCTGAAGCCGCATGAACGCTGCGCCTCGACCTCGAACCGCAATTTCGAGGGCCGGCAGGGTTTTAAAGGCCGCACCCACCTGGTGTCGCCGGCCATGGCGGCGGCGGCCGCGATCGCCGGTCATTTCGTCGACATCCGCGACTGGAAGTAACCGCTCGGCTGCAGCGCTCGACAAAGGCCCGGACACGACGTCCGGGCCTTTTGTTTTGCGATTTGTTCGCCGGCGCTTAACCGCTTGTTTGGGCTTAAGTCCTAGTATCTCCCCTTGGGTAAGTTGGGGAAAGTCGCAGTCCTTTGGACACCGGTCTGCTCATAGCGCTGCTCAATCCGACGATAGCGCTGGCGCTCGGCGCCGCGTTCCTCGTGCTGTGGTCCTATCAGCGCCATCGTCCTTACCTGGCCGCGCTTGGCGCGAGCTACTGCCTGTCGGCGCCGGGTTTCCTGCTGCAATATTTCACGCTTCCGATCGGCGTGGCGCTGACCAAGCTCGTTTCCAACATCTGCTTCACGATCGCGGCCTGCTGCCTCTCCAGCGCGATCATCGCGCGCTACGGGCGGCGCGTGCCCTATGTCGGCATCGGCATCGTGACCGGCGGCGGGCTCGCCGCCTTCATCTGGTTCATGTTCGTCCAGCCGGACCTCACCTGGCGTGTGCTCGTCATGAATTTCGGCTTCGGCGCGCTCAGCCTGCTGGTCGCCGCGGAGCTGAGAACGGTGCGCCATAACGGTCCGGTCGAAAAGATCCTGTTCGCGCTGTCGCTGCTATCGGGGCTGAACTTCATCGTCCGCACGCTGATCGTCGTCATCGCGCATGGGCCGTTCCCCGGCTATGACGGCTTCTACGGCTCGTCCTACTGGACGACGGCGCTGCTTTCACACGCGCTTTTGTCGTTGCTGATCGCGCTTAGCCTGTTCACGGCCGCGGCGCTCGATGTGATGAGGGCGCTGAAGGCCGAGACCCATACCGACCCGCTCTCCGGCATCCTCAACCGCCGCGGCTTCGAGGAGCGGGCGACCCTCTTGCTCGATCAATGCAGCAAGGCTGGATTTCCCGTCGCCCTGGTGCTGGCCGATCTCGATCACTTCAAGGCGCTGAACGACCAGCATGGGCATGAGGCCGGCGACCGGGTGATCGCCGACTTCGCCGCCAAACTGCGCTCTGCTACCGGCGCGCGCGGGGCGGCCGGCCGCATCGGCGGCGAGGAGTTCGCCGTGCTTCTGCCGCTCAGCGACCTCGCCTCGGCAAGGCTCTTCGCCGAAGCGATCCGCGCCTTCTATTCGGCCGGCGCGGTCGACGGCCTGCCGCCCGGCATCAGGGTCACCGCCAGCTTCGGCGTCGCCGCCCGCTCCGGCAGGGAAGGGCTGATGCCATTGATGCGGCGTGCCGACGAGGCGCTCTACAAGGCCAAGAAGAACGGCCGCGACAGCGTGCGGCTTTCTTATGAGAGGCCAGAAACGACTTTCATGGCCGAACCGCTCGCCGTCGGCTGAGGCAAGTCCACAATCCCGAATCCCGGATGGAAGACTACGGCAGGTCGCCGGGCCTAAAGCGCGTCGCGATCTTTCAGATTCGCTCCCTGCGCTTTAGGTTTTTGATTTTACGCATGTCTTAATCCCGAAACCGGTTCCCACTTTCGGGAGACATGCTTTAGCCGCCGCGTGCTTTTCGCGGGGTTGCTTCAAGCAACTCATGCGCGCATTAACGTGTTCTTCGCCCGTCGATGGTTTTCTGTCCGGAACGTCCGACGAAGGAAGACATGGGCAGCGCCGACTTCATATTGATGATCAACCTGCTCGTCGCCGGGCTGCTGGCGGCGGCATTCCTGGCGATTGCCGTCCATGATACCGGGCGGGTGTCGGCGCGCTGGCTTGCCTTCAGCTACCTGCTCGGCATGGCCTATTTCGCCATCGAATTCAGCATTCCTGCTTTTACGGACGCAAGGTTGCCGGTCGTTGCCGCCTTTGCCGTGTTCCTCGGCGCAACCGTCGCCTTCAATGGCGGGCTTGCCCACAAATATGGCGTGAGGCCGCCCTGGGTGCCGATGCTGTGCTTCCTCGTCGTCGCCTCGGTCGCCGTCTACCTGGTGCAGGACCTTCCGCGCCATTCGCTGACGCGCATGATGGCCTACCAACTCCCTTACTCCATCATGCAGTTCGCCGCGCTCGGCATCGTGCTGTCCTCCCGGCAAAGGCTCGCGCGGCTCGACCATATGCTTGCGCTGGTGCTCGGCGCCAGCGCCGTGCAGTTCGCCTCCAAGCCGTTCATCGCCGGCGCGCTGGGCGGCTGGGGCGCCAACCCGCAGGCCTATGTGCAGACGGCTTACGCGCTGGTTTCGCAATCGCTCGGCACTGTGTTCGGGCTGGCGCTGGCGCTGCTTGCGCTTGCCGTCCTGGTGCGCGACGCGCTCAAGGAGGCGACCTCGAAATCGGAAACCGACGCTTTGTCGCGGCTGTTCAACCGCCGCGGTTTCGAACGCCATGCGGACCTTGCGATGCGGGGTGCCGTTCGGCGCGGCGTGCCGGTGGCGCTGGTGATCGCCGATCTCGATTATTTCAAGCGCATCAACGACAGCTACGGCCATGCCTGCGGCGACCGCGTGATCGAGAGCTTCGCCGGCTTCCTGCGCGAAGCCGCCGCCGAACATCATGTCGCCGGCCGCATCGGCGGCGAGGAATTCGCCATCATTCTGCCGGGCACCAATCTTGCCGCGGCGCGATTGTTCGCAGAGGGCGCACGCAACGCCTTTGGCGCCTTGCCGATCGATGGCCTGCCGGCCGAGCACCGCTGCAGCGCGAGCTTCGGCGTGGCCGAGCTGGTCGCCGACGAGAGTTTTGCGGACCTTTTGCGACGCGCCGACGCCGCGCTCTACGAAGCCAAGAATGCCGGCCGCGACTGCGTGCGCGTGTCAGGCGCGCTGCGGCGGCGCCAGATGCCGACTGTCTTCAACGGCAAGGGCTGAGATTGGGCATCTCGCCGTCGGAAAGCCCGTACATATAGGAGCGGCCCTTGACCAGCACAGGCGGCTGGTAGCAGCCGGGCGCGCCGGCCTCGTCCGCATCGTCATAGACGACATCCGGCTGGCCGGCGCTAGAGTATTCGGAAAGGTTTTTCGCGAGCTTGCCCTGGCCGACGATGATGCGCTTGTAGCCGGCGGCGCTGTCGATGACGAGATTGCCGAAGGAATCGGCATAGACGCGGTCATGGTGGCGCAAGCCGGCTTCGGCCGGCGCGACGGTCGCTGTCACCAGCCCCGCCAGCGCCGCGGCGGCAACGCTTGCCCGCACTGAATTCGAACGCATGTCGCTCTCCCTTGATGGCGCGACGCCTCGCGCCTGGATTCCGGTTCGAATCGGAAATTAACTCTTTCTTAACCTTTGTTAAGAGGCGGGAGGCTTTCGGCGCCGGTTCTTAAGGAACATGGTTAATTTTCGGGCGTCGGGTTTCCGGGCGTCGTCGTCGTCTGGAGCCGGGCTGACTCGGCGTCAACTTGATCTTGGGGCGCGGCGTAGCTACAGCGGTCCACCGTTTCACGGAAAGGCAACCGCCTATCTCTTTGTTTCGACGCAATTCCGGACGGAAGGCCACGGTGCAACCGCCGAACCCAACCGTTCTCTTTTTTCCGGGAATTGCTGTAGGGTGCCGCGCACGAAAGGGCAGCGCATGAGCTTTGGCCACACGGTTCGGGTGTCGATCACCATCCCGCTGCTTCTCGCGGCCACGGCCTGCGTGCCGCAGGACGGCGCGCCCAAGGTGGCGAATGCCGCGCCGCCCGCCGCCTCGCCTGCTCCGGCCCCGCAGTCCGCCGCCCCCGTGGCGCCGCCGGCAGCCGCAGCGGCCCCGGCACCTGCAGCGGCCAAGACGCCCGCGACCAAGATCGTCACCGACCTTACCGTGCCGCGATCCGGCATCGGCACGGCCACCTATAGATGCGGCAATGGCGGCACGATCACCATCCAGAATCTCGGTCCGTCGCTGCGCGTGGTCCGCCCGGACGGCACGGCCGAGGAATTCGCGGCCTCGCCCGCTAACCAGAGCAGCCGCTACCAGGAAGCGGCGACGCATGACGCAATCGTGATCGACGGACGCGAGGCGCTGGTGATGAAGAGGGGATCTACCCCGCAGACTTGCAGAAGGTAGCGGGTGCGCTGCCATTCAGGTGAGGCCGGCCTGCAAACGGCAGCCTCCTGCGCTTCCGGTGCTCACGTACTTCAAGTACGTTCCGCTCCGGCCTTCGCCGGCCGAAGCCTCATAAGTGTCTCCGCCTATGAAGGCTACGGCCGGCGTAAGCCGGTTCTCGGAAGCCGTCGTTTTCGACTCGGCCTGACCTGAATCCCAGCACACCCGGCGCTTGCCTGCATGGACGTGCATGCCGCACTGCAGCGAACGCTGCGCCGGCTTCGAAACAGCCGCTAATCGATTGAAGCGCGCGGCCATCAATTTGTCAGATTAAATGATGTTTCCAAAACGATTTTCCGGCTTTGACGCGGTGCAAAAAGAGCATTAGAAACCGGCTGTCCGAAGTCATAAATGAAAGCGGCAAAAGCCGCGTCCATAGCGGCTCCGGTATGCCGAACTGGGGGAGCCATGAGCAAATCACCAGCCACCCGCGCAGTTGCCAGACGTGAACGACCGCTTTCGCCGCATCTGACAGTCTACCGGCCGCCGATCACGATGACGATGTCGATCATCCATCGCATCACCGGCGGCGCGCTTTATTTCGGAACGCTGCTGGTGGCGGCGTGGCTGATCGCCGCCGCGAGCTCGCAGGCCGCGTTCGACTGGGTCAACTGGGCCTTCGGCTCCTGGCTCGGCCGGCTGGTCCTGTTCGGCTACACCTGGGCGCTGATGCACCACATGCTGGGCGGGCTTCGCCACCTTATCTGGGACACCGGCGCGGGACTGGAAAAACACATCGCGTCGAGGATCGCCTGGGCGACGCTCGCCGGCTCGATCGTGCTCACGCTTCTGATCTGGATCGCGGGCTATGCGGCGCGGGGGGCTTTCTGATGAGCGCGAACAACACCGACATGCGCACGCCGCTCGGCAAGGTGCGCGGCCTGGGCTCGGCCCGCGAGGGCACGCAGCATTTCTGGCGCCAGCGGCTGACGGCGATCGCCAACATCCCGCTGCTGTTGTTCTTCGTCGGCTTCCTGATCGCGGTCAACGGCCACGGCTATACGCAAGTGCGGGCGTCGCTCGCCAATCCCTTCGTGGCGCTGGTGCTGGCGCTGGTGCTCATCTCCGGCCTCTACCATATGCGGCTCGGCATGCAGGTCATCATCGAGGACTATGTGCATGGCGAAGGCATGAAGCTGGCGCTGATCGCCCTCAACACCTTCTTCGCAGTCGCAGTCGGCGTCGCTTCGCTGTTTGCCCTGCTCAAACTCGCATTCGGAGGCTGACGTCTTGGCCAACGCAAATACAGCCGGCACGGCTTCCGCCTACACTTTTGTCGATCACAAATTCGACGTCGTGATCGTCGGCGCCGGCGGCGCCGGCCTGCGCGCCACGCTCGGCATGGCCGAGCAGGGGCTGCGCACCGCCTGCATCACCAAGGTGTTCCCGACCCGCTCGCACACGGTCGCCGCGCAGGGCGGCATCGCCGCCTCGCTCGCCAATATGGGCCCCGACAACTGGCAGTGGCATCTGTTCGACACCGTCAAGGGCTCGGACTGGCTGGGCGACATCGACGCACAGGAATATATGGTCCGCGAGGCGCCCGCCGCCGTCTACGAGCTCGAGCATTACGGCGTGCCGTTCTCGCGCACGGAAGAGGGCAAGATCTACCAGCGGCCCTTCGGCGGCATGATGATGAATTTCGGCGAAGGCCCGCCGGTGCAGCGCACCTGCGCGGCCGCCGACCGCACCGGCCATGCCATGCTGCACACGCTCTACGGCCAGTCGCTGAGGAACAACGCGCAGTTCTTCATCGAATATTTCGCGCTCGACCTGATCACGGAGCCGGACGGCACCTGCACCGGGGTGGTGGCCTGGAATCTCGATGACGGCACCATCCACCGTTTCTCGGCTAAGATGGTGGTGCTGGCGACCGGCGGCTACGGCCGCGCCTATTTCTCCGCCACCTCGGCGCATACCTGCACCGGCGACGGCGGCGGCATGGCAGCTAGAGCCGGACTTGCGCTGCAGGACATGGAGTTCGTGCAGTTCCACCCAACCGGCATCTACGGCGCCGGCTGCCTGATCACCGAAGGCGCGCGCGGCGAGGGCGGCTATCTCGTCAATTCAGAGGGCGAGCGTTTCATGGAGCGCTATGCGCCGTCGGCCAAGGACCTTGCCTCGCGCGACGTGGTCTCGCGCTGCATGACGATGGAGATCCGCGAAGGCCGCGGCGTCGGGCCGAAGAAGGATCACATCTTCCTGCATCTCGACCATCTCGACCCGGCCGTCCTGCACGAAAGGCTGCCGGGTATTTCGGAATCGGCGAAGATTTTCGCCAGCGTCGACCTCACCAAGGAGCCGATCCCGGTGCTGCCGACGGTGCACTACAATATGGGCGGCGTGCCGACCAATTATTGGGGCGAAGTGCTCAACCCGACGCCTGAGAACCCGGATCGCGTATTGCCCGGGCTGATGGCGGTGGGAGAGGCCGGCTGCGCGTCCGTGCACGGTGCCAACCGACTGGGCTCCAACTCGCTGATCGACCTCGTCGTCTTTGGCCGCGCCGCGGCGTTGCGCGCCGGCCAGGTCATCGATCGCAAGTCGGCGATCCCGTCGCCCAACGCGGCCTCGGTCGAGAAGATCATGGACCGCTTCGACCGCCTGCGCCACGCCAACGGCTCGACGCCGACGGCCGATGTGCGCGAAAAGATGCAGAAAGCGATGCAGGAGGATGCGGCGGTGTTCCGCACCCAGGAATCGCTGGACAATGGCTGCAAGCGCGTTTCCGAGGTCTGGGGCGAGCTCAAGGATCTCAAGGTGTTCGACCGCTCGATGATCTGGAACTCCGATCTCGTCGAGACGCTGGAGCTGGAAAACCTGATGGCCAACGCCATCACCACGGTCCATGGCGCCGCCGCCCGCAAGGAGAGCCGCGGCGCGCATGCGCGGGAAGATTTCTCGGCGCGCGACGACGCCAACTGGCGCAAGCACACGCTGGCCCGCGTCAGCGAGGACGGCAAGGTGACGCTCACCTACCGCCCGGTGCACACCGAAACGCTGCTGGCGGAAAAGGACGGCGGTATCAACCCGGCCAAGATCGCGCCGAAGGCGAGGGTTTACTGACCATGGCATTGGCGGCCGCGGGATATTCCGGCACGCCCCTTCCGGCCAAGCTCGGCCTGAAGGACGGCATGGTCGCCGCCTTCATCGCGCTGCCGCCGGAGCTCGATGATCTGGCCGGCGCGGTGTCCTTCGCCAAGGTCGAGCGGCTCGCCGAATGGTCGGCAATCTCGGGCAGCCGCAAATACGATGCCGTGCACGCCTTCACCCGGCAGCGCGCCGAGATCGAGGACGGCCTGGCCGGCATCGAGACCGCGATCAAGCGCGATGGCATGGTCTGGGTCTCCTGGCCGAAAAAGGCGTCGAAAGTGCCGACCGACGTCACCGAGGACGTCATCCGGTCGGAGGCGCTGAAGCGCGACCTGGTCGACGTCAAGGTCGCCGCCGTCAACGAAATCTGGTCCGGGCTGAAGCTCGTCATCCGAAAGGACCGCAGGTAATGGTCGAACTCACCCTTCCCAAGAATTCCAAGGTCCAGCAGGGCAAGACCTGGCCGAAGCCGGAAGGCGCGACCAATCTGCGCGAATACCGCATCTACCGCTGGTCGCCGGACGACGATGCGAACCCGCGCATGGACACCTATTTCGTCGACATGGACGATTGCGGGCCGATGGTTCTCGACGCGCTTTTGTGGATCAAGAACAAGATCGATCCGACGCTGACGCTGCGCCGCTCCTGCCGCGAAGGCATCTGCGGTTCCTGCGCCATGAACATCGACGGTTCCAACACGCTGGCCTGCACCAAGGGCGCCGACGACATTTCCGGCGCGGTGAAGATCTATCCGCTGCCGCATATGCCGGTGATCAAGGACCTGGTGCCGGACCTCACCAATTTCTATGCCCAGCACGCCTCGATCGAACCTTGGCTGAAGACGGTCTCGCCGACGCCGGCCAAGGAATGGCTGCAGAGCCATGAGGACCGCGAGAAGCTCGACGGGCTTTATGAATGCATCCTGTGCGCCTGCTGCTCGACGTCCTGCCCAAGCTACTGGTGGAACGGCGACCGCTATCTTGGCCCGGCCACCCTGCTGCAGGCCTATCGCTGGCTGATCGACAGCCGAGACGAGGCGACGGGCGAGCGGCTCGACAATCTCGAAGACCCGTTCCGGCTCTATCGCTGCCACACCATCATGAACTGCGCGCAGACCTGCCCGAAGGGGTTGAACCCCGCCAAGGCGATTGCGGAAATCAAGAAGATGATGGTGGAGCGGCGCGTTTAAGTCTTCGGCTGTTCGCTCCCGATAACTTCGAACGCAGCGCTCCGTCACACCCCCCTCTGGCCTGCCGGACATCTCCCCCGCAAGGGGGGAGATTGGCTGTCATCACGGGTTTCGCTAATCTCCGATATTGCAAGACACGCGGCGTCGACGAAGCTGCTGATCTCCCCTTGCGGGGGAGATGGCCGGCAGGCCAGAGGGGGGTGCTGTCCCTCCAGCCTCAGAAAGGATAGCAACCCCATGACCGATCTCCCCATCCTCTCTCCCGTCGAAGCGCGCGTGCTGGGCTCGCTGATCGAGAAGAAGGAACTGACGCCGGACGTCTATCCCCTGACGCTCAACGGCGCACACCAGGCCGCCAACCAGAAGACGGCGCGCGAGCCGGTGATGGCGCTGGAGCTGACCGAGGTCCGGCGGGCGCTGAGCTCGCTCGAGCAGAAGGGGCTGGTGCGCCAGGCCTTCGCCTCGCGGGTCGAGCGCTACGAGCACCAGATGGCGCAGCGTTTTTCGCTGACCACGCCGCAGATCGCGGTGATCGGGCTCCTGCTGCTGCGCGGCGCGCAGACCGCGCATGAATTGCTGGCGCGGTCGGAGCGCATGGCGCGCTTTGCCTCGATCGAGGAGCTGCGCGACAATCTCGATCTTATGATCGGCCGCCGCCCGCCGCTGATCCAGCTGCTCGAACGCGCGCCCGGGCAGCGCGAGGAGCGCTATGTGCATCTCTTGAGCGGGCCGGTAGAAGCGACCGCGGTCGCGGCGCCCTGGCAGCCGCCGGCGTCATCGTCGGATTCCGATCTCGAAGCGCGGGTCAAGGCGCTGGAGGAAGAGGTCGCGGCGTTGCGCGCGAAGATCGAGGCCTTGGGCGGCGGACAATAATCCGCGACATCACTTCTTGTTGTAGGTGCCGCTGGCCTCGCCCGTAGGATCGACCAGTTGCAACGCCCCGTCGTCCAGCTGCCAGCTGAACGAGACCGGCTTCAGGTCTTCGGCAGCAAGTTTCCAGTTTCCGGTGAGATCCGGCCGGCAGCCGTTGAACGATTTATAGGTTCCCGATTTCGGCGTGAACACCAATGTGGAACCGTCCGTTCTTGCGGTGCCGGTCGTGAGCCTCAGCGACTGAACCTGACCGCAGCCTGCGACCAGCGAGGATTGAAACAGGCTGTATTCGGCACGTCCGCCGGCGCGGAAGGTGAAGGTGATGCTGCCGCCGCTGCCTGGCGCGCAATCGCCGAGCGGATCGCAATATTGGCCGGTTGCGGCCGCAAAGCTCCAGCGGCCGACAAGTGCCGTCGGCATCGAGCCACGGTGCGAGCGGGTCGTCGGCCCGGTTCCCTGGCCGGAGCCGTCGGCGATTGCCAAGGCCAGCGATCCCGAGAGCGCGACCAGGCCAACAAGCCCCGCCCGCCCCAAACGCGAAAAGCCGGTCAACATCCTTTGCTCGCCACAAGCTGCTTCAGATAGGTCAGCCGGGTGGAAATGACCTGGTTGGCGATGGCCATCTTGCCCGCAGGCGCCATGCCGCCATACTTCTTTGCCGCCGGGCGCGCGCCTTGAGCCGCCGCATAGTTCGCCGTCAATTGCCGCAATTCCGCGCAGGACATGGCGGCATATTTCGCCTGTTCCTGCGGGGTGATCACGCCAGCCTGCGACACGGCCGCGGAATCGGCCGCCGCCATGGTGCCAAGGCCGATCGCCGCCGAAAGCGGGTTCAACCCGCCGCCACCAGCCATGGCGCTGACCGCGCCCATCGCAAGGCCAGCTCCCTGAGGACTTGTGCAGCCGGCAAGCACGAAAAGACCGACAAGCGACGATAGCGGCAAGGCAGCTCTCGGGGTCATGGCCGGCGCTCCCCGATGCGAGGCGGCAGTTTCAGGTCGCGATGGTCGGCTGCGCCTTTGCCAAAGGCAAGAGACAGAAGATAGACGCGAGGATTGAAGCCGGCCGACGACAATTGGGACAGCGTCTTGAACAGTTGCAGGTGATACATCGAACCCCCTTCGATTGTTTCCGGATGCGCCGCCAGCTTTGCCGAAGCGCGCCGCAAACTAAGCGAGGCCGGCGAGGGGCAGCTTGGACGAGGCGGCCCTTAAAGCGGCCAAAACGGCCCTGTATTGACGTTTCGGGAGCCTCGGCGCATATCAGCGCGCCACTGGAGCGGTTAGCCCACAGCGGGAACCGGGCTTCAAAATTGGCGATGGTCTTGCGAACCATCCGTCGGAGGCAGGGGGTGCCGATGACTGCGGCAAGGGGGCCGTCGGCTTCGTTCAGACTGGTCACGGACATGGTCCCGGAACGGGATCGTGTCGAGGTCATGCGCGAAGTCTATGGCCGCACGGTGCTGAAGGTCGATCTCGATCCGCTCGACGCGACGCATGTCGACATGCAGGTGCGCGCGCTGCCGGGGCTGGGCATCGCAACGGGCACCTCCTCGGCATTCCGGGTGCATCACTCGACGACGCTGATCGACAGCGACGACCTTGTCCTGCTCGCGGCGCTGGACGGCGCAAGCGTGATGAAGCATCGCGGCCGCGAGGAGCCGGTCGGCGGCGGCCACGCGCTGATGATGAGTGGTGAAGAGGTGGGGCTCAACGTCATCCAGCCTGGCGGCATCCGCTTCGTAAATATGAGCTTTTCCCTCAAACAGCTTTCGCCGCTGATCGGCGATCCCGCGACCGCGCTGATGCGGCCGCTACCGACCGACACCGGAGCGATGCGGCTGCTGATCGACTATGTCCATTCGGTCCAGGATGCGGGCGACGGGCTCAGCGCGGAAGAGCTGCATGTGGCGGCAACGCATATCTTCGATCTGGCGGCGCTTGCCATCGGCGGGACGAGGGACGCGATGGAAATGGCGCGCGGGCGCGGCGTGCGGGTGGCGCGGCTTCGCGCCATCAAGGCCGACATCATCGCCAGGGGCGGCGACCTCTCGGCCGAGGACGTCGCCAGGCGCCACCGGCTTTCCGCGCGCTATGTGCGCAAGCTGTTCGAAAGCGAGGGCACATCGTTGTCCGAGTTCGCGCTGCGCCAGCGCCTGCTGCGCGCGCACCGCATGCTTTGCGATCCGCGTCACGCCGGACGCAGCATCACGGCAATCGCTTTCGAGGCCGGCTTCAACGACCTTCCTATTTCAACCGGGCATTCCGGCGCCGCTATGATGCGACGCCGTCGGATATCCGAGCGGCCGCCCTTAAGGATTGACGACCGGGGCCGTCTCACCCAAGCTTCGCATCCAGCGACACCTTGATGGCGCCAAGCGCCTTCGAGACCGGGCACTCCGCCTTGGCCTTCTCGGCCAGTTCCTTGAATTTCGCCGCGTCGATGCCCGGCACCTTGCCGACCAGAGTGATGGCGCTGCCGGTGATGCCGGTGCCGGGCACCAGCGTCACCACCGCCTTGGCGTCGAGCTCGGCCGCCGGCGTGCCGTTTTCCGCGAGGAAGTGCGAAAGCTGCATGGCGTAGCAGCCGGCATGCGCCGCGGCGATCAGCTCTTCCGGATTGGTGCCGGATTTGCCGCTCTCGTCCTCGAAACGCGCCTTGAACGAATAGGGCGTGCCCTTCAAGGTCCCGCTTTGGGTGTCCAGCGTGCCCTTGCCCTCTTTCAGATTGCCTTTCCAGACGGCGTTTGCGGTGCGGTCCATGGAGTCCTCCTGCCTTGTCGGGGTTCTCGCCAGCGGCGCCAGCGTTCATCTGAACTATAGCGCGGGCGCGGCGGAAGACCATCCGGCTTTAAAGCGCGTCGCGCTGAGCCGGATTCAGGCGACGCGCTTTAAGTCTTTGTTTTGATGCATGTCGTTGTCCCAGAACCGCTGCACTTCTGGGCGACATGCATTAGGCGTCAAAAATCTCAAAGAAAGTTGCGTGCGAAAATGTCGACTTCGACCGGGCCGGAGCGTCCTGCGGGGGCCACGAGGTTCGTGGCCGAACGGAGGCTCGCATGGACGATCTGTTTTTCTCACTCTGGCGACGTTCCGGAGGCAAGCCGCAACGCAAGGAGGACTTCTGGCTGGATCCGCCGCCATCCGGCTTCGGCCGGCTTTTGGCGTCGGTTGCCGTCATCGGGGTTGCCGCGTGCCTTCTCGACCATGCAGCGGCAGTCAAAGGCGCGGCTGACACTGTACGGACCGCATCCTATGGTTCATCGCAATAAGGGAGCTGGACATGAAATATGTGCTTTTGGTCTACGGCCAGGAAAAAGACCTCTTCGCGCTTAGTCCGCATGAATCGGCCAAGCTCGATGCCGATTCGCTGGCCCATGACAGGGAACTGGAAAGGCAGGGCAAGCTGATCGTCGCGCAGGCGCTGCAGCCGGTGAAGATGTCGAAGTCGCTCAGGCGGCGCAAAGGCAAGCGGCTGGTGACCGACGGCCCCTTCGCCGAAACCAAGGAGCAATTGCTGGGCTTCCTCATGGTCGAGGCGGCGGATCTCGACGAGGCGCTGGCGATCGCCGACCGCGTTCCGCTGGCCGAGCTCGGCACCGTCGAGGTCAGGGCTATCTACAACATACCGGGATCATGACGGCGTCTCGGGTCTGCGCTCCGCTTCGCGTCGCTCCGCCCGTGGATGGCGACATGATGGGCGCTGCGGCTCTCTCTCCAGGGCGTGCGTTCAGATCGCCTCGCCCTTCAGCAGCCTTGGCGTGTCGCCGGACAGGCCCGAGGCCTGCCGGATGAAGAAATCCTTGAGCTTCGGCATGCGCTCGACGAGGCCGAGGCCGAGGTCGCGCACGGCGCGCAGCGGGCCGATGTCGTTGGAGAACAGGCGGTTCAGCACATCGGTGGTGACGCCCATCTGCAGCGTGTCGAAGCGGCGCCATTGCTGGTAACGCTCGAGCACGTCCAGCGCGCCGATATCCTGGCCGAGGCGGTCGGCCTCGACCACCACTTCGGCGAGCGCCGCCACGTCCTTGAAGCCGAGATTGAGGCCCTGGCCGGCGATCGGATGGATGCCGTGCGCGGCGTCGCCAGCGAGCGCGATGCGCGGCGCGATGAAAGCGCGGGCGAGCGTCAGGCCGAGCGGCCAGGCGCGCGGCTTGTCGGCAACGCTTATTTCACCGAGCTTCAGGCCGAAGCGCTGCTCCAGGTCGTGCTCGAAGACGAATTCGTCGCCCTCGACCAGCGCCTTGGCGTCCTCCGTGCGCTCAACCCAGACGATCGACGAGCGGTTGGTGCCATCCTTGTCCGGCTTCAGCGGCAGCGTGGCGAAGGGGCCTGCGGGGAGGAAATGCTCCTCGGCGCGGCCGTTATGCGGGCGCTCATGCGCCACCGTGCAGACGATGCCGGACTGGCCGTATTCCCATTTGACCGTCTTGATGCCGGCCATGTCGCGCAGCTTCGAATTGACGCCGTCGGCGGCAACGAGCAGCCGCGCCTTCAGCGTGGCGCCGTCCGCCAGATGCACGGTGATGCCGGCGCCGTTCGCATCGAAGGCGCTGACCGCCATGCCTTCGATGATGTCGATGCCGAGCTTTTCGGCGCGCTGGCGCAGCGCGCCGTTGAGATCCCGGTTGGCGACCATGTGGGCGAAAGGCTCGCCGGGCGCCACCTCGCCGTCGAAGGTCAGGAACACCGGACGCACCGGGTCGGCGGTGCGCGAGTCGGTGATGATCATCTCGGTGATCGCCTGCGCCTGCGGCGCGATCTCTTCCCAGACGCCGAGCTGTTCCAGCATGCGGCTCGCGGCCGCCGCGATGGCGGAGGCGCGGCCGTCTTTCTGCCAGACGCCGGCGGGGGCGGCATCGACGATGGCGATGGCGAGGCCCGGCCGCGCCTGCTTCAGCGACACGGCCGCCGTGAGGCCGACATAGCCGGCGCCGGCGATGAGCACGTCGAGCGGCGCATCGCGGCTCCCGTTCGCTTCCGCTCCATTCGGCTTGCGGTCGACCATGGCATCATCCTTTCGCGGCTTCGGCCGGCTGCCGTATGCGGCCTTGACTGCCTGCGCGTCCTGTCCGAAACCGGCCATGGCACATCCTTGAAGGATTTCAGACATGACCGCGGCGATGGACGAGCTTCTCGACATTCTCGACCTCGAGCAGCTCGAACACAATCTGTATCGTGGTCGCAGCCCCAAGGTCGACTGGCAGCGCGTCTTCGGCGGCCAGACCATCGCCCAGGCGCTGGTCGCCGCGCAGCGCACCGTGGAGCCGGAGCGCCACGTGCATTCGCTGCACGGCTATTTCATGCGGCCGGGCGACACCAAGCTGCCGATCGTCTACGAGGTCGACCGCATCCGCGACGGCGGTTCCTTCACCACGCGCCGGGTCGTGGCGATCCAGCACGGACAGGCGATCTTCTCGCTGGAGGCTTCCTTCCAGCAGGACGAGGTCGGGCTCGAGCACCAGCTGCCGATGCCGCGCGACGTGCCGGCGCCCGACACGCTGCTCACCCAGCGCGAGCTGCTCGGCAAGTTCGGCGAGGCGGTGCCGGAAGGCATCAGGCGCTACTGGGAGCGCGACCGGCCGATCGAGATGAAGCCGGTGATGCTGAAGCACTATACCAGCCGCGAGAAGCTGGAGCCGCAGCAGAACATCTGGATCCGCACCACAGGCCCGGTGCCGGAAAACCGCGCGACGCAGGCGGCCGTGCTTGCCTATCTCTCGGACATGACGCTGCTCGACACCTCGACCTTCGCGCATGGGCGCGCCATCTTCGACCGCGACATCCAGGCCGCCAGCCTCGACCACGCCATGTGGTTCCACCGCAGCCATTCGCTCGACGACTGGATCCTCTACAATCAGGACAGCCCGTCGACGCAAGGCTCGCGCGGCTTCACCCGCGGCTCGCTGTTCGCGCGCGACGGAACGCTGATCGCCTCGGTTGCCCAGGAAGGGCTCATCCGGCTGAAACGCTGACGGGGTATCGCTTCTTCCGAAGCGCGGCCACGAGCCGGCTGTCATGCAAAAGAAATCGACGCGGCGCGATTTTCCGCAAAATCCTTGCGGCAAACCCATGCTGCTACCTTGGGCAACGCTGGTAGCTTGCAAAATAGGCAATTTCCGATATTTGCCTATCTTTTAGTCAGGTGATGCGTCGCGCCTTTGACGAAGCCTCTGTCCCGGGCACTTCATTCCCTTTGTTTACAACAGGTTAATGCCCTGCCTCGGCAACTGGCACGGAGCTTGAATCCTGTCGAGCACTCTCCGGCTCCTCGGGATCGGTGAAGGTGTGCAAACGCGGGGGACCGCAACAGCAAAGGGTGAAACCTTATGAAAATCGTGATGGCAATCATCAAGCCGTTCAAGCTCGACGAGGTGCGCGAAGCGCTCACCGCCGTCGGCATCCAGGGCCTGACCGTCACCGAAGTCAAAGGCTACGGGCGTCAGAAGGGGCACACGGAAATCTATCGCGGCGCGGAATACGCGGTCAGCTTCCTGCCCAAGATCAAGATCGAAGTCGCGGTCGGGACCGACATGGTCGACAAGGCCGTCGAGGCCATCACCTCGGCCGCCAAGACCGGCCAGATCGGCGACGGCAAGATCTTCGTCTTCGGCATCGACCAGGCCGTACGCATCCGCACCGGCGAAACAGACACCGACGCGCTCTGAGCGACGACCAGCTATTCCAACGGAGAGTTCAATGAATATTCCTTCCACCTTCAAGACGACGGGACGCGCCGCCGCGCTCGCCGCGTTCGCGCTCACGGCCTTGAGCACGGTCGCCGCGCTCGCGCAGACGGCCGCGCCGGCCGCCACGACCACCGCTCCGGCGCCCGCGCCGACCCCGGTGCTGGACAGCGGCAACACCGCCTGGATGCTGACCTCGACGGCGCTGGTGCTGATGATGACCATCCCGGGCCTGGCGCTGTTCTACGGCGGCATGGTGCGCAAGAAGAACGTGCTCGCCACCATCATGCAGAGCTTCGCCATCACCTGCCTGGTGACGGTGCTGTGGTTCATGTTCGGCTATTCGCTCGCCTTCTCAGACGGCGGCAGCATGAATGCCTATCTCGGCGGCTTCTCGAAGTTCTTCCACCACGGCATCACTGTCTCCACGCTGTGGGCGCCGGGTGTTTCGAACATTCCCGAGTTCGTTTTCTCGATGTTCCAGATGACCTTCGCAATCATCACCCCGGCGCTGATCGCCGGCGCCTTCGCCGAGCGCATGAAATTCTCGGCGCTGCTGATCTTCATGGGGCTGTGGCTGGTCTTCGTCTACGCGCCGATCGCGCACTGGGTGTGGGGCGGCGGCTTCCTCGGCTCGGCCGGCGTGCTCGACTTCGCCGGCGGCACGGTCGTCCATATCAATGCCGGTGTCGCGGGCCTGGTCTGCGCGCTGGTTCTCGGCAAGCGCGAGGGCTACGGCACCACCAACATGGCGCCGCATAACCTCGTCTATTCCGTCATCGGCGCCTCGCTGCTGTGGGTCGGCTGGTTCGGTTTCAACGCCGGTTCGGAACTCGGCGCCGACGGCCTCGCCGGTGCCGCCATGATGAACACGCAGGTCGCCACCGCCGCGGCGGCGCTGGCCTGGATGTTCGCCGAATGGATCGTCGCCAAGAAGCCTTCGGTTCTCGGCATCATCTCGGGCGCCGTCGCCGGCCTCGTCGCGGTGACACCGGCCTCCGGCTTCGTCAACCCGACCGGCGCCTTCATCGTCGGCATCCTTGCCGGCGTGATCTGCTACCTCTCGGCGGTCAAGCTCAAGCATGCGCTCGGCTATGACGACTCGCTCGATGCCTTCGGCGTGCACGGCGTCGGCGGTGTGGTCGGAGCGTTGCTCACTGGAGCGCTCGCCGATCCGGCGATCAACGCCGCCGGCAAGGGCGGTTCGGTCGCCATCCAGGCTTACGGCATCGTCTTCACCATCCTGTGGACGGCGATCGCCACCTTCGTGATCCTGTTCATCGTCAAGGCGCTGGTCGGCCTGCGTCCGTCGAAGCAGGAAGAGGTCGAGGGGCTCGACGTCACCCAGCACGGCGAGGTGGTGCCGTAAGGCCCGTTTCGCTCCTTGCTTTGGCGCAATTCCGGACGGGAAACCGTTCGGAGTTGCCCCGAGGGCCGGCGGATCCTCCTCCCGCCGGCCCGGAATTCCTCCCAAGATCCCGTCGTGATGCTCTCGAAAGGGGCTCACGCCTTGAGGCCCGGAAGAACCTTCCGGGCCTCCTTTTTTTTTGTCGGGCGGCTATCCAGGCCATTTCGATCACGTTCACTTGATCGCATCGAAGTGAAACATCGGCCTTTCAGGTTCCGTACTGGGAAAGCGAGCGTCATCAGGGCGCCCGCCAAACAAAAGGGAAGGAACCACCTGATGAACATCAAGAATATCTTCCTGGGAGCAATGGCTCTCTCGATGATCAGCGGCGTTGCACTTGCCGGTGCTCTCGATGAGCCAACCAACATGGCCCCGTTCTTCACCGATTCCAGCATGAAGACCATGAAGCCGGAGGCCGACTTCAAGGCGGCCTGGGCTGCGACGGCGAAGGACAAGCAGGACTCAATGATGAAGGAGTGCCAGGACGCGGCGATGAGCAAGCCTCACGCCGAATTCTGCGCCAATCTGATGATGTTTGCCGGTCACAAGTGATCGCGAAGGTCGGATCCGGACGGATCCGATCGTTTCGCCATTTCAGGCAAGGTGGCGGGCCGCAACGCCTGCCATCTTTGCTGAGGCTGAGCCCGGGTAAAGACCCATGGTTAATGCGGCCTTAACCTTCCCCCCGATAGTCTGGTGTTCGAATCTGCCGGAATGCGCCATGCGCCCGGCCAGGCAACGATCACGGGGAAGAGCATGCGTTCAGGCGCCTCAGCACCGCTCGCGCTGACCGACACGGGGCACGGCATCCAGGCATTCGCGCGGCGTCAGGTCGGGCGGCTGGTCGGCGCCGGGCTGTTCCTGTTCACCGCCTTCGGCATCGCGGCCCTGGCCACATGGAACGTCGCCGACCCCAGCTTCTCGCATGCCACCAGCAACGTCGTCACCAACGCCATGGGCTATGCCGGCGCGGTGTTTTCGGACCTCGCCATGCAGTTCTTCGGCCTCGCCGCCGTCGCGGGGCTGGTGCCGGCGGTGATCTGGGGCTTCCTCCTTTTTTCCGCGCGCGGCGTCGACAAATTGCCGAAGCGCGGCTTCGCCTGGTTCGGCTTCGCGCTTTTGGCCGCGGCCATCGCCGGCTGCGTGACGCCGCCCAACACCTGGCCGCTGCCGACCGGGCTTGGCGGCGTGTTCGGCGACATGGTGCTGAAGATTCCGGGCATCGCGGTCGGCGGTTACCCGAAAGGCCTTTTCGCGACGGTCATAGCGGTCATCCTCGCCGCGCCGACCTTGTGGCTGTTCGCCTATGGCTCGGCACTGATCGCACGCAAGAACGGCTTTGCCGTCATGGAGCGCACTGCTGCGCCCGATCCGCGCGAGCAGGACGAGATGCTGTTCGACGAGGATGAGGACGAGGGCGACGAGGGCATACTCGCGCTCGGCGCCGTCACCCATTGGTGGCTGTCGTTCCGCGCCTTCCTGCACCGCCGCGCAGAGCGACGCAGGCGGGAGCGCGACGAGTTCGAGCCGGCGATGGAGCCCAAGGCCAGCGCCTGGCGGCGTGCTGCCGAGCGCGTCGAATCGGCCGAGTTCGCCGAAAGCCGGATGAGCCCGGGCGGTCGCGCCCGCGTCGAGCCGGAATTCTTCGCCGCCATGGTCAATGACCGCAGCGCTTCGGTCGATCCGGCCGACCAGGACATCTTCGACGACGAACAGGACGAAGACGTCGACCTTGACGATTTCGACGACGAGGCGCCTGTCCAGCGGCGCGGTGCTGGCGCCAAGGTGCAGAATTTCCGCTCCGATGCCGCGACCCGCGTCGCCGCGCCGGCGGCGCGTCCGGTGCCGGGCTCGCGTGTCCAGCGCGAGGCGCAGACGTCACTGATCGGATCGGACACGTTCGAGATGCCGTCGCTGCATTTCCTCTCCGAGCCGAAGAACATCGCAAAGGATGCGAGCCTTTCGAAGGACGCGCTGGAGCAGAATGCGCGGCTCCTCGAAGGCGTACTGGAGGATTTCGGCGTCAAGGGCGAGATCATCCATGTCCGCCCCGGTCCGGTCGTCACACTCTATGAATTGGAGCCGGCGCCCGGCATCAAATCCTCGCGCGTCATCGGCCTTTCCGACGATATCGCCCGCTCGATGAGCGCCATCGCCTGTCGCGTCGCCGTCGTGCCCGGCCGCAACGCCATCGGCATCGAACTGCCCAACGCCAAGCGCGAGACGGTCTATCTACGCGAGATCATGGCCAGCCGCGATTTCGAGACGACCAAGATGAAGCTGGCGCTTGCCCTTGGCAAAAGCATCAACGGCGAAGCCGTCATCGTCGACATCGCCAAGATGCCGCACGTGCTGGTCGCCGGCACCACCGGCTCGGGCAAGTCGGTCGCCATCAACACCATGATCCTGTCGCTGCTCTACCGGATGACGCCGCAGGAATGCCGGCTGATCATGATCGATCCGAAAATGCTCGAGCTTTCGGTCTATGACGGCATCCCGCATCTGCTGACGCCGGTGGTCACCGATCCGAAGAAGGCTGTCGTCGCGCTGAAATGGACCGTGCGCGAGATGGAGGACCGCTACCGCAAGATGTCCAAGGTCGGCGTGCGCAACATCGACGGCTTCAACGCGCGTGTCCAACAGGCCGAGAAGAAAGGTGAGAAGATCTCGCGCACGGTCCAGACGGGCTTCGACCGCCAGACCGGCGAGGCGATCTACGAGACCGAGGACCTCGATCTTGAGCCGATGCCCTATATCGTGGTCATCATCGACGAGATGGCCGACCTGATGATGGTGGCCGGCAAGGACATCGAAGGCGCGGTGCAGCGCCTGGCGCAGATGGCGCGCGCCGCCGGCATCCATGTCATCATGGCCACGCAGCGCCCGTCGGTCGACGTCATCACCGGCACCATCAAGGCCAATTTCCCGACCCGCATCTCCTTCCAGGTGACGTCCAAGATCGACAGCCGCACCATCCTCGGCGAGCAGGGCGCCGAACAGCTGCTCGGCATGGGCGACATGCTCTACATGGCCGGCGGTGGCCGCATCCAGCGCGTGCACGGCCCGTTCGTGTCGGACGACGAGGTCGAGAAGGTCGTCGGGCATCTGAAGCTGCAGGGGGTGCCGGAATATCTCGACGCCATCACCGAGGACGACGAGGAAGATGACGAGGACGGTCCGTCGGGCAAAGGTGGTTCCGGCGGCGGTGGCGGCGGCAATTTCGAGGATTCCGATGATCCCTACGACCAGGCGGTGGCGGTGGTGCTGCGCGACGGCAAGGCCTCGACCAGCTACATCCAGCGCCGGCTCGGCATCGGCTACAACCGCGCCGCCTCGATCATCGAGAAGATGGAGAAGGAAGGCATTGTCGGCCCGGCCAACCATGCCGGCAAACGTGAGATTCTGGTGCCGACCGAAGAGGACAAGTTTTAGGATCTGTGAGATTCAGGTGAGGCCCGCCTGACCTGAATCTCGACAAACCCTTGGCTCGGCGAGACGCCGACCCGGTCAGCAGGCAACCGGAAATCGTCTGGCGCGTTTCGTGCGACGGACTGTCATCCGCGCCTTTGCGACGGCTGTCGCGCGTCGCCAAACTTAGGCCCTAGTGGGAGTCCAGAAACTGCCACCACACGAATCACAGGAAGTGACCGGCATGAAGACCCAGACAGAATTCGCCATCACCCGCCGCCAGATCCTCGGTCTCGGCCTGATGCTTGGCGGAGCCGCCGCTCTCAACCTCGTGCCGGGCTATCAGCTCGTGGCCGCGGCGCAGGCCGCGGTGCCGCCGGCGGCGCAGAAGATCGCCGATCATTTCTCCTCGGTGAAGTCGATGAGCGGCGAGTTTGTCCAGTTCGGGCCGAAAGGCGAGCAGACCGGCGGCAAGTTCTTCCTCGAGCGTCCGGGCAAGATCCGCTTCAACTATGACGGCTCCTCGAATTTCCGCGTCATCTCCGACGGCAAGTCGGTGGTGATCCTGAACAAGAAGCTCAATACATCCGACCTCTACCCCCTGTCGAAGACGCCGCTGAAGCTGCTGCTGGACGACCGGATCGACCTGTCCGGCGGGCGCGTCAAGGCCGTCAAGGAAGAGGACGACCTCACCACCATCAAGCTTTCCGACAAGTCGGTCTTCGGCAATGCGATGATCACCATGATGTTCGACCCGAAGACCTACGAGCTGCGCCAGTGGACGATCACGGATGCGCAGGGCAAGGATACGACGGTGATGATCTTCAACGTCAAGGAAGGCGGCAGTTTCCCGGCCGATACGTTCGCGATCGACTACACGGCGAACAGGGAGCTGAACACGAAGACGCGGTCTGGCGGGTAAGCCGGCGCCGAAGCGCCGAAGGCTATTTGCCGAGCTTGTCTTTACAGCGCGCGGCTGGCACTAGATCGGTGATCTCTTGCCGGACCGCGCCTGAATGCCTTTCACCATCGCCACCTGGAACATCAACTCCGTGCGCCTGCGCATGCCGATCGTCGAGCGGCTCCTGAAGGAGCACGCGCCCGATGTGCTCTGCCTGCAGGAGACCAAGGTTCCCGACGAGCTGTTCCCGGAAAAAGCCTTCCGGAAGGCTGGCTACGAGCACATCCTGTTCCACGGCCAGAAGGGCTATCACGGCGTCGCCACGGTCGCCCGCCGGCCGATCGAGCTGGTCGAGAAGCGGCGTTTCTGCGAGATCGACGACAGCCGGCATCTGTCGGTCAGGGTGCAGGCAGGCGGCAAGTCGGTGCTGGTGCATAATTTCTACGTGCCGGCCGGTGGCGACGAGCCGGATCCGGAGATCAACCGCAAATTCCGGCACAAGCTCGATTTCGTCCATGAGATGAACGGCGTGCCGGCGAACGGGGACGAGCTATCCGCGTCGATACTGGTCGGCGACCTGAACATCGCGCCGCAGGAGCACGATGTCTGGTCGCACAAGCAATTGCTCAACGTCGTCAGCCACACGCCGGTCGAGACGACAAATTTCGAGGCGATGCGCAAGGCCGGCGGCTGGGTCGACCTGATGCGGCTCAACGTGCCCGCCGAGCAGAAGCTCTACACTTGGTGGAGCTACCGCGCGAAGGACTGGGAGGCGTCGAACCGCGGCCGCCGCCTCGACCATGTCTGGTCCTCCGCCAACCTTGTGCCGGCTTTCGCGGGGTATGAGATCCTGCAGGCGGCGCGCGGCTGGGAGAAGCCGTCCGACCATGTGCCGGTGATAGCGCGGTTCGATTTGGATTAGGTGCGGTGGCGCCTGCCTTTCGAAGGCGCTCCCTGGCCGACGCCCAACCGCTACCCCGTAAATCGCGGCGCCAGTTTCTCAATACGGGCGATCATCTGCTGGAATTCCTCCAGGATGCGCTCATGCAACAGCACCGCGATCTCGGGATATTCTTCCAGGATTCGGTGGAACATCTTGCGGCTCAATCGGATCACTTCCGAGTCGACCGCGGCGGAGGCGCTGGTCAGCCGGTTGGTGTCGGCGATCAGCGCCAGTTCGCTCAGCATGGTGCCCGGGCCTGCCGTACCGATCGGGACGCGTTCACCGCCCAGCTCCCGATAGAGCGTGATCAAGCCGCTGACCACGATGTAGGCAGAGTCGGCGACGTCATCCTCGCGGTAGAGCTTATGGTCGGCCTGGAGCACGGTGGTCTCGGCGCCGAAGGCGAGCAGGCGCAACTGTTCCTGCGTGAAGCCCTGGAAAAGCTTCACGCCGGACAGGATGAGGATGTCATCATCCAGCGCCATCCTAGCTGTGTCCCCGAGCGGTCAGTCCAGTCCCTCCTTTGGAGCGGCGCGTCCTAAAGGGACCCGCAAGAGACGCTCCAACACTAGCAGCCTGCACACCGTGCGAGGCATCCAACGAGCCGATCCGTCACCCTCCAGCACCGGGATCGTACCCGAAGCGGTCCCGCCCCGACCGCTCATTTTGTATGTTTGACGCAATTCCGGACGGAAGGCTACGGCGAAGCCGCCAAGCCTAACCGCTTCGCACTTTTCCTGGAATTGCTCCAGATCATGAAATGCTTAAGGAACCAGTTTGTAGCCGCCGCTTTCTGTCACAAGAATTTCGGCATTGGAAGGATCGCGCTCGATCTTCTGGCGCAACCGGTAGACATGGGTCTCCAGCGTGTGCGTGGTGACGCCGGAATTGTAGCCCCAGACCTCCTCCAACAGCACGTCGCGCGTCACCACCTTCTGGTCGGCGCGATAGAGGTATTTGATGATCGAGGCTTCCTTCTCGGTCAGCCGCACCTTGGCGCCGCGCGGATCGATCAGCAGCTTCTGGCTCGGCTTGAACGTATAGGGGCCGACGGAAAAGGTCGCGTCCTCACTCTGCTCATGCTGGCGAAGCTGGGCGCGGATGCGCGCGAGCAGCACGGCGAAGCGGAAAGGCTTGGTCACATAATCGTTGGCGCCGGCCTCCAGGCCCAGGATCGTGTCGGAATCGGTGTCGTGGCCGGTCAGCATGATGATCGGCGCCTTGTAGCCGCCCTTGCGCAGGATCTTCACCGCCTCGCGGCCATCCATGTCCGGCAGGCCGACATCCATGATGAGCAGGTCGATGACGCCGCCGCGCGCCGCGGCAACGCCTTTTGCGGCGGTCGATTCCTGCTGGACGTCGAATTCTTCGTAAAGCGCCAGCTGCTCGACAAGGGTGGCGCGCAGGTCGTCGTCGTCATCAACGATCAGGATGGTGCGTGATGTCATGGATATCAATCCGTTGTTTTAAAAAGAATATTCAGTTGACCTCCCCCCATTTATGCGGAAGCTCACCGGCGCAACAGCCGATCACAGTGATTTGTTCCGTGACACAATCATACAAGAAAAAACGCGCGCGCAATGCGGCGGGCGCATTTTTGCCGAAAGCCTTGAGGGTTTTGGTCGTGCGCGCACGCCCAGGCAACCCCGCGCAAGGCTTCCTGCAAGCCGGCAAAACGGTGTTTCCCTGCGCGCTGGGACGCGGCGGCATTACCGCCGACAAGCATGAGGGCGACGGCGCGACGCCATTGGCGTCGATGCGCATCCTGTCGGGCTATTTCCGGGGCGATCATTTTCCGGGTGGACGCCGGACGAGGCTGCCGATGGCGCCCATCGGCCCGGGTCTCGGCTGGTGCGAGGTGCCGGACGACCGCAACTACAACCGTCCGGTGAAGATCCCCTATGGCGCCAGCCATGAGCGGATGAAGCGCGACGACCGGCTCTACGATGTCTGCCTGGTGCTCGACTGGAACATCGCGCCGCGCCGGCGCGGGCGCGGCAGCGCGATCTTCTTCCACCTGGCGCGGCCGGGCTTCACACCGACGCAAGGGTGCGTGGCGGTGACGGCGCGGACCATGGCGAGGCTGCTTCCTCTGCTGTCGGACAGGACGGTGGTGCGGGTAGTGAGGTAGGGGAATAGGGGAATAGGGGAATAGGGTTGTCAGCTCGGCTGGCGAAAAAAGGTCGCCAATTTTCCCTACTCCCCTACTCCCTATCTGCGCTGCCAACCCGTGCCGAGCAGACCGATCTCGCGGAGCTCCCTGTCCATCGTCTTCGAGATGTCCCGGCGCCCGGCGCCGATGTCGCGCAGCTGGCTGTCGGAGAGGTCTTCGACCGACTCGTGCGGCAGCCGGGCGGCAATTTGGGCCTGGCGCAGCCAATCGCGCGCCGAACGCAGCCAAAGGGTGAAGCCGGAAGGGGATTCCAGGGTGGTGCAGGACTTCAGGGCGATGTCAGACATGGCTCTATCCGTGTTCTCCGGATATCAAATCCGGTTTTATAGTGTTTCGATGAAGCCATCTTGCCGGATTGAAAAACAAACGGGAAACGAGTAGTTCTTTTCTGATCGTCAAGTTTTATTTGGAGATCGCATGTCCAAGCTGCTGCCGGGAACACGGGCGCTGAGGACGTTCGAGGCGGCGGCCAGGCATCTCAACTTCACCCGCGCCGCCGACGAGCTCGGCCTGACGCCGGCGGCGGTCAGCCACCAGATCAAGGAAATAGAGGATCAGCTCGACCTGGTGCTGTTCACGCGCACCAGCCGCACCATTAGGCTGACGGAAGCGGGCAATGTGCTGCTGGAGGCCTCGGTCGATGCGCTTGACCTGCTGAACCGCGCCGTCAGCCGCGCCCGCAAGCTGACCCGTGGCACGGCGCTTTTGAAGGTGACGCTCGACGCGCAGTTCGCGACGAAATGGCTGATGCGCCGCGTCGACGATTTCCGCCAGCAGAAGCCGGGGATCGAGCTGCGCTTCGACATCACCTACGATGTCAGGGATTTCGAGCGCGACGATGTCGATGTCGGCATCCGCTTCGGCACCGGCAGATATCCGGGGATCATCGCGCACCGGCTGTTCGAGAACATCATCATCCCGGTCTGCAGCCCGGCATTGCTTGCCTCGGGTCCACCGCTGAGGGAGCCGCGCGATCTCTTCAACCATACGCTTGCGCATATCGAATGGTCGCGGCAGGGTGTGACGTGGCCAAACTGGCGCATGTGGATGCAGGCCGCCGGCGTCGACGATTTCGACGACAGCCGCACGTTGGTGTTCAGGTCCTCGACCGACGCCACGCAGGCGGCGCTCGACGGCAACGCGGTGGCGCTGGCCGATTTCGCCATGGTCGCCAGCGATCTCTCGCAAGGGCGCCTGGTCCGGCCCTTCGAGCTCGGCATCAAGGTCGCGGCCGACTTTGCCTATTTCCTGGTCTATCCGCAGGAGGCGAAGGACGACGCGCGGGTCATCGCCTTCCGCGAATGGCTGCTGGACGAGGTGGCGAAAACGCCGACCTGAATCAGCCCGCTGGCGCCGCGGGCGCGCCGAACCAGCCGATGATGGCGCCGATGATCAGCATCACGCCCAGCCAGTGGCCGGCATCGATCAGCGTCAGGGCCCAGCCGAAGCCTTCATAGCGGTGGTTGACGGCAAGCGTGGTGGCGATGAAGCCCAGCCAGAGCACGAAGCCGAACAGCAATCCCGCGATCGGGTTCGGCTCGCCGCCGGTTATGGCACCCACCACCAGCGTCAGGACGAGCGCCATGATCAGCTCGGCGATGAAGCTGACGACGAACGGAACGGCCGAGCGCTTCATGGTGGCCGGGTCGAGCTTGGCCGCCTTCAGCCACGGCTTGCTCAGGCTCATGTACCAGGCGGCGCCGAACAACCATGCGACGACGGCGGCGACAACCACCGCCAGCCAATTGACGACCGAAAAATCCATGCTTTCCCCCTCCGGATCGGAATGCGATGGAACGCTTGTTCGTCCGTCGCGTCAAGCAAGGCGCCAGACGGTCGTGCGCTTGACCTCGGCATCCTCCAGCACGCGCGTCACCGGAACCTGGTAGACGGCAAGCGATTCCAGCCCGGTCCTGGGAAGATAGGCGCGGCCGGGATCGCCGACGAGGATCTCGGCGCCGCGCGCCTTCAGAGACCTGAACCAGGGCAGCAGCCTGTCGGCGAAGGCCTTGTCGTAGAAGACGTCGCCGGCAAGCACGACGTCCCAGCCGTCGTCGGAGCCGACACAATCCGTGCCGAGGAATTGCGCGTCCACGGTGTTGGCTTCGAGGTTGATGGCGATCGCCGTCTCGCAGAACGGGTCGATATCGGCCGCGATCACCTGCTTCGCGCCGGCCTTTATCGCCGCGATTGCGACAAGACCGGAACCGGAGGCGAAGTCGAGCACCCGCTTGCCGCGCACGGTGCCTGGATTGTCGAGCACATAGCGGGCGAGGCCCTGGCCGCCGGCCCAGGCAAAGGCCCAGAAAGGCGGCGGCAGGCCGATCTCGGCCAGCTCCTCCTCGGTGCGCAGCCACAGGTCATGCGCCTCGTCGGCGAGGTGCAGCAGCACTTCCGGCACATGCGGCGGCGCCATCAGCGCCGTGTTGTCGAGGATGAAGGTCTTCGCGGTTTTCGGCGTAAGTCGTTTCACGGCGCCGGGTTGAGCTCGGCCATGCGGCAGACCTCTTTCCATTCGGCCGGCGTCACCGGCTGCACGGAAAGCCGGCCAAGCCGGACCAGCGCCATCTCGGCGAGCTTGGGGTTGGCCTTGACCTGTTCCAGCGTCACCGGCTTCGGCACGTCCTTATAGGCGCGGATGTCGACGCATTCCCAACGCGGATCGTCGGTCGTGGTGTCGGGATGCGCCAGCGCGCAGACCTCGGCGATGCCGACGATGTTGAGCCCCTCATTGGAATGATAGAAGAAGCCGAGATCGCCGATCTGCATGGCCTTCATGTTGTTGCGGGCGGCGTAGTTGCGCACGCCGTCCCATTGCGTGCCGGCCTTGCCCTTGGCCTTCAGCGCCTCGAAGGAAAAGACCGAAGGTTCGGACTTGAACAGCCAGTGGTTCATATCGTTTGTCCCATCGCTTTGTCGCACCGCCACGCATGGCGTTCCAGTCTATGCTTACTCTCTCGCCGTCGCCGCGGCGAGAGCAGCGAACGATCATGCGCCGGCGGGCTTCTGGAAGACCCAGTTCCACGGACGGATCTGGACGCTTTCGAACAGGCCGGCCTTGGCGTAGGGGTCGGCGGCGGCCAGCGCTTGCGCACCAGCCATGTCCGGCGCCTCGATCATCACCAGGCTGCCGTCCGGCTTGCCGTCGGCGTCGAGGAAGGGACCAGCAAAGGCAAGCCGGCCTTCAGCGATTAGGCCTTCCAGGAAGGCCGCATGCGCCGGTCGCGTGTCGACGCGCAGCTGCAGGCTGCCGGGCTTGTCCTTGCAAATCAACGCAAACAGCATTTTTCAACTCCGATGGTTCAGATGTCGGTTTCGGTCTTGAGCGGGCGTGTCATCAGGGCGGTCACGGCCTGGCCGATGGTGATCTTGCAGTCGAGGATGGCGGCGACGGCCGAGATGATCGGCGCCTCGATGCCGCGCTCGGCGGCGATGCGGGCGGCGATGCCGGCCGTCGGCACGCCCTCGGCCAGAGGCAGGCCGGCAAGCGGCTTGCCCTGGCCGAGCGCCAGGCCGTAGGCGAAATTGCGCGACTGCGCCGAGGAGCAGGTGAGCAAGAGGTCGCCGAGGCCGGAAAGCCCCATCAGCGTCTCGGGTTTCGCGCCGAAGGCGGCGCCGATGCGGCGCAACTCGACGAAGCCGCGCGTCACCATGGCGGCCTGGGCGCTGGCGCCGAGGCCTGCGCCGGTGACGGCGCCGGCGGCGATGGCGAAGACGTTCTTCAGCGCGCCGCCGATCTCGACGCCGATCAGGTCGTCGCTGGAATAGCAGCGCAGGTTCTCCGCCGAGAAGCGCGCGGCAAGCTCAGCCGCCAGATCGCCATCGCGGGCGGCGACCACGACGGCGGTCGGCAGGCCGCGCGCGACATCGCTGGCGAAGCTCGGGCCGGACAGCGCCGCGACCGGACTGCCCGGCAGGCTCTCCTCGACGATCGCCGACAGCAGCGCGCCGGTGTCGCGCTCGATGCCCTTGGCGCAGAGCACCAGCGGTGCGCCTGCGGGAACGTGGTTGCGCGCAGCGGCAAGGACCGCGCGCAGCGACTGCGCCGGCGTCACGGCAAGCACGCAGTCGGCGCCGTCGAGCGCCGCGGCCATATCGCTGGTGGCCGCGATGCCGGGCGCAATCCTGATGCCGGGTAGGTAGCGCGGGTTCTCGCCGCGGGCGATGGCGGCCACGGTATCGGTGTCGCGCGCATAGAGCCGGACATCATGGCCGGCGCGCAGCATGGTCAGCGCCAGCGCCGTGCCCCAGGCGCCGCCGCCCAGCACCGCGACGCGCCAGCCCGACTTCTTGCCGCTCGCGCTCATGCCTTGGCACCGCGCCGGCCAGATCCGACCAAAGGCGCTGAAACGCTGTCGAGCGGCCAGCGCGAGCGCGGCACGAAGTCGGCGGTGTTTTCGTCGGCGATCCCGGCGCGCAGCCGCTCGATGCCGGCCCAGGCGATCATCGCCGCGTTGTCGGTGCAGAGTTTCTGCGGCGGCGCGACGAAGGCGAAGCCGGCTTCAGAACAAAGCGCTTCGAGCGTTGCCTTGATCGTGCGATTGGCGGCGACGCCGCCGGCGACGACCAGCGCCGGCTTCGCCTGGTTGGGGAATTCCTGGCGGAAGCGGGCAAGGGCGCGGCCGACACGATCGCCAAGCGCGTCGGCCACCGCCGCCTGGAAAGAGGCGCAGATGTCGGCGACGTCCTGGTCGCTCAGCGGCGCGATCGCGGTTGCCGCCTGGCGCACCGCCGTCTTCAGGCCGGAGAAGGAGAAGTCGGGTTGCGCGGAGCCTTTCATCGGGCGCGGGAAGGCAAAGCGGCCCGCATTGCCGCCGGCTGCCGCCTTCTCGACATTCGGGCCGCCGGGATAGGGCAGGCCGAGCATCTTGGCCGTCTTGTCGAAGGCTTCGCCCAGCGCATCGTCGATGGTCGTCGCCCAGCGCTGATAGTCGCCGACGCCGCGCACCGCGACGATCTGCGTATGGCCGCCGGAAACGAGCAGCAGAAGGTAGGGGAAGTCGAGCCCGTCGGTCAGCCGCGCCGTCAGCGCGTGTCCTTCGAGGTGGTTGATGGCGATCAGCGGCTTGTTGGCGGCCGCGGCAATCGCCTTGGCGGTCATCAGGCCGACGATCAGCCCACCGACCAGGCCGGGCCCCGCTGTCGCGGCGATCGCGTCGACCTCGTCGAGCGAGACAGACGAGTCGGCAAGCGCTGCCTCGACGATGCCGTCCAGTGCTTCGACATGGGCGCGCGCGGCAATCTCCGGCACGACACCACCGAAGGCCGCGTGCTCCTCGATCTGGCTCAGCACCACGTTGGAAAGTATCTTGGGGGACAGGATTTCGGGTGCGGAGGCGCCATCCAGCGCCACCACGCTGGCCGCCGTTTCGTCGCAACTCGTCTCAATGCCCAGAACGCGGATCAATTGGTCGCTGTCCATAAAGATTGTGTCACCGGAGGTCAGTCGATATTCAGGTGATGCCGGCCTGCAAGCGGCGGCTTTCTGCGCTTCCGGTGCTCACGTACCTTAAGTACGCTCCGCTCCGGTTCTCGGAAGCCACCACTTTCGGCTCGGCCGACCTGAATCTCGACAGACCTCGGCCAATGACGGGGGTTATCACGGACCGCGCGCCATGCAAACTTTGAAAATCGGAACACGCGGGAGCCCGCTGGCGCTGGCCCAGGCGCATGAGACGCGGGCGCGGCTGATGCAGGCGCATGGGCTGCCCGAGCAGGCATTCGAAGTGATCGCTATCTCGACCAGCGGCGACCGCATCCAGGACCGGCCGCTCTCGGAAGCCGGCGGCAAGGGCCTGTTCACCAAGGAAATCGAGGAAGCGCTGCTCGACGGCCGGATCGACATCGCCGTGCATTCCTCGAAGGACATGCCGACGGTGCTGCCCGACGGATTGGAGCTCACGACTTTCCTGCCGCGCGAGGACGCGCGCGACGCCTTCATCAGCAAGAGGGTGAAGCGGATCGCCGACCTGCCGCATGGCGCCACGGTCGGGTCGTCGTCGCTGCGGCGCCAGGCGCTGCTGCGCCGCATGCGGCCGGATTTCAAGGTGGTGATCTTCCGCGGCAATGTGCAGACCCGGCTGCGCAAGCTCGACGAAGGCGTCGCCGAGGGCACCATCCTCGCCTATGCCGGGCTGAAGCGGCTCGGGCTCGAGCATGTCGTCACCGACCTGATGCCGCTGGCGGATTTTCCGCCGGCGCCGGGACAAGGCGCGATCGGCATCGAAACGCGCGTCGGCGACCGCGATGTCGAGAGAATGCTGGCGGCGATCCATCACGTGCCGACCGGCCAGGCGCTCACCTGCGAGCGTGCCTTCCTGGCCGCGCTCGACGGCTCCTGCCGCACGCCGATCGCCGGCCATGCGACGGTGTTGGGCGAGAAACTGTCTTTCGACGGGCTGATCATTTCGCCCGACGGCACGGAATCGCATGAGGTCCGGCTGGAAGGCGAGGCCGCGGATGCAGCGGAGATCGGCTTGGATGCCGCGCGGACGGTGCGCGCCCGGGCTGGTGCTAAATTCTTCGACGGCTGGGCCTGACATGGTCCGCGTCCTGGTGACGAGGCCGGAGCCCGGCGCGTCGCGCACGGCACGACGCCTCGAAACCCTGGGATTCCAGCCTGTCCTGCTGCCGTTGACCGAGACGAGCGCATTGCCGGTCGAGGCGACCATCGGCGGCGATGCCGTCGCGGTCGCCGTCACCAGCGCCAATGCGGTGCGGCATGCGCCGCAAGCGCTGGTCGCGGCGCTTGCTGGCCTGCCTTGCCATGCGGTCGGGAAAAGGACAGCGGAAGCTTGCCGCGCGGCGGGATTCCTCTCGGTCACGGAGGGGCCCGGCGACGCCGAGGCGCTGGCCGACGCCATCGCAGGCGGCCTTGCCGGCAAGGCAATCGTCTATCTCTGCGGCCGTGTCCGCTTCCCGGTGTTCGAGCAGCGGCTGGCGGCGGCGGGCGTGCAAGTCCAGGCGATCGAGACCTACGACACGGCCGGAATCGACTATGACGATGCCGATGTGGTCGCCCGGCTGTCGGGCCGATCGGTCGAGGCAGCGCTGCTCTATTCGGCCAAGGCCAGCGCGGCGCTGGTCGGCCTGATGGCGCGGCCGACCTTGCGTCATCTTTTCGGAAAAACGCAATTCCTGGCGCTCTCGGTCCGTGTCGCCGAGCCGGTGGAAAGGGTTGCCGGCAACAGGGTCCGCATCGCATCCAAACCCGAGGAAGACGCATTGCTGGCGCTTTTGTCGCTGCCCGGCTGAGCCGCGTCATCACACCGCCCCTTTTCACCGCTTGGTGATGTGCTAGAGCATCCTGACGCTCTGGACCCTTTGATCAATCCTCAAGCCATTTTGCGGAGCCCAAGCATGGTCAAGACGCCGAAGATGCGACATTCGAAGACCCGGCGCGAGCCGGTGACCATCGAACTTGAGCCCGGCGCCGTCTCGCGAATCACCGACGAGGATGCCGCAAAGGCCGAGACCGCGCAGACTGACGAGGCGAAGGCGGAAGAGGCTACCGCCGGCTCGCAGCCGGAAGCGCCGGAAGAGCCGATCCATGCCGAGCAGGCCGATATCGAGCCCTGGGAGCATAGCGACGCCCAGGCGGCGGTCGACAAGCCCGAGACCGGCAAGGACGAGCCGGAAAAGCCTTATCCCGACGGTTCGGATGCACCGAAGAGCCAGCCCAAGGGGTTCGGGTACAATTTCGAGGACGCGTCCGCGCCTGGCGCCAGCGCCTCGGGAGCCAAATCAAGCGAGACACGAAGTGAGACCCAGGGCGAGGATCGCGTGCCGCAGCCATCGCGCAGGACCGGCGTCAACACACTTGCCGCGGGCGTCATCGGCGGCGTGATAGCGCTTGCCGGCGCCGGCCTGCTGCAGGCGGTCGGCATGCTCGGCGCGCCGGGAGCGGGCGGTGGGTCGCTGGACGGCGTCAATGGCGAGATCGCTTCGCTGAAAAGCGAAATCGCTGCGCTGAAGGAAAGCGGCGACACCGGAGCCGCCGCCAAGGTCGACGGCCTTTCGTCGGCGCTCGGGCAGGTCAAGACCGATGTCGCGGCGCTGAAATCCTCGGCTGGACAGGGCAGCGACGGCGCCGCCCTCAAGGCGCTTGGCGACAAGGTCGGCCAGATCGAGACGACCGTTGCCGAGTTGCAGAAGAACAGCAAGGTCGCACCTGTCGATCTTGGTCCGCTCAACGAAAAGATCGCCGGGCTCGCCGCGCTGGTGAAATCGACCGGCGACGCGGCCAAGGCCGATGACAGCCGGGTCGCGGCGCTGGAACAGTCGGTGTCGCAGCTTTCCGGCAAGGTCGAGGCGCAGGCTTCGCAGCCCAAGATCGCGCTGGCGATCGCGGCCTCGGCGCTGAAGTCGGCGCTCGATCGCGGCGCGCCGTTCGCGACCGAGCTCGACACCTTCGCGGCGATCGCGCCGAATGCGCCGGAGCTCGCGGCGCTGCGCTCCTATGCCGAAAAGGGCGTGCCGACCCGCGCCACCATCGCTTCGGAGGCCGATGCCGCCGCCAATGCCATGGTCGAGGCGGCAAAGCCGGCCGACCAGAATGCCGGCTTCTTCCAGAGCCTGGTGTCGAGCGCGGAATCGCTGGTCAAGGTGCGGCCGGTCGGTGCCATCGAAGGCAAGGGCGCGCCGGAAACCGTCGCCCGCATGGAAGTGGCGCTCAACCAGGGCGACTACGCCAAGGCGCTCAGCGAATATGACACGCTGCCCGACGCCGCGAAGGCGGCCGGCGCCGATTTTGCCGGCAAACTGAAGGCGCGGCTGGAGGTCGAAAAGCAGCTCGAAGCGCTGATTGCCGGCGCGACGAAGGCGTGAGGACGACAAGATGATCCGCCTCCTCACTTTCCTCGCCGTCGTCTTCGCGCTGGGGCTCGGCTTTGCCTGGCTGGCCGACCGGCCGGGCGAGATGATCGTCACCTTCAACGGCTACCAATACCAGGTCACGCTGATGGTGGCGGCGGTGGCGATCGTCGCCGTGGTCGCCGCGGTGATGATCGCCTGGTGGCTGGTCAAGTCGCTGTGGAACAGCCCCTACACGATCTCGCGCTATTTCCGGGTGCGCCGCCGCGACCGCGGCTACCAGGCGCTGTCGACCGGCATGATCGCCGCCGGCGCTGGCGACGGCGCGCTGGCGCGCAAGAAGACCAAGGAAGCGGCGAAGCTGATCAATTCCAACCAGGAGCCGCTGATCAACCTGCTCGACGCGCAGGCCTCGCTGCTCGAAGGCGACCATGAGGGCGCGCGGGAGAAATTCGAGCGCATGCTCGACGATCCCGAGATGCGGCTGCTCGGCTTGCGCGGGCTTTATCTCGAAGCCGAGCGCCTCGGCGACCGCAATGCCGCGCGCCACTATGCCGGCCGCGCGGCGGCGGTGGCGCCGCAGCTTGCCTGGGCGGCGGAATCGACGCTGGAGGAGCTGACCGAACGCGGCGACTGGGACGGCGCGCTGAAGCTGGTCGAGGCGCAGAAGTCGACCAGGCAGATCGAGCGCGACGCCGCCAACCGCCGCCGCGCCGTGCTGCTCACCGCCAAGGCGCAGGCGCTGGTCGACAGCGATCCGAACGCGGCCCGCACCGCGGCGCTCGAAGCCAACAAGCTGGCGCCCGACTTCGCGCCGGCAGCGGTGATCGCCGCCGACCTGGTTATCCGGCAAAACGATGTGCGCAAGGGTTCGAAGATCCTGGAGGCCGCCTGGAAGGCCGAGCCGCATCCGGATATCGCCGAGCTCTACACCCATGCCAGGCCGGGCGACGCCGTGCTCGACCGCCTCAACCGGGCGAAGAAGCTGCAGGAATTGAAGAAGAACCACGCCGAGTCGTCGATGGCCGTGGCGCGCGCGGCGCTCGACGCGCAGGATTTCGCCACCGCGCGGCGCGAGGCGGAGGCCGCGATCCGCATGGATCGCCGCGAGGGCGCCTATCTGCTGCTCGCCGATATCGAGGAGGCCGAGACCGGCGACCAGGGCAAGGTGCGGCAGCTTTTGTCGAAGGCGGTGCGCGCGCCGCGCGATCCGGCCTGGGTGGCGGACGGCGTCATCTCTGAGCGCTGGGCGCCGGTGTCGCCGGTCACCGGCAAGCTCGACGCCTTCACCTGGCGCGCGCCGATGGAGCGGCTCGGCCAGCTGATCGACAGCGACGCGGATGTCGTGGTGCCAGCGATCACTGCCGCGCCTGCCGCCGCACCCGCTGAAAAAGCGATCGATATCGTTGCCGATGCGCCCGTCGAAAAGCCGGCAGCGGCGAACGGCGGCGAGAAGGACGGGGCCGTTGCGGAAGCCGTCCGCGAGGCCGAAACCAGCGGACGGGGCTCGGAGCTGCCGCCTCTGCCGGACGATCCCGGCGTCGCGCCGGAAGAAGATGTGGATAAATCGCCCCGCCGCTTTCGTTTGTTTTGAGGCCCGACTTGGCGGACAAGAAAGATTTGGTGGGCAGGGAAAAAACATCGATGTTCGAGCGCGTATTGTCCTTCCTGAGGGATCTGCCGGCCGGCGGCGAGGCCAAGCCGAGCGCCGACGATCCGCGCGTCGCGGCCTCGGCACTGCTCTATCACGTGATGAACGCCGACGGCGTGCGCCAGGATGTCGAATGGGAGCGATTCAAGCAGATCCTGGCCGAGACCTATTCGGTGAGCGGCGAGGAGCTCGATGCGCTGGCGGCGGCCGGCGAGCGCGCCGACAATGAGGCGATCGACCTTTACGCCTTCACCAGCGTGCTCAAGCGCGATCTCGACGCCGAGGCGCGCAAGGCCTTCATCGGCCTGATGTGGGAAATCGTCTATGCCGATGGCGAGCTGCACGAGCTTGAGGACAACACCGTCTGGCGGGTCGCCGAGTTGATCGGTGTCGAGCGTCGCGACCGCATCGAGGCGCGCCGCAAGGCGGCGGCCGAGGCGCCCGGCGCGCGGGGCAACTCGAGCGACGAATAACAGGACCCTTCGCCTTCCATGCCACCCAGACCGAGGCCGAGACCAAAAATCCTGATAGTGCTGCATCAGGAGACGTCGAGCCCCGGCCGCGTCGGCCATATGCTGCTGGAAGAAGGTTTCGATCTCGACATCCGCCGGCCGCCATTGGGTGACGAATTGCCCTGCACGCTGGACGGTCATGCCGGCGCGGTGGTGTTCGGCGGGCCGATGAGCGCCAATGACGAGGACGAGTTCGTCCGCCGCGAGACCGACTGGCTGGAAATCCCGCTCAAGGAAAACCGGCCGTTCCTCGGCATCTGCCTCGGCGCGCAGATGCTCGCCAACCATCTCGGCGGCAAGGTCGAAGGCCATGGCGAAGGACTGGTCGAGATCGGCTGGTATCCACTGAAGGCGACCGAGGCCGGCAAGAAACTGCTGCACTGGCCGGAGATGGTCTACCAGTTTCACCGAGAGGGCTTTTCGCTGCCAAAGGAAGCGACGCTTTTGGCAACCGCGGAAACCTATCCCAACCAGGCGTTCCGTTACGGCGAGAATGCCTGGGGCATCCAGTTCCATGGCGAGCTGACAAGGGTGATGATGCAGCGCTGGGTGGTGCGCGGCGCGCATCGCTTCGAATTGCCCGGCGCGCAGCCCGGCCGCGACCATCTCGGCGGCCGGTTGATCTGGGACATGCACCTCAAGCGCTGGCTGAGCGAGTTTTTAGGGCTGATCTTCGGCAGACCGGCGGTGGGATAAGGCAAACCGTATTGCTTCGAACGGCTGTGCTCGACCCAAAAATTACCTAAAGCGCGTCGCGCTGAACCGGATTCAGGCAACGCGCTTCAAGTCTATGTTTTGATGCATGTCGTCGTCCCAGAACCGCTGCACACTTCTGGGCGACATGCATCAGGCCTTCAAGGATCTTGCTCGCTGGTAAGCTCCTGTATTTTCTCGAGGAGGTTTTTGACGAGTAGCTGGTAGACGCGTGTCAGTTCGTCCGGCGACAATTCAACTCGGATGTCGTACTTGCCGGAATAGGTCACCTGCAGATCGACTGTTCCGAGCAGCGTCGTTGCGCCATCGCGAATGTCGGTCGCTACGATCATGTTCGCCAATGGCTGATCCAGCAGAATGACGCCTGGTTCTCCGGGATGATTGTGCGTCGTCGTACGTATTTTCACAACGTAACCCTCCTGTCAGGTGAGAGCCCGCCTCTCCACATGGGCATCGGGCCCTGTCCAAAATAGAAGCCATCCCCTCGAAACGCGAGGAACAAGAAATGGATGGTATCGGCGCGGCCACGAATCTGTGTTATGCGCCGCCCCGATCAATCGAAGGACGACAGCTGTGAGCGAACTGACCCTGGCCGAGGCGACCGAAAATATCTATGCCTCACTCCGAGCCGACAATGCCGACCTCGATGCGCATATCGCGGCGCTCAAGGCGGTGCTGGCACGCGAGGGGAAGAAACAGGCGGTGTTCGACCCGACCAAGTTGGCGCAGGGCAACCGCTCCGGCCGCAAGCTGATGCAGGCCTATTTTCGGCAGCGCGGCGTCAGCGTGAGCTTTTCGGAGTAGAAGCTACTCCCGACATTTTCTCATTGGTCGAGGGCGACGCCTGACGGGCCGAACGTCGGATCCCGCGGCTTAGATCCGGCGCCCAATCAGTTGCGGCTGTTGAGATGCCTTACCTGCCGCAGCGGGGGGAACAGATAGGCCCACAGGCCGGCAACCGCGATGGCGCCGATGCCGCCGATCACCACGGCGGGAACGGTGCCGATCAGCGCCGCCATGGTGCCGGCGCGGAACTCGCCGACCTCGTTGGAGGCGCCCACGAAGACCTGGTTGACGGCGTTGACGCGGCCGCGCACCTCGTCGGGCGTCCAGAGCTGGATCAGCGTCTCGCGGATATAGACGCTGAACATGTCGGTGGCGCCGAGCAGGGCGAGTGCCACAATCGACAGCCAGGTGATGGTCGAGAGGCCGAACAGCACGGTGAAGGCGCCGAACAGGGCGACGAAGCCCAGCATGATCTTGCCGGCGTGGTCGCGGATCGGATGGCCGGCGAGCCAGACGGCGACGCAGATGGCGCCGATGCCGGGCGCCGAGCGCAGCAGGCCGAGCCCCCAGGGCCCGAGATCCAGGATGTCGCGCGCATAGACCGGCAGCAGCGCCGAGGCGCCTGACAGCAGCACGGCGAAGAGATCGAGCGAGATCGCGCCGAGTACGATCTTCTCGCCCCAGATATAGCCGAAGCCGGCGAACAGCGTCTGCATCGTCGGCTTGTCGGTGGCCGTCTGCTGGGCGGGCTTGGGAATGGTGAAGATGAGCACGGCGGCGGCGAGCATGAGGATGGCAGCAGTGGCGTAGGCGACTTCCGCCGAGACGCCGTAGAGCAGGCCGCCGGCGACCGGGCCGACGATGGTCGCCGTCTGCCAGGCCGACGAGTTCCAGGCGATCGCGTTGGCGAAATCCTCCTGCGGCACCAGATTGGCGAACAGGGAGGACGAGGCCGGGCCGTAGAAGGCGCGGGCAATGCCGAACATCACCAGCACGATGAAGATCGGCAGCGGGCTGGTCAGGCCGCGCAGGGCCAGAAGCAGCAGGGCCAACGCGCAGCCGGCCTCGACCAGCGTCGCCAGCGTCATGATCAGGCGGCGGCCGAAGCGGTCGGCGACCACGCCGGTGACCAGCACCAGAAGCAGCGAGGGCAGGAACTGGACGATGCCGACAATGCCGAGGTCGAACGGATCGCGGGTCAAATCATAGACCTGCCAGCCGACGGCGACCGACACGATCATGGTGGCGAAAGTCGTGAGGAAGCGCGCCGTCCAGTAGCTGAGGAACGGGCGGTGCCGGAACGCGGCGTAGCGCTGGTCTGGTGACGTTGCTTCGACGGTCATGATTCGAGGGCCCCGTTGCGACGATGGCCGGCGGGGCACTTCCACGGGTGGGCGCTGGTCCGGCCGCAACCCTTTAGCCCAGTTCGTTTCGCCATGCGCGCAAAAAATCCGCGCTGGATCGAAGAAAATCGAAATTTTCTACCGGGATACGGCTCAGCCCCTCAGAGCGGCCGAGATGGCCGCTAGCCCGCCTCGCAGCTCCGCTTCGCTTGGCCAACCGAAGCCGAGGCGGAAGAAGCGTTTCGGCATCTCGAACCAGTGACCGGGACCGATATAGGTGCCGTGCTCCTCCAGCAGCCTGGTGTAGAACTTGTCCAGGTCGAAGCCGGCATCGACGTTGAGCCGCGGGAAGCCGACGACGCCGCCTTGCGGCCGCACCCAGTCGACCAGCTCCTCGCCGTCGATCCAGGCTTGCACAATGTCGCGGCGCCTGGCCATGTCGGGGAGCAGCGATGCGAGAAAGCCGTCACCGCGTTCGAGCGTGGTGCGGGCGATCGCTTCGTCGATGACGCTGCCGCAAATGCCGATCTGCTCCTTGGCGGCGAGGAAGGTTTCCTGCAGCTCCGGATCGCGGGTTATCAGCCAGCCGACGCGGATGCCCGGTATGCCGAAAGCTTTCGATAGCGAGCAGACGCTGATCGCGCTTGGGCTAAGCGAGGCCGCTGCCGGCAGGCGTTCGACATAGGAGAGGTCGCGATAGGTCTCGTCGACCAGCAGCCGGCACTTGTGGCTTTCGGCAAGCGCGATCAGCGTGTCGAGGTCGGCGCGCGTCATCATCGTGCCGGTCGGGTTGTGCGGGCAGGTGACGCTGATCAGTTTCGTGTTCGGCCGCAGCTCCGCCTTCACGCGCTCGATATCGACGGCAAAGCCCTGGTCGAAATCGAGGTCGACATAGGAGATGGCGCAGCCGATCGCCTTGGGCGTCTCGATGTTGGTGGCGTAGTTCGGCCGCACGACCACGAGATGGTCGCTGGCTGACAGCAGCGACGTGGCGATGATGAACAGCGCGCCGGCCGCCCCCGCGGTCACCAGCACATCATCAGGGGAAACGCCCTTGTCCTGTCCGGCGATCAGCGCCCGCAAGTCCTTGTCGCCGCGATGCTCGCCATAGAACAAGGTGAGGTCCGGCAGCGCGAGGCCAATGTCGGAGAGCTTCTGGTCGGCGATCGAGCTTTCGGAAAGGTTGTAGCGGATGCGGTCGTAGCCGTATTCCTCCGGCGCTTCCTTCTCGATCACCATCCTGGCGTAGTTCATGGCCGGCTCCCCCGATAGATCATCTCGCCGTTTCGTGGAAACTGCGAGATGATTTATCCAAGCCATAAAAGCAGGAAGCCTGCCAAGGCGGATTCCTCGGCAGGCTTGCCTAAACCATTGGTGCAGACGCGTTATTTCAGGCGAGCGATTTCAGGCGGGCGCCTTGGCCTTCCTGCCCTTGGCGGGCTTCGCCGGCTCCGGTTCCGCCTTGCGGCCGAGGCCGATCGACTTGGCGAGCTGCGAGCGCGAGGCCGCATAGTTGGGAGCGACCATCGGGTAGTCCACCGGCAAGCCCCATTTGGTGCGATAGGCTTCGGGCGTCAGGCCGAAATGCACGCCGATATGGCGCTTCAGCGATTTGAACTTCTTCCCGTCCTCGAGGCAGATGATGTAGTCCGGCGTCACCGAGCGCCTGGGATTGACGGCGGGGACCGGCGGGGGCGCGGCGGGTTCCGCCGGCTGGCTGATCCCGCCGATCGATGAGGCGACGCTGGCGATCAGTCCGCCCAGGTCCGCAGCGGGCAGGCGGTTTTTCGCCACATAGGCCGATACGATGTGAGCTGTGAGCTCGAGCAGGTCGACTTCCTTGGCTGTGCTGGTGTCCTCGTCCACGTAGTCCCTCCATTTGTGCCGCAAGGCCGCGAACGGGTTTTCGCGGTGTGCAATATCAAAGCGCTGCGAGCGTTATTGGCGAATTCTGAAAAGCCGCAGGGGTCCGCAGGCCGGCGAATTCCTAGTCGGCAAATCTGCGCGACGCAACGTTTGTCGCGTCAATACACGCTGTTTTGAACAATTATACTGAAATGTAACAATATCAGACGATCAGCGCCTTGTCGCGCCATAGACGAAACCCGCCCTCGAAAGCGCGAGTGTTGTCGCCACGCCGGGATTTTTCAGGCAATGCATCGAGCTTGTCGACATTGCCGCCGCCGATCACGACATAATCCGGCTGCAAGGCGGCGCGAAGCCTGTCGACGACGTCGAAAACGTATCTGCGCCACTTCTTCTTGCCGCGTTTCATCAGGCCACGCTCGCCGACATAATCCTCGAAGCTCGCGCCCTTCTTATAGGGCAGATGGGCAAGCTCCATCGGCTGGCCGACATTCTTGATGATCATGGCGGCTCCAAGGCCAGTGCCGAGGCCGAGGAACAGCATGCGGCCGCCGTCATAGCTGCCGATCGCCTGCATCAGCGCGTCGTTGACGAGCTTCACCGGCTTGCCGAAGGCGGCGGTGAAATCATAGCCGTTCCAGCCCTTGCCGAGATTGAAGGGATCGAGCGAGGGCTTGTTGTCGCGCACGGGGCCGGGATAGCCCATCGAGATGACGTCGTAGTCCAGGCCTTCGGCCAGTTTCTTGACCGAAGTGACGACCTGGTCCGGGGTCAGGCCCGGCCCCGAGGGGGTGCGGCGCATCTCGCCGCCGGCGCTGGTGAGGATCTTCACATGCGAGCCGCCGACATCGATGGCGAGAACGATCGGATCGCTGCCCGCCGGCGCCTTCTTTGCTGTTTTCGCCATCTTGTCCTCCCGAAGCTACTTCGTCGGATTGATCCAGCCGTCGGGCGGGCCGAAGCCGTGCATGGCATCGGCCGGTCCCCAGGTCCTGGGCGCATAGATCGCCGGCGCCGTGGTGTCGCCGAGCACCGGTCCGACGATGCGCCAAGCAAGCTCGGCCGCGTCCTGGCGCGTGAAGAGCTGGCCGTTGCCGTTCATGGCATCGCCGATCAGCCGTTCATAGGGCGGCATGTCGCCCTTGGTGTCGTCGAGCGCGGTCAGTTCGACCTGCTCGCCGATCATGTCGTCACCGGAGACCTTGCGCTGGGCGCCGATCGAGATCGCGACCTGCGGGTCGATGCGGAAGCGCACATAATTGGCATCTCCCGGCTTGATCGGGTCGAAGACGTCGAGCGGCGGCCGCTTCAGCCGCACGATCACCTCGGTCGCGTGCACCGGCATGTTCTTGCCGGCGCGGATGAAGAAAGGCACGTCCTGCCAGCGCCAGGTGTCGACGAAGAAGCGCACTGCGGCGAAAGTCTCGACCGGCGAGTTCGGCCGCACACCCGGCTCGGCCAGATAGCCGTCGAACTGGCCACGCACGACATCGTCCTTGGTCAGTGTGCGGATGGCGCGCAGCACCTGCACCTTTTCGTCGATCAGGTCGTCGGCCGACCGGCCGACCGGCGGCTCCATGGCCAGGAGCAGCAGGATGTTGAGCAGGTGGTTCTCGATGACGTCGCGGATGCAGCCGACATCGTCATAGAATTTGCCGCGCCCTTCGACGCCGAAATCCTCGGCCATGGTGATCTGGACGCTTTCGACGAAGTTGCGATTCCAGATCGGCTCGAGGAAGGAGTTGGCGAAGCGGAAATAGAGCAGGTTCTGGATCGCTTCCTTGCCGAGATAATGGTCGATGCGGAAGATCGACTGCTCGTCGAACACCAGATGCAGCACCCGGTTCAGCCAGCGCGCCGACTGCAGATCGTGGCCGAACGGCTTTTCCACCATCAGCCGCGCGCCGCGCGCCGTGCCGGATTGCTCAAGGCCTTGCACCACCGTCTCGAACATGGTCGGCGGAACGGCCATGTAATGCAGCGGCCGCTGCGCGGAACCCAGCGTCGTCCTCAATTTCTCGAAGGTCGCGCTGTCGCGGTAGTCGCCGCTGACATAGCGCAGCAGCGACGCGAGCTTGGAAAAGACCTTGTCGTCGATGCTGCCAAGTGCTGTGACAATGCCGTCGCGGGCGCGGTCCACCAGCTTGGGGAGCTCCCAGGGTTCGAAGGCGACGCCGATCACCGGCTCGGTCAGCGTGCCCTTGGCGACCATCTGGTAGAGCGCCGGGAAAATCTTCTTATGCGCGAGATCGCCGGTCGCTCCGAAAAGCACCAGCGTGTCGGACCTCTCCTGGCTCATGCAGTCTCTCCCCTCACGCGCTGGTCTTGGGCTTTTCGACATGGCCGCCGAAGGCATAGCGCATGGCGGACAGGAGCTTGTCGGCGAATTGCGATTCGCCCTGCGAGGAGAAGCGGTCGAACAGCGCCGAGGACAGCACCGGCGCAGGAACGCCTGTGTCGATAGCCGCCTTCAGCGTCCAGCGGCCCTCGCCGGAATCGGAGACGCGGCCGCCGTACTGGGCAAGCGCCGGATCGCTCTTCAAGGCGCCGGCGGTGAGATCGAGCAGCCAGGAGCCGATGACGCTGCCATGCCGCCAGACCTCGGCGACCTGCGGCAGGTCGATGTCGAACTGGTAGTATTGCGGGCTCTCGAGCGGGCTGGTCTCGGCGTCGGCGGTGCGCTGCCTTTTGCCGGCATTGGCCGACTTCAGGATGTTCATGCCCTCGGCATAGGCGGCCATGACACCGTATTCGATGCCGTTATGCACCATCTTGACGAAGTGGCCGGCGCCGCTCGGACCGCAATGCAGGTAGCCGAAAGCCGCCGTGCCGTCATCCTTTGATGGATTGGCGCCGGCATCCGCGCCCGGCGCCAGCGTGGCGAAGACCGAATCCAGATGCTTCACCGCTTCGTCGGGGCCGCCGATCATCAGGCAGTAGCCGCGCTCCAGGCCCCAGACGCCGCCGCTGGTGCCGACATCGACGAAGTTGATGCCCTTCACCGCAAGCTTGGCCGCCTGGTCGACGGCGTCATGATAATAGGAATTGCCGCCGTCGATGATGATGTCGCCCGGCTCCATAAGTGCCGCGACCTGGTCGACGATCTTGCCGGTGATCGCGGCCGGCAGCATCAGCCAGGCGCAGCGCGGCTTGGCGAGCTTGCCGACGAACTCCTCCAGCGAGGCGGCACCGACGGCGCCGTCCTTGACCATGCTGGCGACGCTTGCCGAATTGATGTCGTAGACGACGCATTCATGGCCGTCGCGCAACAGGCGCCGCACCATGTTGGCGCCCATCCTGCCCAGTCCCATCATTCCGATCTGCATGGTTTCATCCCGATTGCTTGAGGAAAGAAGAAATCTACTGGCCCTGCTGCGTCGATTTATGACGCGTCGATGCCGACGCTGAAGTCGACATTCTCCCAACGCATCGCCTCGGGCCAGAAAAAAGTGAAAACGATCGCGGTTCCCGGCTTCAGGCGGTTAACGGGCAAATCCACCAGATGGATGCCGAATGCATTCTCTGCCGTCCTGCTGTCCTGCACGGTCAGCCATTTGTCACTGCTCCAATGAACGACGCCCGGCGCCGACAATTCGACGCGCAGCGCCTTGCCGGCAGGGATGGAGCGGATCTTGTTGTTGAAACGCCAGATCCGCAGCGACGATACCGTCCTGCCCTTGATGTAGCGTTCGACGCCCTGCGGCGGCAGGTCGAAGACGGCGCCATCGCGCAGCGAGCGCAACAGCTTGATGTGCTCGGCATGCGCCCAGACCAGCGGCATGGCGCTGCCGGAAGGGGCGCCAAGCCGCAATTCGCGGTCCGGCATGTCTGGGCGATCCCAGACCTGCTCCGGCAAGAGGCCGCCCACGCCGGCCGAGCGTTCGAAGGTGTCAAGCAGTTGCGCTGCTTTGTCCTTGCGGCCGGCGGCCAGCTCGTAATGGGCGCGCTCGCCGGCAAGCAGCGGCCACGCTCGTCCCTTGCCGGTGCCGTCGAAAGGCGCACCATCCTCGTGCTCGCCATAGCCGTCGCCGCTATAGCGGTACCAGAGCCGCCCTTGCGGCAGGTCGCAGCGCAGCTCGGCGTCGATCGCCTTGACGGTGTTGAGGATGCGCGAGTCGTCCGCCGCCCTGAGCCCGAAACGCACCAGCGCCAAGGCGTCCGGGCTGATGATCGCTTCGGCCGGCTTGTCGGTATCGCCCGGCGGCCGGTTCTTGATCGGCACGAAACCGTCCTTGGGCGAGGCGGCGCCGCCATCGTCGGGCGGTGCGATACGGATATAATAGCCTTCGATGCCTGCCCTGGCGCTTGCCTCAGTGCCAGTGACATAGGTCCAGCGCTCGACCTGGTCGTTCCAGCAATCGGCCGTTTCGCGAATATATTTTGCCGGCTCATTTTTTCCGCAGGCATCCAGCATATCGGCGGCGGCGAGCAATCCCGCTATCTCCACGGCCAGCGTGAACGGGCTGTAGCCGGCATCTTCTTCCCAGCGATCCTCGCCAGTGACCGGGCCGTTGCGCGCGACATAGGCGGCCGCGTTCTCGATCATGGCCAGGAAGTCGGCAAGCCTCGACTTCGGCAAATGGCCGGCGCGGCGCAAGGCGTCGGCGAGCAGCAGCGGAAAGGCGCATTCGTCCATCTGGATACCGGGCCAATAGGCAGTGCCGTCGGACCAGCAATTTTGCGGCCAGTGGCCGTCCGGCTGCTGGATCGAACGCAGATAGGTGAGGATCTGCAGCGCCTGCCTGCCGTCGCCGGCGGCCAGGAAGCCGCCCGCCGTCTCGACCAGGTCGCGCGGCCAGACGAGATGATAGCCGCCGAGATCGTCGTCGCCCTTGTTGAAGCCCCAGGGGATCGACAGGCTGGCGACGGCGGCGCCCGGTCTCGCGATCGACAGATGCGTTGCCAGCACCGCCGAGCTGGCGCGGTAGGTGTTCAAACCCGAGGCGCCGCGGCGGTCGAGTTTTTCCAGCCCTGCCTGGAATTTCCGCCAGTTCTCGACATAGGTCTTGGCCGCCGGCTCGAAACCCTGTTCCAGGCTTGCAAGAGCGAACTCGGCGGCTTCCTCGGGCGAAGCGCCGAAGCTGAGCGCAAGCAACGCAACCGTCTTGCCGGCCGAAAAGCCGATCTCGCCGGTGAGCGCGACATTGCCGTTCTCGGCTGTATGGCAGGAAGGCTCGAGCGCGCCGTTATCGTGCAGCTGCTGCCAGCCGTCTGAGACGCCGACATAGCCGGCCGAGCAGGCACCCCAGGGCAAGGAGGAGGCAAGCGCCAGCGACACGCCGCGTCCGGTGGCGAAAAGGATGCGCTGTCCCTTGTGCTCGCCGATCCAGGCTGTGTTGCCCATGCCGGCGTTGACGAGATGCGGTGCCAGCAGCGCGTAGACGCGATAGCCGGTAGCCTGGCCCTTGATCGCGGTGAAGCTGGTTTCCTGCAGCAGCACAGGTCGTTTCGAATCCGTAACGATGCGCTTCTCGAGGCGGTAAGCGCCGTCGGAAGCAGTGTTGGTCAGCCGGTAACCGGGGACACCGTCCTCGAAAGGTTCGACGGTATGGGCCGCATCACGCTTCTCTTCGGAAAAATAACCGCCGGGGCCGGTGACGATCAGCCCCAGGTCGCGCGTGCAGGCGCTGTCGAGGCGCGGATAGTAGATTTCGTTCAGGATGCCGTGGCTGGTGGTGAACCAGAGCGGGCTTTTTGCCGAAAGGGCGGTGCCTACGCCGCTCTTGGCGCTTGATGTCCAGCGCGCCGGAATCCCGGGCGCGCCTTTAGCAACGGTCGGCGTCACTGCCATGCATTGGCCTCCTGCCACGTTCCTAGACCAGGAATCGCCGCCTTTTCAATCGTGGCACCGCAAGTTGATCGGCCAGCGCCAATGCTTTGCAGTTGACAGCTTGCCGTTCCTCTGAATTTGTCTGACAATAGATAAAAAACAGGGAATTCGCGTTACGACCATCCGTCAAGACCAGCAAACTCGGGAGGAACCGACATGAAGAAACTGCTCGTATTGGGTGCATTCGCGGCTATGCTCGCCTCGGGCACCGCGCTTGCCGACACCAGCGGCAAGAAGATCGCCTTTTCCAACAATTATGCCGGCAATTCGTGGCGCCAGGCGATGCTCGACAGCTACGGCATCGTCACCAAGAAAGCGGTCGACGACAAGATCGTCGGCGCGGCGGATGTCTTCACCACCGCCGACAAGGAAGTGCCAACCCAGGCCGCGCAGGTGCAGAACCTGATCCTGCAGGGCTATGACGCCATCGTCATCAACGCCGCCTCGCCCGATGCGCTGAACGGCGCCATCAAGCAGGCCTGCGACGCCGGCATCACCGTCGTCTCCTTCGACGGCACCGTGACCGAGCCTTGCGCCTACCGCGTCGTCGTCGACTTCAAGGACATGGGCAAGCAGGAAGTCGAGCAGATGGCCAAATTCCAGCCCAAGGGCGGCAATCTGCTGGAAATCCGCGGTCTCGCTGGCACATCGATCGACGATGCCATCCATGCCGGCATCCTCGAGGGTGTCGCCGCGCATCCCGAGTTCAAGATCGTCGGCTCGGTGACCGGCGACTGGGACCAGACCACGGCGCAGAAGGCGGTGGCGACCATCCTGCCGTCGCTGCCTGACGTCGTCGGTATCGTCGACCAGGGCGGCGACGGCTATGGCGCCGCGCAAGCCTTCGCCGCCGCCGGCAAGCCGCGTCCGACCATTATCATGGGCAACCGCCAGGACGAGCTGAAGTGGTGGAAGGAGCAGAAGGAGAAGGACGGCTACAAGACCTGGTCGGCCTCGATCGCGCCCGGCGTGTCGACGCTCGCCTTCTGGGTGGCGCAGCAGGTGCTCGATGGCCGCAAGGACATCCCACACGACCTTCTGGTGCCCTATCTGGCCTTCACCCAGGATGATTTTGAGGCCGCGCTGCCGAAGATCAAAGAAGGTGGTGTGGCCACCCACGAATACACGCAGGAAGACGCCATCGCGGCCATCAAGGCCAACATCAAGCAATAGCTGTGGGCGCGTTGCCGCCCGCATCGCCAACCGGGTAGAGTTGAGGATGCTCCAGGCTATTGCGGATATCGTCAGACTGGACGGCGCCGAAAAACATTTCGGCGCCGTTCGGGCGCTTAACGGCGTCGACTTCCATGTCGGCGCCGGCGAATGCGTCGGGCTGGTCGGGCATAATGGCGCCGGCAAGTCGACGCTCATGCATATGGTGGCCGGCACGCTGCGGCCGGATGGCGGGCAAATCGCCGTGCGCGGCAATCAGGAGGCGAGCTATTCGGTGGCGCGGGCGCTTGAGCTCGGCATACGCTGCGTGTTCCAGGAACTGTCGCTCTGCCCCAATCTCAGCGTCGCCGAGAACACGCGCATCAACCATCCCTCGCTCGCCGGCTTCGGCTGGCGGCGCAGAGCCGCCGATCTCATCTGCGCCAAGCTCGACGAGATCTTCCCGGACCACGGCATTTCGGCGGACGACATTGCCGGCGATCTCTCGATCGGCAGGCGGCAGATGGTCGAGGTGGCGCGCGCCTTCACGCTGACCCGCGAGCCGCTGCATCTGGTCATCCTCGACGAGCCGACCTCCTCGCTCGATGCGCATACGGCGGGCCAACTGCTGTCCTTCGTGCGTCGCTTCGTCGAGCAAGGCGGCAGCTGCATCCTGATCTCGCATGTGCTGGGCGAGGTGCTGCAGAACGCCGACCGTATCGTGGTGATGCGCGACGGCAAGGTGGTCGCGGCTGATGCCGCCAGCGCTTTTGATCGCGACAAGCTCGTCGCCGCCATGGGCGGCGCCGAGGGGCATCAGAAGGCCGCTGCCGAAGCCCGGAAGACCGAGGCAGGCGCGCTGCGGGTCAGGGCGCGTCCGGCGCGGCAACAGGACGACAAGGAGCTCGTCGCCCGTGCCGGCGAGATCATCGGGCTCGCAGGCCTTGCAGGCCATGGCCAGACCGACCTGCTCCTGGCGATCTTCTCGGCCGCCTCTCGCGCCAAAGCCGGCATCGAGGTCACCGCGCCCGTGGCGCTGGTCGCTGGCGACCGCCAGTCGGACGGCATCTTTTCGCAATGGTCGATCGCCCAGAACATCGGCATCCGCTCGCTGGCCAGGCTGCGCAACGGGTTGCTGATCTCGCCCCAGCGCGAGGCCGAGCTCGCCGAATTCTGGAAGCAGAAGATCGGCATCCGCACGCCGGACATGAACAACAACATCTATTCGCTGTCGGGCGGCAACCAGCAGAAGGCTTTGTTTGCCCGCGCGCTCGGCTCCGACGCGGAGATCGTGCTGATGGACGACCCGATGCGCGGCGTCGACATCGGCACCAAACTCGAAGTCTACGACCTCCTGCGCGAGGAGGCCGCCAAGGGCCGAACCTTCCTCTGGTACACCACCGAAACCGAAGAGCTCGACAATTGCGACCATGTCTACGTCTTCAAGAACGGCCGCATCGTCGCCAATCTCGGGCGCGACGAGCTGACGGAGGAAAAGATCATCCAGTCCTCGTTCGGCGATGCGGCCTGAGATGACCGCGATCGTTCCCGGCACGCTCCCGAAATCCTCGCCGCGCGGCAGCGCAGCCAGGGCGCGCCTGCTGCGCGGCCTTCTTCCCGCTTTGTCGCTGGCGCTGGTGCTGATCGCGATTGCCTGGCTCAACCCGCGCGCCATCAGCTATTTCGGCTTCAATTTGATGCTGAACCTGGCGATCCCGATCGCGCTGGCGACGATCGCGCAGATGTTCGTCATCGCCGGCAATGAGCTCGATCTGTCGATAGGGACATTCGTCGGCTTCGTCGGCTGCGTCACCGCGACCTGGCTCAGGGACGCTCCGCTGCTGGGCGTCGTCGTGCTGCTGGGCTCGATCGGCGTCTATGCACTGCTCGGCGCGCTGATCCACCTGCGCAACCTGCCCTCGATCGTCGTTACGCTCGGCATGAGCTTCGTCTGGCAGGGGCTTGCCATCCTCGTCCTGCCCAAGCCCGGCGGCAAGGCGCCGGACTGGCTGCTTGCGATCATGTCCTTCAAGCCGCCCTACATCCCGTTCCCGATCCTTGCCGCGCTGCTGATCGCCGCGGTCGTGCATTTCGGCCTGATGCGCACCTCCTATGGCGTCATCCTGCGCGGTTCGGGCGGCAACGCCGCGGCGCTGCGGCGCGCTGGCTGGTCGCTGCTTCGCACCAAGATCGTGCTGTTCGCGCTGACCGGCCTGTTCGGCGTGCTTTCCGGCATGGCGCTGATTGGCATCACCACCTCGGCCGACGCCAATATCGGCAACGGCTACACACTGCTTTCGATCGCCGGCGTCATTCTCGGCGGCGGCGAGTTCGTAGGCGGGCGCGTGTCGCCGATCGGCGCGGTCATCGGCGCGCTGACGCTGGCTTTGGCGGCCTCGCCGCTGCTCACCTTCATGCACATCCCGCCCGACTGGCAGGTAGCCGCCAATGGCGCGATCCTGATCATCGTGCTGGCGGCGCGGGTGCTGATCAGCCGCAGGGAGAGGTGAGCGATGACCTCGGTGCGGACGCTGCTCGAAAAACCCTGGATCTGGTCCTTCGCCGGCGCGCTCGTCGTTTGGGTGGCGACGATCGCCTTCACGGGCGGCTATGGCGCCGGCGGCATGGTCACGGCGGCGCTGTCGCTTGCCGTCTTCACCGTCATCGTCGGCGTCGGCCAGATGTTCGTCATCACGCTGGGACCGGGCAATGTCGACCTGTCGCTGCCGGCCAATATCGGGCTGGCAAGCGCGGTCGCGATGAAGGTGATGGGCGGCAGCGATTCCATGATCGTCGTCGGGCTGCTTGCCGCGCTCGCCTGCGGCGCCGCGATCGGTGCCATCAACTATCTCCTGATCTGGGCGCTGCGCATCCCGCCGATCATCGCCACGCTGTCGGCGAGTTTCATCATCCAGTCGGTCGACATCAGCTATGGCCGCGGCCTGCAGATCAAGCCGCCGCCGGGCTTCGCCGACTTCACCAACTGGCAGGTGCTGGGCATTCCGGTGCTGGCTATGCTGACGGTGGTCTTCACCGTTGGCGCAGCGCTTGCGCTCCAGCGCATGATCTACGGCCGCTCGGTGCTGGCCATCGGCCAGAACATCCGCGCCGCCTGGCTCGCAGGCGTCCATGTCGGCCGCATCCGCTTCCTCACCTATACGCTGTGCGGGGCGCTTGGCGGCATCGACGGCGCGCTGCTTGCCGGCTATTTCCGCGGCGCCAATGTCGATATCGGCAACGAATATCTGCTCGCCTCGATCGCGGTCGTGGTCATCGGCGGCACGTCGGTCGCCGGCGGCAAGGCCAATGTGCCCGGCGTCTGGGGCGCCGGCCTGTTCCTGGTGCTCCTGCTCACCATGCTCAACACATTCGGCGTCAGCGCCGGCGTGCGGCTGGTGCTGACCGGGCTGATCATCGTCGGCGTCATCACGGCGGCCGGCGGCGAGAAGGCCGTTCGCTAAAGCTAACGGTCTTCCGTCAGGGAATGCGTTAAAGCCTTACTTAGCCGCCTTGGCCCGCGCGATCGCGTCGACGATCATCTTCTTGGCGTATTTGGAATCGTGCCAGCCCTCGATCTTGACCCATTTGCCGGGCTCGAGGTCCTTGTAGTGCTCGAAGAAGTGCTGGACCTGTTGGCGCGTGATCTCAGGCAAATGCGTGTATTCGGTCACGTTCTCGTAGCGCAGCGTCAGCTTGGGCGAGGGAACGGCGATCACCTTCTCGTCCTGGCCGGCATTGTCTTCCATGATCAGGACGCCGATCGGCCGCACGTTGATGACGCAGCCGGGCACCAGCGCGCGCGTGTTGCAGACCAGGACGTCGATCGGATCGCCGTCGCCTGACAGCGTGTGCGGCACGAAGCCGTAATTGCCGGGATAACGCATGGAGGTGTGCAGGAAGCGGTCGACGAACAGCGTGCCGGCCTCCTTGTCCATCTCGTATTTGATCGGCTCGCCGCCGATCGGCACCTCGATGATGACGTTGACGTCGTCAGGCGGGTTCTTTCCGGTTGGTACGGCTTCGATACGCATGGCTAAAATCCCTCTCTCGATTGCAAGACCGATAGCGGGCGAAGCGTCATGGTGCAATGCGTCGAATGGCACTGAACGCTAATGGAAGCGCACAGTTTGTGATGGATTGTAACCTGGCGCAGGCGCCCGGCGATTCGGTCATTCCCAGACGAAGGCGACCTTCTTCAGCGCCTTCTGCTCGAAGACCTCGACGCCTTCGGCTACGTCGCGGCCGCCATTGCCGGCATAGAAGGCCAGGGCGTTGTGGTTGTCTTCCAGCGCCCATACAACCAAGCCGCGCAGGCCGTGGTCGGCAAGGCGGGCCTTGGCCGCCTTGAACAGCCGGCTGCCGAGCCCGATGCCCTGATATTCCGGGCGCAGATAGAGCTCGTAGATCTCGCCCTGCTGGCGGAGCTCGCGGGCGCGGTTCTTGCCGATCGTGGCATAGCCGGCGACCGTTCCGCCGATCTCGACCACCAGCACGGTGGCGGCGCGGCGAATCGCGTTGGCCCACCAGTCGACGCCGCGGCGGTTGATCATCGAGGTCAGGGTGCGGTGCGGGATGATGCCGGAATAGGCACCGCGCCAGGCCTGCTGGTGCACCTCGGCGATGGCGCTCGCGTCGCGCGGTTCGGCTTTCCTGATGTCGATCGTCAGCGTGTTCATGATTTGTTAACCATAGACCCGCTTCGCACGATTGCAAAGAGTCCGCTCTGTCGCGCCCGCGCTTTCGCACAGGCGAACCTGCCCGCATCGGAAGCATGGAAAACTGCTCGACAGGCCCCCAGCGTCGCGGATTTATGGACAGGTTCGGTCAGATTTCGACGAGGTGGTCGTCGAGCTCGTTGGTGTCCCCTTCGGTGACCGGGAAATGCTCGGCGAGCACCGCGCCGACCGATTCGATCGCCGTGACGAAACCATGCGCCAGCCGGTCGTCGCCGGCATGCTTCGTCAGGTCGCGCACCACGCCGTCCCAGACATGCTGGCCGACCTTGGCATCGATACCGGAGTCGGCGACGACCTCGGCATAGCGCTCGGCGATGGAGACGAAGATGAGCACGCCGGTGCGCGCCTGGGTGCGGTGGACGTTGCGGGCCAGGAACTGCTTCACCGCATTGGCGTGCGCGGCCTGATAGCGCAGCCTTCTCGGCACGAAATGGATGCGTAAGGCGGGCAGGAACCAGAGCAGTGCGAGCACCGAGGCCAACGCCAGCACTTGCGCCAGCACGAAATGCGGCAGCCGGATGGACAGCCACCAGGCCTCCAGCCCGTAGGCGACGGCGAGGCTGGCGATGGATAGGCCGATCGTCATCGTGAAAGCGGCCGGAAAGAAATAGCCGTCGCTCGAATGGGCGACGACGCAGTAGATCTCGCCGTCGGTCTTCAACTCGGCCGTCCGGATCGCATCGGCGATACGGTCATGGTCCTCGGTGCTGATCGATCGCGTTGCCATGGTGCCTCACCAGCTTCCCGAAGAGCCGCCACCGCCGGACGAGCCGCCGCCGCCGGAAAATCCGCCACCTCCCGACGACCAGCCACCGCCGCCCGACGACCAGCCGCCGCCCCCGGAAGACCAGCCGCCCGAGGAGGAGCGCCTGCTCTGGTCGAAGGTCATGCCGAGCCAGCGATAGCGGCCGGGGCCGATCTTCTGGCCGAAGATTGGCGGCAGCACGGTCAGCGCGATGCTGCCGAACATGATCAGCAGCCAGATGCCGATGAAGACGGCGAAGAACAGGTCGTCGGAGTTGAGCGGTGCCTGCTCGTTGCGCTTGCCGCGCGCCTCCAATTCCTCGGGATTGCCCTCCAGCACCATGATCATGTCGTCGACGGCCTTGCTGATGCCGCCGGAGAAATCGCCGGCGCGGAAGGCCGGCACCATGTCGTTCTCGATGATCAGCTTGGTGTGCAGGTCGGTCAGCGTGCCTTCCAGCCCGTAGCCGACCTCGATGCGCATCTTGCGGTCGTTGGGCGCCACCAGCAGCAGCACGCCATTGTTTTCCTTGGCCTGGCCGAGCTTCCAGAAGCGGAACAGCCGGTTGGCGTAAGGCTCGATCTCCTCGCCGCCGAGGCTGGGGATGGTGGCGACGACGATCTGGTCCGAGCCCTTGGTCTCGAAGTCGGCGAGCTTCTGGGTCAGCGCCGCGCGCGTGCCGGCATCGATGATGCCGGCATTGTCGACGACACGGCCGGTGAGGGCGGGAAGGTCGGCGGCGAGGGCGAAGACGGGGAAGAGGAGGGCGGCAAGAAGGCCAAGCAATGAGAGGTAAACGCGAGGCACCCCCCTCTGGCCTGCCCGTCCTTCGCTTCGGCTGCGCCGCAGCTTCGGAGGGTAAACCGGACATCTCCCCCTCAAGGGGGGAGATTGGACATCACCTTGGCCTTCGCCAATCTCCATCGCTGCAAGGGGAGCGCCGCGGACGGCACAGCCAATCTCCCCCCTAGAAGGGGGGATGTCCGGCAGGACAGAGGGGGGCGCGAAGGAACGCAAAGTTGGTAAGCTCGTAAAACTAATTTGCCGCTCAACCGCCCTGCTTGGTCGTGCTGGTGCCGAAATCGACCTTTGGCACCTGCATCTTGTCTTCGTCGACGGTGAAGTTGGCGAAGGGCTGGTTGCCGCGGAACCAGAAGGTCGCCCACAGCACGGACGGGAAGGTCTTCAGCGTCAGATTGTAGTCCCTGACCGCCTGGATGTAGTCGCGCCGGGCAACGGCGATGCGGTTCTCGGTGCCTTCGAGCTGCGCCTGCAGCGCGAGGAAGTTCTGGTTGGCCTTGAGGTCGGGATAGGCTTCCGACACCGCGATCAGCCGCGACAGCGCGCTGGTCAGCCCGGCCTGGGCATCCTGGAACTTCTTCAGCGCTTCGGGGTCCTTCAGCGTGTCCGGCGTCACCGTGATCTGCGTCGCCTTGGCGCGCGCCTCGACCACGGCATCGAGCGTGTCCTTCTCATGCGAGGCGTAGCCCTTGACCGTCTCGACCAGGTTCGGGATCAGGTCGGAGCGGCGCTGATACTGGTTGAGCACCTCGCTCCAGGCCGCATGGGCGTTCTCCTCGGCCGTCGGGATGGTGTTGTAGCCGCAGCCGGCAAGCAGCGGCAGCACAAAAGCCATCATCAGCAAGGCGGGCAGGCTGCGGAAGGGGGAGGGTAGTGAGAGGCGCTCGGTGATCATGATTGGTCCCTCGACAGAAGTTGCATGCGAAGCATTACCACAATCCACGCGTAAGAAAATGTCCGGCGGATGACACCGAACCGGCTCAGCCGCGAACCACTGTGAATACTTGCGCGAACAGCAATCTGTCCTTTTGTTTGACGCAATTCCGGTCGGAGGACTACGGCGAAGTCGCCGAACCTAACCCCTTCGCACTTTTCCTGGAATTGCTCTAAGGTCCGGGCAGGAAAGGGCAATTGCCATGGCCAAGCGCCAGGACGACGAGACCGAATCGCGCCGCATCCTCGAACGCGTGGCGCGCGAGACTGCGCCGGGCGGAGTGTCGTTCATAACCCGCACGGCGAAGGACGCGCGCGACCATATAACCGCCGCCGACGCCGACCGCGCCGATCCTATCGAATATTGGGGAACCCGCATTGGCCGAACGCTCGGCTTCGTCATTGCCATTGGGCTATTGGTCTGGCTGGTGTATGCCGCCACGCGTGGTGGCTAGGATGGGGCGGCTAGGAACAGATTTCCATGAGTGCAGAAAAAACCGACGCGCCGCGCGCGGTCATCGTCATCTCCAGCCATGTCGCCCGCGGCTCGGTCGGCAACCGAGCGGCGGTGTTTGCGCTGGAGACGCTTGGCTTCCCGGTCTGGGCGGTGCCCACCGTCATCCTGCCCTGGCATCCGGGGCACAGCCGGGCAACGCGCATCGTGCCGCCGCTCGACCAGTTCAAGGCGCTGATGGCCGATCTCGAGCGCGCGCCGTGGCTCGGCGAGGTCAGGGCCGTGCTTTCGGGCTATCTCGGCGAGGCGGGCCAGGCGGAGGCGGTTGCCTCGCTGGTCGCCGCCGTCAAGGAAAAGACGCCGAACGCGCTTTACGTCTGCGATCCGGTGATGGGCGATTCCGGCGGGCTCTACGTGCCCGAGTCGACCGCTATAGCCATGCGCGACAAATTGATGCCGATCGCGGATATCGCCACTCCCAACCGCTATGAGCTGGAATGGATGGCGGGGGCTCCGCTACCCGACATCAAGGCAGTGACGGCGGCCGCGCTTCATGCCGGGCCTTCGACCATGCTGGTGACCTCGGCGCCGGCGATGATGACCGGCGGCACCGGCAATTTCCTGCTCGACGGCAGCCAGGCGCTGCTGGCTGAGCACCGCGTGATCGAGAGGCCGCCGAACGGGCTGGGCGACCTGACGGCCGCGGTCTATCTGGCACGCGTTCTCTCCGGTCAGGCGCCGGTCAAGGCGCTGCAATCGACCACCGCCGCCGTCTACGAGATCCTCGCCCGCACAGCCAAGCGCGGCGGCGACGAGCTGCAGCTCGAAACCGACGCGCAGAGCCTTTCGCACCCGATGGCGATGGTGCAGCTGCGCCATCTGCTCCATCCGGGGCGGGACAAGCGGGCGTGAAGCCAGCCGGCCATTCGCTGGCCGGCGTCGACGGCTGCAAGGCCGGCTGGATCGCCGTCCACCGCGAAGCGGACGCCGCGCCATCGGTCTCGGTCTTTCCGAGCTTCCAGGCGCTGCTCGACGCGCTGCCCGATGCCACCATCGCCGTCGACATGCCGATCGGCCTGCCGGATCTTTCGCGCAAGGGGGGCCGCGGGCCGGAAGCGCTGGTGCGGCCGCTGCTTAAGGCGCGGCAATCGAGCGTGTTCGCCATCCCGTCGCGGGCGGCGCTTTACGCCGACACCAGCGACTTCACCACGATCGAGGCCTGGTATGCGGCGCACCGGCGTGCAAGCGCCGTGGCGATGGAGACCTCCGACCCGCCGCGCGGCGTTTCCATCCAGGCTTTCGGCATTTTCTCGAAGATCCGCGAGATCGACGCTTTGCTGATCGCAAAGCCGGATTTGCGCGGCCGGGTCTTCGAATCGCACCCGGAAGTGGCGTTCTGCCGGTTGAACGATGGCATGGCGATGGCCCTGCCGAAGAAGATCAAGGGCGCGGTCAATCCGGCCGGCATGGAGGAGCGCAAGGCGTTGCTTTGCCGGCATGGCTACGAAAAAGCCTTCCTCGATCAGGCGCCGCCACGGGGCGCGGCGAGCGACGACTTCCTCGACGCGGCGGCGATGATGCTGATTGCCGGGCGTATCGCCGGCGGTGAGGCGCGGCCTTCGCCCGATCCGCCGCTGGTCGACCGTTTCGGCATCCCGGTCGCCATCTGGGCCTGACGCGAATCATCGGTTTTGGCGCCTTACGCATGGCTTTGTCGCCAGCGCCGACAATTCTGCATTGCTCACTCTGGGCTTTTGCCGCTACAGGCATTCCGTTCGCACGACCTTGCCGCCTCAAACCCGGAAAGGCTTCAGCCGCCCATGCCGCATTTGCCCGAGCATCTGATCACCGGCTACCGCAACTTCATGAATGGCCGCTATCCCGCAGAGAGCGGGCGTTACCGCTCGCTGGCGCGCGAGGGCCAGGCGCCGGAGACGATGATCGTCGCCTGCTGCGATTCGCGCTCCGCCCCGGAAGCGATCTTCGACGCCGGGCCAGGCGAGCTCTTCGTGCTGCGCAATGTCGGCAATCTGGTGCCGCCCTACGAGCCGGACGGCGAGTACCACTCGACCTCGGCCGCGCTCGAATTCGCCGTGCAGAGCCTGAAAGTCAAGAACATCGTGGTGATGGGTCACGGCCGCTGCGGCGGTATCCGCGCCGCGCTCGACACCAATTCGGCGCCGCTGTCGCCTGGCGACTTCATCGGCAAATGGATGAGCCTGATCGCGCCGGCCGCCGAGACGGTGGCCGCCAGCACGATGATGACGGCAACCGAGCGCCAGACCGCGCTGGAGCGTATTTCGATCCGCTATTCCATCGCCAATCTCAAGACCTTTCCCTGTGTCTCGATCCTCGAGGGCAAGGGCAAGCTCACGCTCTATGGCGCGTGGTTCGACATCTCGACCGGGGAGCTGTGGGTGATGAACAAGGAAACCGGCGATTTCGAGCGGCCCGAGCTGTAAGGGCGGGGTGATGCAGCAGAGCTGGCGGAGCTTCTTTCTCGCGGCGGGGCTGCTGTTGTCCACGCTCGCCCGCGCCAGCGCCGATGACGGCGCCATCATCGACCGCTGGTATTCGGCGCTGCTGGTCGCCGACCGCACCGAATTGTCCGACCTGCTTTCCGACGACGTGCGCATGAAGCTCGACGATATCGGGGTGGTCCAGACCAAGCAGGATTTCATCGCCTCGATCGACGAATGGCAGGGCGCGGTCGCGGGCGCGGCGATCCGCCATCGCATCGAAAAAAGCGAGAAGGGCGAGACCACGGTGCTCGCCTGCTACGATTTCCCCAGCAACGATACGCTGATGCGCGAGACCTTCACCGTAGCCGGCGGCCGCATCACCGCCAGCACCCAGACGGCGGTGGCGCAGGACTGCAGCGCCTACTAATCATCCCAGAGCGACCCGAGTTGCGCGATGGCTGGCATCGCCCTACATCCGGGACAACCTGCCCTCTCTCAAATCATCCCTGTTGGATCCGCCCATGTCAAAAACCGTCGACCTCGCCGCCCATCCGCTGACCGTCTGGCAAGGGCCGCTCGGCCTGCCGGATTTCTCGCGCATCGGCGACAATGATTTCGGGCCGGTCTTTGACGCAGCGCTTGCGGCGCATCAGGCCGAGATCGACACGATCGCCGGCAACAGCGAGACGCCGACTGTCGAGAACACGCTGGCGGCGCTCGAACTGGCGGGCGATGCCCTCGACCGTGTCTCGTCGATCTTCTGGTGCCGCGCCGGCGCCCACACCAATGACACGATCCAGGCGATGGAGCGCGAGGTTTCGCCGAAGATGTCGCGGCATTTCTCGGCGATCTCGATGAACGAGAAACTGTTTGCTCGCATCGACGACCTCTATCAGCGCCGCGACAGCTTGAAGCTCGATCCTGAGACGCTGCGCGTCTTGGAAAAGACCTGGAAGGGTTTTGTCCGGTCGGGCGCCAAGCTTGATGCCGAGGGCAAGAAGCGGCTCGCCGCGATCAACGAGGAGCTCTCCTCGCTCGGCACCAAGTTCGGCCAGAATGTGCTAGCCGACGAGCGCGACTGGGCATTGTTTCTCGACGAAGCCGATCTTGCCGGCCTGCCCGATTTCCTGAAGAGCGCCATGGCGGAAGCGGCCGAGATGCGCGGTCAGAAGGGCCGCTATGCAGTGACGCTGTCGCGCTCAATCTACGAGCCGTTCTCAACCTTCTCCGAGCGCCGCGACTTGCGCGAAGTCGCGTTCAAAGCCTTCACCATGCGCGGCCAAAACGGCGGCGCCTCCGACAACACCGATGTGGTGCGCGACATGCTGAAGCTGCGCGCCGAGAAGGCGAAGCTGCTTCGCTACGATTCTTTCGCGGCGCTGAAGCTGGACGACACGATGGCGAAGACGCCGAAGGCCGTGCACGACCTGCTCGACCCCGTGTGGGAAAAGGCGCTGGAAAAAGCGGCCGCCGACCAGAAGGAACTGGAGCGGCTTGCGGCGGAAGCCGGCAGCAACGAGAAATTCGCGGCTTGGGACTGGCGCTTCTACCAGGAGAAGCTGCGCGCCGAGAAATTCGCTTTCGACGAGGCGGAGCTGAAGCCGTACCTGCAGCTCGAGCGCGTCATCGAGGCCTGCTTCGACGTCGCCACGAAACTGTTCGGCATCAGTTTCGAGGAGAAGAAGGGCATCACGGTTTGGCATCCGGATGCCCGCGCGTTCGTTGTGAAGAATGCCGACGGCAGCGAGCGCGGCCTGTTCCTGGCCGATTATTTCGCGCGGCCCTCAAAACGCTCCGGCGCCTGGATGAGCGCGCTGCAGTCCGGCTACAAGCTCGGCCAAGGCGCCAGGCCGGTCATCTATAACATCATGAACTTCGCCAAGCCGCCGGCCGGCGAGGCAGCGCTTCTGTCGGTCGACGAGGCAAAGACGCTGTTCCACGAGTTCGGCCATGCGCTGCACGGCATGCTGACCGACGTGACCTGGCCGTCGGTTTCCGGGACTTCGGTCAGCCGCGACTTCGTCGAATTGCCCTCGCAGCTCTACGAGCACTGGCTGACGGTGCCGGCGGTGCTGGAAAAGCATGCGCTGCACGTCAAGACGGGCAAGCCGATGCCTAAGGCGCTGCTCGACAAGATGCTCGCCGCCCGCACCTTCGGCGCCGGCTTCGCGACGGTCGAGTTCACCGCCTCGGCGCTGATCGACATGGCCTATCATGCCCGACCGGACGCGCCCGCCGAGCCGCTTCGCTACGAGGCCGAGACGTTGGAAAAGCTCGCTATGCCCGACACGATCGCAATGCGCCACCGCACCCCGCATTTCGGCCATGTCTTCGCCGGCGACGGATATTCAGCCGGCTATTATTCCTACATGTGGTCGGAAGTGCTGGACGCGGATGCGTTCTCCGCCTTCGAGGAGACCGGCGATGCCTTCAATCCCGAGCTCGCCGAGCGGCTGAAGAAGAACATCTACGCCGCGGGTGGGTCGAAGGATCCGGAAGAGCTATATACGGCGTTCCGCGGCAAGATGCCTTCGCCGGAGGCGATGATGGTGAAGCGCGGGCTGGTGTGATTGGCTGATCTCCCCCCTTGTGGGGGAGATGGCCGGCAGGCCAGAGGGGGGCGCTGTCCCGCCGACGTCTCAGTCCGTCTTAGTCGCTCCGACACTTTCGGTTGGCGGTTACCCAAGCTAAGCGAGGTCGCGATCCTTCGCGCCCCCCTCTGCCCTGCCGGGCATCTCCCCCACATGGGGGGAGATTGGCAGTTTCCACGGATCCTTTACCCTCGGCCAAATAGCCCGGTTCAGCTTCCTGTAATCCGTCACCGCCGGGTTGCTGGGATAAGAGCTCGGCGCCGTCACATAGATGATCTCGGCGGCGATCGGCGCGAAGCCGGCGTAGAAATGGTTGGTCGACTTGACCAGCAGCACGTCCTTGCCCATCGGATCGATGCCGATGTTAGAAAAAATGTCCGGTTCGAAGGTCTGGGTGCGGTTGGTGTTGAGGATGACGTCGACCTCGGTGCCTTCGATGCGCACCACCGCCGACGGCCCCAGTGTCACCCGGCTCGGCCCGAAGCTTTGCCAACCCTCGTTGGTCGTCTTCAGCACCGTGGCGCGGGCATCGATCGGCTCGCCGGCCTGAGGTCCGGCCTTGCCGCCGAAGCGCAGGTCGATGACGGCGCCTTCGCCGGCCGCGTGGCAGAAGGTGACCGCGATCGGGTCCCAGATCGTCGCCACGCCGATCTTGCTCACGCCGCGCTTGAGCAGCTCGCGCAGCACGATCGTGCCGTCGCCGGGCACGCCGCCGCCCGGATTGTCCCAGATGTCGGCGATCACCGCCGGTTTGTCCTTGCGCTCCGCGCGCACGGCCAGCGCCCGCTCGATGCCGGCCGAGGCGGAGAGCATCGTCATCGCCGTCTTTTCGCGCATGCCGTAGAGCTCGCAGCCCAGCGTCTCGGCGAGTTTATCGCCTCTCGCCTTGTCGTTGTCGGTGACGACCAGGATGCGGGTGCCCATTTCGGGCACGTCGGCGGCCATGAAGCCGTGGATAACCGAGACCGACAGCACGCCGTCCTTGCCATGCAGCGCCTTGATCCTGTCGACGAAGGAGCGCATCGGCTCGCGGCTGGTGGGCAGCACCTGGATCATGCGGCAGTCGAAGGTCGATATCACCGGCTTGACCTCGCCGCGCGCCGCGGCAAGGCCGAGCTCGACGACATGCTCGCCGCGCTCGTAGAAATCGGTGTGCGGGAATTCGAGGAAATAGGCCATGACATCGCAGGCCGCCACGCGCTTCGGCGTCAGATGGCTGTGCGGATCGAATTCCGAGGCGATCACCACTTTCGGGCCGACGATGGCGCGCACGCGCTCCAGGAGATCGCCTTCGCAATCGTCATAGCCCTGCGCCACCATCGCGCCATGCAGGCCGAGAATGACGGCGTCGACCGGCAGGGCGGCCTTGAGCTGATCGAGGATCTCGTCGCGCAGCGCCTCATAGGTCTGCCGCTGCACCAGGCCGCCGGGCTCCGCCCAGGTGGCCGTGCCTTCGATGACGGTCAGCCCCTCCTTGGCCGCGCGCTTGCGCAGGGCGACGATCGGCGAGGAGCAGAGCGTCGGCGTCTCCGGATGTTTTCCCGGGCCGGCGTAAAACGCCATCTCGAACGAGGCCCGGTCGGTCGGCACCGGCGAGAAGGTGTTGGTTTCCGTCGCCAGCGAGGCGGTGAAGACGCGCATGAACGCTCCTTGGACTTCTGTTTTTCGCAATTCCGGACGGAAAACCGCTGCACACTTTTCCTGGAATTGCTGGAATTGCTATTTGACGGCCCCGAGCGCCAATCCGCGGACGAGGTAGCGCTGCAGCCAGATGAAGAGGATCGCCACCGGCAGTGTCGCCAGCAGCGTGGCCGCCATGACATGGTGCCATTCGATCGTATAGCGGCCGGCGACCAGCGAGAAAACCTGGATCGGCAGCGTGTAGCTTTCCTGGCTGCGCAGCATGGTGAGCGCCACGACGAACTCGTTCCAGGCGTTGATGAAGGTGAAGATCGCCGTCACCGCGATCGCCGGCAGGCAGAGCGGCAGGAACACCTTGCGCAGCGTCAGCCAGCGGCCAGCCCCTTCCATCCAGGCCGCCTCCTCGAGGTCGCGCGGGATGGTGTCGAAATAGCTCTGCAGCATCCAGACGGTGAAGGCGACGTTGAAGGCCATGTAGATAAAGCCGAGCGCCGTGGTGCTCTCGACCAGGCCCCAAGCGGCCATCAGACGGAACAGGCCGAGCACCAGCACGATCGGCGAAATCATCTGCGAGATCAGAAGGAACTGGCGGAACGCGCCGTAGCCGGCAAAGCGGAAGCGCGACATCGCATAGGCTGCCGGCACCGAGATGAGGATGGCGCCGATCGTCGCCAGCGCCGAGACATAGAGCGAGTTGAGCAGCGCCTGGCCGAAGCCGGTTGCCACCCACATGTCGGAAAAATTCGACCAGTGGAATTCGCTTGGCCACCAGGTGGGCGAGAGCACTTCGGGCCGTGGCTTGACCGCCGTCAGGAACATCACCGCGAAGGGGAAGATCGTCACCACGATCAGCGGCGCCAGCAGCAGCCAGGCGATGATGGTGCGTTTCATCTTAGGGGTCATGCCCGCTGCTCCCGCATGGCGAGACGCACATAGATCATGGTGAAGACGAGCAGGATAGCGAACATCACCAGAGACACGGCGGAAGCCTCGCCCAGCTTGCCGATGCGGAAGGCGAGCTTGTAGAGATGGGTGACCAATATGTCGGTCGAGTTCGCCGGCCCGCCTTGCGTCATCACCCAGATGATCGGGAAGGAGTTGAAGACATAGATGGTGTTGAGCACGATCGCGATGTTGATGAAGGGTTTCAGGAGCGGAAAGGTGATCTCACGGAACTGCTGGAAAGGCGTTGCGCCTTCAAGGGCCGCTGCCTCATAGAGATCGTCGGGAATCGAGGAGAGGCCGCCGAGGAAGATCGTGGTGGTGAAGGGCACCGTCACCAAAATGCCGATCAGCACCTGCATCGGGAAGGCCGTCTCGGCGCTCGCCAGCCACTGGATGTTCTGGCTGATCAGGCCGAGCTTCATCAGCGCCGAATTCAGCATGCCGCTTTCGCCGTTGAGGGCCCAGCGCCAGACCACCGCGGTCATGGTCAGCGACACCGCCCAGGGCAGCATGATGATGACGCGGGCGAGCCCACGGCCATAAAAATCCATGTTGAGGATCATCGCCACCGGGATCGACAGCAGCAGCGCGCCGCCGACCACCAGAACGGTCCACAGCCCGGTGCGCCAGAGCGCCGCGACGAAGTCGGGGTCGGCGGCAAGCGCCGAGAAATTGGCCAAGCCGCTGAATTCGCGAAGCTGGCCGAAGCGATTCACGTCATGCGTCGATATCTGGACAAGGTCCCAGACCGGCCAGAAGATCACCACCGCCGCGAGGAGCAGGCTGGGCAGCGTCAGCAGGTAGGGCAGGATCCGGCTTTGCATCGGCTGGATGGCACCGTGTTGCAGTGAATATGACTTGCCGGGAAAGTGTGGCGCGCTCCGACGGGGTGGAGCGCGCCACGGGCGCAGGGAGATACGCCCTTATTTCTTCTTGAGCACCGCGTTTGCCTTATCGGCCGCGTCCTTCAAGGCATCTTCCGGCTTGGCGCTGCCGAGATAGATCTTCTGCATGGCGTCGGAGGTGATCTGGGCGATCTCTTCCCAGCCCGGGATGACCGGCGCGAAGCGGGCGTCGGGCAACAGCGCGGTGAAGGCGGCGAGATCGGCATTGTGGACATAATAATCCATCTTCGCCTCCTCCTTGTTCACCGGCAGGAAGCCTTCGCCCTGGGTGAACTTGGCGCGCTGCTCCTTGGTGAACAGGAAGTCGAGCAGCTTCCAGGCCTCGTCCTTGTTCTTGGAGTTCTTGAACATGATGATCGAATCGGTGACGCCATAGGTGCCGCGCGCACCGGTCGGGCCGGCGGGGATGGCAGCGACGCCGTATTTCAGGTTCGGCGCCTCTTCCTTGATCTGGTTGGACAGGAAGGGTGCGGTGATCATCATGCCGACCTTGCCCTGCTTGAACAGGTTCTGCACGTCCTCGCGGTTGTTCGAGGTGACGCCGGGTTCGGTCAGACCCTCGTCGATCATCGACTTATAGAGCTTGGCGGCTTCGAGCGCGCCGGGCGTGCTCAGGCCGGACGTGCCGTCCTTGTTGAGGATCTCGGTGCCCTGCGACCACATCGCATAATAGTAATAGACGTCGGTCTCGATCTCCTTGCCCTGCAAGCCGAAGCCGAAGGCGCCGATCGCCTTGATCTTGCGGGCGTCTTCCTGCAGCTCGGTCCAGGTGGCCGGCGGCTTGGCGATGCCGGCCTTCTCGAACAGCTCCTTGTTGTAATACATGGCGCGTGCGGAAGCCGCGATCGGCAGGCCGTAGGTCTTGCCGTCCATGATCGAGGGCTGCAGGAAGGTGTCGATGAAGCGGTCCTTGAATTCAGGCTTGATGTAGCTGTCGAGCGGCTCGGCGACATCCTGCTGCACGAAATCGATCAGCCAGCGCGTGCCGATGATCGAGAGATCGGCGTTGGTGCCGGCGGTGATGTCGGTGGTGAGCTTCTGCAAGAGCACATCCCACGGCACCACTTCATACTTGATGGTGATGCCGGGATTGGCGGCCTCGAATTCCTTCTTCACCTCTTCGAAATAGGGGCCGGTCTTGGCGCTGTATTCGGCGACGGTGACGCGCACCTCGCCGGCATCGGCGGGTGCTGCAAAAGCCAGCATGCTCATTCCGGCCAACAGGCCGACAGTCCATTTCGCAAGGCTCATCTGATTTCCTCCCATGATGCGCATTCGCGCCTGGCCTTATTGGCGCAGGATTTATGTTACTTTCCTACATTATCGATGGTTTTGCCCAATGCAAGCAGTTTATCATGTTGCTAAATTACATTTTGTTGGATAGCGTTCCATGCTGTCTGACATGGCGGGAGGAGCGCGTATCGTGGTGTCAAAGGCCGAGTTCGAAGGCAAAACCGTAGTCGTCACGGGCGCCGGCGGCGGCCTCGGCTCGGCGATCGTTGAGCTCTTGGCCGGCCGCGGCGCGCGCATCGTCGGCTGCGACCAGTCGGCGGAAGCGCTGGCCAGCCCGCATATCGCCTCCCGCCACGCCTTCAACCTGCTCGACCGCGCCTCGATCGAAGCGGCGATCCCCGCTTTGCTCGACAAGGACGGCGTCCCCGACATCCTGATCAACAATGCCGGCTGGACGCGCGCCGAAACGTTGAAGGCGCTCACGGCGGAGAAGATCGAAGAGGAGCTCGACCTCAATTTGACCGGCGTGATGACTTTCGCGGATCCGCTGATCAAGGCGATGGCCAAGCGCGGTTCGGGCAGCGTTGTCTTCATCTCCTCGGTCAATGCGATTTCGCATTTCGGCAACCCGGCCTATGCCGCAGCCAAGGCCGGCATCAACGCCTATGCCAAATCCATCGCCGTCGAGCTCGGCCGCAGCGGGTTGCGCGCCAACGTCGTCTGCCCAGGCTCGATCCGCACCGCCGCCTGGGACCATCGCCTGGCCAAGGATCCCGAGATCCTCGGCCGGCTGAAGCGGCTCTATCCGCTCGGCCGCATCGTCAACGCTTCCGAAGTGGCGGAAGCCGTGGCCTTCCTTGCCTCCGAGCGCGCTTCCGGCGTAACAGGTGCCGTGGTGCCCGTGGATGCCGGCCTGACAGCCGGCTACCTGCCTTTCATCGACGATATATTGGGAGCGTGACCATGACCGACGTCCAGTTCCGCAACCTGTCGAAATCCTTCGGCCAGCACAAAATCCTCGAGGACATCAATCTCGACATCAAAAGCGGCGAATTCGTCGTGCTGGTCGGCCCGTCCGGCTGCGGCAAGTCCACCCTTTTGCGCATGCTGGCCGGGCTCGAAACGATCACCTCCGGCGACCTCGTCATCGGCGGCACGCGTGCCAACGACCTGCCGCCGCAGAAGCGCAACATCGCCATGGTGTTCCAGTCCTATGCGCTCTTCCCACATCTGAAGGCCTCGGAAAATATCGGCTTCGGCCCGAAGATCCGCGGCGAGAACCGCGCCGCGATCGACGACAAGGTCAAGAAGGCGTCGGGCGTGCTCAACCTCTTCTCCTATCTCGACCGCTATCCAAGGCAGTTGTCCGGCGGCCAGCGCCAGCGCGTCGCCATGGGTCGCGCCATCGTGCGCGAGCCTTCGGTGTTCCTGTTCGACGAGCCGCTCTCCAATCTTGACGCGCAACTGCGCGTGCAGATGCGCACCGAGATCAAGGCGCTGCACCAGCGGTTGAAATCGACCATCGTCTACGTCACCCACGACCAGATCGAGGCGATGACCATGGCCGACCGCATCGTGGTGATGGATCGCGGCCGCATCCAGCAGGTCGGCCAGCCGCTGGAGCTCTATGACCGGCCGGCCAACAAGTTCGTCGCCGGCTTCATCGGCTCGCCGTCGATGAGCTTTGTCTCCGGCGCGCTGAAGACGGCCGGGGCCAATTCGTGGTTCGAGACGAAAGGCGGCGGCCGGCTGGCGCTGTCGGGCAAGACTGCTTCCGGCGGCGAGACCGTCGAAGTCGGCATCAGGCCCGAGCATTTCGTGGTCGGCGCCGGCGACGATGCCATCGCCATCAAGGTCGATGTCGTCGAGCCGACCGGTTCGGAAACGCATGTCTACGGCTTGGTTGGCGACGACACGGTGCGCGCGGTGTTCCGCGACCGGCTGCAGGTGAAGCCGGGCGACCGGCTGCCGGTGAGCGTCGACCCGCGCAACATCCACCTGTTCGACAAGGCGACGGGCCTGCCGCTGTGAGATGACGAGATGAGGAGCCCGGCCGACATCATCACCCGCCTGCAACTGATGTCGCAGGACGGCACCAAGTCGGACCGCCGGCTGGCGGGCTTGGTGCTTTCGGATCTCGATTTCGCCTCCAAGGCCGCGATCTCGGAGATCGCCGCGCGCGTCGGCGTCAGTGAGCCTACCGTCACCCGCTTCTGCCGCAATCTCGGTTGCGAGGGGTTGCGCGATTTCAAGTTCTATTTGGCGCAGGCGATCGCCATAGGCGGCCAGTATCTGTCGCCCGAGCCGCTTAGCCGCGACGCGCGCGAGCAGCGCATCGCCTCGGCGATAACCGAGGCGGCGATCGCCGCCATCCAGCGCGCCAGCGAAAACCTCGACATGACGACGCTGATGGATGTCGCCGCGCGCATCGCCGCCTCGGGCAACGTGCTCTGCCTCGGCTCCGGCGGCATCTCCTCGATGATGGCGACCGAGATGCAGAACCGGCTGTTCCGGCTCGGCCTCTCAGCGCTCGCCCAGACCGACGGGCAGCTGCAGCGCATGTATGCCGCCGTCGCCACGCCGGAGACGACGCTGCTTGCCTTCTCCGTCTCTGGCTATGCCCGCTCGGTGATCGAAGCCGTCGAGGTCGCCCAGCAATATGGCGCCGCCACCGTCGCCATCACCGCGCCGGACTCGGCCTTGGCCAAGGTCGCCGACACGGTCATCCTTCTCCAGCCCGTCGAGGACGGCAACATCTACAAGCCGACCTCGTCGCGCTACGCGCTTCTGGCCATCGTCGACATGATCGCCACCACGGTGGCGGAATCGCGCGGGCCGAAAGTCCTGGAGAATTTGCGCCGCATCAAGCAGAGCGTGAACACGCTGAAGGTGGACGATCCAAAGCTGCCGCTGGGCGATTGAAGCGGTTGTAGCGGCTTGCGCCGTCAAAGCTGGCGATCCTTCGCGCCCCCCTCTGGCCTGCCGGCCATCTCCCCCACGAGGGGGGAGATCAGATGTCACTCCGGCTTTCGCCAATCTCCAACATTGCAGAATGAACGGGGGCGCCGAAACTGCCAATCTCCCCCCTTGTGGGGGAGATGTCCGGCAGGACAGAGGGGGGCGCTGTCCCGCCTGCGTCTCAATTTTTTGGGTTCCTGGAAAGAGCCTCGACGCTCTTCGCCAGCTCCGCCGCATCGCCCGCGATCCGCAGCGTCTTCAGCCGCGAGGTGCCGCCGGCAACCACCGAAACGGCCGATACCGGAACGCCCAGCGCCTTCGCCATCATCCGTTCCAGCGCCTGATTGGCGGCGCCGTGCTCCGGCACGGCGCGTACGCGCGCCTTGAGGTGACTGCGGCCGTCGGCGGCGGTATCGAGGCCGTCGATCCGGTCGAGCGCCGCTTTCGGCGTCAGCCGCACGAAAAGGTCGATGCCGTTCTCGCGCGGCCGAAACGGCGTGCTCATCAGCCGCCGGTCACAACCCAGGACCAAACGGTGGTGACCAGGAACTGCCGGATGAAGAAAAGGATCAGCAGCAGGATGATCGGCGAAATGTCGATGCCGCCGAGATCGGGCATGAAGCGGCGGATCGGGCGCAGCGCCGGCTCGGTCAGCCGATAGAGCATGTTGCCGACGCTGCCGACGAACTGGTTGCGCGAGTTGACGACATTGAAGGCGTAGAGCCAGGAAAAGATCGCCGAGGCGATGATGATCCACCAGTAGATATCAAGCGCCATGACGATGGTCTGAATAAGGGCGATCATGCCGGTCTCCAAATTGTCGCCGACATGTAGCCATTGCCAGGCGCGCGGGCAAGGCCCGCGGGCTCGGCGAGCCGGCACAAGGCCCGCCTGCCTCGGCGTGGCGTCAGGCCATCGTTTCGCCTTGACATCAAACGGCCGCGACCGATACAAGCCCATCCGCTGGAACGGGGCTGTAGCTCAGCTGGGAGAGCGCATCGTTCGCAATGATGAGGTCAGGGGTTCGATCCCCCTCAGCTCCACCAGCCAGCACACACACGTCATTTCAGCATAAGAGTGCAGATTTATAGCCTACCCAGCTACGGTTCGACCCTTGCCGGCAGCTATCCGGTAAGTTAGGCGACTTTCGCCACCTTGGACGCGCCGCGGCGTGACACGAGGTTTTCGACTTCGATCAGATGTTCCGTACCCCAGGCGCAGAGCGGCTTCAAAGCTCCGGCGAGGGTCTGACCGAACGCAGTGAGGGAATACTCGACTTTCGGCGGAATTTCCTTGAAGTCGAGCCGATCGACGATCCCATCCGCTTCCAGTTCCTTGAGTTGCTGGATAAGCATTTTGTCACTGACGTTTCCGATGGCGCGCCTCAGGTCGCCATAGCGTCGGGCTTCGTGGGAAAGATGGAACAGGATCAAAGGTTTCCACTTGCCGCCGATGACAGCCAGCGCAGCGTCCAGCCCACAGATAAAGTCAGGTGCGGCCATTTCGCATGCTCCAATCTAGTACTTACCAAAAGGTGCATACTAGAAGAAAAGAAGGCAAGCGTCTATTTCGAAAGAGTGATCATTCTCTAGGAGATCGAAATGGGCAGACTTGAAGGCAAAATCGCCGTCATAACCGGAGGCAACAGCGGCATCGGTCTGGCGACCGCCAAACGGTTTGTGGCGGAAGGCGCCGAGGTTTTCATCACCGGCCGTCGCCAGGAGGAGTTGGACAGGGCGGTAGAAGCGATCGGCTCCGGGGTGACGGCGGTACAGGGCGACATTTCGCGTATGGACGACCTCGATCGGCTGTTTGCGAAGGTGCGCGCGAAGAGTGGACGGATAGACGTTCTGTTCGCCAATGCTGGACTCGGCCAGTTTGCCCCGCTGGGCGCTATCGACGAGGCGTCGTTCGATTTGACGTTCGACGTCAACGTCAAGGGAACACTGTTCACGGTGCAAAAGGCGCTGCCGCTTATGCGGGCCAGCGGATCCATCATCCTCACAGGGTCGACCACGGGCTCGATGGGAACGCCTGCGTTCAGCGTCTACAGCGCGACCAAGGCCGCAATCCGCAATTTTGCCCGAAGCTGGGCACTGGACCTGAAGGGGACCGGCATCCGCGTCAACGTGCTCTCTCCCGGCTCCACCGAGACGCCCGGCGTCAAGGGCTTGGCGACGCCGGGAGAGGAAGACGCGTTGCTGGCGGGCTTCGCCGCTCAGACGCCGCTCGGGCGTGTTGCACAGCCCGAGGAGACGGCGGCTGTGGCGCTCTTCCTTGCCTCGGATGAAAGCAGCTTCATGACAGGTAGCGAGGTCTTCGTTGACGGCGGAGCCGCGCAAGTCTGACGGCAGATCGAATCCCCGCCCCGAGCGACGTTCCAGTAATCTGGGGCTCGCTCTGCTCCAGCTTATGGCGGACTGGGTAGGATTCGAACGCTACGTCGTAACAATCAGCTGGCACTCGAACGTGTCATGGACAATTCCGCTTTTAGAGGTTAGCCGGCACAAGCCTGTGCTTCTCATCGCTTCGCTCAGCATTTTGTGACCGCCGGATTTCGGTCCGCGTGCTTGGAACCAATGGCGGGGCAAGACGGTTCAGCTATAGTTTTGCAGCTGATATGCCCCGGCCGGCTGGGTAAGCCGCGATGCTCGAGGAGGTTCCCGTCATGCAGATCTCGTCCAGGTTCCGTTCAGTCGCGGTCGCGGCAATCGCCGCGGCGGGCGTGAGCATCGCCAGCGCCGCGCATGCCGACAGCGGCACGATCCGCTTTTCCGTCTACAAGGCGGCCTTCTTCATCGGCGGCTCCGGCGGCGACGGCACGCTGACCTTCCATGGCAAACGCTATCCGATCTCCGTCGGCGGCATCTCGGGCGGCCTCGCCTTCGGGGCGTCCAAGACCTATTTCCAGGGCAGGGTGCGCCACATCCGCCGCGCCAGCGATGTGACGGGCGTCTATGGAGCTGCCGGCGGCGGCGGCGCGCTGGGCAGAGGCGCCCAGGTGATCGTCATGACCAATGACAAGGGCGCCCAGCTCGAGCTCACCGGCAGGCAGGTCGGCCTGCAGGTCAATGCCGATCTCAGCGGCATGAGCATCGCGCTGAAGCGCTAGGGCCGGAACCGCGTCCGCTATTCCTGGACGGTCAGGCGTTGCCCGGGCGCGCAGTGTCAGCGACAAGATCGCGCCGGGCAGGGCAAAGCGCGTCGCGCTGAACCGGATTCAGGCAACGCGCTTTAAGTCTTTGCTTTGATGCATGTCGTCGTCCCAGAACCGCTGCGCACTTCTGGGCGACATGCATTAGGCGGGGAACCTCATCGACCTCTCGGCCGACCCCGCCGGACCGATGGCGGGGTGTTCCCGGTGAATGAATAGCGGGCGTGTACGCACCCTGCTTGCTAACGAAGGGCGGCTCGCCTCAATCGTCCTGATTATCCCAATTATCCCAATTGTCTTCGTCCGGCGGCCGATAGTCGGGAACAACCCGGATAATCGGCCGTGGACGCTCATAGCGCCAGTAATACTCGTCCGGCGGCTGCGGCTCATAGGTGCGGTAGGCGGGGCGGTAGTAATGGTGGCGCTTCCAGTGCTTGTGCTTCTTATGCGGCCGCACGCAGTAACCGTCGTCGGTCAGGTAGGCGCATGTCACGCGCGCCTGTTGCACAAGGCTGCCTCCATCCGGGATATCCATCATCGGCGCCGCATGGACAGCGGCCATCGGCGCCAGCATGGCGCCAGCAAGGGCAAGAACGGATAATTTCATCGACCTCTCCTTCGTCTCCGGCTCAAAGGCCGGAAAACCTCCGGATTGGGGACGATTTGGGGCAGCCGGCGATCACTTTGATTTTCCGCCGCACATATGAGCGTTAGATCATGCGTTCCCGCGGCCCGGCTTGAATCCTGCTTTCGGGTTGGTTGCGCGGGGCATCCGGTGCCTTCACACCGCGAGCAAACCGGGCGAATCAGTTGGCCAACTGATCGAGAAGCGTGTCTATTTCGCCTTTCTTCGGCGTTTCGGGTGAGGCAGGAGCGGTTTGCGGGTCGGCGGGAGCGGGCTCGGCCGCCGGCACAGCGGTATCGGCTTCGGCCTCGCCATCCGCGTTCGAACTCGGCGGCGGCGCCGCATTCTCCGCATTGCCGGCCTCTGGCGCCACGGCTGGCTCGGGAGCAGTGGGCGGGGTTTTGGGGCGAGGCGCGGCGTTGCGCAGAAGATCGCCGATCAGATCCGCCGCTCCCTTGCCTGAGCCGTCGCCGTTCGAGTTCGTTTGGCCTGGGATCAGCTTGTCTAGGTTCAGTTTTCCAGTTGGCAGCCCAAGGCGGCTCAACATGTCCAGCGCGCCCTGCGGGTCTTTGGCCAAGGCGCTCAGATCCGGATAGGCCCGGGGCGCGAACAGCGGGCCTTGAACCACGATCGGCACCCCGATGCCCTTCACGGCGACGTCGCCTCCCTGCCCGGCAAGCGAAGCAACGACGCGGGGGTTGAGACGGATGTCGAGCGTCTGGTCGGCGAAGTCTATCTTGCCCGAGCCGTCCATTCGCACCAGCGGACCCAGCAGGCTGATGTCCGTGGTTTGGGCGACGCCCTCCGCGATTGCGAATGAGGCTCCGAGTTCGGTGAATGTCGTCTTCTTGGTCTGATCCTGCTTGAAGCCGCTGGCGAGCAACCCGACCAGGTTGTTGTAGACCTCCGCAATGTCGATGCCGCGGAAGGCGCCGTTGCTGAATTTTGCCGCTGCCTTGCCGCCGAGGGAACGGGCAAGCGATTTCGTGGTCTTTCCCGACCCTGAGACCGCGACCGTCGCATTGAGCGTTCCTTCGATGCGGTCGAAATCCGCCGCATCATGAAGCAAGGGAGCCGCGGCCGCGCCGGCGATCGCCGTGTTCAGGTTCAGGGAAGCGGCGTCGCGGGAGCCGTCAGCTGTCATTTCCGCGGCAATCGTGCCGCCGTAGAAGGGGCTTTGCGGCACGCTCAGGTGAGCCTTCCCATCAGCCACCGTAAGGGTGGTCGCCACCGGCCCGGCGAAGACCTTTCCATAGCCGAGCTTGTCGGCCTGGATATCCACCTTGGCATCAATTCCCTTGAGGAAGGAGAGATCGATTGGCGCGTCGGCGGCGCCGTTCGCTTTCTGCTTTCCTTCCGCCGTAGCCTCGCCGCCGCCGGCGAACGCCGCGAAGTCCAGTTTCGCGAATTTGAGCGACGTGCGGATGTTGAGCGGCTCGCCAAGTTTCATCGAGCCCTGGCCCGACGCCTTGACGCCGTTCAAGCCAATAGCGGCCTTCTGGAAGGAAAGCTGTCCTGACCCGGCGTCCACGTCACCTTTGAAAGCAAAGTCCTGCAGACCGCGGGAAGCACCCTGCCCCAGCCATTGCATGAGCTTGTCGACCGAGGCCGACGTGACTGAAGCCTGACCCTTGAACGTGCCGCCGCCTCCAACAACGCCGCTTATGCTGCCTTCCAGGTATTTGGAGGAAACCGAAAGGATGATCGGCCCGGATGCATCGGCAACGGAACCACTGGCCATAAAGGATGCAGGCGCGACCTGGGACTTGAACGTCACGGCCTGTCCCCGCCAGGCGAGCTTGCCCGTCAAATCGACCGGCTTGCCGACATCGTGAACTTTCGCGTCAAGATTGAGCCCGGTGATGTTGTCGGCCGTTGGGGCATCGGCAAGTGCTGAAAGTGGGAGCTTGCCCTCCCGAATCCCGACCGTTCCCTGCAGATTGACGCTGCTGCGTATGCGCTCGGCGGTAAGTCCGCGAAAAGCGAACCCCATATCGGCGGTCAGCTTGCCAGACAACGGCACGGATTGTCCGGCCAGCTTCGCTATCGAGTCGATGTCCAGCCCTGAACTCGCAACATTGCCCCGTATGGTCGGAGGTGTTTCACCGACATCCGTCGAGACTTTCGCGGTGAGATTTCCCGCATCGAGGCCGAAGTGCTCCAACTTTGCTTCGAGATGTCCATCACGCAACGTCGCGGCGAGCTGGACATCGGCAGCCCGTATCTTGCCGCCGACCAATTCATCGATCGCGACGCTGATGTCGGCGTCGAAGGCAGACAGCATCGCGAGGTCGGGCTCGCCGGAACCGGCCGAAGCCTTGGCTCCGCTGGAACCGCCCTTTCCAAGATCACTCAAGGCGTCGATATCGACGTGCTTTGCCGCCAGGTCGGCGAAGAAGTGATGCCGAGCCCCCGGCTGAAAGAGCGCGTCCATCTGGAAACTCTGGTCGCCGACATCGAACTTTCCGCCCTTGATCTGATAGCTGCCATTGCCGTTGAGCTGGATCTCGCCGCTCGCCTGCAAGGAAGAGAATTTGGGAACCGGCGCCGGGTCGAGCCGCGCCTCGATGGCGATCTGGGCCGGCAGCCGTTTCAGGATCGGCCGCAACGCGGAAAGGCTTCCGCTCATTTCGATGCGACGGCCGCCGCTGGTGCCGGCCAATGAAAACGAGACCTCCCGGTCGAGGTCCGGAACCCTCAGATCGGCGTCGATTGCCGTCACCCTGGCGGCATTGCCGGGCGAAGCACCTGAGGTAAGGGTGCCATTCGTTATCGTCAGTTGGTTGATCGCCAGCCGCTCGAGCGTATCGACAATCGCCGCGAACGGATCGGCCTCAACATCCTTCGGTTCTGCAGGCGACGACGCGTTTGCCGAAGCCTTGAGCGCGATAGTCGGAGCCGCCAGAGCGACGGACTGTATCTCAAGCTTTTTCGACCATAGCGACGACAGCGTTATCGACGTCGAGAACCGCGGGGCGGATATCGCGATGTCGCCCGTGCCGGTCGAGAGCGAGATATCGTTCGCGACCACCGCCAGCCTGGGCAGCAGCGACAGCCTGACAGGTCCGTCCAGCCGAATTGTCATTCCGGTTGCGGATGACATTTGCCGGCTCAATTCGGCACGAACCCAGTCGGTTGAAACAAGAGCGGGCAAAAGGAAGAGCAGCCCGACGACAAGAACAACAGCTACGGTGAGTGCAGCGACGATTTTTCTCACATCGACCAGCCAAAATGATCGGAAGAATCAATATCGTTAAGCATACATGCTTCTGGCGCCCGACTGAATCCTGCCCAACCAGGGGCTTTGCGCCGAACGAATTTCCCGACAGCTCCACGGGTTCGCCGACGTTTCGCCGCAAGCCCTTACGGCCAGCCCATTTGCATGCAAATGTTTCCAGACCCGCATGTCTTGGAAACGATCAGCCGGTTTCCGAGCCATTGCCGCGAAACGGACCGGGCGCATTCATTCCGCGTCCGACGGCGCTGACGTCGTCTCACCGGAACAGGGGAATGCGAAATGTCCATGCTTGGAAATCTCGGCCGCTCCATCATGCGCCAGCATAACGACGCCAAAACCAGAAGCCTTATGAACAGCCTGTTGCCCGAGCTGCAGAGGGACATCGGCTGGGAGGCCGCGCCGGGCACGCGCGAAAAGGCGCGGCTCGCGCAGGTCGTCTTCGCCGGCACGCGCTGAGCGGAATAGCGCCCTTCGTTGCAGCAAGGGCTTTTCCTGACCCGGACCCGCCACGCCATACGACAGCGACATGTCAGCCATCCCGATGGAGGAAATGCCAATGTCAGTGCTTGGAATCCTGCTCCATTTCACCCGCGCGGTCGTCCTCGCGCACTACAACGCCAAGGTCAGAAACCTGATGGAGGCGATGCCGCCCGAAGCCCGGAAGGGCGCAAGGCGGCAAGAGCCGGCAAGTGCCCTTGAAGAGGAGTGCTCCGACCGGCCCGTCCATCACGGAGGGCGCTGACGCGGCGCGCCGCGGCCAGACCGTGGTCTGGATTGCACCTCGCCCATGCGGGGCGCTCTTCACACCACCCGGAAGTAACTCGTCATGCCTGTCTTCTGGTGCTCGATGATGTGGCAATGCAGCAGCCAGTCGCCGGGATTGTCGGCGACGAAGCCAAGCTGGACCTTCTCATTGGGCAGGATCAGATAGGTGTCGGAGACCAGCGGCTGGACCGCCCTGGTCGATGACGACAGCACCTTGAAGCTCATGCCGTGCAAATGGATCGGGTGCGCGTGCGGCGTGAGGTTCTCCATGTCGATGATGTAGCTCTGGCCGAGCTTCAGTTCGGCGAGCGGCGCCGTCGGGTCCGGCGTGTCGCCCGGCCACGGCACCTTGTTGATCGCCCAGAAACTGTAGCCGAGCGAGCCGCAAATGCTGTCGGCCGCGACGTTTTCCGCCGTGGCGCTCAGCGCCAGCGGAATGCGCTTGGCGCCATCGACATCGAGTTCTGCCACCGGATTGGCTTCGAGCGGGCCGACGTCGCGCAATTCGTGCTTGAGCGATTTACCGACTGAGCGCAGCGTCGCCAGTATCTTGGGCTTAGTGCCCCTGACGTCGCGCAAGCTGACGATCGCGCCTTCCTCGTCGGGCATGCGGATGGCGAGCTCCAGCCGCTGGCCAGGTCCCAATTGCAAGGCATCCGGCGTGAAACGCTGCGGCACCGGGTTGCCGTCGAGCGCGATGACCGTCGCCTCGGCGCCGTCGACGCGGAAGGCATAGATGCGGGTGACGTCGGTGATGGCGGCGCGCAGCCGCACCAGCCCGCCGGCCGGCGCGTCGAATTGCGGCTGGTCGAGCCAATTGGCGGTGCGCACCGTGCCGAAGGTGCCTGCCTTGGCCGCGTCGCGCGGCCGGAACGGATCGATGAACTGGCCGTCGTCGCCGAGCCGCCAGTCGCGCAGGTTGACGACCATCTCGACATCGAAGACCGGATCGTTCGGGTTCTCGACCACGATCACGCCGGTCAGGCCGTGGCCCATCTGGATCAGCGTGTTGCAATGCGGGTGGTACCAGAAGGTGCCGGCGTCGGGCGGCGTGAAGGCATAGTCGAAATGGTCGCCCTGATAGACATAGGGCTGCACCATGAACGGCACGCCGTCCATCTTGTTGGGAACGCGGACGCCATGCCAGTGGATCGTCGTCGGATCGTCGATGCCGTTGATCAGCCGCGCCGCGAACGGCTCGCCCTTCCTCATCCTGACGACCGGCGGCATGCCCGTTTCGCCATAGGTCAGCACGTTCTTCGTCGGCGCGCCCTGCATCAGCTGCGCCTCGATGCTCGCGGTCTTCAGGATCAGCGATTCGGGCTTCGGCGCCGCCCAGCCGGCAAACTTGCCGGCGGCGGAGAGGCCGATGCCGGCCGCGCCGGCCGCTGCGGCGCCTTGCAGGAGTTTGCGGCGTGTGAGGGCCGGCATTGGAATCCCGAATAGATGAGTAGCTGCGTCAGGCTTTATCATCATTCGGGCAGTTTCCGAAACGGACAGATCGCCGCTCCGAGAACCGATCAAATTCCAAGCTGAAGGTTGGCGAATAGCGCGGGCCGTATCAATCCGCGACCGCGGCAAGATGTCCGCCGCCAAAATCCTTGAGCAGCAGTTTCGGCACGCTTTCGCCGATCCGCCGCGTCGCGCTCGGGATTTCGCGGTCGAGACGGGCAAAGCGTGTCCGGCGCCGTGCTGGATCGGGAACCGGCACCGCCTCGATGAGCCGCCGCGTGTAGGGATGGCGGGGGTTAGAGAAGACCTGGTCGCGGCTGCCGATTTCGACGATCTGGCCGAGATACATGACGGCGACGCGGTCGGAGATGTTCTCGACCACGGCCATATCATGCGAGATGAAGAGATAGGCGACGCCGAATTCGCGCTGCAGCTCCTTCAAAAGATCGAGCACGCGCGCCTGCACCGAGACATCGAGCGCCGACACGCTCTCGTCGGCGATGATCAGCTTCGGCCGCAGCGCCAGCGCGCGGGCGATGCAGATGCGCTGGCGCTGGCCGCCCGAGAATTCATGCGGATAGAGCTCCATCTGGTCTGACGACAGGCCGACCCGCTCGAACAAGGCGGCCACGCGCTCGCGGCGCTCCTGCTTCGAGCCGATGCCATGGATGAGCAACGGCTCGGCCACCAGATCGCCGACGCGCATGCGCGGGTCGAGCGAGGCGTAAGGATCCTGGAACACCATCTGCACGTCGCGCCGCACGGCCTTGCGCGCATCGCCGGCAAGCCCGGAGAGCTCGCGGCCGCCGATCGTGACGCCGCCGGTATAGGGCACCAGGCCGGCAAGCGCCTTGGCGGTGGTGGATTTGCCGCAGCCGGATTCGCCGACCAGAGCCAGCGTCTCGTTCGGCGCGATCGAGAAGGAGACGCCCTCGACGGCGTGCACCCGCCGGGTGACGCGGCCGAAGAAGCCGCCATGCAGGTCGAAGCGGACATGAAGGTCGTTCACCACCGCCACCTTGTCCCGCCCGGCCACGCCGGCGGCCTCGGCCGTGTCGCGCCGTCCGGCGCCCGAGCCGATGCGCGGAACCGCGGCGAGGAGCTCTTGCGTGTAGGCTGCCCGCGGCCTGGCGAAGATATCGGCGGTGGTGCCTTCCTCGACCATGCGGCCATTGCGCATGACGATGACGCGATCGGCCATTTCGGCTACGACACCCATGTCGTGGGTGATCAGGATGACGCTGGTGCCATGCTGGCGCTGCAGGTCGCGCAGCAGCTCCAGCACTTCGCCCTGGACCGTCACGTCGAGCGCCGTCGTCGGTTCGTCGGCGATCAGCACGTCGGGCTCGAGCGCCAGCGCCATGGCGATCATCACCCGCTGGCGCATGCCGCCCGACAATTCGTGCGGAAACTGCTTTAGCCGGCTTTCGGCTTCCGAAATCCGAACCGCCTTCAGCGCTTCGACGGCGCGCCGCTGCGCCTCGGCGTGGGAGAGACCGGTATGCGCCTCGATCGATTCGGTAAGCTGCCGGCCGATCGACAGCACCGGATTGAGCGAGGTCATCGGCTCCTGGAAGATCATGGCGATGCGATCGCCGCGAATGTCGCGCATGCGCCGTTCGTCGAGAGCCGTCAGCTCGACGGCGCCGCGATCCTTGTCGTGGAGCCGGATCGTCCCGGAAACGATGCGGCCGGCCGGTTGCGGCAGGAGCCGCATGATCGCCAGCGCCGTCATCGATTTGCCGGAGCCGGACTCGCCGGCGATGCACAGCGTCTCGCCGCGTTTGAGCGACAGCGACAGGCCGGACACCACCTCGCGCTCGCCATCCTCGCCGCGCACGCCAACGCAGAGGCCGGTGATTTCGAGCACCGGCCCCACGGCCGCCTTGCCGGCGGCGTCGGCGTGTTTGTCGACCATGCCTGCGCTCATTCGAAGACGCAGCGCGGGAAGTAGAACGACACCACCCAGTTCGGCATGTCGACGATCTCGCTGATCCTGAGATCGCCGCAGACCGAGACCAGCATGTAAGCGTCGACCGGGTCGAGCTTGTAGCGCCCGGCGAGCAGGTCGACCATCTGGCTGACGGCCTCCTTGGCCCCGGCCATCAGGTCTGGCCCTATGCCGGTCGTCACCTCATAGCCCTTGGCGTCGAGGTGGCGGGTCACCGGGCCTGGCGTGGTGAAGCGCGGCATCTTCAGCCGCGCGTCCTTCACAAGGTCGAGTTTCAACACGACGTCCATCGGGCTTTCGATCGCCGTGCCGCACACCTCGCCGTCGCCCTGCGCGGCGTGCGTGTCGCCGACCGAGAACAGCGCTCCCGGCACTTCAACCGGCAGATAGAGCGTGGTGCCGGCGGCAAGGTCGCGAATGTCGAGATTGCCGCCAACGCGCCGCGGCGGCACCACCGAATGGTGGCCGTTTTCGCCCGGAGCGTTGCCGATCGTGCCGGCGAACGGTTTTAACGGAACGCGTCCGTTCTTCCCAAACAACGCGGGTTCGAGCGAGGCGGCGTCGTACTTCCAGATGTTGAGCGCCGGTTCCTGGAAGTCGTCGGCGAGCAGGCCGAATCCAGGGATATTCGCCGTCCAGCCGAAGCCGGACGGTTTGAACATCTCGATGGTCACCTTCAACGCATCGCCGGGCTCGGCGCCGTCGACGAAGATCGGCCCGGTCACCGGGTTGATCTGGTCGAAGTCGAGCTTGGCGATGTCGGCGACCGTGCTGTCCGCCTTGAGCTGCCCGCCGGACGAGTCCAGGCACTGGAACTCGATCGTCGAGCCGGGCGCCACCCGCTCGGCCGGGGCGAAGGAATTGTCCCAGCCGAAATGGTGATGGCGCCCGTGGATGGTGTAGTCGCAGTTACTGCACATCTTTCACATACACATTGTCGTAGTTGATCGGGATATGGACCGGGTCGACATAGAGATTGTCGGCGCCGCCCATGCGGGCCGACTTCAGCGTGAAGCGCTGCTCGTTGAAGACCGGCGCCCAGGGCGCGTCCTCCATGATCTTGTCGTAGATCGCGCTCCACATCTTCTCGCGCTCCTCGGACTTGGCCGGATCGACGACGGAGTCCGCGTCGGCCGCCTTGGCGTCGAGGTCCTTGTTGCAATACCACGACCAGTTCCAGCCGCCCGGCACCGCGCCGGCGCAGCCGAGGATCGGGCCGTAGAAGTTGGAGGGATCCGGGAAGTCGGCGATCCAGGCCATGCCGCCCGACCAGATCATCGGCGCGCCCGCCTTGTCGCCGCCGGCGGCAATGACGTTGGCCTGGGCGAGCGACTGAATGCTGGCCTTGATGCCGATGGCCGCCAGGTCCTGCTGGATCGCCTGGGCGATGCGCGGATTGGGGTCGGTGTTCATGGCGAAGAGCTGCGTCTCGAAGCCGTCGGGATGACCGGCCTCGGCAAGCAGGGCCTTGGCCTTGGCGACGTCATAGGCGTAGCCCTTGAACGCCTTGTCGTAGCCGGGCATCGACGGCGGCAGTGGCTGGTTTGCCGGCACCGCGCGGTTGTTGATCATCTGGACGATGCGCTCCTTGTTGATCGCCATGTTGACGGCCTGGCGCACCTTGACGTTGTCGAAGGGCGCCATGGTGGTGTTCATGGTGATGTAGCCGGTGTGCAGCTGCCCGCCCACCACGACGCGCGCCTTCTGTTCCGGGTCGTTCATCACCTCCTGGAACTTGGCTGGCGGAATGCCGTCGCCGGGCACGTCGATCTCGCCCTTCTGCAGGCGCAGCAGCGCCACGATCGGCTCCTGGCCGATCTCGAAGGTGATCTTGTCGAGATGCGGCAGCCCCTTGTGCCAGTAGTCGGGATTGCGCTCGAAGACGATGCGTTGGCCGAGCGTCCATTCGGCGAGCTTGAAGGCGCCGGTGCCGACCGGGTGCTTGCCGAAGTCGGCGCCGTATTTCTCGACCTCCTCCTTCGGCACGACATGCGAGAAGTTGATCGCCATGACATGCAGGAAAGTGGCGTCCGGCCGCACGAGCTCGAACTTGATCGTATAGGGGTCGACCACGGTGACGCCGGAGAGGCTGTCGGCCTTGCCAGCTGCGACCTCGTCATAGCCCTTGATGGAACCGAAGAAGCCGGCGCCCGGGCTCTGTGTCTTCGGATTGGTGACGCGGTCGAGCGAATATTTGACGTCGTCGGCGGTCATCTCGCGGCCGTTGTGGAACTTGACGCCATGGCGCAGCTTGAAGGTGAAGGTCTTGCCGTCCGGCGAGATCTCGTAGCTCTCGGCGAGGTCGGGCTTGAGCTTGGTGGTGCCGGGCTCATAGTCCATCAAGCCGTCGAACAGGCTCTTGATCATCGACCAGTTCTGCCAATCGTAGCCGATCGCCGGATCGAGCGTGGCGACGTCGTCCTTGTAGGTGATGGTGATGGCGCCGCCCTGCTTGATGTTCGGATCGACGGCGTCGTCGGCGCGCGCGCTGGCCATGCCGAGCATCAGCGCAAGCGCCGACACCGCCACGGTGGATGCAAGAAAACGTCTCATGTCAGTGTTCCCTTTCTCTGGTTGTTGTCGTTTCATCTCAGCTTGATGCGGGGGTCGATGAAGGGCGCGATGATGTCGGCCAGCAGGTTGCCGAGCACGATGGCGAAGGCCGAGACCAGGGTGACGCCCATGATGATGGGGATGTCGACACGCTGGATGGCCTGCCAGGCGAGCTGGCCGATGCCGGGCCAGCCGAACACGCTTTCGACGACCACGATGCCGCCCATGAAGACGCCGATGTCGATGCCGATCATGGCCACGATCGGCAGGATGGCGTTGGGCAGGGCATGACGAAACAGGATGGCGCCGCGCGCCAGGCCCTTGGCGCGGGCGGTGCGCATATAGTCCTGGCGCAGCACGTCGATCATCGACGAGCGCATCATGCGCGCGTACCAGCCAGCGCCGAGTATGCCCATGGTCAGCGAAGGCAGCACGAGGTGGCGCCAGCTGCCGTAGCCGCCGATCGGGAACCAGCCGAGCCTGACGGCAAAGACGTAGAGCAGGAGCAGGCCGACGACGAATTGCGGCGCCGAGACGCCGACGAAGGAGGCGACCATCAAGGTCTGGTCGGTGGCGGTGCCGCGCCTGACGGCGGCGATCAGCCCCATGGTGAGGCCGATCGCCAGCTCGCACAGGATGGCGCCGACCATCAGAAGCAGGCTCGCTGGCAGCCGCGAGACGATGAGCTCGGTGACTTCGGAGCGCTGGATGTAGGAGCGGCCGAGATCGCCGCCGACGAGCCTCGTGAGATAATGCCAGTACTGGACGACGAACGGCTGGTCGAGGCCAAGCTGCCGACGGATGTTCTCCACCGTTTCGGGCGTGGCGCTGCGGCCGGCGATTTGGCGCACCGGGTCGGCCGGCAAAAGATAGAGCAGCGCGAAGGTGATCAGCGAGACGCCGAGCAGGATGAGCAGCGACTGGATCAGCCGGCGGCCGAGATAGGCGATCATGAGCGGCCCCCCATTATTCCCGCCCTCTTTGCGTGGGGTCGAGGATGTCGCGCAACGCGTCGCCGATCAGGTTGAAGGCCAGAGCCAGCGCCAGGATCGCGGCGCCGGGGAAGAACACCAGCCAGGGCGCGGCCTGGAAATAGGTCTGGTTCTCGAAGATGATGTTGCCCCAGGAGGCGGTCGGCGGCTGCACGCCGATGCCGAGATAGCTGAGCGTCGCTTCGAGCAGCACCGTGGTCGAGATGCCGAGCGTGCCCCAGACGATGATGGTCGGCAGGAGATGCGGCAGGATGTGGCGCAACAGGATGCGCGGCGCGCTCGCCCCGATCGTGCGCTCGGCATCGATGAACTCGCGCTCGGAGAGCGAGGAGGTTTCGGTGTAGATGACGCGCGCGGTCTGCACCCAGTTGACCAGGGCGATCACCATGGCGACGATCCAGAGGCTGGGCTCGAACACCGCAGCCAGGCAGATGGCCAGAAGCAGCGCGGGGAAGGCCATCATCAGGTCGGTGAAGCGCATCAGCGCGCTGCCGATCCAGCCGCGAAAATAGCCCGCCGTGACGCCGACCAGCGTGCCGATCAGGAGCGCCACGCCATTGGCGACGATGCCGATGATCAGCGAGGTGCGGGCGCCGAACAGGATGCGGGTCAACAGATCGCGGCCGAGCAGGTCGGTGCCCAGCCAGAACTTGGCGTTGGGCGGCAAAGGCGACCCTTCGAGCGTCAGGCCGTCGAACATCTGCTCGTTGGGATCGTAGCCGGTCAGCCATGGCGCGAGGATGGCGCCGGCGACGACGATGGCGACGATGGTGAGTCCGAGCAGCGCCAGCGGCCGCTTGAGCAGCCGGCGCCAGACGCCGGCACGCGGCTTTGCCGGCATCCGGCCGGCCGCCGGAAGGTCAGGCGCGATGGGATTGGTCATCGCCGTCCTCTGCTTGCGTCATCGCCACGATGCGCCGCGCCGCTTCCTCGACGCTGATCTGCCAGCTCATCGCCAGCGATCTCAACTGCGCATAGGCGCGGTCGTCGTCGCTGCCTTTCGACAGGGCCGCGACCGCGCGCACGATGGTCTGGCGCTCGCCGACCCGCTGGCGCAGCGACGCGATCTCGCCGGCAAGCCGTTTCCTGGCCTCGAAGCTTTGCCGGGCGATGAGCAGCGCGCTGTAGACGCCGGCTGTGCCCACCGGTTTCAGCAATTGCGCATCGGCGTTGTGTGACAGCGCCCATTCGATGCGGCCCGGCGCTTCCGAGCCGATCAGCGCCACCAGCGGCATAGGCGCCTCACCCCTCTTCCACGGGAACTGCTCGTCGAAGCCGAGGTCGGCGTCGAAGAAGACGAAATCCGCCGCCAGCGCCTCCGTCGGCAGATGCGGCCAGCACTCGGCCGCCTCGAGGCCGATCGCCGACAATTGCCGGGTGATCGCCTGCACCGTCGTATGCGGACGGTGCAGCACGAAGGCTTTGGCGCCGCCGAGATTGGGGATGCGCGCGGCGCGGCTCACGATACCACCCGAAGCCGCGGGCGGCCGAAGACCTTGGCCGGATCGTAGCGCGAGAGATAGGGGTCGGGCGCCACCTCTTCCTCGCGGCTCACCACCTCGAAGAAGCCATCGGCAATGCGCCCGATGAGCACCGGCAGGGTCGCATGTTGGGTGTTTGGGTCTATGGCGATCGGCCCGAGGCGTGTGGAGAAGCGGCGTTCGGCGAAGGCTTTCGAGAATTCCGCCGGGCCGGCGTCCGGATCGCTGGCAAGCACATCCGCCATCACTTGCACCGAGGCATAGGCGGAGGCCTCGAAGGACGAGGCGAAGGCGGCTGGACGCGGCGCGAAATAGGGGCCGGCCGACAGATGACCCTTGCCCGTCTCGCCGATCGCCGGCAGCTCGCCTTCGGTGAGGTTGCAGGAGATCACCGGGCAGGCGTCAGGCTTGAAGGCTGCATCCTCGCGCCCCAGGTCGCGATACGCCGCGAGGAAGGCGTAGGACGAGGTGCCGATCAGGTTGTTGAGGATGAAATTCGGTCGTGTGACGCGGATTTCATCAATCAGCCGCGAGACGTCGGTCTCGCCGATGCGCAGATAGCGTTCGCCCAGCACCTTGCCGCCGGCGTCGGCGATCAGGTCGCGGGCGACGCGGTTCATCTCCCAGCCCCATATGTAGTTCGAGCCGAGCAGGAAGCCGTTGGCGCCGAAACGCGGCGCGACATGGGCCATCAACGGCACCAGATGCTGATTCGGGCAGGCATGCATGTAGACGACATGCTCGTTGGCCTCGAACCCTTCATACGGGCAGGCATACCAGAGCATGCCACCCGCCTTCTCCAGCACGGGAATCGTCTCCTTGCGGCTCCAGGAGGTGATGCAGCCGATGACATGACGGGCGCTGCTGGTGCGGAAGATATCCTCGCAGAGCGTCGCGTAGCGGTCGGCATTGCTTTGCGGATCGCGTTCGACCGGAACGAGCTCGATGCCCTGCGCACGGTCGGCGTTGATGTCGGCGATCGCCCGCATGGCTCCCAGCCGGCAGGCGTCGGAGACGAGCTGATAGCTGCCTGACCGGGAATAGAGGATGCCGATCTCGATACGTCGCTTCAAGCAAGGCCCCAAAAATGAAAAAGCCTCGCAGCCAGCGCCGGATGGGCGAGGGCATACGAGGCATTCTTGCCGCCCGGCGATCAAAGCCGGTATTTTCGCGCGCTAACCTATTCGCTGCGGCCGATCAGTCAAGCCGGAAAGTGATGGCGCTGGCGTCCGCCCCTCGACGGCATCGGGGAGTCGCTCCCGACACTCGCATGAATTTCCGCTGAATGGAGCTTTCAGCCTCCGTTCCGGACGAACTCCCTACAAAGGAGGCGTTCAACCGCGGTCCCCCGCCGCATCGAAGGAGAAGTCCCATGACCCGCATCTCAATCATTGCCGCAGCTTTTGCCACCGTCGTCGGCTTCACCGCCGTCGCGCCCGCCATGGCCAATGACGTCAACATCGAACAATATGGCTGGCGCAATTCCGCCGGCGGCGGCCAGCACGGCTACCGCAACCGCATACATTTCTACCAGGATGGCCGTTTCAACACCGCGATCGGCCAGCAGTATGGCCATCGCAACCTGTCGGTGATCGGGCAGCAGGGCGTCAACAACTACGGCGCGACCTACCAGTATGGCAACCGGAACGCCGCGGGCATCGCGCAGTTCGGTTCGAACCACACCGCGATCCTGACGCAGGACGGCAATGGCAATATCGCCGCCGGCGTTCAGGTCGGCCACGGATGCAATGCCGACGTCAGCCAAGGCGGCAGCGGCAATGTCGCCGCCTTCGTGCAGGACTGCCCGTGAACTGTGGGACGGCCGGCGTTGCCGGCCGTCGTCCTGAATGGCGAAGAGGTGATTCCATGGCTAAATTCAACAAACGTACAGCGGCATCGGCCGCGCTTCTGGCTGTGATCGCCGCCGGCGCGGCCGGCGCCACCGTCGGCAAGGACGGCTCGGGTTCCGGGCCGCTGCACTGCGAAATCCGGGGCACGGTCCAAGGCGATGCCATCCTGCTGGAGCCCATGGTGTATGCCGACACGAGCATCGGCGGCAGCTACACGGTCAGCGTCTCCGGTGGTGGCACGTCCGGCTCCGCCAACATCCGGCAGGGCGGCGCCTTCGAGGCCGGTCCGGGCAAGCCAGCAGCGCTCGGTCGGATGAGCGTGGGGGCGAATGGCGCTGCCTACGACGTCAGGCTGAAGGTGAGCGCCGGCGGGGCGAGCGCCAGCTGCGCCAAACAGGTGTCAGGCGCGACCTGATCGGCGGCTCTCCCGGCTGATCGAAAGGAGGGCTCCGGGCAACCGGAGCCCTCCGTTTTCCATCAGCCCGGGCTCTTGAACGGCTGCTGAACGACCCCTTCCGTCAAGGTTCAGCCTGGCTGTGCGATTGTTCGTCATCAACCGGTCGAACCCGCAAGGAGACGTGACATGAACCGCCAGATTGCAAAACTCATCGGCGCTACCGCCCTCGCCGTGGCAGTCGGTTTTCCGCTTTTTTCGGGCCCGGCCCAGGCGGGCGGATCGATCGGATTCTACTTCTCACCCCGGACGGCCCAGGATGCCGAGGCATTGGATCTCGGTCTGCGCGCCTATTCGTTCTACAACGGGCTGCGCAGTGGCGCCTCCGTTCGGCAATTCGGCCGGAACAATTATGCCGGCATAGGCCAGAGTGGCGGCGGCAACCTGGGCATCATCCACCAGGAAGGCAGCGGGCACTCCGCCACCTTGCGGCAACGCGGCAATGACAATTCCTATGGTATCTTCGAGTTTGGCAGAAACACCGACACCAGCGTGGTGCAGGCCGGCGACGGCCAGAGCGGAGCCGCCCTGCTGTTCGGCTGGTAGGCGGGAATTCACCCGGCCGCGGATACGTGGACGGCCACGCATCCGCCCGCCGATGATCCTGGTTATTGCGGCTGCTTTTCGTTCTCGGCCGCCCGGAAACCTTCGGCCGTCGCATCCGTCTCACAAATGTAGGCGCCGGACTTGGTCGTTCCGTAATTGCGGTTGCCGGCGAAGTGGAAGATCTTCGACTTCAGGTTCACCCACACCACGGTGCTGCTCGGGCAGCGGGCTTTTGCCTGGGCTTCGGTCGCGAACTGGTTGGCGCCGGTCGGGACCGTGGTGGCTGAAGGCGCCGGCACCGTCTTGGCCTGTACATTCTTGGACGGCGTCGTGGTGACGGTTGGCGCCGGCTTCGCGGGCTGCGGCGCTGCCGTCGTGCTCTGCGCGCCAGGTATCGTTTCCGTGCCGGCGCGGCAGGAAGCGACGAAGTCCTTCTTGGTCTGGCCCGATCCCTTGATTGCGGCCTTGTTGGCCGAATACTCGGTGTCGCACTCCTTTGCCGTCTTCACGCCGCCGGCGCCCGCCGGGGCTGCCGCGGTCGGCGCGACCGTGGCCGGCGCGGCAGCAGCCGCGCCACCCGGGATGACTTCGCTGCCAGATCGGCAGGAAGCGACGAAATCCTTCTTGGTTTGGCCCGATCCCTTGATCGCGTCCTTGTTGGCCGCGTACTCGGCGTCGCACTCCTTTGCCGTCTTCACATTGCCGGCGGCCGTGCTTTTGGCTGGTGTGACGGCGGCTGGCGCTGCAGCCGCGCCGGCCGGTACGACTTCGCTGCCAGCGCGACAGGAAGCGACGAAATCCTTCTTGGTCTGGCCCGATCCCTTGATCGCGTCCTTGTTGGCCGCGTATTCGGCATCGCACTCCTTGACGGTCTTGGTGGCCGCCATGACGGCATTCGGTGAAAAGGCAAGAATGACGGCTATAGCGGCGATCGAAAGCGGCACTCGCATCGCGGACTCTCCCTGGTCGCGGTTGACGGCGCGGGCGGATCGGGATCGCCGTCGATGAACCCGTTCCAGCCCTCGCGGAGCGCTGGATGCGGCGAAGCTAGTGAGACGAGTTGTCCGGTTCCTTACGAATCTCTTACGGTTTCGTAAGGTGGAGGCGTATTCGGGCGGGCGCGCGCAACAGCGGCACGGGCAATAGCAGGGGCGCCCGACGCGAGACGTCCCGCATCGCCATCGCCGACCCGCCGTCGGGCCAAATCTAATCGCGCAGGCTGAAGACGAAGGGTGCGGTGCGGGTGACGCGCGCGCCGAGCTCCGCCGGCGGCGCCGGCACCGAGGCGCCCTGCAAGGTCCCGAGGGCCGCGCGGTCGAGATCGCCGTCGCCCGAGGATCGCGCCAGCCGGGCCGAGACAACCTTGCCGGAGGTATCGACCGTGAAGGTCACGCTCGGCGTGCCCTCGGCCCGCCTGGAGCGCGCCGCGCTCGGATAGCGGGTGTGCCGCCTGATCCATGCCGCCAGGCTGGAATTCCAGCGTGACGAGCTGACGCTCGAGCGCGACGCCGCGTTCGAGGACTGCGGCGCTGCCGCCTTCGCCGCCGCCTTGGCGTCGATGCTGGCGGTGGTCGTCGCCTTGGGCGGGAGCGCCTTTTCCTTTTTCACCCGTTCCTTCGGCTTTTCGATCGGCTTCTTCTCGGCCTTCTTCCTGGGCTCGACCGGCTTCCGCGCCTCGCCTTCCACCGGCTTCGGCTGCGGCAGCGGAATGACGACGTCCGGCGCGATCGCCTTGACAGGGTCCGGCACGACCTCGTCCAGCGGCGGCTGCTCGCTCGGCGCGGCAACGGCCTGTTCCGGCGGCGCGGCCTGCTCGGCCTGCTGCGTATCGTCGGTGTCGAGCGGCTGTTCGGGGACCGGCTCTGCCTGCTCCACCGCAGGCGCCGGATCGGTCACCGGTTTTACCTCGACGGGCTTTTCCGTCTCCTCCGGCGCATCGGGCGGCTCCGGTGTCACCGTGTCCAGCATCGCCGTCTCTTCCGGCACGGCGGGCGCGATCACCAGCGGTGCCATCTCGACCGCCAGTGCCGGCGGCGAACCGCCATCCGGCATATCGGCGAAACTCAGGTTCTGCACCGCATAGGCGACTGCCACATGCGCGGCCAGGATGATCGCGGCGGCGCTCGTCCACAGGCCGGCCTCGCGCGCGCCGAAGCGCGGCTGGGAGAGGGTGGCGACCGTCATGGCGCCTGGCTTTCGCCCGGTGCCGGGGAGGGGAGCGCGCCGGTCGCAGGCGCTCCGGGCGTGGATTGCCCGCTGGCGCCGCCCGCGGTTTCGAGGCCGACCAGCGCGACCTTGAGATAGCCGGCGCCGCGCAAGAGGTTCATGACCTCCATCAGATCGCCATAACCGACTTTTCTGTCGGCGCGCAGGAAGATGCGCGTCTGCTTGTCCCCCTTGGCGCGGCTGTCGAGCACCCCGGCAAAGGCCGGGCGGGGCACGCTGTCATTGCCGATCGCCAGCGTGAGATCGCTTTTCAAGGTCAGGAACAGCGGTGTCTCGGGCCGGGGCGCCGGCGTCGCCGTCGATCCCGGCAGGTCGACATTGACGTCGACGGTCGCCAGGGGCGCCGCGACCATGAAGATGATCAGGAGCACCAGGATGACGTCGATGAACGGCGTGACGTTGATGTCGTGGCTTTCCTCGAGATCGTCGCCGGAGGTCTCGCGAATGCGCGCCGCCATCGCCGCTACTCCGCCGCCATGGCCGTTGCCGACGGCACCGCGCGGAAATCGAGGTCGCGGCTGACCAGCCGCTCGACGCCGGCGGAAGCGTCGGCAAGGATCTGCCTGTAGCCGGCTATCGAGCGCGCGAAGACGTTGTAGATGACGACCGCCGGAATGGCCGCGACAAGGCCCATCGCGGTCGCAAGCAGCGCCTCGGCGATGCCGGGCGCCACGACGGCGAGGTTGGTGGTCTGCGCCTGCGAGATGCCGATGAAGGCGTTCATGATGCCCCATACGGTGCCGAACAGGCCGACGAAGGGCGCCGTCGAGCCGATGGTGGCGAGCAGGCCGGTGCCGCGCGACATGCGCCGGGACGCCGACGCCTCGATGCGCGAAAGCCGGGAGGCGACGCGCTCTTTCAGACCGTCGCCGGAGGCATGGTCCAGCGCGCCGGCCGAAAGCGCCCTCTCTTCTTCCGCTGCCCGCACCAGCAGCGCGCCCGGGCCGCCGCTGTGGCCGAGCTCGCGGCCGGCCTGCATCAGTGTCGCGGCGTTGCCGATCGCATCGGCGGCGCGGCGGGCCCTCAGCTTGCCGCCAAGGACCTCCAGCGACTTGGCGAGCCAGATCGTCCAGGTGACGAGGGAAGCGAAGGCCAGCCCGACCATCACCGCCTTCACGACGATGTCGGCATTCATGAACATGCCCCAGGGCGACAGGTCATGCGGCAGCGTCAGCTTCTCGCCTGTGGCGCCGTTCGCAGCCGGCTGGAGAGCCGAATCCGCCGGCGCGGCGGCCGGTGCCTGCACCGCCGGCATTTGTGAGGCCGGAGCGGCTGGCGCTTGCACTGCCGGAGCCTGCGTCGCGGGCTGTTCTTGTGCCTCGGCGATGCCGGCCGAAAGAATGAGGGACGCGGCCAGCGCCGCGAAAAGAACAGTTCGGGACAAGGCTCGTCCTCGCTTCATCATCGCAATGTGGCGGCCGCCCGGCAAACAGGCGCAGGGCGAGCCATGCCGGATGACTATGAAACATGAATTTGGGAGTCAACTATAAAGATGACTAGAATGCTCAACAAATCACGGCGCGCCGAGGCCCAGCTGGGCACGTTACAGGCCTGGACCGCAGGGCGGTTGCCGGGCACGATGCGCATGGAGCAACAAGAGCAGGCCGATGATCAAGGCAATACCCTTCGACTTTCCCTATGACGGCAGGCTGGCGCCTCGGCATACGGCGCTGCTGGTGATCGACCTGCAGGAGGATTTCCTGTCGCCGACCGGCTACTTCGCCAGGAAGGGCTATGATCCGTCGCCGCTGAGAGCCATCCTGCCGGCTGTCAACCGGCTGATTGGCGCGGCCCGCGCGGCAGGCCTCACCATCATCCACACAAGGCAAGGCTACCGCGCCGACATGGCCGACATGACGCCTTACGAAAAATGGCGCCGTAAGCGGGCCGGTCTCGACGGCACCGATGTCCTTTTGCGCTCCGGCCCGGGCTTCCAGATCTCCGCCGATATCGACGTGGCGCCGCAGGACATCATCATCGACAAGACCTGCAACAGCGCCTTCACCCATACGGATCTGGAGCTCGTTCTGCGCGCGCGGGACATAACGCACCTCATGTTCACCGGCTGCACGACGGATGTGTGCGTGCACACCACATTGCGCGAGGCGTGCGACCGCAATTTCCAGTGCCTGACGATTTCGGACGCCTGCGCCAGCGGCGACCGGTATGCGCATGAAGCAGCGCTGCATATGGTGACGGTCGAGGACGGCGTCTTCGGCGCGCTGGCGGATTCGGAGGCCGTCATTGCCGCGTTGCGGCAGCTCGCGGGCGCGGCGTGTTGAAGTTTTTTTGGGGTCCCTTCGAAATTTTTTCGCCCCACCGTTCCGTTTCCGGCTTCCGCTTCGTCTTGAGGGTCGTAACAGGTGCGAGAGCCGCGACGGCCTCCGCCATCAGGACAAACGGAGCCAAGCCATGTCGACCACAGTGACCCTGATCAACGTCTTCACCGCCAAGCCGGGCAAGCAGCAGGAACTCGCCAACACCCTCGCCGAGGGAACGAGGAACTTCTTCAGCAAGCAGCCGGGCTCGCTGTCGTCGTCCGTCATCGTCGGCGGTGACGGCAACAAGGTCGCCAACATCTCGCAATGGCGTTCGGCGGAGGACATCGCTGCCTTCCGCGGGGATCCTCGTTTCGGCGAGTACATGAAGAGCATCGTCGAGCTGGCCGCCGGCGAGAGCATGATGGGCCACACCACCTATTCCCACACGGGCGGGATCGAAGATTAGGAGGTTGCGTGACCGGTTCGCAGGATCAGGCCGTTGCGGCGATCGAGACCAGGCTTCGCGCCTTCGAGCGCGAGGCCGCCGGCCTGAGGGCCAAGCTGCACCGCTACGCTTCGCGCATGGTCGGATCGGTCATCGATGGCGAAGACATCGTCCAGGAGGCCTTGGCCAAAGGCTTCGTGGCGATCAGGAATGGCGACATGCCCGACAAGACCGAACCCTGGCTGTTTCGCATAGCGCACAACGCGGCCCTCGATTTCCTGCGCAAGCGAACCCGCTCGCGAGGGCGCGAAAGCGAGGTCGAGCTCGACACGATCGCCGCCGAGAATTCGGTGGTGGATGCGCGCATCGCCGCCGAGGCGAGCCTGGCCGAGCTGATGCGGCTGCCGCCGGCGCAACGGTGCACGGTCGTGCTGAAGGATGTGCTCGGACACAGCCTGGAGGAGATCGGCGAGATACTCGAAACCTCCGACACGGCGATCAAGGGCGCGCTGCAGCGCGGCCGAGAGAGCCTGCGCAAGCTGGCGGCCGCGCCGCGTGCGGCGTCGCCTCGCCCGGCGCTCGACCGGCAGGACATGCGGCGTCTCGGCGACTATGTGGCCGCTTTCAACGCCCGGGATTTCGATACTTTGCGCGGCCTATTGGCCGAGGACGTCAAGCTGGAGCTGGTCAACCGCTTGCGCGCCGACGGCAAGGAGTATGTCGGCAATTATTTCGGCCGCTATGCCGACGAAACGCATTGGCACTTCACGGCTGGCCTCGTCGAAGGCCGGCCCGCCATCCTGGTCACCAGTCCGGAGCGTCCGGACGGGCCGCCACGCTATTTCATCCTCATCGATTGGGAGAAGGATGGCCGGATCGCCGGCATCCGGGACTTCCTGTTCGCGGATTATGTGATGGACGGCCTGGATTATTCATCCAGGCCGTAAGGAAAGCTGGCGTGAACCTAAGATCCGGATGGCGTTTCGTTGAACCGCCATCCTGATCCGCTCTTTGTTGAAGCATGATCTTTCCGAAAACCGGTTCCCACTTTTCGGGATCATGCGCTAGCGAAGATGGATATCAGGGAAGGCCTGGGACGCAAGCATTCCCGGCTGCGGAACCTCGGCCTCACGCCGCGCCAGCGAATTCGCGACCAGCGTGATCGTCTCGCGCCCGATACGGGCGATCTCGCCTGAGCGGTCGACGCCGCCGATCATGAACTCCTCGATGCCCAGCGCCGCGTAGGGCAGCAGCGCCAGGGCAATCCGCGCCGGCGGCCCGGCGATCTCGACCGCCTTGTGATCCGGCGTGCCCGACCAGCCGTCCCGGTGGATGCGTACCGGCAGCGCGAAACGCAGCCTTCCGCCGCGGCCGTGCTCGGCAGCGGCGCTGCGCGCGCGCTCCATCAATTGCCTGACCTCGTCCGGCGAACCGGCGGCCAACTCGAAGACATCGGCATGCTTGCCGGCGACCTTCAGCGCGGTGCCGGACTGGCCGCCGAGCCGGATGACGAGATCGGCGCCATGCGGGCCCTTGCGCGGCACGAAGCCGCCCCTGACGCTGTAGAAGGCGCCTTCGTGGTCGAAGGGCCTGTCGTTCGACCACAGGCGTTTCAACAGCACCAGATATTCGTCGATGCGCTGCCACACCACGCCGTGGCCGACCGGCCGCGCCTCGGCATCGCTGTCTTCCAGCGGCTCGCTCAGCATGCGCAGCGACAGGCGGCCGCCGCCTCGACGGTCGAGCTCGGCGAGCTGCCGTGCCGCCACCGTCGGCTCGATCACGCCGGCCCAGTGCGTCAGCACGACTTCGAGCGAAGCGGTGCGGTTGAGTGTCTGCGCGGCGATGTCCATGTTGGTGAGCAGTCCGGCCGGATCGTCCACCACCAGCTTGCGGAAACCAGCGTCCTCGATCAGCGACAATCTGGTCGCGGTTTCGGCGAAATCGTAGAAGAAGCTGCCATTGGCAGGCTTGCCTGGAACATGCGTGAACTCGATCGGCATTGCCATCTCCTCCATCACGTTGGCTTGCCCCGCTCCAAAGCCTTCGAACCAAATCCGAAACTCAAGGCGCGCAACGACGCCCTGGCGCCCGGCCAGTTTTCCACTCCGATTACTCAACTCAGATTGTTTTGACGGCGGGTCTCGGCCCGCCTTGAATTCAGGGGATCAGCCCCAGAACCACCGCGCCGGTGAACACGAAAGCAAGCGCGAAGACGAGATAGGCGAAGGTACCGCCATAGGCGGGCCTCCAGCTCTGGTCGGCAGTCAGCCTCTGCCCCTTGCGGGCGGTCTGAGCGTTCTGGATATAGGACATATCGGCCTCCGTCGCGGCCATTAATCTATAAAGTTAGTAGACTTTGTCGATTGCTATTTTTCGAGCATTTTTGGGAGAATGTTCTCAGAGAGAGAACAATTCAGGTAATTCTTTCTCACCCGACGCGGATTATCCGGGCAGCAGCGAGGCAGGACGGCCCGCCAAATGCCTGGAACCACGGGCTTTTCAGCCGCAGACGGCCTCGTCGAAGCGCTTGGCTATCCCCCGTTCGACGGGATAGCATCAAAAAATATCTCGTAGGATCCAGGGAGAAGCAGAATGGGTGGAAGGCTGGCGGGCAAGGTCGCTATCGTTTCTGGTGGCGCGACGGGCATGGGCGGGGCGGCTTCGGAGCTGTTTGCCGCCGAAGGCGCCAAGGTGGCGATCATCGACCGCAATGGCGAGGCGGCCGGCAAGACCGCCGCGGCGATCCGGGCGCGGGGCCATGTCGCCGAGCATTTCGTGGCCGACGTTTCGGACGAGGCGCAGGTCGAGGCGGCCGTGAAGGCGGCGACGGCGAAGCTCGGTCCGGTAACCGTGCTGTTCAACCATGCCGGCACGATCGTCATCAAACCGTTCCTGGAGACGACGCTGCAGGAGTGGGACTGGCTGCATGCCGTCAATGTGCGCTCGATGTTCCTGATGACGCGCGCGGTGCTGCCCGGCATGATCGCCGCGGGCGGCGGCTCGATCGTGTGCACCTCGTCGATCTCGGCGGTCGCGGCCACGCCGAACGAAGTGCTCTACGACACCACCAAGGGCGCCTGCCACATGTTCGCGCGGGCCATCGCGGTCGAATTCCGCGACCGCAACATCCGCTGCAATGCCGTCTGCCCCGGCTTCATCCGCACGCCGCACGGGCTGCGCGAGGTGGCCGACCTCGGCAAGCTCGGCGTCGACGTCTCCGACGCGGCGATGGCCGCGCAGCAGGGCCGCATCGGCGAGCCGGAGGAAGTGGCGAAGGCAGCGCTGTTCCTGGCCAGCGACGAATCGAGCTTCGTCAACGGCGCGCATCTGTTCGTGGATAACGCGTTCACGGCGATCTGACGGCCTGGCGCCCTTCCTCTCCCCCGTCGATCGGGGGAGAGGTGTCGAGCGCAGCTCGACGGAGTGGGGGGTCGAACCTTGGCGCGGCGCAGGAAGACTCTTGCGCCTTGGCTTCTTTCAATATTCGTCGGCGACGGTTGCCAGGTGGTTCCCCCACTCCGTCGCTGCTTCGCAGCGCCACCTCTCCCCCCTCCGGAGGGAGAGGAAAGGGCACTACCGCTCTTCCCGTCGAAACGGCTTCAGCAGCGCGGACGGCGCCACCGCGTTGCGCGACATGAAGGCCATCGCGACGATGGTGAAGATGAAGGGCAGCATCAGGAAGGCTTCGTAAGGGATGTGGCCGAGGCCGCTGGCCTGCATCCTGAGCTGCAGCGCGTCGACGAAGGCGAAGAGCAGCGCGGCGCCTGCCGAACGCCACGGATCCCAGCGGCCGAACACGACCAGCGCGATCGCCACCCAGCCGCGCCCGGAGACGACGCCGAAGGTGAAGGCGTTGAACTGCGCCATGGTCAGGAAGGCGCCGGCAAGTCCCATCAGCGCGCCGCCGAGGATCACCGCCTGGAAGCGCGTCGCGATCACGCTGACGCCGGCCGAATCCGCCGCCCGCGGATTCTCGCCGACCATGCGGACCGACAGCCCCCATGGCGTGCGGTAGAGCACGAAGGCTGCGAGCGGGATGGCGATGATGGCGAGGTAAACCAGCGTGAACTGGTTTAACACCGCCGGACCGAGCATCGGTATGTCCGAGAGCAGCGGGATCGGCACGGGCTTGAAGCCGTCGATGCTGGGCGGCACCGATTGCTGGCCGAAGATCAGCCGGTAGAGGAAATAAGCGAGCCCCGAGCAGAACAAAGTCACGCCGATGCCGCAGACATGCTGGCTGAGGCCCAGCGCCACCGTGAACAGCGCATGCAGCGCGCCCATGAGAGCGCCGACCAGCACAGCCACCAGCACGCCGAGCCACAGGCTGCCGCTCAGGCTGGCGGCGGTGAAGCCGGCCATCGCCGACAACAACATGATGCCTTCGATGCCGAGATTGAGCACGCTGGCGCGCTCGGAAAACATCTCGCCGAGCGTGGCGAAAGCGAGAGGCGTGGCTATGCGGATGATGGCGGCGAGGAAGCCGACCTGGAAGATCTGCTCGAACACCGCGCTCATGACGAAGCTCCCACGCGGCGGATGCGGTAGGCGGTGAAGAGCAGCGCCACCAGCATGGCTAGCAGCGCCGTGCCCTGGATGACGTCGCTGAGGAAAGCCGGCACGCCGGTCGCCCGCGACATTGCCTCCGCGCCGGTCATGACGGCTGCGAGGAAGATCGCCGCCGGAACCACGCCGAGCGGATTGAGCCTGGCAAGCATAGCGACGACGATGCCCGAATAGCCATAGCCCGGCGAGATGTCGCTCATCACCTGGAAGTGCACGCCGCCGACCTCGCCGACACCGGCAAGCCCGGCCAGCGCACCAGAGAGTAGCGCCGTCGACAGCAGCACGCGCTGCACATTGATGCCGCCGTAGCGCGCCGCTTCAGGGTTCTCGCCGGTGACGCGGATGCGAAAGCCAAGCGTGGTGCGCGTGATCAGGAACCAGCAAAGCGGTGCTGCGATCAACGCCACGATGACGCCGAGATGCAACCTTGTGCCTTCGATCAGCACCGGGAAATTGGCCGAATCCTCGATCGGCGGCGAGATCGGATAGCCGCTGAAACTGTCCTTCCATGGCCCCTCGATCAGCGCCATCAGCGCGTAATAGATGACCGAGTTGAGCAGCAGCGAGCTCACTACGTCGTCGACCTTGAACCTGACCCGCAATGTCGCCGGCACCAGTGCCACGAGCGCGCCGGCAGCGGCCCCTGCAAGCGCCATCAAGAGCATGGCGAGATAGCTGGGCATCGGGATCGCGCCGACGAAGCAGCTCGCCACCGCGCCGGCCAGCAACTGGCCCTCGGCGCCGATGTTCCAGAATTTGGCGCGGAAGGCGATCGCCACCGCAAGGCCGGTGAAGATCATGGGGGCGGCGCGCACCAGCGTCTCGGTGATGGCGTAGCTGTCGCCGAGCGAGGCCGACAGCATCACGCCATAGGCTTCGACGACGCCAGCGCCGGCGACCGCGATCAGCCCACTGCAGAGCACCAGCGTCACGGCGATCGCGATGAGCGGAAGGGCCAGGTTGAACCAGGCGGGCGTCGACGTGCGGGCTTCGAGGCGAAACATCAGGCAGCCTCCTCGGTGTGGCTGGCGCCGGTCATCATCAGGCCAAGCCTTGCGACGGTGGCATCCGCGCTGGGAAGCGTGCCGGCGATGCGGCCCTCATACATCACGGCGATGCGGTCCGAGAGCATCAGCAATTCCTCGAGGTCCTCGCCGATGACGATGATGCCGCAACCCTTGGCGCGCATGGCCAGGAATTTTTCGTGGATGAAGCGCGCGGCGCCGATGTCGAGGCCGCGCGTCGGCTGCGAGACGATCAGCACCTTCGGATCGAAGGCGAGCTCGCGCGCCAGAAGCGCCTTCTGCAGATTCCCACCGGACAACGCGCCAGCGCGCACCATCGGCCCAGGGCAGCGGATATCATAGGCCTTGATCTGCGCTTCAGCGAAGGCACGGATCGCGGCGGGGTTGAGCAGGCCCTTGCGGCTGAAGGCGTCGGTGCCGATGCGCGGCAGCACCATGGAGTCGGCTAAAGGCAGGTTGGTGACCAGGCCGGTGGTCATCCGGTCCTCCGGAATGCGACCGAGGCCGAGCGCCTGCAATTCGCGCGGGGAGAATTGCGCAACCGTTTTGCCGGCTATCGTCATCGTGCCGGCCTTGGGCGGCAGCATGCCGGAAACGACGTCGGCAAGCGCGCGCTGGCCGTTGCCGGAGACGCCGGCGATGCCCAGAATCTCTCCCGTGCGGACAAAAAGCGAGATGTCGCGGAGCGGCGTGCCGGCATGGCCGGCTGTGGAGATGCCGTCGAGCGTCAGCACGGAAGCGCCGGGCGTCGAGGCTTCCTTGGTGGGCGGGACGATCTCGTGGCCGCACATAAGCTTCGCCATTTCTGCCGATGTGGTGCCCGCCGGATGGTCGACGCGGCCGGCGACCTTGCCGTGGCGCAACACGACGCAGCGATGGGTGAGGGCCCTGACTTCGTTGAGCTTGTGCGAGATGAAGATGATGCCGAGTCCCTGGGCGGACATCGAACGCAGCGCGGCGAACAGGCCATCGACCTCCGAAGGCGCCAGCACCGCCGTCGGCTCGTCGAGGATCAGAAGCCTGGCGCCGCGAAACAGCGCCTTGATGATTTCCAGCCGCTGCTGCTCGCCGACTGACAGCGCCGACACCGGCAGGTTCGGATCGAGGCTCAGCCCATACTGGCGGCTGATCTCGGCGAGCCGCGCAAGCCCGCCGGCGCGGTCGATCCGGCCCGACTTGCCGGGGATGCCGATCAGAAGGTTTTCCAGCACCGTGAGGCGCGGCGCGAGGTGGAAATGCTGGTGCACCATGCCGATGCCGGCGGCCAAGGCGTCGGCCGAATTGTGGATGGCGACGGGCTGTCCTTCGACCAGGATCTCACCGTCATCCGGCGCATAGGCGCCGAACAGCACGTTCATCAGCGTCGTCTTGCCGGCGCCGTTCTCGCCGAGCAGGCCGAGGATCTCGCCCGGTGCCACGCTGAGATCGACGGCCTCGTTCGCCTTGACGGCGCCGAAGCTCTTGGTGATGCCGCGCATTTCGATGAGTGGGGCGGACAAGGGTGCTCCTGCACTGGTACACACCTCCCCCTTGAGGGGAGGTCGCCGAGCGAAGCGAGGCGGGAGGGGTCGCCTCAATCGCCTCGACGTTGATAAAGAGGATGGAGCGCGTCGCGGGCGACCCCTCCCGGCCCTGCGGGCCACCCTCCCCTCAAGGGGGAGGGGTACGCCGGCTCAATCCGAAGCCGGCGTGTTCTCGTCGACGTCGACGCGGAAATTGCCTTCGAGGATCTCGGCCTTCTTCTTCTCAACCAGATCCTTCACTTCGGCAGGCAGCGTCTTGTCGAACTTGTGGTAGGGCGCGAGATAGGAGCCGCCCTTGGCCATGCGCGAGAAGTCGCCATAGTCCTGCGCGGTGAAGACGCCGGCCTTGACCAGCTTGATCGCCTGCTCGACCGTCGGGTACATGTCCCAGACCGGGCCGGTGATGACGGTATCGGGGCCCAGGCTCGACTGGTCGGACATGTTGGAGATGGCGAGGATCTTCTTGTCCACCGCCGCCTCGATGACGCCGAAGCGCTCGGCATAGATGACGTCGACCCCGGCGTCGATCTGGGCGACCGCCGCTTCCTTGGCCTTGGGCGGATCGAAGAAGGAACCGATGAAGGAAACCTTCTTCTTGACGTTCGGATTGACCTCCTTGGCGCCGGCAAAGAAGGCGTTGACCAGCCGGTTCACTTCCGGAATGCCCATGGCGGCGACGGCGCCCACCGTGCCCGACTTCGACATCTTGCCGGCGATGATGCCGCAGAGATAGGCGGGTTCGTGGATCCAGTTGTCGAAGACGCCGAAATTGGGCTCAGCAGGGCCGGCGCCGGAGCCGAACAGGAAGGCGGTCTTCGGGAATTGCTTGGCCGTGCGGCGCGATTCGCGCTCGGCGGCGAAGGCGTCGCCCAGCACCAATTCATAGCCGCCCTGCGCATATTCGCGCATCACGCGGCTGAAGTCGGCGGTCTGCACCTTCTCCGACCATTTGTAGTCGATGCCAAGTTCCTTCTGTGCCTTCAGCAAGGCGACATGGACCTGGTTGTCCCATGGCTCCTCGATCGGCGTGGCGAAGATCGCCGCCACCTTCAGCTTCTTGTCCTTGGCGAAGGCCGTACTGGGCAGCGCCGCCGCCGCAAGGCCGAGCGCGCCCAGTTCCAGCACATTGCGCCGCGACAGGCCCATGCGTTGCGTTTTGCTGCGTTCGTTTTCCATTGAAGTGCCCCTCTGTTCGACAGCCGTGTCGAGCCGGCCGTTCCAAAAATGTCAGACGCGCTGGACTATGGAACGGCGCCTGAGATTTGTCCACATGGTCAAATTTGGTGACGGCGATAGCCGTGATGTCCGGGAGCTGCGACGGCGCAGAACGATCGACGGGCTGTGCCATCGCTTGTTCTGGACTGTTGCATTCTTCGTTTGATGTAACGGCCTGGATTCCAGGGTCTACGCTTCGCCCGGATCAGCGCTGGCCCGCAGCCTCGGCCGCCAGGCTCTCCGGCAACTCGGCTTCGGCGCCGCGGCCGCCGCGCCAGGAGGCGAAGGCGGCGACCAGGTAGAGGATCGCCGAGAAGGTGAAGGCAAAGACCAGCCCGTGCTTGAACGGGCCCGACATCAGCTCGGGGAAGAACTGATTGCCGGTCAGCGTCGCGGCATTGGCCGCCGGCAAAGCATGCAGCACGTCGGCCGGAATCAGCTCGCCCATCGGGTTGTAGCCGAGGAAGGCGGCGAACAGGCTTGCGACCGGCGGCATGTTGGCGACCTGATGCGCGATCGCCTCCGGCACATGCTGCGCCAGGAGGCCGGCCTCCATGGTCGCCGGCAGGCTGGCGGCAAGGCCGGCCAGCATCAGGCTGAAGAACAGGCCGATCGACAGCACCTGCCCGGCATTGGTGGTTGTGGCGCGCATGCCGGACGCCTGGCCGCGCTCGCGCGCCGGCACGGAATTCATGATCTGCGTCGAGTTCGGCGCGACGAACAGGCCGGAGCCGAGGCCGTTGAGGAAGAGCAGGCCGGCAAAGGCGGTGTAGGAAAAATCGGCAGGCAGCAGCATCAGCGCGACGAAGCTGGCCGCGCCCGCCACCATGCCGCCGACGGCGAAAGGCACGCCGCCGATCCGGTCCGAGAAATAGCCCGAGATCGGCCCGGCGATCAGGAAGCCGATGGTGAGCGGCAGCATGAAGATCGCCGACCAGAGCGGGGTCTGCTCGAAGGAATAGCCGTGCAACGGCAGCCAGATGCCCTGCAGCCAGACGATCAGCATGAATTGCAGCCCGCCGCGTGCGATGCCCGAGGCGAGATTGGCGATGTTGCCATAGGCAAAACCCGGGATGCGGAACAGCGAGAGGTCGAGCATCGGCTTCGCGACGCGGCTTTCGATAACGACGAAAGCGATGAGCGAGACGATGCCGATGGCAAAGAACGCCAGCACTTTCGGGCTGGTCCAGGCCATCACCTGGTCGCCATAGGGCTGCAGGCCGTAGGTGATGGCGGTCAGGATAAGCACGAGGCCGAGGCCGAAGCTGATGTTGCCGAGCCAATCGATCGTGTGGCTGGAGCGGTTCGGCGCGTCATGCAGCTTCAGATACGCCCAGACGGTGCCGACGAGCCCGAACGGCACGTTGATCCAGAACACCAGCCGCCAGTCGGTGTCGGCGAGCAACCCGCCGATCAACAGGCCGACGAACTGGCCGCCAATCGCCGCCACGACATTGATGCCGAGCGCGAAGCCGCGCTCGTTCTCGGGAAAGGCGTCGGTAAGCAGCGCGGTGGAATTGGCCATGATCAGCGCGCCGCCGATGCCTTGGATGACGCGCACGCCGATAAGATACATGGCGGCGAAATCGCCTTGCCCAGGGAGAAGGCTGAGCGCGATGGAGGCCGCCGTGAAGATGGCGAAGCCGAGATTGTACATCTTCGCCCGGCCGAACTGGTCGCCCAGCCGGCCGAAGGCGACGACCAGTACGGCGGTGGCGATCATATAGCCGATGATCGCCCAGAGCAGGTAGTTGATGTTGCCGGGGTCGAGCGCCTTGAGGCCGATGCCGCGAAACACCGCCGGCAGGCTGATCAAGAGGATCGAGCTGTTGATGGCGGCGGCCAGCATGCCGAGCGTGGTGTTGCTCAGAACCATCCATTTGTGGCTCTGTGGGCGGTCCTGTCTGGTCATGGCGTTCAAATCCGGCGCTGCTGGCGCGTCGAGGGCCGGCAGGCTATATATGAGGGTAGTCTCAGGTTTGGAATATGAGGATGGCCTCGGAAAAATCAAGCGCAACCGTGCCGCAGCCGCGTGCCCCGCAGCAAAAAAGAGGCCGTGACCGCGTCGCCGCGTTGATGGCGGCGGCGGCGGAGCTGTTCGTCGAGAAGGGCTTCGACGCCACGACCATGACGGAGATCGCCGCCAAGGCGGGCGCGGCCATCGGCACGCTCTATCTGTTCTTCCCGACCAAGCAGGCGGTGGCGCAGGCGATCCTCGCGCAGAACGCGGAGGCGCTTTCGGCCGAGCTCGACGACCTGCGCGACCGGACGCAAGGAATGAGCGCGGCGGAAATCGCCGACTGGTTGTTCGCGCGGCTCGGCGCTTTCATGGCCGGACATCCAGCCTATTCGGCGCTGCTCGATCTGCCGGGCGACGATGGCTGGCGGCGCGCCATGCGCGGCCGCAGGCGCAGCCAAATCGCGACGTTGTTCGCCGCGGCCGATCCGCCGCTGCCCGCAGGACAGGCCGAAAGACTGGCCGTGATCGTGCCGCAGCTGATGCGCATTCCGCTGACCTTGATCGGCGAGAAGCGCTTGCGCGACGGCGTGCTGGAGGAATTGCGGCTGATGCTTAGCCGGCATCTGGAGGCCGGCGAGGGCTGACGAAGCCTAGGATCCGGTTAGTTGTCGACGCGGCCGAAAGCCGGCACGTCGCCGATCACTTCGCGCTTGTCCTTGCCGCAGGCGAAGGTCTTCGCCTTCTCGTCGGCAAGCTTGCGCGCCAGATCGTTGGCCTGCGCGTTGCCGGTGGCCAGGACCAGGCCGATCGTGCAGCCTTGATGCTCTTCCGGCTGCGCCACCTTGGCGACGACGAGCACCTCGATCGACTTCTTCTCGTCCTCGGGATTGCTGACGGAGCGGCGATGGATCGTGGCGAAGGGGACGGCGACGTCGCCATTGGTCTCGATCCGCCATTCGACCTTCGGGCCGGAGCCGTTGAAGGCGGTGAAGCTCTCCCAGACCGCCGTCATGTCGTCGGACGGAAAGCCGTAATAGACGGATTCGCGCGCATCGTCGTAACTGACGAGCACCGGGTAGCCGCGATAGCCCGAGCAGACCAGGCTCGCCCAGTCGCCGTCGCCTTCCGCGGCCTGCGCATAGGTCACGCAGTCCTTTTTCCAGTCGAGATCGGTATAGGCACTGGAGATGTCGCCGGCCTGGGCCGCCTGGCAGAAACCGGCGAGGGCAAGCGGGATCAGAAGAGCACGCATTTAATGGCAACTCCGTTCGAGTTGCCGGAAGCGTAACGCCGTCCGCTATTTCTTCAAGCTGGCTTCGATCAAGAGGTCGGCGTTGCGGGCAACCGCCGCCGCCGGTCCGCCCAGGCCGAAAAGCTGGCCGCTGATATAGGCGCCCTCGATGAGCAGCAGCAGGCCGTCGCCCAGCGTGTCGGAATCGGCGGCGCCCATCGCTGCGGCCATGGCGCGCAGGCGCCGGCGCAATTCGATCTTGTTGTTCTCGCTCACTACCCGCGCGGGATGCCCGCGCTCGGGATATTCCACCGCAGCGTTGGTCATGCCGCAGCCGCGATAATCCGGTTTCTGGGTGCGTTTGCCGACCCGTGTGAGGAAAGCGATGATCTGCGTGCGCGGATCGCCCGGATGCGTGGCGACGGCCTCGTCGAAGCGCTCCCAGAATTCGAGGTCGTATTTGCGCAGATAGGAGGCGGCGAGCTCGTCCTTGGACGGGAAGCTGCGGTAGAGGCTCGGCTTGGTGACGCCGGCGCGCTTGACGATCTCGTCGACGCCGATCGCCCGGATGCCTTCGCGATAAAAAAGGTCGCGCGCCACGTCTAGGATCTTGTCCGCCGCCTTCGGGGCGGGGGCCGCGCTCAAGGACGCTTCAATTTTATTGTCCGATGGCATGCAAACAACTCGCTTGACAATGTTACTGACCGGTACGTATGTACGGTGCCATCGCATTGCAACGTACCGGTCAGTAACATGATAGCTCAGTCTCGTCCGTTTGGCCAGCGCTACGCTTTCGTCGTCGTTGCCGTCATTTTCTTCTGCCTCTTGATCGCGGCCGGGCTTCGGTCCGCGCCGTCGGTGATGATGGTGCCGCTGGAGAAAAGCTTTGGCTGGCACCGTGACGTGACCTCCTGGGCCGCCAGCGTCGGCATCCTGCTCTACGGGCTCACCGGTCCTTTCGCCGCCGCGCTGATGGAACGCATCGGCCTGCGCCGCACGCTGCTTGGCGCGCTGGCGGTGATGTCGGGCTCGACCGCGCTCAGCCTGTTGATGACCGAGCCCTGGCATCTGTTCATCACCTGGGGCGTGTTTTCGGGCATCGGTTCGGGCGCGGTGGCGAGCGTGCTCGGCGCCACCATCGTCAACCGCTGGTTCAAGACCAATCGCGGCCTGATGATGGGCCTGATGTCGGCCTCCAGCGCCACAGGTATGCTGGTGTTCCTGCCGGTGATCGCCTCGCTGGCGCAGAGCGGCGGCTGGAAGCCGGTGGCGATCGCCGTGGCAATCGCGACGGCGGCCCTGATCCCGCTTGTTCTGCTGCTGGTGCCGGAACGTCCCGCCTCCATCGGCCAGGTTCGCTATGGCGCCGATACCGACGACGTCCCGCCGGTGTCGCCCGCATCGCAGGGCAATTTCCTGGCGCATACGCTGAACACGCTGCGCCGCGCGGCCGGCACCAGGGTGTTCTGGTATCTGTTCGCCACCTTCTTCGTCTGCGGCTTCACCACCAACGGCCTCGTCGGCACGCATCTCATCGCCTTCTGTGGCGACATGGGCATCGGCGAGGTGCAGGCAGCCGGACTGCTGTCCATGATGGGCATTTTCGACCTGATCGGCACCACGCTCTCCGGCTGGCTCACCGACCGTTTCGACCCGCGCAAGCTGCTCGGCGTCTATTACGCCGTGCGCGGCCTGTCGCTGATCTACCTGCCTTATTCCGGCTTCTCGGCGACCAGCCTGGTCATCTTCGCCGTGCTCTACGGCCTCGACTGGATCGCCACCGTGCCGCCGACGCTCAGGCTCGCGAATGAGGCCTTCGGCGACCGCAGCGGACCGATCGTTTTCGGCTGGATCGTCGCCGGCCACCAGGTGGGCGCCGCGGCGGCCGCCGCCTTCGGCGGCACGATGCGGGAGCTGCAGGGCAATTATGAGCTGGCCTTCCTGATTGCCGGCATGACGGGCATCGCGGCGGCTTGTATCTCGCTCTTGATCAACACCGACAGGCCGGCTTTCGAGCCGGAGCCGCAGATGGTCTGAGCTGCCAATCTCCCCCCTTGTGAGGGAGATGCCCGGCAGGGCAGAGGGGGGCGCTGTCCCGCCGGGCTGTCCAGTTGAAATCAAGTTCCAATCAAGCCCTTGGGGTATAGGCTCAGCGGGCAAACGCTGAGAAGTTGGCGATCCTTCGCGCCCCCCTCTGGCCTGCCGGCCATCTCCCCCACAAGGGGGGAGATCAGCAGTTCCGGCGGCTCGCCCAATCTGTAGGTTGTCAGAAAAACTTCATGGTTCCGATATGCGCCTGAAACATTGAGGCGAGAGCTTGGCGGTCCCGTTCAAAGCCATCCGGAGACAGCCATGAACAAGCTCTCACTGACCCGTCGCGCTTTCGTCACTTCGGCCAGCGCCTTCGGCCTTGTCGGCGCCTCCGGATTGGCATTGCCCTATTATTCCCGCGCCAGCCAGCGCCCGGCCTTCACGCATGGCGTCCAGTCCGGCGACGTCGACGCAACGTCGGGCATGGTCTGGACCCGCACCGATCGCCCGGCGCGCGTGATCTATGAAGTGTCGACCACCGAAAGCTTCGCCAACGCGACGCGGCTGGCTGCGCTCGATACCTCGCCGGCCAGCGACTACACGGTGAAGCGGCTGCTCACGGACCTCGCCTCGGACCAGGACATCTTCTACCGCATGGTCGCCGCCGATCTCTCCGACATCAATGTCGTTTCCGAGCCGATCGTCGGCCGCTTCCGCACCGCGCCGTCGTCTAAGCGCGACGTGCGCTTCGCCTGGTCGGGCGACACCGCCGGCCAGGGCTGGGGCATCGACGAGACCGGCATGAAGACCTATTCGACCATCGCCAGGCACACGCCGGATTTCTTCCTGCATTCCGGCGACACGATCTATGCCGATGGCGCCTTGAAGGAAGAGGTCGACCTGCCCGGCGGCGGCAAGTGGAAGAACGTCGTCATGCTCGACGGCAAGCGCAAGGTTGCCGAGACGCTGGACGAGTATCGCGACCAGTGGAAGTACAACATGATGGACAAGCACGTGCTTGGCCTCTCCGCCATCTGCCCGACCTTCTACCAGTGGGACGACCATGAGGTGCTGAACAACTGGTCGGACTCGAAGGACCTGACCGCCGACGACCGCTATAAGGAGAAGTCGATCCATGTGCTGGCGGCCAGGGCCGCTCGCGCCTTCCACGAGATGACCACCATCCGCTACGAGCCGTCGGAGCCGGGCCGCGTCTACCGCAAGATCTCGCACGGGCCGCTGCTCGACGTGTTCTTCCTCGACATGCGCTCCTATCGCGGCCCCAACGGCCCCAATCTGGATGAAACGCTGACCCCGAAGTCGCGCATGATCGGCGAAGAACAATCCAGGTGGCTGAAGCGCGAACTGGCGAATTCCAGGGCGACCTGGAAGATCATCGCCGCCGACATGCCTCTCAGTCTCGTCGTCTGGGACGACGCGGCAAAGAAGGTCGGTTTCGAGGCCGTCAGCAACAACGACAATGGCGTGCCGAAGGGCCGCGAGCTCGAATTCGCCGATGTGCTGCGCTTCATCAAGAATGCCGGCATCACCAACACGGTTTGGCTGACCGCCGACGTGCACTACACCGCGGCGCATTACTACAACCCCGACAAGGCGCAGTTCCAGGATTTCAATCCGTTCTGGGAATTCGTCTCCGGCCCGATCCATGCCGGCACATTCGGCCCCAACGACCTCGATATGACCTTCGGGCCGGAGCTGAAATTCATCAAGGCCCCGACCGCTGAGCAGGGCCAGAATCTGCCGCCGTCGGCAGGCCTGCAGTTCTTCGGGCTGGTCGACATATCGGGTACAACCGAACAGCTCACCGTGCGGCTGATGGATCGCGACGACAACGAGCTTTACAAGGTGACATTGGACCCGGTGCGATCTGCTTAGGCTGCTTGTTACAAAAAGCCACGCCGGCGGGACAGCGCCCCCCTCTGGCCTGCCGGCCATCTCCCCCACGAGGGGGGAGATCAGCAGTTCCGGCGCCCCGCAGACTCTGCAACGCGGGCGATTGGCGAGAGCGTTGGCGACATCTGATCTCCCCCCTTGTGGGGGAGATGCCCGGCAGGGCAGAGGGGGGCGCGAAGGATCGCTACATTTGCCGCGTTATGCGCGGTTCGCCGTCAGTCCGGATAGCAAGCCCGCGGAACATTCGGCCATACCGCCGTGTCGCAGTTGGCGTCCTTCTGGCGCTGCTTGAAGGCGGCGCTGACCGGGCCGGTGACGATCGGGTCGACGCCGTCCGGGGCGTCAGCGAACATCTGCTGCGCGGTCCTGGGGTCGGGCGGCTGGATGGAACCGCTCTCTCTCAGAGCCGTCGCCGACTGCGCCACTCCGGCGGCAAGCAGCACGCCAAGCGCTGCCCATGCGAAAACCGGACGCAATCTGGACATATGATCGGTCATGAACATGAAATTGCCCGGCCCCTCAAAGGTTCCGCCTTGGTTAACGGAATCATTTCACACCAAGACGTTTAAGAATCAGTGACCATGTATTTGGGGCCGGGCCTCCCCTTTCGCAATTGCGAAAAACCTTGTATGAGCCGCCCAACCGAAAAAGGCGGCGCTTTTGGGCCTGCTGCCTGCAACGCTCCCGAGACCAGACAATGAACCTCCGCAATATCGCGATCATCGCGCATGTCGACCATGGCAAAACCACGCTTGTCGACCAGCTCCTGAAACAGTCCGGCGCCTTCCGCGACAATCAGCGCGTCGCCGAGCGCGCCATGGACTCCAACGACCTCGAAAAGGAACGCGGCATCACCATCCTCGCCAAGGCGACCTCGGTCGACTGGCATGGCACCCGCATCAACATCGTCGACACGCCCGGGCACGCCGATTTCGGCGGCGAGGTCGAGCGCATCCTGTCGATGGTGGATTCGGCGATCGTGCTCGTCGACGCCGCCGAAGGCCCGATGCCGCAGACCAAGTTCGTCGTCGGCAAGGCGCTCAAGGTTGGCTTGCGTCCAATCGTCGTCATCAACAAGATCGACCGTCCGGATGCCCGCCATATCGAAGTGGTCAACGAGGTGTTCGACCTCTTCGCCGCGCTCGACGCCACCGACGAGCAGCTCGATTTCCCGATCCTCTATGGTTCGGGTCGCGACGGCTGGGTTTCGGAAAACCCCGAGGGTCCGAAGGACCAGGGTCTCGCCCCGCTGTTCGACCTGGTCGTCAAGCATGTGCCGGCGCCGACGGTCCATCCCGGCCCGTTCCGCATGATCGGCACCATCCTCGAGGCCAATCCGTTCCTCGGCCGCATCATCACCGGCCGCATCGAAAGCGGCACGCTGAAGGCCAACCAGGCGGTCAAGGTGCTGCATCATGACGGCACCCAGATCGAGACCGGCCGCGTCTCCAAGATCCTCGCCTTCCGCGGCCTCGAGCGCCAGCCGATCGAGGAAGCGCAGGCGGGCGACATCGTCGCCATCGCCGGCCTGTCGAAGGGCACCGTCGCCGACACGTTCTGCGACCCGGCGGTAAGCGAGCCGCTGCATGCGCAGCCGATCGATCCGCCGACGGTCACCATGTCCTTCCTGGTCAATGACAGCCCGCTAGCCGGCACCGAGGGCGACAAGGTGACCAGCCGCGTCATCCGCGACCGCCTGCTGCGCGAGGCCGAGGGCAATGTCGCGCTCAAGATCGAGGAATCGGCCGAAAAGGACTCCTTCTTCGTCTCCGGCCGCGGCGAATTGCAGCTGGCGGTGCTGATCGAGACGATGCGCCGCGAGGGCTTCGAGCTCGCCGTGTCGCGTCCGCGCGTCGTCATGCAGAAGGGCGATGACGGCCAGCTGCTGGAGCCGGTCGAGGAAGTCGTCATCGACGTCGACGAGGAGCATGCCGGCGTGGTCGTGCAGAAGATGTCGGAGCGCAAGGCCGAGATGGTCGAGCTGCGCCCCTCCGGCGGCAACCGCCAGCGCCTCGTCTTCCACGCGCCGACGCGCGGCCTGATCGGCTACCAGTCGGAGCTGTTGACCGATACGCGCGGCACGGCCGTGATGAACCGGCTGTTCTTCGCCTATGAACCCTACAAGGGCGAATTGCCCGGCCGCACCAATGGCGTCTTGATCTCCAACGAGCAGGGCGAGTCCGTCGCCTACGCCATGTGGAACCTGGAAGACCGCGGCCCGATGATCATCGATCCGGGCGTCAAGGTCTATCAGGGCATGATCATCGGCATCCATTCCCGCGACAACGACCTCGAGGTGAACGTGCTCAAGGGCAAGAAGCTCACCAATATCCGCGCCGCCGGCAAGGACGAGGCGGTGAAGCTGACCCCGCCGATCCGCATGACGCTGGAGCGCGCGCTCGCCTGGATCCAGGACGACGAGCTGGTCGAGGTGACGCCGAAGACCATCCGGCTCCGCAAGCTCTATCTCGATCCGAACGAGCGCAAGCGCTTCGAGAAGGCCGCCAAGGTGATGGGCGCGGCGTAAGTTTCCCGCCAAGGGTTTAAAAGAGGGAGCGGATGCTCCCTCTTTTCGTTTCAGCGGCACGCTGCCGACAGGACAGCGCGGCAATCCGCTTCTCCAGCCAGATCGAGGCGCACCGTCAGGCCATCGCGTACAGGCTTGCGCAAGGCCCTGACGCCATCCGGTTCGATGGTCAGCCGCCTTCGGTCGTCCAGGACCTGAAGCCTCGATCGCGAAAGGCCAAGCTCGCCGGCAAGCAGGCGGTCGAGCCGCAAAGGCGTCGTGCCCTCGAGCCGAAGCTCAAGCGCGACCGCGGCCGGGCTTTCCGGCTCGCCGTCCAGGAGCTCCTTTCGGACCGTGGCATCGGAAAATTCTTCGATCCGCCCGGCCCTGTCGCGTAGTGCGGCGGCATCGAACGCAAGGCGGCGGGCGAGGGCCGGATCGTTGCTTTCGAGCGCTGTAAGCAACGCCGGCTCGATGTCGCGGCGGGCTCGCCGTTCCAGGATGGCGAAATTCCAGGAATTGTCGCAGTCGACGCACCGATAGATCAGCCAGACGTCGATGCGCTTGCCGTTGGCGTTGACGCGGAATTTTTCGCTGCATTGATACGATCTGACGCTGCCGCAGCGGTTGCAGTTGATTAGAGGTCGCGGCGCGGTTGCGGGCGCGATCGTCCAGCGGACGCGCAAGGTTCGAGCATGCCGGTAGGCCCTTCCCGTCGGGAAGTCCGTCAGGCCGGCAATGTCCGAGTTGCCCATAAGGGCGCGGCGTGGCGAAGACTGCGTTGGTGGTGTCAGGCGGTCGGCGCGGAACTGCGCACGACAGCGGCTCAGCAATGCCAAACCGGTCTCGAACCGCCGCCTGAAGAACACATGAATAAATGCAGGGCCGCTAAAGCTGCGCCTGCGGTGCATTCGGAGGAGTTGGCGAGACCGGCTGTTACTGAGGCAAAGTGATGCTCGAAATGGATAAAGGTCCGGTCTTCTAGCCGCGTGGCGTCCAGCTGGCAAGCCGTCCGACTTTCGTCATCCCGATGGTTGCGCTAGTCTCTCGGGCTTGAATTCTTCACCACAAGAGGTCTGCCATGCATCTCGCCTCGCTGCTCATCTTCGCCGCCGCCCTGTTCGTTGCCGCCGGCTCGCCCGGCCCGTCGATCGCAGCACTCGTGGCGCGGGTGATCTCGAAGGGGTTCCGCGATGTCTTCCCATTCCTGCTCGCCATGTGGATCGGCGAAGCCATCTGGCTGTCGCTGGCGGTGTTTGGGCTCGCCGTCGTGGCGCAGACCTTCCACTACGCTTTCGTCGTCGTGAAATGGGTGGGCGTCGCCTACCTTGCGTATCTGGCCTTCAAGATGTGGACGGCGCCGGTCGAGGCCAAGGAAGGCGAGATGCCGCGCGAGGATTCAGCCCTGAAACTGTTCTTTGCCGGCATGGCGGTGACGCTCGGCAACCCGAAGATCATGATGTTCTATCTGGCGCTGCTGCCGACCATCATCGATCTTGCCTCGGTCAGCGTTATCGGCTGGGTCGAGTTGACGCTGACCATGGCTTTGGTGCTCGTCGTCATCGACCTCGGCTGGGTGCTCGCCGCTTCGCAGGCGCGCCGGCTCCTGAAGAGCAAGCGCGCCATGAAGATCGCCAACCGCGTCAGCGCCACGACGATGGCGGGCGCGGCCGCGGCAATCGCGGCGCGTTCTTGAGCGCTACATCATCTCGATGATCGGCGCGATCTCGACGCTGCAGTTCGGCATTGCAAGCATCGGGCAACCCTTGGCCTTCTCGGCTGCATCGTCGATATCCCTGGCCTCGATGATCGAATAGCCGCCGGTCGGATTGCTGCCGCCATTGTTCTCGATTTTCCCGCCGGACAGCACGGTCTTGGACATGCCGACCGGATTGCCACCGTCGACTACCGACTTGCCAAGCTTACCAAACCAGCCGTTCCAGGCGTCGGTCACCGCTTTGCGTTCGGTCTCGGTCGCGGGCATCTTGCCGGAGCCATGATAGACATAGAGAAATTTTGTCATGTTCTCCTCCGTTGTCAGCGGCGTCGAACCGGCACGCGGCTACGCCGCAATCGTTGATGTGCAGCCATGCTGCAATCCGATATGCAGCTACGCTGCAATCGTTGATACGCGGCTGGGCCGCAATCCTGGATATGCAGCTACGCTGCAATCCTAATCATCGGACCAAACCGGCGAACATGCAATCGATGTTAAGTTGAGTCTGATGTAACGAGCTTCACCTTGCCATGGCGTGGTATTCGGGGTTCGGCCGCATGTCGACCGCGGCGGCGACGCGATTGGACATGTTGAAGAAGGCGGCGGTCGAGGCGATGTCCCAGATGTCGCGGTCGGAAAAACCGGCCTGGCGCAAGGCGGTGCGGTCGGCCTCGACGATCCTGGCCGGCTCTTCCGTCAGCTTGACGGCGAATTCCAGCATCGCTGTCTGCTTCGGCGAGAGCTCGGCGGCGCGGAAATTCATCACCATCATCTCGCCCAGCGCCGGCTCGCCCGACAGCTGGCGCACCGCCGCGCCATGCGCGGTCAGGCAATAGAAGCAGTGATTGACCGAGGAGACGACCACGGCGATCATCTCGCGCTCCAGCTTCGACAGGCTGGACTCGCCCAGCATCAGGTCGTTGTACATGTCGGTGAAGGCGCGCAGCTTCTTCTCGTCGAAGGCGTAGGCGAGAAGCACGTTGGGCACGAGGCCGAGCTTCTCGCGGCATTTGTCGAAATAGGCCTTCGTCGCCTCGCCTAGCTCCGCCTGGACAAGGTCAAGCGCGGTAATCCTGTCATTCATGGGTCGTTCTCCCTGTAAGGCGCGGCGTCGGTTCGAATTTTTTAATGCGTCGTCAAACCTTTGTCGCGAAGCAGCGGTCATCTGCTACGATAGTCGCAAAAGCATAGGACGGGAGGGACCAAGCGTCATGGCCAGCATTAAATCCAAGCCGAAGAAGAAAGCCGCCGCCGCGAAAGCGGAGGAAAAATCCGCGAGGCTTGTCGACTATCTGCTGGCCCGGGCGCCCGCCGAGGACATCGCGGCTTATGACGCGGCCGACCTCGAGCGCGCCGGCGAGCTCGCCGCCCAGGCGGTCGCCAGCCATAGGAAAGGCGAAAGCGTCGTCGCCGTCGAGGCGGATTCCGGCGTTGCTTGCGGCGGCCGGCCGGTCACGGTCATCACCGTCGTCAACGACAACATGCCGTTCCTGTTCGATTCCATCCTCGGCGAAATCACCGAGGTCAGCGGCGAGCCGACCTTGGTCACCCATCCAATCGTAACCGTCCGCCACGGCAAGAACGGCGTCGTCGAGGTTCTCGGCGATGGCGGCAAGGAGGATGACGAGCGAGACCGGCTAAGCGTCGTCCATGTCCATGTCCCGCGGCTGACCGCCGACCAGGCGGCAAGCCTCACCTTGCGGCTGCGCAAGATGCTTTCGCAGGTCCGCGCCGCCGTCGTCGACTGGAAGCGCATGCTCGCCCGTCTCGACCAGGCGATTTCCGAATTCCGCTATTCGGCCGTGCCGCTCGACAAGAAGAGCGTCGCCGAGGCGATCGCCTTCCTCGAATGGCTGCGCGACGACAATTTCACCTTCCTCGGCATGCGCGAGTTCAAATATGTCGGCGGCGAGGAAAGCGGCAATCTGGAGCGTGCCGAGAAGCCCGGCATGGGCATCCTGTCGGATCCCGACGTGCTGGTGCTGAGGCGCGGCACGGAAGCAGTGACGACGACGCCGGAGATCCGTGCCTTCCTGCACGGGCCGGAGCCGCTGATCGTCACCAAGGCCAACGCCAAGTCGTCGGTGCATCGGCGCATCTATCTCGATTACATCGGCGTCAAGACCTACACGTCGAAAGGCGCGCTGGCGGGCGAGCTGCGCATCGTCGGCCTGTTCACCTCGACCGCCTACACGCGCTCGGTGATGAAGATCCCGTATCTGCGCTCGAAGGCGGAGACCATCATCGCCAAGTCGGGCTTCAACCCGAACGACCATTCGGGCAAGGCCCTGATCAACGTGCTGGAGAGCTATCCGCGCGATGAGCTATTCCAGGTTCCGGTGCCGATCCTGAGGAAGCACGCCGCGGCGATCCTGGGGCTCATCGAGCGGCCGCGCGTCAGGGCTCTGGTGCGCGCCGACCAATTCGACCGCTTCGTCTCGATCCTGGTCTTCGTGCCGCGCGATCGCTACGACAGCGTCGTGCGCGAGAAGGTCGGCACCTATCTCAAGACTGTGTTCGAGGGCCGGCTGTCGGCCTATTACCCGGCCTTCCCGGAAGGCGGGCTTGCGCGCGTGCATTTCATCATCGGCCGTTCCGGCGGCAAGACGCCGAAGGTCGAGCAGTCGACGATCGAGGCGGCGATCCGCGACATCGTGCGCACCTGGGAGGACGCGCTCTCCGAAGCCGCGGAAGCGGCCGGCAGCGATCCGGCGCTGAAGGCGATCGCGGCGCGTTTCCCCGAAAGCTATCGGGACTCCTTCTCGGCCGCAGTGGCGCTGGCCGATGCCGGGCGCATCGCGAAGATCGGCGCCGACAATCCGATCGCCATCGACTATTACCGCCATGCCGACCAGAAGCCGGAACAAGCGGCGTTGAAGATCTACCATTTCGGCAGCCCGGTGGCGCTGTCGCGGCGCGTGCCGGTGCTGGAAAATATCGGCTTCCGCGTCATCAGCGAGCGCACCTTCGAGGTCGGTGGCGACGCGGCCGGCACCGTCTTCATCCACGACATGGAGCTGGAGAACAGCTACGGCGCGCGAATAGATCTTGCCGACGGCGGCGCGCTGTTCGAGGACGCGTTCCTCTCGGTCTGGCGCGGCGATGTCGACAATGACGGCTATAACGGCCTGGCGCAGACCGCCGGCCTGTGGTCGGGCGAGATCACCATCCTGCGCGCCTATGGCCGTTACCTGCAGCAGGCCGGCATCCCGCAGAGCCAGGATTTCATTGCCGCGGCGCTCAACCGTTATCCCGAGATCGCGCGCGGCCTGCATGAATTGTTCGTCGCCCGGCTCGGGCCGACGGCGGACGGCGACGGCGTGATCGTCGCCAAGCATCTCAAGGCCAAGATCAAGGATGCGCTGGAGGAGGTGCCCAACATCGATGACGACACCATCATCCGCCGCTACCTCAACCTCATCGAAGCCTCGCTGCGCACCAATCATTTCGTAGCCGATACGAAAGCGAAGGGGCAATCGCTGGCGATCAAGCTCGATTCGCAGGCGGTCGAAGGCCTGCCGGCGCCCAGGCCATGGCGCGAGATCTTCGTCTACGGCTCCGAGGTCGAGGGCGTGCATCTGCGCTTCGGCCCCGTGGCGCGCGGCGGCCTGCGCTGGTCGGACCGCGCCCAGGACTACCGCACCGAGGTGCTGGGGCTGGTCAAGGCACAGCAGGTCAAGAACGCGGTCATCGTGCCGGTCGGCGCCAAGGGCGGCTTCTATCCGAAGAAGCTGCCGATGAGCGCGGGGCGCGACGCCATCTTCGAGGCCGGCACTTCGGCCTACAAGAACTTCGTCTCCAGCCTTTTGTCGATCACCGACAATATCGGCGTCGACGGCGTCATCCCGCCGGCCGGCGTGGTGCGTCGCGATCCCGACGATCCCTATTTCGTCGTGGCCGCCGACAAGGGCACGGCGACCTTCTCCGACACCGCCAACGCCATTTCCGAGAAGCACCACTTCTGGCTGGACGACGCCTTTGCCAGCGGCGGCTCGGCCGGCTACGACCACAAGAAGATGGGCATCACCGCAAAAGGCGCCTGGGAAGCGGTGAAGCGGCATTTCCGCGAGATCAATCGCGACATCCAGACCTCGCCCTTCACCGTTGTCGGCGTCGGCGACATGTCGGGCGACGTGTTCGGCAACGGCATGCTCTTGTCGCCGCAGACCAGGCTGATCGCCGCCTTCGACCATCGCGACATCTTCATCGATCCGGATCCGGACATGGCCGCCTCGATGGCCGAGCGGGTGCGCATGTTCGCGCTGCCGCGCTCGTCCTGGCAGGACTACGACAAGTCGAAACTGTCGGAAGGCGGCGTCATCGTCTCGCGCAACCAGAAATCGATCACGTTGCCGCAGGCGGCCGCCGCCGCGATCGGCTTGTCCAAGACCACGGCGACGCCGGTCGAGATCATGAACGCCATCCTCAAGGCTCCGGTCGATCTTCTGTGGTTCGGTGGCATCGGCACCTATGTGCGGGCTTCCGGTGAAAGCAATCAGGATGTCGGCGACCGTGCCAACGACGCCGTCCGCGTCACGGCGCTCGATGTCCGGGCGAAAGTCATCGGCGAGGGCGCCAATCTCGGCGTCACGCAGCGGGCGCGCATCGAGTTCGGGATGAATGGCGGCCGCTGCAATTCGGACGCCATCGACAATTCGGGCGGCGTCAACTGCTCCGACGTCGAGGTCAACATCAAGATCGCGCTGGCGTCGGCCATGCGCAAGGGCTCGCTGGCGCGGCCGGCGCGCAACAAGCTGCTTGCCGAGATGACCGACGAGGTGAGCGCGCTGGTGCTCTCCAACAACTACCAGCAGACGCTGGCGCTGTCGCTCGCGCGCAAGCGAGGGCTCGCCGACATCGCGCACCAGGCGCGCTTCATGACGGCGCTGGAGGCGCGCGGCCTGCTCGATCGCGCGGTCGAGACGCTGCCTTCGCCGGCCGCCCTTGCCGAACGCGAGGCGCGCGGCGAGCCGCTGACGAGAGCCGAGCTCGGCGTGCTGCTGGCCTATGCCAAGATCGTGCTGTTCTCCGACATCGTCGCCAGCGACGTGCCGGACGATCCGCATTTCGACCGCGACCTGATGGGCTATTTCCCGGGGCGCATGGCCAAGAAGTTCGCCGGCGAGATCCGCGACCACAGGCTGCGGCGCGAGATCATCGCGCGGGTCGTCGCCAACGATCTCGTCAACCGCGGAGGCCCGTCCTTCGTCAACCGGCTCCAGGAAGCCACCGGCCGTACCGCGGCCCATGTCGTGCGCACCTTCGCCGTGGTCCGCGACGGCTTCGCTCTGCCGGCGCTCTATGAGGAGATCGACGCGCTCGACAATCAGATCGACGGCCAGATCCAGCTCGATCTCTACCAGGCGGTCAGCCGGCTCATCTTCGCGACCAGCGGCTGGTACCTGAAGAACGATGCGGGCTCGGCGCCGCTCGGCCAGCGCATCGCCGAATTGCAGGAAGCCCGCAAGGCGTTGGAGCCGAAGCTTACCTCGCTGCTGCCAGCCTTCTCGCGCGAGCGTATCGAAGAGCGGCGGCATGGCCTGTTCAAGGGCGGCGCGCCGGAAAGGCTCGCCGGGCAGCTCGCTCTGGCCGAGGTGGCCGAACTGATCCCGGACGTCGCGCTCACCGCGCGCACCGCCAATGCCGACATCGTCAGCGCGGCCAAGGCCTTCTTCGCCGTCAGCGACGCCTTCCGCATCCCGCGCGTCGAGGAAGCTGCGCGCTCGATCATGCCGCCGGACTATTACGACCAGCTGGCGCTGTCGCGCGCGACCGACACGATCGGCGTGGCGCGCCGCGGCATCGCGGTGGCGGCGCTTACCGGTTACAGCACGGCCGCGGATCCGGTCGCGGCGTGGCTGGAGGCCGGCGGCGAGCGCGTCGCCCGCATCCGCGAGAGGCTGCAGGCGCTGACCGAAGGCGGCGACATCACCGTTTCGCGGCTGTCGGTGGCGTCGGGCCTGATGAGCGACCTGACGGGGATGTGAATAAAGCCTGGTTCCTCGCCCCTGCCAAAGGCGGGGGAGAGGTGGCCGCGAAGCGGCCGAAGAGGGGGCTTCGTAGGGCGGAGCCCTTCTTTGCAGGATCAACCTGCCATAGGCAGACGCATTCCCCTCTCCGTCTCGGCTTCGCCGAGACACCTCTCCCCACTGCGTGGGGCGAGGAACCGGGCTTGTTCATTTGCATCGCTGCCTGAAAACATGCAGACATGACGCCGGCGCGAGCGATGCCAGGGGAGAAAGCATGGCGGCAGTAGAGACAGTGCAGCGGGCATCTGGGCGCGGCATCTGGGGCTGGATGTTCTTCGACTGGGCGGCGCAGCCTTTCTTCACCGTTGTCACCACCTTCATCTTCGGGCCATATTTCGTCTCGCGCATGGCTAGCGACCCGACCGCCGGACAAGCGGCGTGGGGCTATGGGATTGCCGCGGCGGGCCTGGTCATCGCGGTGCTGTCGCCGGTGCTCGGCTCGATCGCCGACCAGACCGGGCCGCGCAAGCCGTGGATCGCGTTCTTCGCGACGATCAAGATCGTCAGCCTCAGCCTGCTGTGGTTCGCGGCACCGGGCTCGAACCTGTTCCTGGTCGTGCTTTTGTTCTCGCTGGCCTCGGTGGCGGCCGAATTCTCCACCGTGTTCAACGATTCCATGATGCCAAGGCTGGTGCCGAAGGAAGAGATCGGCAAGATCTCAAACATGGCCTGGGGGCTCGGCTATCTCGGCGGCATGATCGCGTTGATCTTCGTCGTGCTCTTCCTGGCCGGCAATCTCGAAACTGGCAAGACGCTCATCGGCCTCGATCCATTGTTCGGCCTCGATCCAAAGCTCGGCGAGGACGCGCGCTTCACCGGGCCGATGTCGGCCGGCTGGTATTTCCTGTTCATCCTGCCGATGTTCTTCTTCACGCCCGACGCCACCAAGGGAATCCCGATCGGCCCGGCGGTGCGCGAGGGCCTGTCCGAGTTGAAGTCGACGCTTGCCGAGGTGCGCCAGCGCCGCGGCATCCTGCGCTTCCTGCTCGCCCGCATGATCTACCAGGACGGCGTCAATGCGCTGCTGGCGCTCGGCGGCACTTTCGCGGCGGGTATGTTCCACTGGTCGATCACCGAGATCGGCCTGTTCGGCATCATCCTCAACATCGTCGCCATCTTCGGCTGCTGGATCGCGGCACGGCTGGATACGGCCTTGGGCTCCAAGGCGGTGGTGCTGATCGCGCTGGTCATGCTGTCTGTCGCCACCATCGGCGTCGTCTCGACCGGGCCGGGTTTCACGCTGCTCGGCCTGATTCCGCTGTCGATAGCCGATTCCGGCGGCCTGTTCGGCACAGCAGCCGAAAAGGCGTACATCCTCTACGGCCTGCTGATCGGGCTCGCCTTCGGCCCGGTGCAGGCCTCGTCGCGATCCTACATGGCGCGCAGCGTCACCGCCGCCGAGTCCGGCCGCTATTTCGGCATCTACGCGCTGGCGGGCCGGGCGACCAGCTTCCTGGCGCCATTCATGGTGGCGACCATCACCACCATGAGCGATTCACCACGGCTCGGCATGGCGGCGATCATCCTGTTCCTCGGCTTCGGCATGGCGATTTTGGTGGAGACGCCCTACCCGGCGGACAAGCGGTAGCGCTTTCTCCTTCTCCCACAAGGGGAGAAGGGGAAGACGGCGCTCAATGCCGGAAATGCCTTACGCCCGTAAACACCATGGCGATGCCGTGCTTATCGGCGGCGGCGATCACGTCGTCGTCGCGCATCGAGCCGCCGGGTTGGATGACGGCGGTGGCGCCGGCTTCGATCGCCGACAGCAGTCCGTCGGCGAAGGGGAAGAAGGCGTCGGACGCGACGACCGAACCCTTGGTCAGCGGTTCGGCGAGGCCCGCCGCCTCTGCTGCATCCAGCGCCTTGCGGGCGGCGATGCGCGAGGAATCGACGCGGCTCATCTGGCCGGCGCCGATGCCGACCGTCGCCCCGTCTTTCGCATAGACGATGGCGTTGGACTTCACGTGCTTGGCGACGCGGAAGGCGAATTTGAGGTCGGCCAGTTCGGCCGGCGTCGGCGCGCGCTTGGTCACCACTTTCAGCTCGAGATCGTCGACCACGGCGTTGTCGCGGCTTTGCACAAGCAACCCGCCGGCGACGGATTTGACCGTCGTGCCGGCGGCTCGCGGGTCCGGCAGGCCGCCGGTGACCAGCAGGCGCAAATTCTTCTTCGCCGCGACGATCGCGGCGGCTTCGTCGGTCGCCTCGGGCGCGATGAGGACCTCGGTGAAGGTCTTGACGATCTCCTCCGCCGCCTCGGCGTCGAGGACGCGGTTCATGGCGACGATGCCGCCAAAGGCCGAGACCGGGTCGCAGGCCAGCGCCTTGGCATAGGCCGCCTTCAGCGTTTCACCTTCGGCAACGCCGCAAGGGTTGGCGTGCTTGATGATGGCGATCGCCGCCGAGCGGGCGGGGTCGAACTCGCCGACCAGCTCAAAGGCGGCGTCGGTGTCGTTGATGTTGTTGTAGGAGAGCTGCTTGCCCTGCAATTGCCTTGCCGTCGCCACGCCCGGCCGCTTGTCGCCCGAAAGGTAGAAGCCCGCGCCCTGATGCGGGTTCTCGCCATAGCGCATCACCTGGTCGAGCCGGCCGCCGAAGGCGCGCCATGTCGGGTGCTCGATCTCCAGCGCCTCGGCGAACCAGCCGGAGATCGCCGCATCATAGGTGGCGGTGCGGGCAAAGGCCTTGGCCGCCAGCATCTTGCGGAAGTCGAGCGACAGCGAGCCCAGATTCATCTCCAGCGCGTTGATGAGCGAAGCATAGTCGGCCGGATCGGTGACGATGGCGACATAGGCGTGGTTCTTGGCCGAGGCGCGGATCATCGCCGGCCCGCCGATGTCGATGTTCTCGACGATCGAGGCATAGCCGGCGCCGGAGCGGCGGACCTCCTCGAACGGATAGAGATTGCAGACGACGAGATCGATCGGCTCGATGTGATGGTCGTGCATGGCCTTCACGTGCTCGGCATCGTCGCGGATACCGAGCAGCGCGCCATGCACCGACGGATGCAAGGTCTTCACCCGCCCGTCCATGATCTCGGGAAAGCCGGTGAGGTCGGAAACGTCGCGCACCGCCAGGCCCGCGCCGGCGATGGCCTTGGCCGTGCCGCCCGTCGAGACCAGCTCGACGCCGGCAGCGGCGAGCGCTTTGGCGAAATCGACCAGGCCGGTCTTGTCGAAGACGGAAAGCAGCGCGCGGCGCACCGGAACGAGGTCGGGCGCCGGAATGTTCTTTGTGGGCACGGCCATGGCGGGCGGCCTTTCAGGGCTGTTGGAAGGGGACGTTGGCCGGCCCTATCATATGAGCCCCGGAAATCAAGTGAGTCCAGGATCAGGCGCGCAGCTGCGTTTGCCGGACCGGCTCAGTTGTTCTCGGGATAGCCGGCGATATCGGTGCGGGTCAGCTGCCAGTGGACCTCGGCAATCTCCGAGGCCTTGAAGGCGAGCACGATCTGGCGGGTGCGGCGCGGGCCGCTCAGGCCGGCGAAATAGATCGATTCCTCGACCTCCGGCACCACTTCGGCGCAAGTGAAAACCCAGGTGTCGCCTTGCGCGGCTGCCAGGGCCAGGCGATCGTAGCCGTCCTGCAGCAGGTTGATGTCGGGGTGGATGTGGAAGCGCACCGTGACGAAGTCGCGGCCGTTGTTGCGGATTGCTCCGCCGCCCGGGCGCAGGAAACGGTCGCGGCCGGCAAGCACGTTGCCGTTCGTGCCGAGCTTCAGCTCGCGCTCATGCAGGAAGCCGAATTGCTGGACATAGCCGTCGTGGCGGGCGACGAAACCATGCATGCCCTTCTGATCGAGGCGCTTGCAGGGCACATGCTGCGGGCCGCCGATCAGCGGCGAGCCCAAAAGGTCGCTGACACGCAACGAGTGGCTGAAGCGCGCCGAGGAGGTGTCGTTGATGGTGACGGTGGAATGCGCGGCGGTAGCGCGGGCCAGCGGCCGGAATTCCGGGGCGCCGTAAGTGTCGATGCCGGCATTGACGATGAAGTGCTGGCGCCCGGAGGAAAGCTCGAAGGCGAGGCAGCCGGCATGTGCTGCGTTGGAGACGTCGACCGGCGGTGGCAGGCCAGTGTCGGCGATCACCGTCACGCCGCCCATCGACAGTCGCTCGTAGCCGGAATGCGGCGCGTGCAGCAGCGGCGCCCCCACCGTGTCGTCATGGCGCATGATCGTGGCGATGCGGTCATGGATGGTGGCGCCCATGCCGTTGAAGCGGGCGAGGCTGCCGTCCTGGTGGCGGAAGAAGCGCAGCGCTGGCAGCATGCGGTCGATGGCGCCGATCAGGGCCGCCGGCGGCGCCTCGGCCTGGTTGGCATAGGTCTGGCGCAGTGGCAGAAGGTCGGCCAGCAGCTCCAGCACCGCCATCGGGTTGCGCGAGATGTGGCCGCCGTCGGGCAGGATCTGGCGGTCGAGCTCCTCGGCCAGATTGCGCGTCGCGGCGCGCAGCGCCGAGGCTGGCGCCGGCAAGGACAAGGCGGCGAAGGCAAGGGCGATGCGGGCGCGCAGCCTGCCCTCGCCATCCGGCATCCCGCGCGCCATCGAGCGCAGGTAACGGATCTGCACGGCGAGCGATTTGAGGAAGGCGCGATAGAAGGGGAATTCGGCGCCTTGCAGCACCACCGAGGAATGCTGCAGCCAGGCGATCACCCGCTTGGCGGTCGTTCCCGGCTCCCAGGCGATGCCAGAAATCTGGTTGCCGTGCATGGCGATCCAGTCGGTCACGAGCGCCCTGGCATTGGCGGCGGCGAGCTCGGTGCCGGTGGCGCGCATATGACGCAGCCAGCGGAAGCCATGCAGCGACTTCGCCCAGCCGCGATTGGGCACGTCGAGCTGGAAGGGCGACCTGCCACCGGTCTCAACCAGATGGCCGGACAGCGGATAGCGGCCGTAATAGATCTCCAGCGCGATCTGCGGATCGGCGAGCCGCAGGTCGGGCGGGGCGATCAGGACACGTTCGGGCGTGCGGCCGGAATAGCGCCAGCGATAGACCGGACCGGCGCGCAAACGCCGGCGCGTCTTGCGCCAGAACTCCTTCGCGACAAGCGTCCATAGACGTGTCGTGCTGCCGGCAACAAGTGCCAATAGCCCTCCTGATGTCCCCATTACCCAAGCACAAGCTTATGCGATTCAAGAATTTATGCGAAGGCGGATTTCGCCGAAGTGAACCGCTTCACGCCGCTTTGCCCGTGCCGTCCCTAAAAAAGTCAGCAAGTTTTATGAAATAACGCCTCAATCCGCCCGCTTCATCCGCGCTGCAAAGAAGCCGTCCAGGCCTGAAATCCCCGGCGATCCCAGGGCCAGATCGGCTGGCGTGGTGCGCAATGTCCCCTGCGGGGTCAGGAACGGATCGATGCCAGCGAACTCGCCGGGCCGGATCGGATCGGCGACCACACTGGGCGTTTCGGTAAGGAAGGCCCGGTAAAGCTCTTCGCCTTCCAGCGGATCGAGCGAGCAGTTGGAAAAGACGATGCGGCCGCCGGGCCTGACGAGGCTGACGGCATGGGCAAGCAGCCGGCGCTGCAGGTCGGCGAGCTTTTCGACATCGGCCATGGTCTTGGTCCATGGCACATCAGGGTGGCGGCGCACCGTGCCGGTGGAGGAGCAGGGCGCGTCGAGCAGCACGGCGTCGAACAATTGCGCCGGCCGGTAATCCAGAAGGTCGGTCTGGACGAGTTCGGCGGCCAGGCCAAGGCGATCGAGATTCTGCTTCAGCCGCGTCAGCCGGTTCTTGGAGGTATCGACCGCGGTCACCTCGGCGCCGGCCAGGATGAGCTGCGCTGTCTTGCCGCCGGGCGCGGCGCACAGGTCGGCGACGCGGTGTCCACGGATATCGCCGAACAGGCGCGCGGGCAGGCTGGCGGCCGTATCCTGCACCCACCAGGCGCCGTCGGCGAAACCGGGCAGGTCGGTGACGTTGGCGGCCAGCTTCTCGACGCGTACCGTGCCGGTCGGCAGCACGATGCCGCCGAGGCGCTCGGCCCAGAGCGCCGGATCGGCCTTGACCGTGAAATCGACCGGCGCCTCGTGGCGATGCGCGGCGAGGATGGCGTGCGCTCTATCCGCTCCATAGGCGGCGGTCAGCCGCTCCGAAAACCATTGCGGCGCCTCGCTGGTGGCGGCCAGCGTCGGGGCGAGCTCGGCCTCCTTGGCACGCGCCAGCGAACGCAACACGCCGTTGACGAGGCCGGAGAAACGCTGTGTTCGCGGGTCGGACTTGGCGTGGGTGACGGCAAGGTCGACGGCGGCGCTGTCGGGAACGTCGAGGAACAGGATCTGCGCGGCGGCGACGTTGAGGATATGCGAGAGCGCCGTGGCGTTGGCCGGCAACGGCTTTTCCAGCCGCTTTGACAGCAGTCCAGCAATGGTCATGCGATGGCGCAGCGCAGTGACCAGGATGGCGCGCACCAGCGCGCGGTCGCGGCCGTCCAGCGCCTTGTATTGCGGGTGGCCGTGCTCGTTGTCGGTCAACCCGTCCAGCGGCGTACGTGCGTCGATGACGGCGGCCAGCAGGCGCGCCGCCGCCTTGCGCGCGGCAAGGCCGGCTACCTCAAAAGCCTGGCTTTTTACGGGCTTCATTTCGTGGGTATTTGCTTGGCTAGTTCGAACACGGCGTTGACGAAAGCATCCTTGCTCCCTCGGGGAGAGGTCAACTCGATGTACTCTTTCTCCACGGTGCTTAGATAGTCCATGATTTGCGATGGTGAGGCGTCATCGCTCACGAGCCGGATAACATGGAGCAGATACGCATCATATTCGTCCTCTGGAAGCGGCCGGGATCGTGGTTCACTCGATGTCGCCAGGTTCGCCATCGGTATGCCGATAGGGTTCCAATAGATGGCGCAAAGATCACGCATTTGCGCCAGCGAGATATTGCCTCTTCTCCTCACGACCAGGGACCCTTGCGCCCGGCATTGCGCGGTCCGGTCGGGTTACGGCCCCAGGGATTGGCTTTCGGCGGCGCCGGCTCGGCGGGCGGGGCGGGCTTAGCCGCCTTGCCCCACGGACCGGCTGACGTCTCATCGGCGGCGGTCGGCGCCGGTGCCTCGCGCCGTGCGGCAGGCGATGCGCCGCCCATGGCGCGCGCCATCTCCTGCAGCGCCGCAATGCGGTTCTCGGTGTTCGGATGGGTCGAGAACAGATTGTCCATGCGCTCGCCATGCAGCGGGTTGATGATGAAAAGATGCGCCATCGCCGGGTTGCGCTCGGCATCCTCATTGGGGATCTGTTCGGCACCGCGCGCGATCTTGCCCAGCGCCGAGGCCAGCCACAGCGGATTGCCGCAGATCTCGGCGCCGCGCCGGTCGGCCTCGTATTCGCGCGTGCGGCTCACCGCCATCTGCACGATCATGGCGGCGAAGGGCGCGACCAGCATGGCCACCAGCACGCCGACAAAGCCGAACGGATTGTTGTTCTCCCGGCTGCCGCCGAGGAAGAAGGCGAAATTGCCGAGCATCGAGATGGCGCCGGCAAGCGTCGCCACGATCGTCATGGTCAGCGTGTCACGATGCTGCACATGGGCAAGCTCATGCGCCATCACCGCCGCGACCTCTTCGTGAGAGAGCCGCTCGAGCAGGCCGGTGGACGCGGCCACCGCGGCGTTCTCGGGATTGCGGCCGGTGGCGAAGGCGTTGGGCTGCGGGTTGTCGATCAGATAGGTCTTCGGCATCGGCAGGCCGGCCTGCTTGGCCAGCGCCTGGACGATCGCGTAATATTCGGGCGCGTTCTTCGCGTCGACCTCGACGGCGCGGTTCATCGACAGCACCATCTTGTCGGCGTTCCAATAGCTGAACAGATTGGTGCCGGCGGCGATCAAAAGCGCGATGACCATGCCGCCCGAGCCGCCGATCAGATAGCCGACGCCCATGAACAGCGCCGTCATCGCGGCAAGAAGCATTGCGGTGCGAAGCGTGTTCATCGTTTCATCCGTCTGGGCTGGTGGCCAGAGCATCGGACCGAAAAGTGGAATCCGGTTTTCGGGATATTCCGATGCTCATTAATAGGGGTCGATCCTTCTGTCATCATGGCTATATGATGGGAGACGCCGGTCTTCGTTTCAATCGGCGGGAGTATCGCATGACCGAAGAACCAAGCAAAACCGAAGCGGTTGCAACGACCGAAGAGCCGCAAAAAAAGCTGACGCCCGCGGCGCAGCGAGCATTGGCCGAAGCCGAAGCGCGTCGCCGGAACTACCGAACGGCGGAGGCGCAACTGCCGAAGGAAATTGGCGGTCGCGGTGGCAAGGAACCCGGCCGCTATGGCGACTGGGAGGTCAAGGGTCTCACCAGCGACTTCTAAGCAACGGCACGCTCCGGCGCGAGCGCGATCCAGCCACTGTCGTCCAGCGCAATGCCGATTTCGTCATAGGAACTGATTGCCGGATGCGGCGTGGCGAGCGGGTGGACGTGGGTGGCGCTGATCACCATCACCGACGCGCCGGACGCCTCGCCCGCCGCGATGCCTGCTGGCGCATCCTCGAAGACCAGGCAATCGCCAGCCTCGACGCCTAGACGCCGTGCCGCCAGAAGGAAGCAGTCCGGCGCCGGCTTGCCATGGGTGACATCTTCGGCCGTGACCATCATGGCGGGAACCGGGATGCCGGCCGCCTTGATGCGCAGCAGCGCCAGCTCGCGGGGCGCCGAGGTGACGATCGCCCAGCGCTCCGGCGGCAGCGATTCGAGGAATGCGACGGCGCCGGGGATCGGGACGATGCCTTCGAGATCGTCGGCTTCGGCCTTGAGCAGCAAATCCGCCTCCGCCAGCGGATCGACGCCCGGAAGCTTGAGCGCGGCGATCGTCTCTCGCGCGCGCCTGCCATGGATCGTCGGCAGGAAAGCCGCCACATCGAGGCCATGCCGGTTTGCCCATGCCGTCCACACTCGTTCCGCCGCGGCGATCGAGTTGAGCACCGTGCCGTCCATGTCGAATAGGAAGGCGGCGAATTTTGAGCCTGCAAACATCGGATGTCCTGGAGAATCGTTTTCGGGGAGAGGCGAAACGCAAAGCCCAGTTTAGACCGGGCAGCATCGCCTGAGAAGGCGAGACGCCGCCAGGTAGGGTCTCAGTTTGAAATTTCGGACCGGTCGGCCTATCAAAATGCATGAAGTCATATTTCTTGGTTGGGACAAAAGGGAAGGTCCAAACCGAAGCGGAGTTGGACCGACAACTCCCCGGCCGACGGCATCCTTGGCTGCTACCTACATTAGGCGGAAGCGACGCCATCGCCTACGTCAGCTTGGAAGCCAACGGGGATGTCCAAGTCGATGTTAGCGGCCGGCACCATTCGAAAGATCAGGTCGTATTGCGCCTGCTGCGATTGCTGCGAGATAAGGTTGGCGGCACTATCGAAGACGACGGCTAGATGTTGCGTCTCTTTTGTAGAGGCCGCGCTTGCCTGGCTTAAGCGCAACAGCGTCCTGAAGTCGCACCAGATCGTGCAGATCGCGACCAACCTGAGACACTACCCGCCGCCATTTCGACTCGGACGCTGGAACAAGCTCCGGTTCGCGGCGTTGAACGGGCAGTCTTCCAAAGTCACGGTGGGGGAAATGCGATGCTGATCCGGCTCGGCTATGAAATCGCCATCGAATGCGCGGCGGTGACGCCGATCATCTCGCTTCTCGACATCCATCCCGACCGCCACGCGAGCATCAAGCGGCAGACGCGGGTTCTCACCTCGCCCTCGGTACCGACCCGGACCTATCGCGACCGCCACGGCAATATCTGCCGTCGCTTCACGGCGCCGGAAGGCAACTTCCGCATCCTCTACGACGCGGCGGTCGAGGACAGCGGCGAGACCGACGAGGTCAACACGCTGGCGCGGGAAACGCCGGTGGCGGACCTGCCCGACGACGTGCTGGTCTATCTGCTCGGCAGCCGCTACTGCGAGACCGACCACCTCAGCAACATCGCCTGGCGGCTTTTCGGCCATTTGCCGCCGGGCTGGGCGCGTGTCCAGGCGATCGTCGATTACGTCAACAGCCGGCTTTCCTTCGGCTACGGCTATGCGCGCGCCACCCGCACGGCCGCCCAGGCGCATGAGGAGCGCGTCGGAGTGTGCCGCGATTTCGCGCATCTGGCGATCACGCTTTGCCGCTGCATGAATATTCCGGCGCGCTACGTGAACGGCTATCTCGGCGATATCGGCGTGCCGGCCGACCCGGCGCCGATGGACTTCTCGGCCTGGATGGAAGTCTTCCTCGACGGCAAGTGGTACACGTTCGATCCGCGCCACAACCGGCCCCGCATCGGCCGGGTCGTCATCGCGCGCGGCCGCGACGCTACCGACGTGCCGCTGCTGCACAGCTTCGGCCCGCACCGGCTCGCCCTGTTCAAGGTCTGGACCTACGAGCAGGAAGGCAACCGCTTCAATCCTCCGCATCATGGCGTCGACCGGACGGTCAGCGCGCAGATGCTGGCATAGGTCTGTTGACATTCAGGTGAGCCCGGCCTGCGAATGGCGGGTGCTCACGTACTTTAAGTACGCTCCGCTCCGGCCTTCGCCGGCCGAAGCCCTCACAAGCGTATCCGCTCTATGAAGGCTACGGCCGGCGTCGGCCGGTTCTCGGAAGCCGCCCTTCTCGACCCGGCCTGACCTGAATCTCAACAGACCCCTGCGCTGCGCCTGTTTCACGGCAGCCGCTGACCCGCTTCGGCACAGCTCGATTGTGCCGAAGAGAGAACGGCCGCGACAGGCTTCGAGATCATGGTAAGCGCTTCATGAAGGTCATTTCTCCAAGGCATTTTCATTTACTTTCCGTTCACCTTCAAATTTGCGAAAGGATAGCAAAAACAATGAATTAACTGCCGGTTAAGCGTCTTTCGACGGCGGACGGCCGGGTCTGGCCAGAATCCTGCAACGCCTTTGCCGAGCGGCACGGAGCCGCAGACGGTGGAGGCGGAAGGGATGCGGCAGGTCAGAGGTGTCGTTCGTGGGGTGGACGGCTTTACCCGCAATCGCGAAGGCAATTTCGCGGTTCTGTTCGGAGCTGCCGCATCGGTCCTCGCGCTGGGGGTGGGATTCGCGGTCAACATCTCGCAACTCTACAATGCGAGGTCGAGCCTGCAGGGCGTCGTCGACGCCGCTGTGACCTCGACGGCCCGCGATCTCACCCTCGGCGTCATCAAGGAGGCGGATGCCAACAAAATGGTGCAGGCGTTTCTCGACGCCAACAGCGCGGCCGGCATCCTGCAGGCCGACGAGATCGTTCTGGACAAGCTGATCGTCGACAGGACGGCCAACACCGTAAGGGCCGATGTGCACACCGATGTCAGCCTATATTTTCCGCTGTTCAGCATCGGCGACATGCAACGCGTGACGTCCTCGACCACTGCGCTCTATTCGGACAAGCAAATCGAGGTCGCGATGATGCTCGACATAACGGGGTCGATGGCGAAAAAAGGCAAGGTCGACAAGATCGGTGACCTGAAAGCGGCGGCGAAAAACGCCGTCCAGACGATGCTTCAGAACCAGGACCCAAAGAACCCTCGCGTCCGCGTCGCGCTTGTGCCCTATGCGTCTGCCGTGAACGCTGGCAAGCTTGCGGAAAATGTCTATGTCGAGAACCAAGGAGGCTCGGATCTGCCTCCCGTTGCCGGCAGCACGCTTCTGGTCGCCAAGACGAACAGCAAATTGCTGCCGTCGTTCAGTGACTATGTCTCCATTGTCGGCGCGGCGACGCCCCGCCCCGATAATTGTGCCACAGAGCGTAAGGACAAAAACGGCAATCCGGATTTCAGCGCCGACGGCCCCGAGACGCTTCGCACGGACAAGAATGGCAAGAAATATTATGCGCTGGTCAACCGGGACGATCATCTGGGCGGCTCAGGGATGAACAAATGCCCCACCGCTGCGGTGATCCCGCTTACCGCCGATTCCAGCGCATTGCTCGATTCGATCGACGACTTCCAGGCGGATGGCTACACGGCCGGCGCGATCGCCGTCCAGTGGACCTATTACATGCTGTCGCCGCAGTGGCGCACGGTGATCAAGAATGCCGGCCTAGGCAGCGGCCCCTCGGACAGCAATGCGAACAAGATTGCCAAGGTCGCTATCCTGATGACCGACGGCCAGTTCAATACCGCTTTCGCTAGCGCGGGTGGCAACTACAATAGCCAGGGCAATCTCGCGCGCGGCAACGCTCAAACTCTGTGCGGCAACATGAAAGATGACGGCATCGAGGTTTTCACCATCGGCTTCGATCTGAACGACAAGGACATGTCGGCAACCGAGCGGGACCAGGCGAAGGCGGTGCTGAGGAATTGTTCGTCGAAGGATACCTCCTCCGCCAACAAGCATTATTTCGAAGCGTCCACCGGAGCGGAGTTGGATGCTGCCTTCCAGGAAATCATCCGCAACACCGAAAAAGTCGCGCTGACGCAGTGAACCACAAAGGAAAAGGCCGCCGCTTCTTGACGAAGCCGGCGGCCTTCCGTGTTTCCGTCCATGACGCGGCTCCTGGCAGCAGCCCCTCCGGGCTACCTGCCGCGCGTCTCGCGCCTTAACGGGAAGACTGCTTCCCGGAAGTGCAATCCGCAGAGCTCACGTTATGGAAAACGAAATCACTCGACATCGGATCACCTCCTTTCGGTTCGTTGAACACACCCAGATGATGGGGTGTGTCGCGACGAAAGACAAGATGACGCGACGGAACGGCTATGCCTCGAGCCGGGAAACCCGCTCTTGCGGTGCTTTTGCGCAACAGTTCAGGATTGCGGTCCACAGGCCGGTGGACGACAGTGGCTTTGGGAACGGGGGCGGGATGCGACATATCGGGAGGTGGAAATGGACGCCGCCGACAGAGCCGCGCGGATCGTGCGCAAGGTCGTCGAAACGCTGAAGCCGGGTTTTGCGGTCAGGCTGTGGACCGGCGAGCGGATCGGACCCGCCAGCGGCCCGGTGCTTGCCATCAACGATCAGGATATCGTCTGGCAATTGGTTCGCCGGCCGACCTTCTCGACGCTGGTGGAGATGTGGATTTCCAAGACCGTCGATATCGAAGAAGGCACGCTGTTCGATTTCTATGCCCTGCCTTCGCAAGGCAAGCTCAAGACGCAGATCAAATCCCTGCCCAAGCTGGCGATTCTGCGTGACCTGCCGGCAGTACTGTTTTCGCGCAAGCAGATGACGGCGCGCAGCGATCTTTCCGGCCGCAAGCCTTTCGTCAGCGGATCGAACAAGGAGGCGATCCAGCATCATTACGACATCTCGAATGATTTCTACCGGCTCTTCCTCGACGAGCGGATGGTCTATAGCTGCGGCTATTTCCAGGATTTCGCCAACTCCATCGACCAGGCGCAGGCCGACAAGCTCGACCATATCTGCCGCAAGCTCAGGCTGAAGCCCGGCGAAAGACTGCTCGACATCGGCTGCGGTTGGGGCGCGATGCTTATCCATGCGGCGAAGAACTACGGTGTTTTCGGCCACGGCGTCTCGCTGTCGCAAGCCCAGACCGACCTCGCCCGCGAGCGCATCCGTGCCGAGGGGCTGGAGGATCGCATCACCATCGAGATAAAATCCTATGCCGAACTCTCAGGCACTTTCGACAAGATCTCGTCGATCGGCATGTTCGAGCATATGGGCCTTGCCAACCACGCAGCCTATTTCTCGGCCGTCCACCGTTTGCTGAAGCCTGGCGGGATCTATCTGCACCACGCCATCACCAGGCGCAGCAAGGGCGACATCAGGAAGACGTTGCGCAAGGGGCCGGAATACAAGGCGCTGATCAAATACATCTTCCCCGGCGGCGAGCTCGACACGATCGGCATGACGCTCGGGAATCTCGAGGCGCACGGCTTCCTCGTGTACGACGTGGAGAACCTGCGCGAGCATTATGCGCGAACCTGCCGCCTGTGGGCGGAGCGCCTCAATGCGCGCTTCGACGAGGCGGTCGCCGAGGTGGGCGAGCCCAAGGCGCGGCTGTGGCTGCTCTATCTGACGGGCTGCTCGATCACTTTCGAGCGTGCCTCGGCGCAGATCTTCCAGACCGTCGCCACCAGGCGCGCCCGCGGCCCGAGCGGACTGCCGCCAACGCGGGCTGATCTGTATCGGTAGGTCTGGCCCGCCTCAGTTTGTCAAGCGCATCGGCGCGCCGACTTCGATCCGCGCGGGCCGGTCGACGGTGCAGTAGACGCCGAGATTGTGGGCGTTGTGGCGCACCAGGTTGCGCAGGATGCCGGGATCGGTGTCGAAGCCGTCCTGGGCGATGATGGTGAAGCCGCAGCGGCGGCAGGGTTCGGAGACGGTGAGCAGCAATTCGCCGATCGCGAGCTTCCTGCCGATCCACTCCGTTTCGGGAAAGGCGCCTTCGACCGGCGCCATGTCGACGACGATGTTGGGCCGGAAACGGCGCGGATCGGGCACGCCTTCGGGGTGCAGCGCCTTCAGCCGGGACAGCGAGGCGGTGGTGAGCAGATGGATCGGCGCCTTGGCATAGCGGGCCTCGGTCAGCGGGCCGGCATAGCCGGGCGCCGCATTCTCCGCGCCGAACGGCCGGATCGAGGCGTCGAAGCCGAGAAAGGCGGAGACTGCGCGGTCGCTTTCAGGATCGGGCGCCGGCAGCCAGCCGCCGCCGGGCACGGCGACTTCCAGCCGCCATTCCTTGCTCAGAGGGGCTTCGGTCAACCGGGTGCGGATCAGCGGCACCTTGTGCCATCTGGCCTCGCGGTCGGGCCTGGCGATCTCGCCGTCGGACGCATCGACCAGTCCGAACAAACGGTCGCCGTCGACGGTCTTCAGTCCGACGGAGACGGCATCAAGCGGCTCGCCGGCGAGCGAGCTCGCCGGATAGCGCCAGAGCTGGCTGACGGTGCCAAGGATCGGCTCGCCGGCCATCAGCCCTTCTTGTTCTGCCGGTTGGCGACGAGATCGTCGACCACGGCCGGATCGGCGAGCGTCGAGGTGTCGCCGAGCGCGCCGTAATCGTCCTCGGCGATCTTGCGCAGGATGCGCCGCATGATCTTGCCCGAACGGGTCTTCGGCAGGCCGGGCGCGAACTGGATCTTGTCGGGCGTGGCGATGGCGCCGATCTCCTTGCGGACATGCAACACCAGCTCCTTGCGCAGATCCTCGCTCGATTGGGTGCCTGCCATCAGCGTGACATAGCAATAGATGCCCTGGCCCTTGATGTCGTGCGGGTAGCCGACGACGGCGGCCTCCGAGACCTGGTCATGGCTGACCAGCGCCGATTCGACCTCGGCCGTGCCCATCCGGTGGCCGGAAACATTGATGACGTCGTCGACGCGGCCGGTGATCCAGTAATAGCCGTCGGCGTCGCGGCGGCAGCCGTCGCCGGTGAAGTACTTGCCCTTGTAGGTCGAGAAATAGGTCTGCACGAAACGGTCGTGGTCGCCATAGACCGTGCGCATCTGGCCCGGCCAGGAATCGGTGATGCAGAGATTGCCGTCGGTGGCGCCTTCCAGCACCTTGCCGTCGCCGTCGACAAGCTGCGGCTTGACGCCGAAGAAGGGCCGAGTGGCGGAGCCGGCCTTGAGGTCGGTGGCGCCCGGCAGGGGCGTGATCATGATGCCGCCGGTCTCGGTCTGCCACCAGGTGTCGACAATCGGCACCTTGGCGTTGCCGACGACGTTGTAATACCACTCCCAGGCCTCCGGGTTGATCGGCTCGCCGACCGTGCCCAGCACGCGCAGCGACTTGCGCGAGGTCTTCTTCACATGGGCGTCGCCGGCGCCCATCAGCGCGCGCAGCGCCGTCGGCGCGGTGTAGAAGATGTTGACCTGGTGCTTGTCGATCACTTCCCAGAAGCGCGACTGCGAGGGATAGTTCGGCACGCCTTCGAACATCAGCGTCGTGGCGCCGTTGGCCAGGGGCCCGTAGACGATGTAGCTGTGGCCGGTGACCCAGCCGACATCGGCCGTGCACCAGTAGATGTCGCCGTCATGGTAGTCGAAGACATATTGGTGCGTCATCGAGACATAGACGAGATAGCCGGCGGTGGTGTGCAGCACGCCCTTCGGCTTGCCGGTCGAACCCGAGGTGTAGAGGATGAACAGCGGGTCTTCCGCCTTCATCTTCTCCGGCTTGCAGTCGGCCTTAACGGTCGCCGCCTCGTCATGGTACCAGACGTCGCGCCCCGGCACCCAGCCGGTCTTGCCGCCGGTGCGGCGCACCACCACGACGTTCTCGACCTTGGTGCCGGCCCTGGCGGCGATGTCGATCGCCTTGTCGGTATTGTCCTTGAGCGGGATCGGCTTGCCGCCGCGCAGGCCTTCGTCGGCGGTTATCACGATGGTCGACTTGCAGTCATCGATGCGGCCAGCGAGAGCGTCCGGCGAGAAGCCGCCGAAGACGACCGAATGGATGGCGCCGATACGCGTGCAGGCAAGCATCGCATAGGCCGTTTCCGGGATCATCGGCATGTAGATGGTGACGCGGTCGCCCTTCTTGACGCCATGCTTCTTCAACACATTGGCGAAGCGGCAGACATGCGCATAAAGCTCGTTATAGGTGATCTTCCTGTCGTCGTAAGGATTGTCGCCTTCCCAGATGATGGCGGTCTGGTCGCCGCGCTTCTTCAGGTGCCGGTCAATGCAATTGTAGGAAACGTTGGTCTGGCCGTCCTCGAACCACTTGATCGAGACCTTGCCGTCGAAGGAGGTGTTCTTGACCTTGGTGAATGGCTTGAACCAGTCGATCCGCTTACCATGCTTGCCCCAGAACTTGTCCGGGTTCTTCACGCTGTCGGCGTACCATTTGAGATAGGTGTCGTTGTCGATCAGCGCGTTCTTCTTCCACGCGGGCTGGACGCGGTGGACATGGGCATCGGACATTTTTCAGCTTTCCTCCAGGACCGTTCCGCCGGCTTGAAGCGCCGACGGCATCGCGGCGAAGCGGCCGCGAATTCGCGGGCATTATTAACAGTTCCGCCGTAACGGCAATATTAGACGTTGGATTCGCGCGGCGGGATGACGCAGGGTCAAGTGCAAAGCGCTGTCAGCACTCGTGCTCCAAGGCTGCTAACCGACTGTTTTTTCGATGGAAAACTCTGGCCTGGTATGCGAAAATAAATAGACAGTTAAGCAACCAGGCGCAGAATCCAGCGTTGGGAGGAAAGGCGATCGACCCTATGGGGGCTGCGATGCATGACCATTCCGAAATGGACCTGATGCTCAGGGGCTATGGGCTGACCACGGCCAAGATTCTCTACCACTTCCCGGACCATCCGCATTTGCTGCAGAGCTATATCTGGCAGGACTACGACATCGCGCCGAAGTTCCCGGTGCTGATCCGCTTCATCGAGTTCTGGAAGACCAAGCTCGACGGGCCGCTGCATTCGGTGACCTACACGCATCAGAAGCTGATCGCGCCGAATGAGTGGCGGAAGGTCGATGGGGAGTTTCTGGTGCATTGAGACGTTGCGCATAGTCTCCCCCCTCGAGGGGGAGATGTCGCCGAAGGCGACAGAGGGGGTCGTCTCACATAGAGCGCGACGCCCTCCACGACGGGAGACGACGCTGGCGCTCCACGTGCGGCGACCCCCTCTGTCCTGCCGGACATCTCCCCCGCAAGGGGGGAGATTGGCAGTTCCAAACGCCGGCTTGTCACACCGCCGGCGGGTTCAGCCGGGCGAAACCTTCCTGGCGCCGATAGGGGAAATACGGATAAGGCGCCGTCACCAAGCTTGCTTCATCGAGCGCCTTGATCTGCTCGGGTGTCAGCGTCCAGCCGACGGCCCCTAAGTTCTGCCGCAGCTGCTCCTCGTTGCGGGCGCCGATGATCACCGATGAGACCGTCGGCCGCCGCAAGAGCCAGTTGATGGCGACCTGCGGCACGGTCTTGCCGGTCTCGGCGGCTACCGCTTCCAGCGCATCGACCACGCGGTAAAGGAGCTCGTCCTCGACCGGCGGGCCGAAATCGGCGGTGCCGTGCAGCCGGCTCTTTTCCGGCAAGGGATGGCCGCGGCGGATCTTGCCGGTGAGGCGCCCCCAGCCGAGCGGGCTCCACACCAGCGCGCCGACGCCCTGGTCGAGGCCGAGCGGCATCAGCTCCCATTCATAGTCGCGGCCGACCAGCGAATAATAGACCTGGTGGGCGACATAGCGCGGATAGCCGTGCTTTTCCGCCAGGCCGAGCGACTTCATCACCTGCCAGCCGGAGAAATTGGAGACGCCGACATAGCGTAGCTTGCCGGAGCGCACGAGGTCATCCAGCGCCGACAGCACCTCCTCGACCGGCGTCGAGGCGTCGAAGGCATGAAGCTGCAGCAGGTCGATATAGTGGGTGCCGAGGCGCTTCAGCGCCGCGTCGACGGAGCGGATCAGGCGCGAGCGCGACGAGCCCCAGTCGGCCGGGCCGTCGCCCATCGGCAGCGACGTCTTGGTCGAGATCAGCACCGCGTCGCGGCGCCCCTTGATCGCCTCGCCAAGCACCTCCTCCGAGGCGCCGTTGGAATAGACATCGGCCGTGTCGAAGAGGTTGACGCCTGCCTCCAGGCAGATGTCGACCAGCCGGCGCGCTTCCTTCGCGTCGCTGTTGCCCCAGTGGCCGAACAGCGGGCCGGAGCCACCAAAAGTTCCGGCGCCGAAGGAAAGGGCCGGCACTTTCAGGCCGGAGGCGCCAAGAGGTCGATAGTCCATCTTTTTTCTCCTGATTGGATGTCGAGGGGATCAGCGCTCAGCACTGCGCGGTGACCGGCTTGCCGATCGCCCGGCCGCGTTCGAGGCGCAGCGCCAGGAGCACGACGCCGAGCGCGGCAAGCGGCACCAGGCCGGCGACGAGGGGGACGGTGCCGAGGCCGGGGCCGTGGTCGATGACGAAGCCGCCGAGCCAGGCGCCGATGGCGTTGCCGAGATTGAAGGCGGCGATGTTGAAGGAGGAGGCCAGGCCCTGGCCGGCGCCCTTAGCCTTCTCCAGCACCCACATCTGCAGCGGCGCGACGGTGGCGAAGGCAGCGGCACCCAGCAGACCGACAGCGACGATCGCCGCGACCGGCTGATGGATCGCCGCGGTCATGACGAACAGCACCGCCGAGAGCGCGACCAGGGTGCCGACGACGGTCGGCATCAGATGCCGGTCGGCGAGGCGTCCGCCAAGCAGATTGCCGGCGACCAGCCCACCGCCGAAGACGAGCAGGATCGGCGACACCGATGCCTCGGAAAAGCCGGTGACGCGGGTGAGGATCGGCGCCAGATAGGTGAAGGCGGCGAAAACGCCGACCCAGCTCAGCACCGTGGTCAACAGGCCGAGCAGCACCGGCCGGCGGCCGAGCACGGCGAGCGTGCCTTCGGAGCTCTCGTCCGCGGCGGTCGGCTCGTCGCGCGGCACCAGCAACGCGATCACGGCGAAGGCGATGACGCCGACCAGCGTGACGGCGAGGAAACTGGAGCGCCAGCCATAGGCCTGGCCGAGCCAGGTGCCGAAGGGCACGCCGAGGATGTTGGCGACGGTGAGGCCGGTGAACATCAGCGCGATGGCCGAGGCCTTCCGGTTGGGCGCGACAAGGCTGGTGGCGACGACCGAGCCGACGCCGAAGAAAGAGGCGTGGGCGAAGGCGGTCAGCACGCGGGCCGCCATCAGCGTCCAGTAGTCGGGCGCCAGCGCACAGGCGAGGTTGCCGACGGTGAAGACCACCATCAGCGTAAGCAGCAAGGTCTTCTTCGCCAGGCGGCCGGTCAGGGCGCCAAGCAGCGGCGCTCCGACGACGACGCCCAGCGCATAGCCGGAAATGAGCAGGCCCGCCGCCGAGATCGAGACGCCGAGATCGGCGCTGACATCGAGCAGCAGGCCCATGATGACGAATTCGGTGACGCCGATGCCGAAGGCGCCGGCGGTGAGGGCGTAGAGAGCGAGAGGCATGACTGCGGTCCGGTTGATCAGGAAAGGAACGCCCAATCCCGCGCCCCGGACCGGAAGATCGTGATCCGCCAAGCTGTGAACCAGACTTGCATCAGGCATATTTTCTGTGAAATAGATTCACGAATGGCAAGGCCTGAAATCAACCGCTCCGGCGAGATCGAAGTGTTCATCCGCGTCGTCGAGGTGGGCAGTTTTTCCGCTGCGGCACGGGCGTTGCGCATGACGCCATCGGCGGTGAGCAAGCTGATTGCGCGGCTGGAGGCGCGGCTTGGCGCGCGGCTCATCAGTCGCTCGACACGCCGGCTGCAGCTGACGCCGGAAGGGGCCGCCTTCCACGACAGCGGCCTGCGCATCCTCGCCGATCTCGACGCGGCCGAACGGGAAGCTGCGGCGGGAGCAGCGCCGCGCGGCAGGCTCAGGGTCAACTCCTACGTGCCGTTCGGCCAGCATCGGCTGATGCCGCTTCTGCCGCGCTTCCTCGAACGCTATCCGGAGATCTCGGTCGAGGCGGTGCTGACCGACAGCGTCATCGACCTGATGGAGGAGCGCGCCGATGTCGCGATCCGCGCCGGGCCGCTGCGCGAGTCCCGGCTGGTGGCGCGCAAGCTCGGCCAGAGCCGGATGGTGGTCGTAGCGGCGCCCGCCTATCTCGAAGCGTGCGGCACGCCGCGGACGCCGGCCGAATTGACCAGCCATAATCTGCTCGCTTTCGGCTTCGTGCGGCATATAGACGGCCTGCCGTTCGTCGATGCGGAAGGCGCGCCGGTCATGGTTCCGATCGCCGGCAATTCGACGGTGAGCGACGGCGAAGCGATGCGGCTGACGACATTGGCCGGGGCAGGCATCGCGCGACTGGCGCGCTGGCATGTCGAGCCCGACATCGCCGCCGGGCGGCTCGTGCCGTTGCTGGAGGCGTTCAATCCGGGCGACGAGGAGCCGACGCATGCCGTCTATGTCGGCCAGGGCAAGCATCTGCCGGCCCGGGTGCGTGCCTTCCTCGACTTTCTCGCGGAGACCGTCCGTCTCTGAATGAGGAAAGAGCCGCGCGTCCAAGGACACGCGGCTCCGACCTGCCTGCTCGAACGGAATTACGCCTTCGGCACGAATGGCGCGGGGCGCCGGCCGGCGCTCTGCCGCTCCAGCATCCAGCCGGGATATTCGACGGGCAGCGCGCTGACCTCGTCGAGCCTGGCGAGGTCATCGGCGTCGAGCTTCAGGCTGGTCGCGGCGAGGTTCTGCTCGAGCTGGTCCATGCGGCTGGCGCCGATGATGACACTCATCACGAAGGGCTTGGCCAGCACATAGCCCAGCGCCACGGTGGCGACGCTGACATCGTGCTTCTTGGCGACCTCGCGCATGACGGCAACTGCCGCCCAGGCGCGGTCCTCGTTGACCGGCGGGAAATTGAAGGAGGCGCGGCGGCCCTCGCCATTGCCTGGCGCGCCGGGGCCGTATTTGCCGGAGAGCAGTCCGCCGGCCATCGGCGACCAGACCATCAGGCCGAGCTTTTCCTCGTTGATCAGCGGCACGATCTCGCGCTCGAGATCGCGGCCGGCGATCGAATAGTAGGATTGGATCGTCTCGAAACGGGCAAGACCCTTGCGCTCGGCAATGCCCAGCGCCTTGGCGATGCGCCAGGCCTGCCAGTTGGAGACGCCGACATAGCGCACCTTGCCGCTGGCGACGAGGTCGTCGAGCGCGCGCAGCGTCTCGTCGATCGGCGTCACCGTGTCGGTGCCGTGCAACTGGTAGAGGTCGATATGGTCGAGCTGCAGCCGCTCCAGGCTGCCGTCGACCGAATCCATGATGTGGCCGCGCGATGAGCCGCGCTCGTTCGGCCCATTGCCCATGGCGCCATGTACCTTGGTGGCGATGATGACGTCCGAACGCTTGATGCCGAGGTCCTTGAGCGACTGGCCCAGCAGCTGCTCGGACTGGCCGACCGAATAGACATCGGCCGTATCGAAGAAATTGACGCCGGCGGCAATCGAGCGGCCGACGATCTCGTTGACGCCCTTCTGGTCGAGGCTGGCGATCAGCCCCCATTGGGCGTTCTGGCCGGCGGCGCCGAAGGTCATGGTGCCGAGGCAAAGTTCTGAGACGAACAGGCCGGTGTTGCCGAGTTGGTTATAGCGCATGGGATTCCCCGAGAAATTTGCAAGACAGCCTGGAAATAGGAACGGTCCGTTTCGTTTCAAGCGCTGGCGTAGCGATATCATTCGGCTGGCCGGCTCGGTAACGAGATCGTGACGATTGCCGGGGCGCTCAGCTTTCGACCAAAGCGAGGATCGCGAAAGCAGTCATGCCGAATGCGACGGCGGCAAGGGGCAGCAGAATCTCGATCGTTGCGGTGCTCGCCTTCACGGGATGGTCGCCAGTGTCGAACTCGCCGGCCATCCAGTCGGCGAGCGTCGTGGGCCTGCCGGGAGCGCTGATCCGGTGATGACGCCAGACACGACCGGCGATCGCCGGCAGCACGACTGACATGACGATGAATCCGGTCACGACGAACAGCAAATAGTCGGCAGCGCCGCTGCCCGCGAAGCCGATCCAGGCCGAAAGCGCATAACAGGCCGCGAGCCCCACCATGGCGAAATACACCCATCGATGCAGCCTGCGGGAGAGTTGCCGGTTTTGTGTGGTTTGCTGGCTGTGGCGTGCGACGGTCATAGAGACCTCCTTTGCCTTGAAAGGAGCGACTTGCTTCCAGTGCATCGAGCTAGCGTTGTGATGCCCCGCGACAATGCGGTGGTATGACGCGCCGGCCTCAGGGAAAGCCCTTCCTTGAGGCGCCCTTTGCTACCGGCTGCCGAAAATCGCCGAGCCCACCCGGACACTGGTCGCGCCAAAGGCGATCGCGGTCTCATAGTCGCCGGACATGCCCATCGAGAGCTTCGCGACGCCGGCCTCGCGGGCGAGCTTTTCGAGCAGGGCGAAATGCGGACCGGGGTTCTCATCGGCCGGCGGGATGCACATCAGGCCTTCGACGGCGAGACCATGCGCCTCGCGGCAGCGCTTGACGAAGGCGACCGCCTCGCGCGGCTCGATGCCGGCTTTCTGCGGCTCGGAGCCGGTGTTGACCTGGACATAGAGTTTTGGCGTCCGGCCCTGCCTGGCCATCTCCTTGGCGAGCTCGGCGGCGATCTTCTCGCGGTCGACCGTCTCGATGACGTCGAAAAGCGCCACCGCTTCCTTCGCCTTGTTGGACTGCAGCGGGCCGATCAGGTGCAGCTCCAGGTCGGCAAATGCCTCCTTCAGTGCCGGCCATTTGCCCTGGGCTTCCTGCACGCGGTTCTCGCCGAACACAAGCTGGCCCGCCTCGATGACGGGGCGGATGTCCTCGGCCGCGAAGGTCTTCGACACCGCCACCAGTGTGACCGCGCCGGGTTCGCGCTTCGCCTCGCGTTCGGCGCTCGCGATCTTCGCCTTGACCGCGTGAAGCTGTTCTACGGCGCTCGTCATGCCACTATCCTGCCCATAGTTTTCATGGCCTCGCCGGCTCGCCACAGTTGACGGGTCCGGCAATCCATGGTGAACACCGCGACGACATTCCCCGGCCGCCGACCATGTCCGGCGCCCTGTGCCTGCTTTTAAGTGAAAAACATCCGATGGCAACCGAACGTTACAATCCGCGCACCTCAGAGCCCAAATGGCAGAAGGCCTGGGCTGAAAAGAAGCTGTTCGAGGCTCGCAACGACGACCCGAAGCCGAAATACTACGTGCTCGAGATGTTCCCCTATCCGTCGGGCAAGATCCATATCGGCCACACCCGCAACTACACGATGGGCGACGTGGTGGCGCGCTACAAGCGCGCCAAGGGTTTCAACGTGCTGCACCCGATGGGCTGGGACGCTTTCGGCATGCCGGCCGAAAACGCCGCCATGCAGAACAAGGTCCACCCCAAGGACTGGACCTACGAAAACATCGCGGTGATGCGCGAGCAGCTCAAGATGATGGGCCTGTCGCTCGACTGGGCGCGCGAGTTTGCCACCTGCGACGTCGACTACTACCACCGCCAGCAGATGCTGTTCCTCGATTTCGTCGAGAAGGGGCTGGTGACGCGCAAGTCCTCCAAGGTCAATTGGGACCCGGAGGACATGACGGTGCTTGCCAACGAGCAGGTCATCGACGGCCGCGGCTGGCGCTCGGGCGCGCTGGTCGAGCAGCGCGAGCTGACGCAGTGGTTCTTCAAGATCACCGACTTCGCGCAGGACCTGCTGGACTCGCTCAACCTGCTCGAGGAGTGGCCGGAGAAGGTCAAGCTGATGCAGCACAATTGGATCGGCCGCTCGGAAGGGCTGCTGATCCGCTGGCCGCTGGCAAAGCCGGTTGGCGACCGCCAAGAGCTGGAAGTCTACACGACCCGGCCCGACACCATCTTCGGCGCCTCCTTCATGGCGGTCGCCGCCGACCATCCGCTGGCCCGCAAGGCGGCCGAGAGCAATGTCGAGCTGGCGAAGTTCATCGAGGAAGTGCGCCACATGGGCACCTCGGTGGCGGCGCTCGAGACGGCCGAGAAGAAGGGCTTCGACACAGGCATCCGCGTCGTCCATCCGTTCGACGAGACCTGGACGCTGCCGGTCTATGTCGCCAATTTCGTGCTGATGGAATACGGCACCGGCGCCATTTTCGGCTGCCCGTCGGGTGACCAGCGCGACCTCGACTTCGCCAACAAATACGGCCTGCCGGTGATCCCGGTGGTGATGCCGGAAGACGCCGACGCGAAAACCTTCCAGATCATCGAGGAGGCCTATGTCGACGACGGCGTGATGATCAATTCGCGCTTCCTCGACGGCATGAAGCCCGAGAAGGCCTTCAACGAAGTCGCGAAGTTGCTGGAGGAAAAGACGATCGGCGGCCGGCCGATGGCGGAGCGTAAGGTGAATTTCCGCCTGCGCGACTGGGGCATCTCGCGCCAGCGCTACTGGGGCTGCCCGATCCCGATGATCCATTGCGAGGCCTGCGGCGTCGTGCCGGTGCCGAAGGCCGACCTGCCGGTGAAGCTGCCCGATGACATCGAGTTCGACCGCCCGGGCAACCCGCTCGACCGTCATCCGACCTGGCGGCATGTGAAATGCCCGCAATGCGGCCGCGACGCGCGGCGCGAGACCGACACGATGGACACGTTCGTCGATTCGTCCTGGTATTTCGCGCGCTTCACCGCGCCCTGGGCGAACGAGCCGACCGAGCCGAAGGCGGCCGATGAATGGCTGGCGGTCGACCAGTATATCGGCGGCATCGAGCACGCGATCCTGCATCTGCTCTATTCGCGCTTCTTCACCCGCGCCATGCGCGAGACCGGCCACCTGAACCTCGCCGAGCCGTTCAAGGGCCTGTTCACGCAAGGCATGGTGGTGCACGAGACCTACCGCGTCGGCGGCCCGTCCAACAACGGACGCTGGCTGTCGCCGAGCGAGGTCAGGCTCGAGGACGCCGGCGGCAAGCGCCGCGCCGTCGAGATCGCCTCCGGGGAGGAGGCGACGATCGGCGCGCTGGAGAAGATGTCGAAGTCGAAGAAGAACACGGTGAGCCCGGAAGAGATCACTGACGGCTACGGCGCCGACACGGCGCGCTGGTTCATGCTGTCGGACTCGCCGCCCGAGCGCGACGTCGAATGGACCGACGACGGCGCCGCCGGCGCGCACCGCTTCGTGCAGCGCGTCTGGCGCCTGGTGCAGATCGCGGCCGATGAGCTGCCCGGCGTGAAGCCGGCGGCGGCGAAGGATGGCGAGGCGGGCGTGGTGTCGAAAGCCGCGCACAAGATCCTGAAGGCGGTCGGCGAGGACATCGAGAAGCTCGGCTTCAACCGCGCTATCGCCCGTATCTACGAGCTCGCCAATGCGCTGGCGACGCCGCTCAGCGACGTTGCCGAAGGCAAGGCCGATGCCGCGCTGAAGGGCGCCTGCCGCGAGGCGGTGGAGATCCTGGTGCACATCATCGCGCCGGTCATGCCGCATCTGGCGGAGGAATGCTGGCAGGCGCTGGGCGGCACGGAGATGGTCGCCGAGCGGCCCTGGCCGGTCTACGATCCGGCGCTTGTGGTCGACAACGAGATCGTGCTGCCGGTGCAGGTCAACGGCAAGAAGCGCGGGGATTTGACAATTGCCCGCGACGCGGATCAAGGTGCCGTCGAAAAAGCGGTGCTGGCCCTCGACTTCGTGCAAAAAGCACTGGAAGGTAAGGCTCCGCGCAAGGTGATCATCGTCCCGCAGAGGATCGTCAATGTCGTTGCCTGATCCGGTGAAGTCACAAGCGGTCCGCCTGCGCGGCCGCCTGGCGGTCTGCGGCATGGCCGTCGCGCTGGCGCTGGTCTCGGCCTGCACGGTGCGGCCGCTCTATTCCAACCAGCCGCTGTCGCCCGGATCGACGCTCAGCGCATCCGCCGAGCTCGGCTCGATCTCGATCAAGCCGGTCAACACGCGCTACGCGCAGCAGGTGCGCAACAACCTGATCTTCGCCTTCGGCCAAGGCTCGGGCGAACCCGCCTCGCCGGCCTATACGCTTGATCTCGGTGTCAGCGAGCTCGTCGAATCGGCGGCCATCGTTCAGGTGCAGACGCAGGAAGACGAGCCGACGGCAGGCACGGTCACGCTGACCGCCAACTACGTGCTCAGGGATACCGCGACCAACACGGTGATTGCCGTCGGCAAGCGCTCGATCCCGTCGTCCTTCGACCGGCCGCGCCAGGAATTCGCAGCCTACCGCGCACAGATCGATGCCGAGAACCGCGCCGCGCGGGAGCTTGCCGACCTGCTGAGGCTTTCGATCGCCCAGGATCTGGTGAAGCACGGCAAGAAGGCCTGACCTGAATCTCGACACCTTCGCACCGTTTGAAACTAAAAAAGGCCGGTCGCCCGGCCTTTTTTAGTTTCTGACGGAGGACCCGCCTCAGCCGATCTTCTGGCCGGTCTTGGCCCAGTCGGCGAGGAAGGCGGCGAGGCCCTTGTCGGTCAGGGGGTGGTTGACCAGCGCCTTCAGCGTCGCCGGCGGCGCGGTGACGATATCGGCGCCGATCAGCGCGGCCTGCTTGACATGGTTCACCGTGCGCACCGAGGCGGTCAGGATCTCGGTCTTGAAATCGTAATTGTCGTAGATGGTGCGGATTTCCGAGATCAGCTCCATGCCGTCCGAGCCGGTGTCGTCGATGCGGCCGACGAAGGGCGAGATGAAAGAGGCGCCGGCCTTGGCGGCCAGCAGCGCCTGGTTGGCCGAGAAGCAGAGCGTCACGTTGACCATGCGGTTCATCTCGGTGCGGATGGTCTTGCAGGCCTTGAGGCCGTCCAGCGTCAGCGGAACCTTGATGGCCACATTCGGCGCGATCTTGGCCAGCACCTTGGCCTCGGCAATCATGTCCTTGTACTCGGTCGCGACGACCTCGGCCGAGACCGGGCCTTCGACGATGTCGCAGATCTGCTTGGTGACTTCGGAAATCTTGCCGCCCGATTTCAGGATCAGAGACGGGTTGGTGGTGACGCCGTCGAGAAGCCCCAGATCGTGCAGCTCCTTAATTTCCTTGATGTCAGCGGTGTCGACAAAAAACTTCATGGCTGTCTCCTTGGGGATCGCCTGGCAGGCGCCAGGCATGTGCGAGGGTCCCCTTTGATCTAGACCAAAGTCAGGGCAAGGTCACGCCTGATGATCGAAGATTCGCCCTTTGTCGCAGCCGCGCCCGTGCTAGTGCCGATGCCCGCCGAACGGCCCTACACCTACGCCGTGCCGCCCGGCATGCGCGTGGTGCCGGGCTCGATCGTGCGCGTGCCGCTCGGGCCTCGGCAGGTGGCCGGCATCGTCTGGGACGGCGCGGTCGAAACCGTCGATGCGAGGAAATTGCGCCCGATCGAGGAGGTGTTTGACTGCCCGCCGATCGACAAGGCGATGCGCCGCTTCGTCGACTGGATCGCGCAATACACGCTCTCTGCCCCCGGCATGGTGGCCCGCATGCTGCTCAGAGCCCCCGAAGCCTTCGACCCGGAGCCCTGGATCGAGGGACTGCAGCGCACCCTCGCCGAGCCCGACCGGCTGACCGACGCGCGGAGGCGCGTGCTCGAAACCGCGGAGGGTGGCCTCGCCTGGACGCGTTCGGGGCTCGCGCATGCGGCGGGCGTGTCCTCGACCGTCATCGACGGCTTGCGGGCACAGGGCGTGTTCGAGACGGTGATGATCCCCCCGCGTCCCGTGGTGGCGGCGCCCGACCCCGCTCACGCGGTGCCGGAGCTGATGCCTGACCAGAAAGCGGCGGCGCAGATGCTGCGCGCCGCGGTCGCCGCCGATGCCTTCAACGTCACGCTGCTCGACGGCGTCACCGGCTCCGGCAAGACGGAAGTCTATTTCGAGGCGGTGGCGGCGGCACTCGACAAGGGCAGGCAGGTGCTGATCCTTCTGCCGGAAATCGCGCTGACCCATGCCTTCCTCGAACGTTTCCAGGACCGGTTCGGCGCCAAGCCGGCGGAGTGGCATTCCGACCTGCCGCCCCGGATGCGCGAACGGGTCTGGCGACAGGTGGCCGAAGGCGGCGTGCGCGTCGTCGCCGGCGCGCGCTCGGCGCTGTTCCTGCCGTTCAAGGAACTCGGCCTGATCGTCGTCGACGAGGAGCATGACCCCGCCTACAAGCAGGAGGACCGCGTCTTCTACAATGCGCGCGACATGGCGGTGGTGCGGAGCCATATCGGCGGCTTCCCGGTCGTGCTCGCCTCGGCGACGCCGTCGGTGGAAAGCAGGGTCAATGCCAGCCAGGGCCGCTACCAGCGCGCGGTGCTGTCTTCGCGCTTTGCCGATGCAGCGCTCCCCGACCTGAAGTCGATCGATATGCGGCGCGCGCCGCCCGCGCGGGGCGGCTTCCTGTCGCCGGTCCTGCTTGAACAGATGCAGCGCACGCTGGAGAGACAAGAGCAGTCGCTGCTGTTCCTAAACCGGCGCGGCTATGCGCCGCTGACGCTTTGCCGCGTCTGCGGCCACCGCTTCGGCTGTCCGGTCTGCTCGGCCTGGCTGGTCGAGCACCGGTTTCGCGGCCAGCTCGTCTGCCATCATTGCGGCCACAATGAGCGGCGGCCCGAGGCCTGCCCGGAATGCGGCACGCTCGATCACCTCGTGGCCTGCGGCCCAGGCGTCGAGCGAATCGCCGAGGAAGTGGTGGCGCATTTCCCCGATGCCCGCACCATCGTGCTGTCGTCCGACCTTCTGGGCGGTGTGCGCCGGCTACGGCTCGAGCTCGAGGCCGTCGCCAATGGCGAGGCCGACATAGTCATCGGCACACAGCTCGTCGCCAAGGGGCACAATTTTCCCGGCATGACGCTGGTCGGCGTGGTCGACGCGGATCTGGGATTGGCCAATGGCGATCCGCGCGCCGCCGAACGCACCTTCCAGCTGCTCAGCCAGGTGACCGGGCGCGCCGGCCGCACCGGCAAGAAGAGCCTTGGCCTCTTGCAGACCTACCAGCCGGACCATCCGGTGATGCGGGCGATCGTTTCCGGCGATTCGGAAGCCTTTTACGAGCGCGAGATCGCCGAGCGCGAACGCGCGGCGCTGCCGCCCTTCGGCCGGCTCGCCGGCATCATCATCAGCGCCGCGACACGGGGCGAGGCAGAGGGCCATGCGCGGGGATTGAGACGGGCGGCGGCGCAAGCTTCCGATCTCTTCGTGCTCGGACCGGCCGAGGCGCCGCTGTCGCTGATCGGCGGCCGTCACCGCTTCCGCCTGCTGATCCAGGGCGAGCGGCGCGCCGACATGCAGGGCTTTATCCGGGCCATGCTGGCGAACGGGCCGAAGCTGCGCGGCTCGGTCAGGGTGCAGGTCGACATCGACCCGCAGAGCTTCCTATAAGCGAGAGTGACAGTCCCAACGGAGTGCCCGCTTATGAAAACCCTTGGCCTTATCGGCGGCATGAGCTGGGAATCGACGGCGATCTATTACCGCCTGCTCAACGAGATCGTGCGCGAGCGGCTGGGCGGGCTGCATTCGGCCAAGCTCTTCCTGTGGTCCTTCGATTTCGCCGAGATCGCCGAACGGCAGCATGCAGGCGACTGGGAAGGCGCCGGCTGCCTTCTCGTGGAAGCCGCGCGCAGGCTGGAGACCGGCGGCGCCGAGGGCCTGGTGATCTGCACCAACACCATGCACAAATTGGCCGACGCGGTGCAGGCGGCCATCTCGATCCCGCTCATCCACATTGCCGACGCAACTGGGCGCGCCGTTGTCGCCGCGGGCGTGAAGCGGCCGGCGCTGCTCGCGACGCGCTTCACCATGGAGCAGGATTTCTACAAGGGCCGGCTTGCCGACAAATACGGTATCGAGCCAGTGGTGCCGAACCAGGCCGGCCGCGACATGGTGCATAGGGTCATCTATGACGAGCTCTGCCAGGGCATCGTCAAAGGCGAATCGAAATCCGCCTATCTCGACGAGGTCGGCCGGATGCGGCGCGACGAGCGGGCGGACGGCGTCATCATGGGCTGCACCGAGATCACCATGCTGATCGGCCAAAGCGATTTCGACGTTCCGGTCTTCGACACGACGCGCATCCATGCCGAGGCCGCGGTCGATTTCGCGCTCGCCTGATGTGCGATTCCTAATGTGCCCGCCATCCTCTGGCGCGCTTTCATTCCCTCGCTAGAATGCCTGTGTTTCAGAACAAGAAATAAGAAGGGGGATTTTATGGACTTCGCATTTCCGTGGCCCGCGAGCCAGGGTGAGTGGCTGGCTTGGTCGAGCGCCGTCGTGACCCTGGCCCTCGGCCTGTTCCTGTTCTTTGCGCCAGGGCTTGCGTTTCGCGTCCTGCGTCTGCAGCCAAGGCCGGAGAAAGCGGCGGCGATCGCCGAGGGACGCGGCCGCATGTCGGGCTTCTATCTCGGCGTCAGCCTGTGCTGCATTCTGCTCGCGCAGCCGCTGCTTTATATGGCGCTGGGCTTCTCCTGGCTGTTCACCGCCTTTGGCCGGCTCTTGTCGATGATGTCGGACGGCGCCAACACCCCTTTCAACTGGGTTTCGATCGTGGTTGAATTGGCGCTGGCGGCGCTGCCGCTGGCCTTTGCCTTCGGCTTCGTGCCGTGAATTCGGCGCTTGGGCTTGGCCTTCGCTGCGTGATGCGACAAAAGTGCCTGAAAACCATGCCGGACGATGCATTGCGGTCTTAAAAAGCCTGTGCTAGACGGCAATCGACTTTCGACCGGGGATAGCGGAAGCCGCGCCTCCGTGCTTGGAAAAATGCAGTAAGGTCAAAGATTTAGCCAGAGTTTTCGCTCGCGCCAACAATCTGCGGCCTGTCAGACAAGAGAAAAGACGGTCCGTGGCCCAATCGTCATCGCCAATCTCAGCTGTCGCAGAGCGTTATGCCGGCTCGCTGTTCGAGCTCGCGCTGCAGGAAAATTCCGTCGCCAAGGTCGAAGCCGACCTCGCCGGCTTCGAGGCGCTGCTCAACGGCAGTGACGATCTCTCGCGGCTTATCAACAGCCCGGTGTTTTCAAGCGAGGACCAGGCCAAGGCCATCGCCGCCATCGTCGACAAGGCAGGCATTACCGGTCTCGTCGGCAACTTCCTGCGCGTCGTCGCCAAGAACCGCCGCCTGTTCGCGGTGCCCGGCATGATCAAGGCGTTCCGCCAGATCGCCGCCGAGCATCGCGGCGAGGCATCCGCCGAGGTCACTTCTGCGCATGCGCTGACGGCCGCGCAGCAGACCGAGCTCAAGGCGACGCTGAAGAGCATCGCCGGCAAGGACGTGGCCATCGCCATGACGGTCGATCCGTCGCTGCTCGGCGGCCTGATCGTCAAGATGGGCTCGCGCCAGATCGATACGTCGCTCAAAACCAAACTCAATTCGCTCAAGCTTGCACTGAAAGAGGTCGGCTGATGGACATCCGCGCCGCGGAAATTTCCGCAATTCTGAAAGACCAGATCAAGAATTTCGGCAAGGAGGCCGAGGTCTCCGAAGTCGGCCAGGTTCTGTCCGTGGGTGACGGCATCGCCCGCGTCTACGGCCTCGACAATGTCCAGGCCGGCGAGATGGTCGAATTCCCGGGCGGCATCCGCGGCATGGCGCTGAACCTCGAAGCCGACAATGTCGGCGTCGTCATCTTCGGCAACGACCGCGACATCAAGGAAGGCGACACCGTCAAGCGCACCGGCGCCATCGTCGACGTTCCGGTCGGCCCGGGCCTGCTTGGCCGCGTCGTGGACGCGCTCGGCAACCCGATCGACGGCAAGGGCCCGATCAAGGCCACCGAACGTCGCCGCGTCGACGTCAAGGCGCCCGGCATCATTCCGCGCAAGTCGGTGCATGAGCCGATGTCGACCGGCCTCAAGGCCATCGACGCGCTGATCCCGGTCGGCCGCGGCCAGCGCGAGCTGGTCATCGGCGACCGCCAGACCGGCAAGACCGCCATCATCCTCGACACGATGCTGAACCAGAAGTCGGTGCACGACAACGGCCCGGAGAAGGAGAAGCTCTACTGCGTCTACGTCGCCGTCGGCCAAAAGCGCTCGACCGTCGCCCAGTTCGTCAAGGTGCTGGAAGAGCGCGGCGCGCTCGATTACTCCATCATCATCGCCGCCACCGCGTCCGACCCGGCGCCGATGCAGTTCCTGGCGCCGTTCGCCGGCTGCACCATGGGCGAGTATTTCCGCGACAACGGCATGCATGCCCTCATCAGCTATGACGATTTGTCGAAGCAGGCCGTCGCCTATCGCCAGATGTCGCTCTTGCTGCGCCGCCCGCCGGGCCGCGAAGCCTATCCGGGCGACGTCTTTTACCTGCATTCGCGCCTGCTCGAGCGCGCCGCGAAGCTCAACGACGACAACGGCAACGGTTCGCTGACCGCGCTGCCGATCATCGAGACGCAGGCCAACGACGTGTCGGCCTACATCCCGACCAATGTGATCTCGATCACCGACGGCCAGATCTTCCTCGAGACCAACCTGTTCTTCCAGGGCATCCGCCCGGCGGTGAACGTCGGTCTGTCGGTGTCGCGCGTCGGCTCGTCGGCGCAGGTCAAGGCGATGAAGCAGGTCGCCGGCTCGATCAAGGGCGAGCTCGCGCAGTACCGCGAAATGGCGGCCTTCGCGCAGTTCGGCTCGGATCTCGACGCCGCCACGCAGCGTCTCTTGAACCGCGGTTCGCGCCTGACGGAGCTGCTCAAGCAGCCGCAGTTCTCGCCGCTCAAGACCGAAGAGCAGGTCGCGGTGATCTTCGCTGGCGTCAACGGCTATCTCGACAAGCTGCCGCTCAACCAGGTCGGCAAGTTCGAGCATGGCCTGCTCAGCCACATGCGCTCGGCTGGCAAGGACGTGCTCGACGGCATCCGCAAGGAGAAGGCGCTGTCGGACGATCTGCGCGCCAAGCTCAAGGCCGAGATCGACGCTTTCGCCAAGACCTTCGCTTGAACGAAGCTGGACGGGATCAGGTTTGAAGCATGGCTTCGTTAAAAGACCTTCGTAACCGTATCGCCTCGGTCAAGGCGACGCAGAAGATCACCAAGGCGATGCAGATGGTCGCCGCGGCGAAGCTGCGTCGCGCGCAGGAAGCGGCGGAAGCAGCCAGACCTTATTCCGAGCGCATGGGCGCGGTTCTGGCCAACATCACCCAGGCGATCGGCGGCGGCGGCGATGCCCCGGCGCTGATGACGGGCACCGGCCGGGACGACGTGCATCTGCTCATCGTCTGCACCGCCGAGCGCGGCCTGTGCGGCGGCTTCAACTCGCAGATCGCGCGTCTTGCCCGTGACCACATCCGTCGGCTGCTGGCCGACGGCAAGCAGGTGAAGATCATCTGCGTCGGCAAGAAGGGCTACGATATCCTGCGCCGCGACTATGCTTCGCTGATCCTCGAGCGCATCGACCTGCGCGAGGTCAAGACGCTGGGCTTCGTCAATGCCGATGCGATCGCGCGCAAGGTCATCCACCTCTTCAACGAGGGCGGCTTCGACATCTGCACGCTGTTCTATTCGCAGTTCAAGTCGGTGATCAGCCAGATCCCGACGGCGCAGCAGATCATCCCGGCGGCCCAGGCTTCGGCTGCGGCCGAAGGTGGCAACAGCGGCGGCGCCGTCTACGAATATGAGCCGGAGCCGGGCGAGATCCTCTCAGACCTCATCCCGCGCAACATCGCCGTGCAGATCTTCCGGGCGCTTTTGGAGAACGCTGCCGGCGAGATGGGCGCCAAGATGAGCGCGATGGACAATGCGACGCGCAATGCCGGCGACATGATCAACAGGCTGTCGATCACCTACAACCGCCAGCGGCAGGCGCAGATCACCAAGGAACTGATCGAAATCATTTCGGGCGCCGAGGCGCTCTAGGCACGCGCAAGCGGGGTCCGAGACCTCGCGGCGGCGTGAACAACGGATAGACGAAAAGGGCAAAGACGATGGCGAAAGCAGCTACCCCGAAGACCGCGGCCAAGGAGGCATCGGCCCCGAAGGCGGCAAAGGCCCCGGCAGCAGCCGCGAAGGCCGCCGCTCCGGCGAAGAAGGCGGCCGCTCCGGCCAAGGCCGCGGCTTCCGCGGCCAGCGTTGCGGCCAAGCGCGTCGGCGCCGCCGGCAAGGTCCGCCAGGTCATCGGCGCCGTCGTGGACGTGCAGTTCGAAGATCACCTGCCGGCCATTCTGAACGCGCTGGAAACCGACAATGTCGGCAACCGCCTGGTGCTCGAGGTCGCCCAGCATCTCGGCGAGAACACCGTGCGCTGCATCGCCATGGACTCGACCGAAGGCCTGGTCCGCGGCCAGGACGTCTATGACACCGGCGCTCCGATCTCGGTTCCGGTGGGTCCCGGCATGCTCGGCCGCATCATCAACGTCATCGGCGAGCCGGTCGACGAGGCTGGTCCGGTCGACGCCGTCGAGCTGCGCGCCATCCACCAGCCGGCTCCGGCCTATGTCGACCAGTCGACGGAAGCGCAGATCCTGGTCACCGGCATCAAGGTTCTCGACCTGCTCGCGCCTTACGCCCGCGGCGGCAAGATCGGCCTGTTCGGCGGCGCCGGCGTCGGCAAGACCGTGCTGATCCAGGAGCTGATCAACAACGTCGCCAAGGCGCACGGCGGCTTCTCGGTGTTCGCCGGCGTCGGCGAGCGCACCCGCGAGGGCAACGACCTCTATCACGAGTTCATCGAATCGGGCGTCAACAAGAAGGGCGGCGGCCAGGGCTCGAAGGCAGCGCTCGTCTACGGCCAGATGAACGAACCGCCGGGCGCGCGCGCCCGCGTCGGCCTGACCGGACTGACGGTCGCCGAATATTTCCGCGACCAGGGCCAGGACGTGCTGTTCTTCGTCGACAACATCTTCCGCTTCACCCAGGCGGGCTCGGAAGTGTCGGCGCTGCTTGGCCGTATTCCCTCGGCCGTGGGCTACCAGCCGACGCTGGCCACCGACATGGGCGCGCTGCAGGAGCGCATCACGACGACGACCAAGGGCTCGATCACTTCGGTGCAGGCCATTTACGTTCCGGCCGACGACTTGACCGACCCGGCGCCGGCGACCTCCTTCGCCCACTTGGACGCCACGACCGTGCTCAACCGCGCGATCTCGGAAAAGGGCATCTACCCGGCCGTCGATCCGCTGGATTCCACCTCGCGCATGCTCGACCCTATGGTCGTCGGCGAGGAGCACTACCAGGTCGCCCGCCAGGTGCAGTCGATCCTTCAGCGCTACAAGTCGCTGCAGGACATCATCGCCATCCTGGGCATGGACGAGCTGTCGGAAGAGGACAAGCAGACGGTTGCCCGCGCCCGCAAGATCGAGCGCTTCCTGTCGCAGCCGTTCTTCGTCGCCGAAGTGTTCACCGGATCGCCGGGCAAGCTCGTCGACCTCGCCGACACCATCAAGGGCTTCAAGGGCCTCTGCGCCGGCGACTACGACCACCTGCCGGAAGCCGCCTTCTACATGGTCGGCGGCATCGACGAGGCGGTCGAGAAGGCACAGCGCCTGGCAGCCGAAGCGGCCTAATGACAATTAGCGGACCCGAATTTGCTTCTGGTGATCGGGTCCGTCTTCTTCGGCTCAGTGATGAGTTCCTTTCGGGTCTGCCAGAGGAAGATGTCGCAGAGCTAAACGCTCTCACCGGTCGAGAGTGGACCGTGGAAGAGTGGCACGAAGAACTCGGTCAGCTGGAGATCACCAGCTCTCTGGGTCCATCGGCAACCATACATTTCGTGTGGGTGCCGCCCGAATGGGTTGAGCGGATACGATAATGGCTGAAGCTTTCAAGTTCGAACTGGTCTCGCCGGAGCGGCTGCTCGTTTCCGAGCAGGTCGAGTCGGTCGTCATTCCGGGCGCCGAAGGCGAGATGACGGTGATGGCGCAGCATGCGCCGGTCATGACGACGATCAAGCCTGGCGTCGTCACGGTGAAGGCCGCATCCGGCAAGGAAGACCGCTATGTCGTGTTCGGCGGCTTCGCCGACATCCTGCCGTCCGGCTGCACGCTGCTTGCCGAATCGGCCGTTCATGTGAACGACATCGACCGCGCCGACCTTGCCCGTCGCATCCAAGACGCCAAGGAAGACGCCGCCGACGCCAAGGACGACATGGCGCGCAGCCACGCCGAGCAGTTCCTCGCCCAGCTCACCACGCTGGAAGGCGCGCTGTTGCCGGCCTGACAAAGTCGCTTCTGACCTTCAATTGAAGAGCGGGGCTTGCCCCGCTTTTTTGTTTGCCCCCATTTTGCGTTTGCGAGACAGTCCGCGCTGCTTGTGAGAAGGCCGCCGGATGTCCAACGAACAAGGCTCGCGATCGAGATGGTCGACAGCGCTCGTGTCGCTGTTCGGTGGGCCTTTCGGCGGTTTCCTGTGGATCGGTGCCGGCCGTGCCGCGATCGTCTGGCTGATCGTCGCCAGCCTGGCCTCGATTGCGGTCTGCTATGTCGGGCTGCCGGTTTTCCCAAGCACCAATCTGGCCTGGCTTGTCGATTTCGCCGGGCCCGGCTTGGCGATCCTGTCGGCGGCGATCGTCGTTCCGTTCGCGCGGCGTTTCAGGCCCGACAAGTGGTACGCGCACGGGTTCTGGGTGCTGATCCTGGTCGCTCTCACCTCCTATGGCGCGGCGCTCGCGATCCGCACATTGCTGTTCCAGCCCTTCTCGATGCCCTCCGCCAGCATGGAGCCGACGCTTCAGCTGGGCGATTATTTCTTCGCTTCCAAATACGCCTATGGCTATGGCCGCTACAGTGTCCCCTTCGGACTGCTGCCGGTCGGCGGCCGGGTCCTCGGCAGCCCGCCGAGACGGGGCGATGTGGTGGTGTTCAGGCCGCGCAGCGATCCGGAAACGGACTATGTCAAGCGCATCGTCGGCATGCCGGGAGACCGCATCCAGATGATCGACGGGCGGCTCTACATCAACCGTGCCGCCGTCAAGCTCGAAGATCTCGGCGATTATTCGACCGAAGACATACGCTCGGCACGGCTGCAGCGCGAAACGCTTCCGGAAGGCGTCTCCTATCTGGTGATCGACTATGATGTGAGCTCGGTCGGCGACGACATGCCGGAAATCGTGGTCCCGGCGGGAGAATATTTCATGCTCGGCGACAACCGCGACAATTCCGCCGACAGCCGCTTCACCATGGGCACGGTGCCTTATGCAAACCTGGTCGGCAAGGCGGTTCGCCTGTTCTGGAATTCGAACGGGTCCGACTATGCCGCGCGGCAGGTCGTGAACGGATCGGCGGGCGAGTAGCTACTCGGCGAGCCTGGGCGGTTCATTGCCAATGCCGAGCGCGGCGAACGCCAGCTTCGGACCGCCCTGCTTGAAATGGACCAGATGCGTGGCGACAAGCTCGATCAATTTCTGTCGCTCCGCATGGCCGTTGGCAAAGCCGGCGAGATCGAACACGGCGGCCGTTATCTCCGCTGTCGGCAGGTTGCGGCCGAACACGTCGGCAAGGGCGGCGTCGAGCGGATCGGTGAAATGGCCCTCGGGCAAAGTACCGCCGCGCGCGGCGCAGGCGGCGATCCAGGCGGCGACAGCCAGCGACAGATGTTCCGGCAGCAGACCAGCCTCCAGCCGGGCAAGGGCGGAAACGACGATGCGCTGCGGCAGCTTCTGGCTGCCGTCATTGGCGATCTGCGCGGTGCGGTGGGCGAGCGCCGTGTTGGAAAAGCGTTGGGCGAGCTCGGCCGTGTAGGGGATCGGGTCGAGCCCGGCATCCTGCGGCAGCGTTGGAATGGCCTCAGCCCAGAGCCGGTCCACGAATTGCCGGATCGACGGATCGGCAAAGGCGCGGTCGACGGTGGCGTGGCCGCTGAGCAGGCCGAGATAGGCGATGCCGGAATGCGCGCCGTTGAGCAGCCTCAGCTTCATATCCTCGAACGGGCCGACATCCTCGACCATGGTGACGCCGAATTGCTCCCAAGCCGGCCGCCCGGCGGGAAAGCGATCCTCGATCACCCATTGCCGGAACGGCTCGGTCATCACCGGCCAGGCGTCCTCGAGGCCGAGCTGTTGCGCAACGCGCGCCCGGTCCGCGTCCGTCGTCGCCGGCACGATGCGGTCGACCATGGACGACGGGAAGGCGACCTCGTCGGCGACATGGCGCGCGAGGTCGGCATTGCGCAGCTTCGCGAACTCGATCAACAGCCGGTGCAGCGTGGCGCCGTTGGCCGGCAGGTTGTCGCAGCAGAGCACGGTGAAAGGCGGCGTGCCGGCGGCGCGCCTGCGTGCGAGCGCCTCGGCGAGAAACCCATGCGCCGTCTTCGGCGATCCGGGGTTGGCGAGGTCGTGGACAATGTCGGGGTGAGTGCTGTCGAGCCTGCCGTCGGCCGCCCTGAGATAGGCTTTTTCGGTGATGGTCAGCGTGACGATGCGGATGCGCGGGTCGGCGAGCGCGGCGAGCACTGCGCCAGGGTTCTCCGGAGCGACGAGCAAGGACTGGATCGAGCCGATCACCTGCAGCTGTTCGCCGGCGCTGTCCCGGATCGCCAGCGTGTAGAGCCCGTCCTGCGGCTTGAGCGCATCGCGCGTGTCCGGGCTGCGCAGCGAGACCCCGACGATGCCCCAATCGCTTTCGCCGCCCTCCAGGCAGGCATCGACATAGGCGGCCTGGTGGGCACGGTGAAAGGCGCCGACACCAAGATGGACGATGCCGGGCGCGACGGCGCGGCGGGGATAGCGCGGGATGGCGGCCGGCACATTCGCAATCGTCATGTTCGACAGGCGCTTCTTCATCGGTTGTGAAGTCTCCAATCGCTTGCGGCCAGGCCGCCCGTGACGACGGCAAGATGGGTGGCGGCGTAGCACCCGCCGCCGGCGCCGACAATGGCCGGCGCACGCGTAAGGGGCGCGGCTCTCCATGTGTTGACAGCATTTCTCCCGGACCCTACCGGTGGATCGCCGGAGGAGGGATCGACATGGCCGCATTGACCGATCCGGATCTGCTGTTCGCCGCCGAGGGGCGCGCGCTTTCGCTCGCACGCGCGCTTTATGCCTCGGTTCGGGACCTGCCCATCGTCAGCCCGCACGGTCATACCGACCCGCGCTGGTATGCGCTCAACGAGCCGTTTCCGGACCCCGCGCAGCTGCTCATCGTGCCGGACCATTACATTTTCCGCATGCTGTTCAGCCAGGGCGTGCGGCTAGAGGAACTTGGCGTGGCGACGCTCGACGGCTCGCCCGTCGAGACCGACGGCCGCGCGATCTGGCGGCGCTTCGCCGAGCACTATTACCTCTTCCGCGGCACGCCGACGCGGCTCTGGTTCGACCACGTGCTTGAGCATCTGTTCGGCATCGACGAACCGCTGACCGCGGCCGCCGCCGATCGTCACTACGACACCATCGCCACGCTGCTCCAGCGCGACGACTATCGCCCGCGCGCGCTGTTCGAGCGGTTCAACATCGAGGTGATCGCTACGACCGAGGGCGCGCTCGACGACCTCAGATGGCACCGCATGATCCGCGACAGCGGCTGGGGCGGCCGTGTCGTCACCGCCTACCGGCCGGACGCCGTGGTCGATCCCGATTTCGAAGGGTTCTCGGCCAATCTGGACCGGCTCGGCGAGATCACCGGATGCGACACCGGCACATGGGCCGGCTATATCGAGGCGCACCGGAAGCGGCGCGCCTATTTCAAGGAATTCGGCGCGACCTCGTCCGATCACGGCCATCCGACCGCCGAGACCGCCAATCTCTCCGATGCGGCGGCGCAGGAGCTGTTCAACCGCATCCGCCGCGGCTCGGAGGACGGCCGCGAGCGAAAACTGTTCCGCGCCCAGATGCTGACCGAAATGGCCAAGATGAGCCGTGACGACGGCCTGGTGATGCAGATCCATCCCGGATCATGGCGCAATCATTCGCCTTCCGTTTTCCAGAGATTCGGCCGCGACAAGGGCTTCGATATCCCGATCCGCACCGATTATGTGACGGCGCTGAAGCCGCTGCTCGACTGCGTCGGGCTGGAGCGCGACCTCACTGTCATCCTGTTCACGCTGGACGAGACGAGCTACGCGCGCGAGCTGGCGCCGCTCGCCGGCGTTTATCCGGCGCTGAAGCTCGGACCGGCCTGGTGGTTCCACGACAGCCCGGAAGGCATGCGCCGCTTCCGCGAGATGACCACGGAGACGGCCGGTTTCTACAACACCGTCGGCTTCAACGACGACACGCGCGCCTTCCCGTCGATCCCGGCGCGCCATGACGTCGCGCGCCGCGTCGACTGCGCCTTCCTGGCGCGTCTGGTCGCCGAGCATCGGTTGCGCGAGGACGAGGCGCATGAGCTGGCCGGGGAGTTGGCCTATACACTTGCCAAGAAGGCGTATCGCCTGTGAGCACGCGCCGCCGCGGAACGACCGACCCTTCGATTGGTGGCAAGCAAAAGGCATGACGGGCTTGAGCGATCTTTCCGCCCTGGCGCGGTGACCGTTTCCTGCCAATTTCGAACGGAAGCTGAGCGATGACCGATATCTTTTCCCATGCGGGCGAAAAAGCCTGGGCGCCGACGCCGGACGGCAACAAGCGGCGCGTGCTGGTGCACACCGATGAGCTGATGATGGTCGAGTTCGCCTTCGACAAGGGCGGCGTCGGAGCGCTGCATTCGCATCCGCATGTCCAGGCAAGCTATGTCGCCGAAGGACGCTTCGAGGTCACCATCGACGGCCGATCGGAGATCCTCGGGAAAGGTAGCAGCTTCATCGTGCCATCCAATCGGGTGCATGGCGTCAAGGCGCTGGAGGCCGGGCGGCTGGTCGACAGCTTTGCGCCTTATCGGGCCGATTTCCTGGGCTGAGTGCCAAAAAGAAAGCCCGCGCCGTCGGGCGCGGGCTTGTTGCCTGGGCGCTCATGGCGCCGCCGCGGTACTCAAACATCGCCGCAGGAGTGCAACGGTGCCGCAGCAGGGTAAAGATAGGTTTAACAACCCTCAGAGCCTCCAACCCTTGAAACCCGTCCGCATATCGGCCAATCAGCCGATGGCGATCACGGCAACGTGATCCAGCGCGATGATAGCTAGCGCTGCTGCAGCGCCAGGCGTAGGCCGAGCGCGCAATAGATGCCGCCGACAACCTTGCCTTGCCATTTCAGCACTGCCGGATTGCGGCGCAGGAAGGAACCCAGGCCGCCCGCGCTGACGGCGAAGACGACGGTGCTGAAGAGCCCGAGCAGGACGAATATGATGCCGAGCAGCATCAGCTGCAGCATCACGAAACCGCCTTGCGGGTGCACGAATTGAGGCAGGAACGCCAGGAAAAACAAAGCGGTCTTCGGATTGAGCACCTCGGTCAGGATCGCCTGCCGGAAGGCTTTGCCCGCGGAGATGGGCAGCATCCTGCCCGCCAGGTCGGCCGGCGCCTTTTCGAGAATGGCGCGGATGCCGAGGTAAACCAGATAGGCCGCGCCGATATATTTGACGATGCTGAACAGCATCGCCGAAGCGGCGATGATGGCCGAGATGCCGATGATGGCCATGATCGTGTGGATCACATCGCCCGCGGCGACGCCGGCGCCGGTGGCGATGCCGACCTTCGTGCCCGAGCTCGTCGCCCGCGCGACGGTGAGCAGGGTCGCCGGTCCCGGAATGAAGACGAAGCCGAACACGACCGCGACGTAAGTGATGAGCGTGGCGGAATCGATCATGCGAAGGTTCCTTTTGCGTCGACCGCCGCTGGCAGCAGGCGGCCTGGCGTTATAGCACCGCAGAATACGCCGTCGGAACTCTCCGGCCGATAAGCCAGCGATGGCTTTTCGATGACGGCATCGGCGCGAGGCGGTAGTTTCCCGCAAAGCGCGGTTGTGGCCTGGTGAGGGCTGCGCTACTCCAAGGCATCACGCGGTGAATCACTTGGCTGGTCTTCATATAATCCCGAAAACGACCCTCTGTCCGGTGTCCGCCTGATGCCGGCACAGGCAGCGGGCATCCGGGCCGAGGATCACAAGCGGCGCGTCCTGAAGGACGTGTTCGGCTTCGACGATTTTCGCCCCGGACAGGCGACGGTGATCGAGGCATTGCTCTCCGGGCGGCATGTGCTGGCGGTGATGCCGACAGGCGCCGGCAAATCGCTCTGCTACCAGGTTCCGGCGCTGGTCAAGGGCGGGCTCACCATCGTGGTCTCGCCGCTGGTCGCGCTGATGCAGGACCAGGTCGCCGCCTTGCGCCTTGCCGGCGTGGCCGCCGACACGATCAATTCCTCGCTCGACCGCGACGCCAATGTGGCGGCCTGGCGCCGTGCGGCGTCCGGACAGACGCGGCTGCTCTATATGGCGCCGGAGCGGCTGATGACGGAGCGGATGCTCGACGCGCTGTCCCGGCTCGATGTCGGCCTGATCGCCATCGACGAGGCGCATTGCATCTCGCAATGGGGCCCGGCCTTCCGGCGCGAGTATGAGGACTTGTCGCAACTGCGCGCTGTGTTTCCGCAAGTGCCGATCATCGCACTGACGGCGACGGCGGATGAGGCCACGCGCGCGGATATCGAAGCGCGGCTGTTTGCCGGTCGCGCCGAAACATTGGTGCTGGGCTTCGACCGGCCCAACATCAAGCTGGCGATAGAGCCCAAGCAGGACAGCAAGCGCCAGCTGCTGCGCTTCATCGAGCGCCACCAGGGCAAGAGCGGCATCATCTATTGCCTGTCGCGCCGCAAGACGGAGGAGATGGCGGCTTTCCTGGAGAAGAACGGCGTGCGCGCGCTCGCCTATCATGCCGGCATGAGCAAGGAGGCGCGGGAGGCGAACCAGAACGCCTTCATGAGCCTGTCGGGTGTCGTCATGGTGGCGACCATCGCCTTCGGCATGGGCATCGACAAGCCCGACGTCGCCTATGTCTTCCACACCGACCTGCCCGGCAGCCTGGAGGCGTATTACCAGGAGATCGGCCGCGCCGGGCGCGACGGACGGGCGGCGGAAGCGCATATGCTCTACGGCGCTGGCGACATCCGCACGCGCCGGATGTTCATCGACGAGGAGGATACCTCGCCCGAGCACAAGAGACGGGCGCATCGCCGGCTCGACACGCTGATCGGCTATTGCGAAACGGCGCAGTGCCGGCGCCAGGTCCTGCTCGGCTATTTCGGCGAGGAGGCGCAAGCCTGCGGCAATTGCGACAACTGTCTCAATCAGGCGCCGCGCGCCGATGGCAGCGCCGAGGCGCGCATCATCCTTGCCTCCGTGGCGCAGAGCGGCGAGCGCTTCGGCGCCGCCCATGTCATCGACATCCTGCTCGGCCACGAGACCGAGAAGGTGCTGGCGAGAGGCCATCAGCAACTCGCCAGCTTCAGGACCGGCATCATGCACAGGAAGCCGGTCTGGCTGTCGCTCATCCGGCAACTTGTCGCCGGCGGCTTCCTGGTGCCGGATCCCGACGGCCATGGCGGCCTCGTCATCTCGGAAAGCGGCCGCGCGCTCGGCCGCGGCGAGGTTGCTTTCGAGTATCGGGTCGAGGGCCGGGACCGTCTCGCGCGCGGCAGGAAGCGGGCCGCGCAAGGCTCCGCCATGGATGGCGAGGGCGTCGACGCATCGCTTCTGGCGACGCTCAAGACGCTGCGGCTGCGGCTCGCCAAGGAACGCCAGGTTCCGGCCTATGTGGTGTTTTCCGACCGCACCCTGATCGACATGGCCGAGCGCCGTCCGCGCGACCTCGACGATTTCGCCGAAGTGAACGGCGTGGGCGCCGCCAAGCTCAAGGAGTTCGGCGAGATTTTTCTGGATGCGATCGCGGCGCACCAGGCAGGCGGGTCGGGCTGAGGGAGGCGCCTCTTGCGGCGCGCCATTATTCCAGGTCTGCCAGGCAGCATTTCTTGAATTTCTTGCCGCTGCCACACGGACATGGATCGTTGCGACCGACATGCCGCAAGGGATTTATCGCCGGTTCCTCCGGGCTCGTCCATGGCAACGATGAGGACGACTGCCAGTCTTCCTCGTCATTGCTATCGTCGATTTCCCAATGGCGGAACCAATCCAGCGTTTCAATCACATCGTCGATGTAGCCGAGATCATTGCTCTTGAATCGCTCGATATCGTCCGGCGCCTCTTCGGCTGCTCGAAGGTCCTCCTCGAAATCGCGTCGCTCCAGCACGCCATCTGGAACTCGCCCCTCATTCCATGCGCTATCGACAAGCGGCGCGAGATCGCGCCATCCCAGCATGGCGATCGCCTCGATCCAGCCGACCCAGACATGCTCCTCGTTCTCGGCCATTTTCTCGGCATGGAACCGTTCGAGAAAGAGCCGCATCTGGTCGCGTTCGATGCGCCCGTCCCAGGTGAGAAAGGCAGCGGCGCTCATCAGCACGTCGCGTGTGAATTCATCGACCTTGCGGTCGCCGATGGTGTTGAAAAGAGCTTGGGCATCGCCGTCGAACATGCCCGCGAAGATGCGGGGCAGCGTTTCCGTGATGGCGTCGCCAAGCAGGTCATCGACCTCACGGCCCGGGCGACAGAGCAAACGCAGCAAGGATTGACAGGCCTCGGTGTCGCGCGCGCCGCCAAGAATATGCAAGCCCCGGAAAAGAAGCCTCTCGTCGTCCAACGACAGAACCTCCCCATCGGCGGCCCTTGCGAGAACCGCCCGCAACGCAGGGGCGGCCTCCTCGATCCTGATGGTGCAAACGCCGATTGCGAGATCCGGCATCCGCCGCTCGGTGGCTAGGGCATGCAGGTAGCGGTCTATCGGATAGAGCGTGAAGTCTTCGCTGTCGGTGCTGAGGAGTTTTTCCAGCTCTTCTTTTTTCATCACTCGCCTCGATGGAGCGCCGCTCCGGCGGCGTGCTATCAGTCGTTTAGCCGTGCCTTGTGTCAATGCTGAAGAGCGACAATGAGCGAATACCAATATTACGAATTCCAGGCGATCGATCGTCCTCTGAGCAACGCGGATCGTCAGGTGCTTCGCGGTCTGTCATCGCGGGCCCGGATCACCGCCACCAGCTTCACAAATTCCTACGAGTGGGGAGACTTCAAGGGCGATCCGGACGAGCTTATGGCGCGCTGGTTCGATCTTCATCTCTATTTCGCCAACTGGGGCACGCGCCGCCTGATGATCAAGCTGCCAGCCCGGCTGGTCGATCGGGATCGGATAGACACCTTCCTCGCCGCGACCGACGACGTCATGCTCGAAGACGCCGGCGACAACGTTATCATAAGCATCTCGCGCGACGAGCTGGAGCTCGAATATCTGGACGATGAAGACTCGAGCTGGCTCGCGGCCCTGGCGCCGTTGCGGGCCGAGTTGCTCGCAGGCGATCTTCGGCTTTTCTATCTCACCTGGCTGATGGCTGTCGAAGCCGACGCGGTTGAACCCGGTGAACCGGAGCCGATGCCGGGTATCGGGCCGTTGACCGAGGCGCTCGAAACGTTTGCCGAGTTCTTCGGCATCGATCATGATATCGTCAAGGCGGCGGCCGAGCGAAGCGCGGCAACGGCACCCGATGGCCCGGCGCCGGAAATGGCCCGGCAGGTAATCGAGGCGATGAGCAACGCTGAGAAAACCGGCCTGCTCATGCGGGTTTTCAACGGTGAGTCCAATATGTCCGCCGAGTTGCGGGCCACTGTCCGGGCGCGTCTTGAACCCGAAACGGCCATCTCGCCTGGCTCTTCGCGCACAGCGGCGGATCTGCAGGCGCGGGCCGAAGAAATTCGCCTTGCCCGCAAGCGCGCCGAGGCCGAGCTGGCGGAAGCGCAGCGGCGATTGCAAGCGGAAGCGGCTGCGAAGGCCCGCGACGTTAGGCTCGAGGCCCTTCGTCAGCGGGGTGAAAACGTCTGGGGAGAGGTCGAGATCGAGATCGGGCGGCGCAACCCCGCCGGTTACGACAAGGCGGCGGCGCTTCTTTCCGATCTGTCGGTGCTTGCAGAAAGAGAGGGCAGCACCGAGGAATTCCGTCTCCGGCTTCAGTCGATCCGTGAGCGCCATGCCGGGAAGGGGCGTTTCCTCGAACGTCTGACATTGCTGGGGTAGATGGCGCCCGCCTGAGAGAGGCGAACCGTCAGCGGGGGTATGCCTTCACGATCGGATCACACGACGCTCAGCTCTCGCCGAGCTTGCTGGCGAGTTCCGCCTGGATCTGGCGCAGCACGGCGGAGGCGGTCTCGAGCTCTTCGTCGCCGATCAGCGAAACCAGCTCGTGCCTGAGCTCGGCGAGCACCGCGTTGATGGTCTTCATTCGCGCCTCGCCGTCCTTGGTCAACGACAGGATCTTGGCCCGGCGATCGCTTTGATCCTCCCGCCTGGCGACAAGGCCCTCCGCCACCAGGAGATCGATCAGACGGACCAGCGAAGGACCTTCGAGGCCGGCCTGCTCGGCAACGGCGCCCTGGCGGGCTTCGCCGCCCAATTGCCACAGCGCCAAGAGAGGCATGGCCATGGCGTGGGACAGCCCGCAGCGATCCAGCCGCTCATTGGCGGTGCGGCGCCAGAGGCGCGCCACATTGGTTATGATCTGGCCGATCGTTTCGCGGCTTCTGGACCGTTCATTTTCCATTGCTAATTGTTCGCATACAATCTATTAGGATGCAATCTATATCGGCGAGATGGCGCGATCGGCTCGGTTGTACCCGGACAGATCCGTTCTCACCAAGCCTCCATCCTCAATCCAGGGGCCGGCCTTGGCCGGTTCCCTCGAAGGTGTCTCGATGTCCGTTGCTCTCGACGCGGTGCCAGCAGTCTCTCCCGCCAATCCCCGTTCCCGGGTGATCCTGGCCAGCCTCATCGGCACCACGATCGAGTTCTACGATTTCTATGTGTATGCCACGGCGGCGGTGCTGGTGTTCCCGCATCTGTTCTTCCCCGCCGGCAACGACACGACGGCGCTGCTCGCCTCCTTCGCGGTGTTCGGCGCCGCCATGATCGCGCGACCGCTGGGCGCGATCTTCTTCGGCCATCTCGGCGACCGGCGCGGCCGCAAGATCACACTGGTCGGCGCGCTGCTCACCATGGGGGTGGCGACATTCCTGATCGGCCTGCTCCCCACCTATGCGAGCGCCGGATGGCTGGCGCCGGCCCTGCTGGTGGTGCTGCGCCTCGCCCAGGGCTTTGCGCTGGGCGGAGAGTGGAGCGGCGCGGCGCTGGTCGCGACCGAGAATGCGCCGAAGGGCAAGCGCGCCGTCTACGGCACCTTCCCGCAGCTTGGCGCGCCGATCGGCTTCATCATCGCCAACGGCCTGTTCCTGATCATCGCCGCCATGCTACCCTCGGACGACCCCTCGCGGCCGTCCCTGGCCTTCCTGTCCTGGGGCTGGCGCATCCCGTTCCTGTTCTCGCTGATCATGGTGGCCATCGGGCTCTGGGTGCGGCTGAACCTCGTCGAGAGCGCCGCCTTCGACAACACCGTCCGCGCCGGCAAGGTCAGGAAGGTGCCGCTGGCCTCGGTCGTCAGCACGCATTGGAAAGAGCTCGTCCTCGGCACGTTCTACATGCTCGCCACCTACGTGCTCTTCTACCTGATGACGACGTTTTCGCTGAGCTACGGCCGCGCCGCGCCCTCGGCCGCCGTGCCTGGCCTCGGCTACGACTACACGACCTTCGTGCTGATGATGATCATCGGCGTGGTCTTCTTCGGCGTCTTCACCATGGTCTCGGGTCCCTGGGCCGACCGCTGGGGCCGGCGCCGCACGCTGATATGGATCACCGTCGCCATCGCGCTCTTCGGGCTCTCCTGGGTGCCGATGCTGCACGCCGGCACCACCGGCGTCATGGCATGGCTCATCCTCGGCTTCAGCCTGATGGGCATGACCTTCGGCCCGATGGGCGCGCTGCTGCCGGAGCTTTTTCCGGCCAATGTGCGCTACACCGGCTCAGGCATCTCCTACAACGTATCGTCCATCCTCGGCGCCGCCGTGGCGCCCTTCATCGCCGTGGCGCTCTGGAGCATGGGCGGCGGACCTTTCTGGGTCGGCGTCTATCTTTCGGCGATGGCGGTGCTGACGCTGATCGCCCTGCTGATCGGGCGCGAGACCAAGGATGTCGACATCAACCGCTAGCCAGGACGTACCGCGGCGCCTGCCGGTGGGAGGCGGGTGCCAAGAGCCAAACGCATGACGCTTCCCTCCTGGCAGGACTGGCTGTTTTCGATCAAGGCGTTCCTCGCCTCGATGCTGGCGCTCTACATAGCGCTGTCCTTCGACCTGCCGCGCCCCTACTGGGCCATGGCCGCCGTCTATGTCGTGGCCAATCCGCTTGCCGGCGCTACCTCGTCCAAGGGGCTCTACCGGGCGCTCGGCACGCTGATCGGTGCCGCCGGGTCCGTCTTCCTTTTGCCGACCTTCGTCAATTCGCCGCTCCTGATGAGCATCGTCGTCGCGCTGTGGACCGGGGTGCTGCTCTATATCTCGATGCTCGACCGCACGCCGCGCAGCTATGTCTTCATGCTCGCCGGCTATTCGCTGCCGCTGATCGCGCTGCCTGCCGTCGATGCGCCGCAGACGATCTTCGACATCGCCTCGGCCCGCAGCCAGGAGATCATCCTCGGTATCGTCTGCGCCAGCGTGGTGGCGCAGCTGGTGTTCCCGATAGGGCTGTCATCGCTGATGTCGTCGCGCATCTCCAACTGGCTCGGCGACGCTGCCCAGTGGGCCGGCGAGATCCTGCGCGGCGAAGGCATGGCGCGGCCGGCGCCTCCAGTGCGGCAGAAACTGGCGTCCGACATTTCCGGCTTCGATATCCTCATCAGCCAGCTCGGATATGATCACCAAACGCACGGGCTTACGCGACAGGCGCGGCAATTGCGCGGACGCCTCATGCTGCTGCTTCCCCTGCTTTCCTCGCTCGATGACCGGCTCCATGAACTGAGATCGCAGGACCGGGTGCTGCGCGACGACCTCATCGCCCTGCTCGACGATGTCGGGGCCTGGCTCCAGGCCGTCGCCGATCCGGAACGCGCCGTCGCGCTGCGCTCCCGCATCGCCGACCTGCGACCGCCTGCCTACGCCGTCGACTGGCGCAGCCTGATCCTCGACAGCGCGCTCGCCCGACTGCGCGAGATCGTCGATGCCTGGCACGACTGCCTGATCCTGAAGAAGCAGATCGCGACCGGCGAATCCAATGGCGAAAGGCTCGCCTTCCGCCGGCGTCGCACCTTCTCGCGCGTCCGCCATCACGATTATGGAATGCTGTCATTCTATGTCGCTTCGGTGATCGTCGCCGTGCTGATCGCCAGCGCCCTGTGGATCTATTCGGGCTGGGCCGAAGGCTCTGGATTCGTGCTCATGGTGGCGGTCGCCTGCTCGTTCTTCGCGGCGACCGACCGGCCCGCGCCGCTGCTCCTGTCGATGTTCACTTGGTGCACGGTGAGCCTTGTGGTCACCGCGGCCTACCAGTTCGCCATCCTGCCGTCGATCCAGAGCTTCCCCTTGCTGGTTCTGGCGCTGGCGCCGCCGTTCCTGGTGCTCGGCACGCTCATTCCGAGGCCCCAGCTCAACATGCTGGCCATGCTGCTCACGGTGAACACGGCATCGTTCATTGCGCTGAGCGACCGGTTTTCCGCCGATTTCACCTCCTTCGCGGGCGGCGGGCTCGCCGCGCTCGCCGGCGTCGGTTTCGCGCTCGTGTGGACGCTGGTGGTCCGGCCGTTCGGCGGCGAGATCGCTGCCCGGCGCCTGGTGCATGCCGGCTGGTCCGACCTTGCCCAACTCGCCGCCGGCGAGCGCGCCGAGGACCAGCGCCGGCTCGCGGGGCGCATGCTCGATCGCCTCGGGCAGCTCGTTCCGCGGCTGGCGTCCATGGAAAACAAGGAGCTGTCGGCGATCGACGGCTACGCGGAAATCAGGCTGGGCCTCAACATCGTGGAGCTGCAGCGGCTGCGCGGCCGCCTCACCTGGGACGAAAGGACAGCGGTCGGCGACGTTCTTTCTGCCATTGCCCAGCTGTTCAAGGAGCGTATTCGCGCCGGCGCGCCCGTTCCGGCGTCGCCACGCTTGCGCGAGCGCATCGATGCCGCGCTTGCCGTCGTCGCGGGCCGCCAGGCCGCGCCGGCGCGGCGATCCGCCGACGCGCTGGTGGGGCTGCGGCGCGCGCTGTTTCGCAACGCCGCGCCGCCCGTTCATTCGACAATGCCGGAGCCGATGCTCCTGGTCGCGGAGTAGACAGATGCACAACGACATCAGCATTGGCGGCGTCTATCTGCCGGGACTGCTGGTCACGATGCTGGCGGCCTTCGTCGTGGCGCGGGTCGTCTGGCAGATGCTGTCGTGGACCGGCCTCTATTCGCTCGTCTGGCACCGGGCGCTTTTCAACCTCGCGCTGTACATCCTCATTCTCGGGGCAATGTACTCGCTCTCGGATCGGCTGTTCTCATGAAATATCGTCTTCTTCGACTGACCGGCAGGGTCCTCGTCACGGCCGCCGTCGTCGCCGTCGCCTGCGTCGCCGCCTGGAAGCTTTGGGACGACAACATGAACGCGCCATGGACGCGGGACGCGCATGTGCGCGCCGATATTGTCGGCGTCACGCCCGACGTTTCAGGCCTCGTGGCCGAGGTGCTGGTCAAGGACAACCAGACGGTCAGGAAGGGCGATGTGCTGTTCCAGGTCGATCGCCAGCGCTTCGCCGTCGCGCTGGCGCAGGCTCAGGCGGTGGTCGAGGGCCGGCAGGCGACGCTCGACCAGGCGAGGAGAAACCTGGAGCGTCTGAAGCGCCTGACGGCCTCGGCGGTCAGCGTCCAGCAGATCGAGGAGGCGCAGTCGAACGTGGCCGAGGCGGAGTCGGAAAGCCTGCAGGCAAGTGCCGCGCGCGACTTGGCGCAACTGAACCTCGACCGCGCGGAGGTCAGGGCGCCGGTCAACGGCATCATCACCAATCTCAGCCTTCGCCCCGGTGACTATGTCACGACAGGCGCGGCCACGATGGCGCTGGTCGACACCGACACGGTCCGCATCGACGGCTATTTCGAGGAGACGAAGCTGCCGCGCATCGAGGTCGGCGCCAGAGCGTCGATCAGGCCGATGGGATGGAAATCGTCGCTTTCGGGCCATGTCGCAAGCATCGCCGCCGGCATCGAGGACCGCGAGCGCGCCTCCGGGACGCTGCTGGCGGACATCAACCCGACCTTCACCTGGGTGCGGCTGGCGCAGCGCGTTCCCGTGCACATCGTCCTCGACGGCGACGCCGCCACGAAGGCAAGGCTGGTTGTGGGAACCTCCGCGACGGTCACCATCCGCGCGGCCGCCGAGTGAAGGCGAGAAGCCAAATCATCGAACGGATTGAGGGACAACGAGTCGGCTAGCGCCAGAGGCATACCCGGACGTCCTTCCCGACATAGCAAGCGCCTTCACGGCGAAGTTCTCCCCAATCTGCTCCCTCGCCATGCGTGCCGTGAATATCCGCATTCGCATAGCCTGCCCAAACATCGCCGTCCTTGTACACGACCGCCCAGTAATCCTTGGACATCTCACCGGCACCGCTATTCGTGTCGGGATAGTCGATGCCTGCAAAAACCTGGTTGGGGCCCTGGATGTTGAAATCGCCGCCCTTCTCGATCTGGTAGGAGCATTTTCCGGAGATGCGGGTCTCACCGTGAACGACCAGCAGGCAACGGCCCCATTTGTAGCCGCTCGGCAGACGATGCTGCGCCGCATGCGCAGGGGAAAAGGAAAACGCAATTGCAAGGGCGACCGCGATCGTTGGCCCGGCCGACAGGCAATCGAAAAACCGGCCGAACCCTGTTGCATTCCACCCAGAGCGCATGTCGGACGGCCCTCCGCAGATTGATCCCCTGAGATCATATGACTATCGACCTTGGTCGGATTTTTGTCACGCGACTGTGCGCTGCTTCACGGCCGGAGTATGGATCGACCGAGACGCGTAGTCTGGACTGAGGCATTTTAAGTGGGGGGGTACCGGCCCTCCTTCGCTAAAGCTTCGGAGGGCATCCTGCTTCGCGCGAAAGATTAGGCTGGTCCTGCGAAGCTCGGAGAGCGAAGCAGAATGGCGGAGAGGGAGGGATTCGAACCCCCGATACCCTTGCGAGTATGCCGCATTTCGAGTGCGGTGCATTCGACCACTCTGCCACCTCTCCGCGAGGTCATGGTCGGCCGTTGCCGGCGCGGCGCACTAGATAACGGCTGACCGCTCCGGTTACAAGGGCTTATTCGAGCGATTTCCGGCTTCCGCGAAAAGCGACGGCAAAGGGGCCGACCGATATTTGCCGGCAACGCCGCCCGGCGCATCGCGATGGGCGACCCGCTTGCCTTGACTCCGGCGCAACCTTCGGTTAGGGACAGCCCGCATTCGGCGTGGAGGCTCTTCCGCGCCGCTTGTTTTTTGAACCCGCAGACTGACAAAAAGACGGCCGAACCGCCTCTGGCGGCTCATCAAGGCCGACCGAACAGCGAAAGGCTAAAAAAATGTTCGCAGTCATCAAAACGGGCGGCAAGCAGTATCGCGTCGCCGCCAACGATCTCCTGAAGATCGAGAAGCTCGAAGCCAAGGTCGGCGATATCGTCGAGATCGGCAATGTGCTCGCGCATGGCGAGGGCGAGAATGTCACCTTCGGCGCGCCGTTCGTCGATGGCGCCATGGTCACGGCGGAAGTCGTCGAGCAAGGCAAGAACCGCACCGTCATCGCTTTCAAGAAGCGCCGCCGCCAGAATTCGCGCCGCAAGATCGGCCACCGCCAGCTTCTGACCACCGTCCGGATCGCCGAGATCCTGCTCGGTGGCGCCAAGCCGTCGAAGAAGGCCGCCGCGAAGCCGGAAGCCAAGGCAGAGGCCAAGGCTGAAGTCGCCGCCGAGGCGAAGGCCGAGGCCGCGCCGAAGGAGCCCAAGGCCAAGAAGGAAGCTGCCCCGAAGGCGGAAGCCGCTTCGGGCGAAGAGGCCAAGGCCGCGCCGCTGTTCAAGGCGCCGAAGGGCGAGCCGGACGACCTGACCGTGATCAAGGGCATCGGCCCGGTCGCGGCGAAGGACCTCGCCGAGCAGGGCATCGTCACCTTCGCGCAGCTTGCCAAGCTCACCGACAAGGATGTCGCCAAGATCGACGAGCACATGCCGTTCAGCGCCGACCAGATCAAGGATTGGCGCGAGCAGGCCAAGGAACTGGCGAAGAAGTAATTTTTCCGGCGACGATCGTCGCCGGTACGGGACTTGAAACGGAACGCGAACGCGTTCATAAGACCATTCAAGCGCCTCAGGGCGCATCGGAGTTAGTCAAATGGCACACAAGAAAGCTGGCGGTTCGTCGCGCAACGGGCGCGATTCGCACTCCAAGCGTCTGGGCGTGAAGAAGTTCGGCGGCGAAGCCGTCATCGCCGGCAACATCATCATCCGCCAGCGCGGCACGCAATGGCATCCGGGCACCAATGTTGGCATGGGCACGGACCACACCCTTTTTGCGCTCGAAGCCGGCGCAGTCACCTTCAACAAGAAAGCCAACGGCCGAACCTACGTATCGGTGAACCCGATTACCAAAGCAGCGGAGTAGCCGGTTCCGCACCATAACACCGGCGCCCATCTCGGGAACCGGTGTCTGGCCAGGCCAGGAAAAGGATCAGGAGAGATGGGCTTGCCCTCTCTCCTTTTTCATTTCTTGCCCTGGAGGACTAAAATGGTTGCCGAAGCGGAAGATACCGAAGACGAAAGTTACGCGATCGATTGCCCGGTGCTGGCCACCGAGCGCTTGGTCATGCGCGCCCCGCGCGAGAGCGATCTCGAGCAACTCGTCACGCTTGCCGACAACCGACATGTCGCCGAAATGCTGGCCCGCATGCCGCATCCCTATGGCGAAGCCGAAGGCCGCACCTTCCTTGCCATGGCGGCGTCGCGGCGCGCCGGCATCGTCTATGCCCTGACGCTCAAGGACACCGGCACCTTCGTCGGCTGCGCCGGCTTGAACACCACCGATCGCGGCCTGGAGCTGGGCTATTGGATCGGCGAGCCCTATTGGAAGCGCGGCTATGCCACCGAGGCCGCGCATGCGCTCGTCGACCTCGCCTTCCAGCGGACCTCGATCCAGGTGCTGCATGCCTCGACCAGGGTGATCAATCCGGCCTCTCGGCGGGTCATCCACAAATGCGGCTTCCAGTATGCCGGCCAGGGCATGCTGAACTCGATCGTCGCGGGCCAGGTGCCGGTCGAGCGTTATCGGCTGGATCGCAAGACGTGGACCAGTCTCAGGAACTGGGTGCACTTTTGATAGGTGCTTTGGAAGGTTGAGCGGCGCGCCCTCACCCGTATTGCCAACCGAATTGCGAAGGGCAATTCGGGGCAATCCGACCTCTCCCCAAGGGGAGAGGAGCAGGTGAGCGCCGGCGTCAACCTCTTCTCCCCTCGGGGAGAAGGTGGCCGCGCAGCGGCCGGATGAGGGGGAGTCAGGAGTTCAACCGAGTTCCGCCCAGAGCGGCAGGTGGTCGGAGCCGACGGCCTCACGGTCGGACCACAGGCGCTGCAGCGATTTGGCCAGCGAGGCGCTGGTGAAGATGTAGTCGATGCATTTGTGGCGGCTTTCGTCGCCGGGGCGGTCGGGGTCGACCCAGGTGATGAGGTCGGCGACGGCAAGGCGCTGGGCGACGTCGACGGCGAGATCGGCGGTCAGCGGCATGCCAAACTCATGGTCCGGGCGGCCGGCGAGCTCGACATATTCGGGGGAGCCCGGCAGCATGTTGAAGTCGCCCATGACGATGAAGGCTTCCGGATAGGGCAGGTCCGGCAGGCCGATCTCGGGAATGCCCGACAGGCCGCCGCCTTCCAGCGCGTAGTTGAGCAGACGCTGGCGCAGGAAGCGGATCTGGCTCTGGCGCTCGACGGGGCTGCGGTGGTCGAGATGGGTGGAATAGAAGCGGATGAAGCCGAGCGGCGTTTCGATCAGCGCTTCGAGCGCGCCGCGCTGGAAGTTCATGGCCTCCAGGCTGCGGCTGCGCGGCAGAAGGAGATTGCGCGACAGATGAATGGGCGTCTTCGACAGCACCATGTTGCCGAGCTGGAAGGAGGTCGAGATGGCGCGGCCATTCTCCAGGCGCGAGCCGATATTGACCTCGAAATTGCTGCCATAGGCGGCAAAATAATCGGGCAGCGCCTCGCTGATCTCGGCCACCATGTCGCGGTCGCCGTTGCGCGGGTTGTTGCGGGTCACCTCCTGCAGCGCGATCACATCGGCGCCGCGCACGGCGTCGGCGATACGGCCAAGATCGTACTTGCCGTCGAGGCCGATGCCGTACTGGATGTTGTAGGTGACGAGTTTCATTCGAGCGTTTCCCCAACCCTGGCTCGTGAAGAGTGCTACTGCGTCCTTTGCCAAAGCGCATCCGGCGCTTTAGTCGCAAAACAGCCTCGCCCTAGGCCACGCCTTGGTTTAAGGCATGTTGATATTCAGGTGAGGCCGGCCTGCAAATGCCGGCTTCCTGCGCTTCCGGTGCTCACGTACTTAAGTACGCTCCGCTCCGGTTCTCGGATCCCGCCATTTTCGGCTCGGCCTGACCTGAATCTCAGCATGCCTTAGAGCAATCGATCAAGCCCATCAGCAGAAACTTGAAACTCCAATGAAATTCCTCGACCAAGCCAGGGTTTACATACGTTCCGGCGACGGCGGCGCCGGATCGATGTCGTTCCGTCGCGAGAAATTCATCGAGTTCGGCGGCCCGGATGGCGGCGATGGCGGCCGCGGCGGCGATGTCTGGGTGGAAGCGGTCGACGGGCTGAACACGCTGATCGACTATCGCTACCAGCAGCATTTCAAGGCCAAGACCGGCATGCACGGCATGGGCCGCAACATGACCGGCGCCAAGGGCGCCGACGTGACGCTGAAAGTGCCTGCCGGCACGCAGGTCTTTGCCGAAGACAATGAGACGCTGATCTGTGACCTGACCGTGGTCGGCCAGCGCTTCCTGCTCGCCAAGGGCGGCAATGGCGGTTTCGGCAACCAGCATTTCAAGACCTCGACCAACCAGGCGCCGCGGCGCGCCAATCCGGGACAGCCGGGCGAGGAGCTCAGCATCTGGCTCCGGCTCAAGCTGATCGCCGATGCCGGCCTGGTCGGCATGCCCAATGCCGGCAAGTCGACCTTCCTTGCCGCCGTCACCGCCGCCAAGCCGAAGATCGCCGACTATCCCTTCACCACGCTCTATCCCGGCCTCGGCGTCGCCCGCATCGACGGTCGCGAATTCGTGCTGGCCGACATTCCCGGCCTGATCGAGGGCGCGCATGAAGGCGTGGGCATCGGCGATCGCTTCCTCGGCCATGTCGAGCGCACGCGCGTGTTGCTCCATCTGGTCTCGGCGCAAGAGGAAAGCCCGGGCAAGGCTTACAAGACGGTGCGCGCCGAGCTCGAAGCCTACCGCCATGGTCTCGCGGAGAAAGCCGAGATCGTCGCGCTCAGCCAGGTCGATATCCTCGGCCCGGACGCCCGCAAGAAGAAGGTGGCTTCGCTGAAGCGCGCCGCCGGCCGCGCGCCGATGCTTGTCTCGGCCGTCACCGGCGAAGGCGTCGAGGCGGTGCTGCGCGCGCTGATGGCGGTGGTCGCCGAATCGCGCGACGCCGTTCCGGCTCCCGTCGACACGCGCTGGCGGTAAGACCCATGAAATCGCTGAAATCATACCGGCGCATCACTGTGAAGATCGGTTCGGCGCTGCTCGTCGACCGCTCGAGCGGCCTGAAGCGCGACTGGCTGACCTCTTTGGCCAACGACATCGCGGTGCTTGCCGATGCCGGCGCGGAGGTGCTCGTCGTCTCGTCGGGCGCCATTGCGCTCGGGCGCACCATTCTCGGCCTCGGCAAGCGCGCGCTGAAGCTCGAGGAGAGCCAGGCGGCGGCCGCCGTCGGCCAGATCGCGCTTGCAGGCGCCTGGTCGGACGCGCTCGGCAAGGACGGGCTGAAATCGGGCCAGATCCTGCTTACTCTCGGCGACACGGAGGAGCGCCGCCGCTACCTCAATGCGCGCGCGACGATATCCACCCTGCTCAAGATGAAGGCGGTGCCGGTCATCAACGAGAACGACACGGTGGCGACCTCGGAAATCCGCTATGGCGACAACGACCGGCTGGCGGCCCGCGTTGCAACCATGATGGGCGCGGACCTGCTGGTGCTGCTTTCCGATATCGATGGGCTCTACACAGCGCCTCCGGCCAAGGATCCGGGAGCAAAATTCATCCCCGTCGTCGACCGCATCACGCCCGATATCGAGGCGATGGCGGGCGCGGCCGCGTCCGAGCTGTCGCGCGGCGGCATGCGCACAAAGCTCGACGCCGGCAAGATCGCGAATGCCGCCGGCACCGCCATGATCATCACATCGGGCACCAGGCTTTCGCCGCTGATGGCGATCGAGCGCGGCGAGCGCGCGACCTTCTTCAAGCCGAGCGCTAATCCGGTGAAGGGTTACAAGACCTGGATCGCTGGCCAGCTCGAGCCGGCCGGCCGGCTCACCGTCGATGCCGGCGCCATCGGCGCGCTCAAATCCGGCAAGTCGCTGCTGCCGGCCGGGGTAAAACTGGTCAGCGGCAACTTCTCGCGCGGCGACACGGTGGCGATCCTGTCGCCCGAGGGCCGCGAGATCGCGCGCGGGCTGGTTGCCTATGATGCCGCCGATGCCGTAAGGATCGCGGGTCTGAAGACGGCCGAGATTGAAAACGTGCTCGGCTACGAGGCGCGTTCGGCGATGATCCATCGCGACGACCTTGTGGTAAGCCTTGCCGGCGACCAAGTGGAGGGATGATCCATGCTGAAGCTGCATGAAAAATCCGGCGAAGACACCGTGGCGCTGATGGCCGATATCGGCCGCCGCGCCCGTGCGGCAGCGCGACCGTTGGCCGTCGCTTCCACCAAAGCCAAGAACGATGCGCTTGTCGCCATGGCGGACGCCATCCTGCGCAACGAGCAGGCAATCCTCGACGCCAACGCCATCGACATGTCGAATGGCGAGGAGGCCGGTTTGTCGGGCTCCTTCATAGACCGGTTGAAGCTTACACCATCGCGCATCAAGGCGATGGCCGACGGCATTCGCGAGATCGCCGCGCTCAAGGACCCGGTCGGCGACGTCATCGCCGAATGGGATCGGCCGAACGGGCTGCATATCGAGCGGGTGCGAACGCCGCTCGGCGTCATCGGCGTCATCTATGAAAGCCGCCCCAATGTGACGGCGGATGCCGGCGCGCTTTGCCTCAAGGCCGGCAATCCGGTGATCCTGCGGGGCGGGTCCGACTCGCTCAATTCGTCGGCCGCCATCCACGCCTGCATGGTCGAGGGTCTGAAGGCCGCCGGACTGCCTGAGGATGCCATCCAGCTGGTGCCGACGACCGACCGCGCCGCGGTCGGCGAGATGCTGAAAGGCCTTGGCGGCAACCTCGACGTCATCATCCCGCGCGGCGGCAAGAGCCTGGTCGGGCGCGTGCAGACCGAGGCGCGGGTGCCGGTCTTCGCGCATCTCGAAGGCATCTGCCATCTCTATATCGACCGCTCGGCCGATCTCGACATGGCGGTGAGGATCGCGGTCAATGCCAAGATGCGGCGCACCGGGGTCTGCGGCGCGGCCGAGACGCTGCTGGTCGACCGCGCGGTGGCCGCCTCACATCTGGTGCCGATCTTGGAAGCACTACGCGCCGCCGGCTGCGAGATCCATGCCGATGCCGAGGTGATGAAAGCCTTCGCCGATGCCAGCCCGGCGACCGATGCCGACTGGGTGACGGAATATCTCGACGCCATCATCGCGGTGAAGCTGGTCGACGATATCGCGGGTGCGATCGAGCATATCGAGACCTTCTCGTCGCACCACACCGAGGCAATCATCGCCGAGGACGCGGCTGCGGTCGAAAAATTCTTCAACGAGATCGACTCGGCGATCCTTCTGCACAACGCCTCGACGCAGTTCGCCGATGGCGGCGAGTTCGGCATGGGCGCCGAGATCGGCATCGCTACCGGCAAGATGCATGCGCGCGGGCCGGTCGGGGTCGAGCAGCTCACTTCGTTCAAATACCGCGTGCGCGGATCGGGGCAGGTGAGGCCTTGATGTCGCTTGCCTTAAGAGACTGAAGCTTGCGCCCAGGCTCCCCCCTCTGGCCTGCCGGCCATCTCCCCCTCAAGAGGGGAGATTGGCAGCTTTGGCGTCGCCGCTCGGCTTGCGACGCCGGCGATTGGCGAAAGCATGGGCGACAACTGATCTCCCCCCTTGAGGGAGAGATGCCCGGCAGGGCAGAGGGGGGCGCCTAGCACCATGCTTTCCCAACCTGAACAGCCTGTCCCGGCCCGCTACTTTCGCATGCCGCACGCCGCCAGGGGCCTGACCGTCGGCCTGTTCGGTGGTTCGTTCAACCCGCCGCATGCCGGTCATGCGCTGGTTGCCGAGATCGCGCTGAGACGGCTGGCGCTCGACCAGCTGTGGTGGATGGTGACGCCCGGCAATCCGCTGAAAAGCGCGCGGGAACAGGCGCCGCTCGCCGAGCGCATCGAGCTTTCGGAAAAGATCGCGAGGAATCCCAGGATCAAGGTCACCGCCTTCGAGGCGGCGCAGCATGTGCGCTACACCGCCGACACGCTGGCGCTGGTCAAGGCGCGCAATCCGGGCGTCGATTTCGTCTGGATCATGGGCGCGGACAGCTTGCGCGACTTCCACCGCTGGCAGCGCTGGCGCGAGATCGTGCTCACCTTCCCGATCGCGGTCATCGACCGTCCGGGCGCCACGCTCTCCTTCCTGTCGTCCGTGGTCGCCAAGACCTTCGACTATGCCCGCATCGACGAAGGGGACGCACCGCTGCTTGCCCGCATGCAGGCGCCGGCCTGGACCTTTATCCACGGCCCGCGCTCGTCGTTGTCCTCGACAGCGATCCGCAAGGCGGCGAAGGGGTAGAGCTTCTTCCTTCTCCCACAAGGGGGAAGGGAAGTCCGGCCATGTCGCTTTTACGGCTGCTTTTCGCCCTCCGGTAAGCCAAGCTGGAGCCAGCATGCTGGAGAAAACCCTTACCGCGACTGATCCTGGCCGCGCTGCGCAATCGGCGCCGCTGATCGCCATTGCCAGCGTCATCGTGTCGATGGCGCTGATCGCGATCGGCAATGGGCTGATGTTCGCCTATATCCCGGTGCGTCTCGGCGCCGACGGGTTCGATCCGACCTGGGCCGGGCTGATCGTCACCGGGCTGTCGGCCGGCGGGCTTGCCGGCTGCATCCTGACCGGGCCGCTGGTCAAACGCGTCGGGCATGCCCGCGCCTTCATGGTGCTCTCGGCGCTGATCGCGCTGTCCAACGCCGCGATCGGCGCCGGGCCGATCCCGCTTTTGTGGATCGCCGCGCGGGCGCTTTACGGCTTCGCGATCTGCGGGCTGTTCATCGTCGCGCAGAGTTGGCTGAACGACGCCTTGCCGAATTCGATCCGCGGCCGGGTGATGGCGGTGTTCTACGTCGCCTATATAGCCGGGCTGGGCGTCGGCTATGCCACGCTCGCCGCGGTCGACATCCATACGGCCGCCGCCTCGCTGATCGGCATCACCTTCACGGCGCTTTCCATCCTGCCGGTCGGCATGACCAGGCTTGCCCAGCCGCCGGCGCCGCAGGCCGCATCGGTGGCGCTGCGCCGCGCCTGGCGCATCTCGCCGGTCGGCGTCGCCGGCATGCTCGCCGTCGGCGGCCTGTCGATGATCGTATCCGGCTTCGCGCCGATCCACGCCACCGCCAAGGGCTACAGCCAGGCCGATGTGGCGCTGCTTTTATCGGCGATGCCGGTCGGCACGCTCATCCTGCAGATCCCGCTCGGCTGGATTTCGGACCGCACCGACCGGCGCTATGTGCTGGCGGGCGCGGCGGCGCTCGCGACCGTCGCCAGCGTTTTAGCCATCGCCTTCGACGGCGGCGCGCTGATGGTGCTGGTGGTGATCTATCTCGTCTGGGACGGCGCGTCGGAATCGATCTACGCGCTCTCCAGCGCGCATGCAGCCGACCGCGCCGCCAAGGACGAGCTTCTGGCGCTGTCCAGCTCGATGCTGTTTGCCTGGTCGCTGGCCGGCTTCATCGTGCCGGGCCTCGTCACGGCGCTTTCCGCCGTCTTCGGCACCGCGACCTTCATCTATGTCGGCATCGTCATCGCATCGGCCTTCTGCCTTTTCGTGCTGTGGCGCGTGATGGCGGGCCGGCCGACACCCGCGCCCACAAGCGGCAGTTTCGCGCCGATGTCGGCGCAGACACCCTTGCCGGTGGAGCTTGCCTTCGCGCCGGACGAGGCGGCAACGAAGCACTGAGCGGGGAAGCGCTGGTCGGGCTACTGCTTGCGTGCCTCCGGCGCCGGCACTTCCGGCGGCGGCAGCGGGATCGAGATGCCTTCGCTGTCGAAAGCCTGCTTGGCGCGCTTGGTCATGTCGATCTGGGTCGAGAAATAGTCGGCGGCCGACGTCCAGTAGCGCAAGGTGAGCGAAACGGTGGCGTCGCCGAGACTGGCCACGAAGGCGATCGGTGCTGGTTCGCGGCGGATGCGATTTTCGGCGCCGGCGATGGCAAGCAGCGTCTTTTGCGCGCGGTCGATATCGTTCCAAGAGCCGATGCTCAAGCTCACGTCGGTGCGGCGCACGCCGTTGCGGGTGAAATTGCGCACCGGCTGGTTCCACAATGTCGAATTGGGTGCCAGCACATAGACGCCGTCGGCGGAGCGCAGCTTGGTGGCGAAGAGGCCGATCTCCTCGATGGTGCCGGCAATCGAGCCGACCTCGACATATTCGCCGATGCGGAAGGGCCTGAGCGCGAGCAGCATGATGCCGGCAGCGATGTTCTGCAGCGTGCCCTGCAGCGCTAGACCGATGGCCAGGCCGACAGCGCCTATCGCCGCGATGATGGAGGCCGTCTGCACCCCGAACTGGCCAAGCACCATGATGACGACCAGGATCAAGATGGCGTAACGCACGATCTTGGCGAAGAAATTGCGCAAGGTCGCGTCGAAGCCGTGGATATGACTGAGGCCGGCACTGATCGAGCGTTCGGCCAGGCCGGCGACGAAGTAGCCGACAATCAGGATGATGACGGCGCCGATGGCCGAGAAGGAATAGGAAACGATCAAGGTGCTGAGCTGGGCGAGCCCGGCCTGGATGGTGATGAGGGCGCTTTGCGGGTCGGTGGGCATGACGGGGATCCCTTTGGTCGGTGCGCCGATAACCCATGCGCCCGGGATCGGTTCCCGCCTTTTGCAGTCCGGCGGAAGGCCTCCGGACCATCGCGCGACGATCACGCTTCGGGGCCGTCGTCTTGAAACTGCAATGGAACTCTGCCTATCTAAGTGGTGTCACCTGATTTGCATGGGTGATTTGGTTGTTCTTGTTGGGAAAGGAAACACACTGAGAACAGCACTGCGGAAGAAGGCTGACATCATGCCTTCGCCGGCCGGGATCAGCGTAAACGACGCCGTGTCCCCCGCCATCGCCACAGTCCTTGCCAGTCTGGAAGACTCCAAGGCCGAAAACATCGTCTCAATCGACATCCAGGGAAAATCGAGCCTCGGTGACTATATGGTCATCGCCTCGGGTCGATCGCACCGTCATGTCTCGGCTGTCGCCGATCATCTCCTCAAGGCGCTCAAGGATGCCGGCCTCGGCACCGCGCGCGTCGAAGGGCTGGCCAGCGCCGACTGGGTCCTGATCGATTCGGGCGACATCATCGTCCATGTCTTCCGCCCCGAAGTCCGCGAATTCTACAATCTCGAAAAGATGTGGCTGGCGCCGGACCTCGAGGAAGAGACCTTGCACTGAGCCTTGATCCGCCTGCCGTGAGCCGTCACGGTATGCGTTGAAGCAAGCTCGCCGGGGCGAGGATGAAGATCACAGTCCATGCCGTGGGCCGGATGAAGACCGGCCCCGAGAGAGAACTCGCCGACCGCTATTTCGAGCGCTTTGGCAAGAGTGGGCCTGCGGTCGGGCTGGAATTTGCCGGCATTGTCGAGGTTCCCGAGGGCCGCGGACAGAGCGCCGATGAGCGCCGCCACGAGGAAGCCCAGAAGCTGCAGGCCCAGTTGCAGGCCGGTACCGTTCTCATCCTGCTCGACGAACGCGGCAAGTCGCTTTCGTCGGAAGACCTGGCCGCCCGCGTCGGCCAGTTGCGCGACGGCGGCCGCAAGGCGCTGGTCGTCGCCATCGGCGGCGCCGACGGTCATGACAAATCCTTGCGCGAGCAGGCCGACCTGGTGCTGTCGTTCGGCGCGCTGACCTGGCCGCACCAGCTGGTGCGCGTGATGCTGGGCGAGCAGCTTTATCGGATCGCGACCATCCTGGCGGGGCACCCCTACCATCGTTCGTGAATGGCCCGGCGACCAAGAAGCTGGGGATTGCCTGCCCACGCCAGGATTTCTGCCTCAATCGCACGGCAACGGGGTATTTCTGTTTTACGCAATTCCGGACGGAAAACCGTTACGCACTTTTGCTGGAATTGCTCTGAGCGGCGCTTCCAACATGGTTGATGGTTCGTTAACGAAGCGGCGGATAGGTTAGAGGCCTGATGTTTGAAGGCTGGTACCCGATTACGCGCGCCTGGCGCAGCCGCTGCGGTTTGACCCTTGTCGCCGCCGTGGTCGCGCTCGGGCCGGTCCGGGCGGCGGAGAACGCGCTCGACGCCGCACCCGACCCGGATCAGAGCCGGGCCGAATACGAGCAGGTCTCAAAGGAGATCACGCTCTCGTCGGAGCGGCTGGCCAAGCTTGCCGCCGATATCGCCTCGGTGCGCAAGGACTATGCCTCGATCACCGCGGCGCTCATCCAGTCGGCGATGACGGAGCAGAAGCTCGGCCAGGACATCGAGGACATCGGCGCCAAGCTCGAAGGGTTGAAGGCCGAGCAAAATAAGCTGCGCGCCTCGCTGATGGCGCGGCGCGATGTGCTGGCCGAGGTGCTTGGAGCGCTGCAGCGCATGGGGCTCAATCCGCCGCCGGCGATCCTGGTCAAGCCCGAGGACGCGCTGTCGTCGGTGCGCAGCGCCATCCTACTCGGCGCGGTCGTGCCGGAACTGCGCCAGCAGACCGACCGGCTGATGGCCGATCTCAAGGAGCAGACAAAGGTGACGGCCTCGATCGAGGCCGAACGCGCGAGACTCACCAGTGCCGTCACCGACCAGACGGCGGAGAAGAAGCGGCTCACCATGCTGCTCGAGGCCAAGAAAAAGCTGCAGGCCGACACCCAGGCGGCGATCGCGGCCGAGCAGCAGCATTCGCAGCAACTGGCGGCGAAGGCGAGCAGCCTCAAGGATCTGATCGCCTCGCTGGAGGCCGACAAGGCGCGCAAGGCGCAGGACCAGGTCAAGGCGGGCGAGCGCAAATCGACCGACGCCGACACGACGGCCTCGACCACCGATCTCGCCGCGCTGCCGGTGCCGGAGGCCAACCGCCTCACGGGATCGGCGCCGTTCTCGGCCTTGCAAGGCCAGATCGCGCTGCCGGTGATCGGTAAGATAAAGTTGCGTTTCGGCGCCGATGACGGCAATGGCGCACCGATGCAGGGCGACATGGTTGCGACACAATCGGGGGCCATCGTCACCGCGCCGGCGGATGGAAACGTGCTTTATGCGGGGCCGTTTCGCTCCTATGGTCAACTCTTGATCCTCAATGCGGGCGACGGGTATCATGTCGTCCTGGCGGGGATGAGCAGAATCAGCGTCGCGACCGGACAGTCGGTGCTCGCAGGAGAGCCGATCGGCGCGATGGGAGAGGCCCGGGTGGCAAGCACCTCGGCCTCGCGAAATGGAAATGCGACGCCGGAACTCTATGTCGAGTTCCGCAAGGATGGAAAACCCGTCGATCCGGCCCCATGGTGGGCGGACCGATTCTCTGGAAGGACGTGAAATGATGCGGAAACTGTCGCTTCTGTTTGCTGGCGCGCTGATGGGCGCATCGGCAATGAGCCTGGTCTACGGCGCACCGGGTTCGGCGGCGAACGCTGCGGGCTCTGAAACCTACAAGCAGCTGGCGATCTTCGGCGACATCTTCGAGCGCGTGCGCGCGAACTACGTGACGCCGCCGGACGACAAGTCGCTCGTCGAGAACGCCATCAACGGCATGCTCGCCTCGCTCGACCCGCATTCCTCCTACATGAATGCCGAGCAGGCGCAGGACATGCGCGTGCAGACCAAGGGCGAGTTCGGCGGCCTCGGCATCGAGGTCACCATGGAGAACGACCTCGTCAAGGTGATCACGCCGATCGACGACACGCCGGCCGCCAAGGCAGGCGTGCTTGCCGGCGACTACATCGCCAAGATCGACGGCGAGGAGGTTCGCGGCCTCACCCTCAACGACGCGGTCGAGAAGATGCGCGGGCCGGTCAACACGCCGATCAAGCTCACCATCCTGCGCCAGGGCGCCGACAAGCCGATCGAGCTGACGGTGGTGCGCGACATCATCAAGGTCAAGGCGGTGAAGTACCGGGTCGAGAACGACATCGGCTACATGAAGATCACCTCCTTCACCGAGAAGACCTATGACGATCTCGAGAACGCCATCGAGAACATCAAGAAGCAGGTGCCGAACGACAAGCTGAAGGGCTATGTGCTCGATCTGCGCCTCAATCCGGGCGGCCTGCTCGACCAGGCGGTCAGCGTGTCGGATGCCTTCCTCAAGCGCGGCGAGATCGTCTCGACGCGCGGCCGCGATCCGAAGGACGTCACCCGCTTCGACGCCAAGCCGAAGCAGGTCGACGACATCAACGGCAAGCCGATGATCGTGCTGGTCAATGGCGGTTCGGCGAGCGCCTCGGAAATCGTCGCGGGCGCGCTGCAGGACCTGCGCCGTGTCACGGTGGTGGGCACGCAGTCCTTCGGCAAGGGCTCGGTGCAGACCATCATCCCGCTTGGCGAGAATGGCGCGCTCAGGCTGACGACGGCGCTCTATTACACGCCGTCGGGCAAGTCGATCCAGGGCAAGGGCATCACGCCCGACATCAAGGTCGACCAGCCGCTGCCGCCGGATTTGCAGGGCCGCGACCTGACCCGGGGCGAATCCGATCTCAAGGGCCACATCAAGGGCGCCGACGAGAGTTCCACCGGTTCGGGCTCGGCCGCCTATGTGCCGCCGGATCCGAAGGACGACCTGCAGCTGATCTATGCCGAGAAGCTGCTGCGCGGCGAAAAGACCGATCCGGCCTTCCCGCCGAACCCGGACAAGGCCGTGCTGAACCAGTAATGCAGTCCGGCTCTGGCCGGCTGAGCGAAGCAATGCAATGCTGCCGGAGCCGTGAGGTTCCGGCAGTTTGATTCGGGGGCCGCGGTTGGGCGCCACGGGTGTGGGGTATCGCGCCAGCGATTGCGAAGTTCACGCGAGATGTCACGAAAAACGTGACTCTGGCGTGCTTCCGGGGAAAGCACGACTTGGCTGAGATCGGCAAGGATATCGAACGCCCGCTCGGACAGACGCTCCGGCCCCAGCGCAAGGCTTCGCGCGGTATCGCCGGCGGAACGCTTGCCGCGATCGTCGTCGTTATCGCCGTGATCGGTGTTTCCGGCGCGATTGCGCTGCGTGAGAAACCGTTCCGCAAGCCGGAACAGATTGCCGTTTCGACACCGAAGGTGGCCGCACCTGCTCCGGCGGTGCCTGCGCCTGCGCCCGCGCCGGCTCCGATCGCCGCGGCGACGCCACAGGCCAGCACGCCGATGAAGGGCGGCGGGCCGCAGATCATCCACGTCCAGACCGAGGAGGGCGATGGCCCGCCAAAGGCGGCGATCGTCATCCGCGATCCCTCGACGCTGGGCCAAAATCTGAAGGTCGCCCATATCCCGGACAGGGCGCTGATCGAGGCCAGCGACACCGGTCCGCTGCCGATCCGTTCCGCCGACGGCAGGCGGCCCTTCGACGTCTATGCGCGGCCGTGGTCGGGCGCGCGCGGGGCGCGGGTGGCGATCGTCATTGGTGGGCTCGCCGTGTCGCAGACCGGCACGCAGGCGGCGATCGCCAAGCTGCCGGCCGAAGTGACGCTGGCCTTCGCGCCGCAGGGCAACAGCATCGGCCGCTGGATGCAGGCGGCAAGGCAGAGCGGGCATGAGATCGTCATGCAGGTGCCGCTCGAACCGTTCGACTATCCAAACGTCAATCCCGGCCGCAACACGCTGACGGTCTCGGCCAGCCAGGGCGAGAACCTGAAGAGCCTGCGCTGGGCGCTGTCGCGCATGACAAACTACACCGGGGTCATGAACTATATGGGCGCCCGCTTTTCGGCCGATGCAAACGCGATGGAGCCGTTCATGGCAGAGCTCGGCAAGCGGGGGCTCGCCTATATCGACGACGGGTCTTCCGCGCGCAGTGTCGCGCCCGAGCTTGCCTTGAAGGACGGCGTGCCTTTCGTCGCCGGCGACATGGCGATCGATGCCGTGCAGGATCGCGGCGAAATCCTCAAGAAGCTGGACAGCCTGGAAGCGACGGCGCGGGCCAAGGGCAGCGCGGTCGGCATCGGTTCGGCTTTCGACGTCACCGTCGACACGGTGACGTCCTGGATCGCCGAGGCGAAAAAACGCGGCATCGAGGTCGTGCCGATCTCGGCGGTGGCGATCGATCCGCAAAAAGGCTAACGCTACCCCGCCTCGCCGCAATCAATCCCCAAAAACGGCTGGAAATCCTCATGGCCAAGAAGATCGATCCCGAAACGCTGCCCTATCGTCCCTGTGTCGGGCTGATGATCCTCAACAGGGCAGGCCTCGTCTGGGTCGGGCACCGTATCGCCGAGCCGGACAGCGAGTTCGCCGGCACGACGCAGCTTTGGCAGATGCCGCAGGGCGGCATCGACAAGGGCGAGGAGCCGATCGAGGCCGCCGGGCGCGAGCTCTACGAGGAAACCGGCATGCGCAGCGTGTCGCTGCTTGCCGAGGCGCCGCGCTGGATCAACTACGACCTGCCGCCGCATCTGGTCGGCGTCGCCTTCAAGGGCCGCTATCGCGGCCAGACGCAGAAATGGTTCGCCTACCGCTTCGAGGGCGATGAAAGCGAGATCGCGATCAACCCGCCGCCCGGCGGCCACACGGCCGAATTCGATGAATGGGCGTGGCGGCCGATGCGGGAGCTGCCCGAACTGATCGTGCCGTTCAAGCGCAAGGTCTACGAGCAGGTGGTGGCGGCGTTCGAGTATCTGGCCTATTAGCCTCCCGGTTGTCGCGGCGGCTCCATGGCCGTATTGATGGCCCATGCAACGAGCAGGGGTCGCCATGAACGACGACACCGGACGCGGGTTTCCGGCGCATGACGCAAACAGCGGTTCGACGGTCAGCGAGGCTGCCGCCGGCGCGATCCTGACGATCGATCTCGGCGCCATTCGCGAAAACTACCGCCGGCTGAAGGCGCGGCTGAACGGCGCCCGCTGCGCCGGCGTGCTCAAGGCCGACGGCTACGGGCTTGGCGCCGCCCAAGTGGCCCCGGCGCTGGCGAAAGAGGGCTGCGACATCTTCTTCGCCGCGCTGCTCGGCGAGGGCATCGCGCTGCGCAAGGCAATCGGCCCGGGGCCGGACATCTTCGTGCTGAACGGGCTGCCTCCGGGTTCTGAACCGGAAGCCCTCGCGGCCGGGCTTTACCCGGTCATCAACAGCCCCGTTCAGCTGAAGGCCTGGCGCGAGACCGCGCGGGGCGCAGGCCGGAACCTGCCGGCCGCCATCCAGGTCGACAGCGGCATGGCCAGGCTCGGCATGGCGCCGGAGGAAGTCGAGGCGATCGCGGGGGAGGCGGGTGCCTTCGACGGCATCGACATCCGCTTCGTGATGAGCCATCTCGCCCGCGCCGACGAGCCGCAACAGGCGGCGAACGAGAAGCAGCGGCTCGAATTCGAGCGGCTGCGCAAGATGTTGCCCGCGGCGCCCGCCTCCTTGGCCAACTCGTCCGGCATCTTTCTCGGACCGGCCTATCACTACGACCTCGCCCGGCCGGGGGCCGCGCTCTACGGCGTCAACCCGACGCCCGACGCGCCCAACCCGATGCTGCCGGTGATAAAGCTGCAGGCCAAAGTGACGCAGACGCGGCAGGTCGGCGTCGGCACCGGCATCGGCTATGGCCATACCCATCAGGCGGACGGGCCACTCAGGCTGGCAACCATTTCGCTGGGCTATGGCGATGGCTGGCACCGGCGTGCCGCTTCGGCCGCCTGGTTCGAGGGCGTGCGGCTGCCCTTCGTCGGGCGCGTGTCGATGGACTCCATCATTCTCGACATCTCGGCGCTTCCCGCCGGCCGGCTCAGCGAGGGCAATCTCGTCGAGCTCATCGGCCCGTCGCAAAGTGTCGACGACGCGGCCGGCCACGCCGGCACCATCGGCTATGAGATATTGACCAGCCTGGGTGCGCGCTTTCACCGCCGCTACATCGGCGGTTGAAACAGGCGCCTTGCTTGACAAGCCGGGGCTTCTCGGCAAGGTTCGGGGCATGAGCAACCTCGCTTACACCAAAACCTGCTTCAGGGTTTGCCCCATCGCGGGAGCGTAGCCCCGGCGTGGCCGCCAATGCCGGCGGCCGCGTGAACCGGGGCGTTTAATTCCAGACATTTTCACCGAGCCCGCGGCCCTTGTGGCCGGGCTTTGTTAGCCGCCTCCAACGTGGCGGCTTGTGCGCATTCGGGCAACCGATGCGCCAGCTCATGAGGTATGCCATGCCTATAGCAACGCAATCGCGTTCCCGAAACACCATCCTTGTCAGCACGGCGGACCACGACCGGCTGAGCGGCCTCGCCAGGGCCTTTCTCGACCGCGTCCCGGATATGGCCGAGGGTCTGCTTGCCGAGATGGATCGCGCCAGGATCGCCACCGACGCGGCAATGCCCGCCGACGTGGTGCGGATGGGCTCGACGGTGACGCTTCAGGACCCGGAGGGGAGCACTCAGACGGTGACGCTGGTCTATCCGTCGGAGGCCGACATCGCCGAAAGACGCATATCGGTGCTGACGCCGCTTGGAACCGCGCTGATCGGCTCGCGGGCCGGACGCACGGTCTCGTGGCGAAGCCGCGACAGCCGGGTTCTCTCGGCAACGATCGACGCCGTCGAACAAACGCGGAGGGCGCCATGACCAGGACCGTCTATCGCCTGACGGCCAAGGACTTCGCGGTGATCGAGGTAATGCTGATGCGCCGTCGCGCGTTTGCCGATCCGATCGCACCGATGCTCGAGCGCAAGCTCGCCGAAAGCCGCGTCATTGCGGCAGGGGCCGTGGAGCCCGACCTTGCCACGCTCAACAGCCGGGTTACTTTCCGCGCCGGCGGCGGTTCGTCGCAGACGCGCACGCTGGTGCAGGCCGAAGCATCCGCTCCTGTCGGCTCCAGCCTGCCGGTCGCCACGTGGCGCGGCCTCTGCCTGCTTGGCATGAAAGCGGGCCAATCGGCGCTAGCCGAACGGCCCGACGGCCCTGCCGAGGAGGTCTTTCTCGAGGACGTGGCCTATCAGCCGGAGGCCGCGCGGCGAGCGGCGCAGGAGCGTGCCGCCGAGCGATCTCGCCACGTCCTCAAGCTGGTCCACAGCGCGCCCGCCGCTGACTGGCCCCTTGGCGGGCGCGGCAAAATCCGGCAGACAGAGGGGGACGATCCGGGCCCTTCGGCGGCATGATCGGCCTTTGAGGGAGCATAGAATGAAAGTCATCGTGCTGGGCGGCGGCGTGATCGGGGTCACCACCGCCTACTTCCTCACCGAGGCCGGTCATGAAGTGACCGTCTATGATCGCCAGCCGGGGCCGGCGCTCGAAACCAGCTTCGCCAATGCCGGCGAGGTGTCGCCGGGCTATGCCTCGCCCTGGGCCGGGCCAGGCATCCCGGTCAAGGCCATCAAATGGCTGTTGATGAAACATGGCCCGCTGGTGGTGCGGCCGGCTTTCGACCCGAATATGTGGACCTGGCTTCTCAAGATGCTGCGCAACTGCACGGCCGAGCGCTACGCGCTCAACAAGTCGCGCATGGTGCCGCTTGCCGAATACAGCCGCGACACGCTGAAGGCGCTGCGCGAGGCGACCGGCATCACCTATGACGAACGGAGCAAAGGCACGCTGCAGCTCTTCCGCAAGCAGAAGCAGCTCGACGGCACCGGCGGCGACGTCGAGGTGCTGAAGAAATACGGGGTGCCTTACGAGATCCTCGACCGCGACGGCTGTGTCGCCGCCGAGCCGGCGCTTGCTGCGGTGCGCGACAAATTCGTCGGCGGCCTGAGGCTTCCGGGCGACGAGACCGGCGACTGCAAGATGTTCACCGACAAGCTTGCCGAACTGTGCGTGGCGCGCGGCGTGACCTTCGAATACGGCTCGACCATCCGGCGCATCGCCAGGAACCGCAACCGCCTCACCAATGTGCTCACCGACCAAGGGTGGAGATCCGCGGATGCCTTCGTGATGGCGATGGGCAGCTACTCGGCGCAATTCATGCGCTCGCTGGGGCGGCCGATTCCGGTCTATCCGGTGAAGGGCTATTCGATCACCGTGCCAATCACCAATGCCGAGGCAGCACCCGTGTCGACCGTCATGGACGAGACCTACAAGGTGGCGATCACCAGGCTCGGCGACCGGATCCGCGTCGGCGGCACGGCGGAGATTTCGGGCTATGACCTTCGCCTGCATGAATCGCGCCGCCGCACGCTCGAACATTCGGTCGGCGACCTCTTCCCCGGCGGCGGCGACCTCAAGGCGGCAAGCTTCTGGTGCGGCTTGCGGCCGATGACGCCGGACGGACCGCCCCTGGTCGGACTGAGCGAGGTCGCCAACCTCTACCTCAACACCGGCCATGGCACGCTCGGCTGGACCATGGCCTGCGGCTCGGCCAAGGTGCTGGCCGACATCATGTCGAACCGGGTGCCGGAGATCAACGCGCGCGATCTGAGTCCTGAGCGGTATCTGAAACCTGTCTAAGGTGCGCCGATATTCAGGTGATGCCGGCCTGCAAATGGCGGGTTCCTGCGCTTCCGGTGCTCACGTACGAAAAGTACGCTCTGCTCCGGCCTTCGCCGGCCGAAGCCCTCATAAATGTCTTCGCTCTGTGAAGGCTACGGCCGGCGTAGCCCGGTTCTCGGAACCCACCATTTTCGGCTCGGCCTGACCTGAATCTCGACACATCTCAATTCATGTCGAGCGGTGGCGTTCAGAACGCCTCCCTGACCCAGATGTCGCTGAACAGCCACCGGTAGGCCCAGCCGATCGTGACATTGGTGGCGACCGGGCGCGAATGGGCGAGGTAATCGTCATAGACCGGCTTCATGCGGCGGTAGAAGGCCGGATCGAGCACGACCATGCCGTTCTCCGAGTCATGGAAGAAGCTGCGGTTGTTGAGGTTGACCGAGGAGATAGCGACCAGGCGCTCGTCGATCATCATGATCTTGGAATGCAAGACGACATCCGGCGCCTTGAACTCGCGGATGTTGATGCGGTCGCCATATTTCTCGACGAACAGCTTGTTGAGCGCGGTGAGGAAGCGGCCGCCGATATCGCCCTTGAGGTCGATGCGGCCGACGACATCGATCTTCACGCCCCTGGCCAGCGCCCGGTCGAAAGCCCGGGCGATATCGGGCGTCAGGTTGAGATAGGGATTGACGATCTCGATGCGGTGCTCGGCGGTGTCGATCAGTTCGACGAAATAAGCCTCCAGCGCATGCCCGTCCTCGTACGGCATGGAAATGAAATGCCGCGCCACGCCCTGCGGGGCCGCGCCGGAACGAACCGGAATGGAAAACGGCCGCGACAAATTGGTGTCGGCGTCGCGCAGCCAGATGGTCGACAGATGCGCGGCCAGCGTCTCGACGGTCGCCTGGTCGGCGATCTCGATGTCGAAGTCGCTCCAGTTGGAATAGTAGTTCAGCGAGAAGCCGTCGGTCTTGCCGTATTGCTCCAGGTCCGGATAGCGGGTCAGGTCGACCGGTCTGTGGAACAGAAAACCGTCATGGATGTTGCGGCCGCCGATGATGGCGCGCGAGCGTCCGGGCTGCTCGGCCAGCGTCGCCAGCATCTTGATATGGTGAACCTTGTGCAGTTGTGAGATCTGCTCATCTAACGGCGCGCCATGGTCCGCCTGCCAGCGATATTCCTGCAACTGGACGTTGGGGAACTCCGCCGCCAGCCGGTGCAGCAGGGCGTCGTCCTTCTCCCGCTCCAGCACATCGGTCACCAGGATGCGCACCTTGGTGCCAAGTGCCGCGTGATGGCGGATCAGCCGCTCCATGATGCGGCCGGAGAAGTCCGCCTTGAACTCCAGCGACGACAGATAGATCAGCCTGAGCTTCGGGGCGCTGGAGAAATCGAGCGGCAGCTCGGGGTCGGCCTTGTCGAAGGCGCTGTCCGGCAGCGTCTTGCCGAGCAGGGCTTCCACCTTGGCGTTGAAGCCGTCGCGCGATTTGCGCAGCAGGGTCGGTGACCCGAGCGGCAGCGCGCAGGTCTGTGACAGCCAGCGGCCGGCATAGAAGGTGCGGTCGAGCTCCTCCATTCCCGCCGGATCGGGCACCGGGCAGCGGTCGTAGCGGCTGTCGAGCCTCGCGATCCACGGATCCGCGCTCTCCTCCCGCAGCAGGGTCAGCGGCGCGCCGGCCGGCGTCAGCGCCGAGGTGACACGAAGATCGCAGCGGCGGAGCGTCTCGTCGGGGAACAGGCTGACCGAGGTTTCTCCGGCCGACAGGCGCAAATGGAATGGCGAGGCCTTGGCGACCGTGGTGGATCTGCCCGAGGCGCGGATCGCGAGCGGGCCGTCGCAGGTGCCGCCGATGTCGACAGGCTGCTGGCCTGCCTGGCGCAGCACGATCTCGACCGAGCGCGCCTCGAGGCCGGAAAAGCTGAAGGTCTTGGGCGTCAAGGGCCGCGCGGCGGCATCGAGATAGAGCGTCTGCCGAGACATGCGCCAACGGCCGGTGAACCGGCCTTCGCCCGGCTTGCCTTGTGTCGGCACGAGCTCAGGCTCGTCAAGCGGTTTGGCCAACCGTTGCAGCGCCTGGTAGTCGGCGTGGAAGCCGCCGTTCTGGACATCGCGCCAGTCGCGGCCGAAGCGGCCGGTGCCGTTGGCGCGGTCGAGCGCATCGATGCGGCTCTGCGCGAGCAGCGCCTGGAACTGTTTCTCGTAGGCGCTGTTGCCGTCGCTTGCGAAATAGTGCCCGGCTATCTCGGCGCCGCTGCTGTCCGCCGAGACCGGCAGGCGGCCGCAGGCGCCGTCGCCGGGAAAGAAGGCGCAGGCCGAATGCCCGGGCATGCCGGCGCAACCGGCAAGCGCCGTCAGCGCCAGCCCGAACAAGGCCCTGGTGACGGCAGGCCAGACGCTCATCCGGTCGCCCCGTTCATGGCCTTGAGCTGGGCCGGGTCGCGCGGCGGCAGGAAGCCTTGCGGGAAGATCCTGCAGAGGGGAAAGGCGAAGGTGGCGATCAGGAACTCGGCCTCGCTGCGCATTTTGCGCGGCGCCGTCTTGTCGTCGCGGATCTTCCTCGCGGAAGCGACAAGCGCGCCGTCGCAATCGCAGTGATCGTGCCGGGCAATGTAGCAGGCGTCGTGGACCTGGCAGGCCGCGTCGAGGCGGTCGACCGGCCTTGCCGACAGATCGCCGGTGCGTGTGCCCGGGCCGCAATAATTGCCGATGACGAAAGGCGAGGGGCGCGACATGGCATAGCGGATCGGCTTCGGCAGCTCCGCTTCCGGAACCTTCGCCCAGGGATTGGCGCAGTCCGCCAGAAAAAGCAGCGGTAGAATGGCAAGAACGGCTCGCATTTCTCCGCCGCGTTCCGAAAGATTGTCCCCTCGCATCCTGTCATGGCATGGCAGGCGCGCTGCCGCCACACTGGCCGAATTTATGGCGGAGGCAAGGCGGCAATGACCAACTGCCCGTGATAAGATCGGCTGCAGCGAGGGGATTTTGGGATGCGTCTGTTTCTTCTGGCGACCGCCTATCTGGCCTGCGCCTCGGCGGCACTTGCCGCGGACAAGACCGTTCACGACAAGGAGCACGGCTTTTCGCTGACCTATCCCGAGGAATGGACGAGCGAAACCGCCTTTGACAATACCATTCGGCTCAAGCTCAAATCCGGCGAACGAGGACTCACCTGCCGCGTGTCGGAAAATGCCTACGATCCGACCGCTCCTGACAATCCGCCAGACGTCAGAGCATTCATGGAGGAAGATTGGCAGGTGAGCAACTGGCAGACCATGGTCGGTGTCGCCTATCAGTCGGCCGCCTTCCGTCAGGACAGGTTGGCGCATTTCCTGGACGGCTATCCGGTGCGCATAGCCGACATGGATTTCCACTATGCCGACGAAAATGTCAGCTTCTATGGCCATTCCCGCATCGCGCTGACGCTGCGCAAATCGCATTACGGCTTCGTCGATTGCGGGGTCGCGGGCGACAACTCCGAAGAGGTGGAGCGGAAATGGGCGCCGCTTGCGGATGAGGCCGGGAAAGTGGTGAGCTCTTTCGTGCTCGACGCGGATTAGAGCAATTCCAGGAAAAGTGTGAGCGGTTTTCCGTCCGGAATTGCGTCAAAACAAGGAGATAGAGCGGTTGGCCGTTTCCGTGAAACGGTAAAACGCTCTAAACAAAAAGGCCGCGCTCGCGTTCCACCGCCTTGGTGATGAAGTTGGCGACGAGCTGGACGCGGCGCATCGGCCTGACCGATTCATGATAGACCAGCCAGTAGGCGCGGCGGATGGGGGCGACGATGTCGACCGGCACCAGCTCCGGCATCGAACGGGCGACGAAAGTGTGCAGGATGCCGATGCCGGCGCCGGAGCGCACCGCCTCGGCCTGGCCGAGCGCCGAGGAGATGGCGAAGCTGGTGCGCCACTCGGGGCTGAACTCGGCGGCATAGTCGAGCGAGGGGCTGACGATTAGGTCCGGCACATAGCCGATCAGCGTGTGCCGGCCGAGCTCGGTCGGCGCTTTCGGCAGGCCGTTGGCTTCGGCATATGCGCGGGAGGCGAAGAGCCCCAGCGTATAGTCGACCAGCTTGCCCGCCACCAGCCGCCCTTCGGTCGGCCGCTCGACGGTGATTGCGATATCGGCCTCGCGGCGCGACAGGGAGAAGGAGCGCGGCACCGGTACCAACTGGATGGTGAGCTCACGGTGCAGCGCGGTCAGTTCGCCCAGCCGCTTTGCCAGGAAGGCAACGCCAAAGCCGTCCGGCGCGCCGATGCGCACGGTGCCCGAAACATCGTCGCCCTCGCCGGCAACGGTCGAGCGCGCGGCGATCATGTCGCCTTCCATGCGCTCGGCTATGTCGAGGAAGCGCTCGCCGGCCGGCGTCAGCTCGCTGCCGGTGGTCAGGCGACGGAAGAGCTTCGTCCTGAGCGCCTCCTCAAGCGCGGCGATGCGGCGCGAGACGGTGGCGTGGTTGAGCTCCAGGCGCTTGGCCGCGCCGAGGATCTGGCCGGCGCGCGCCACGGCGAGGAAGATGCGGACGTCATCCCAGTTCATGGGAGGTGTCCGTTCTGTGATTATCCAGGTCGCGTTCCTTCGCGCCCCCCTCTGTCCTGCCGGACATCTCCCCCTCTAGGGGGGAGATCAGATGTCGCGTCGGTTTTTGCCAATCGCCGATGCGGAAGAAGGCGCTGCCGGCGAAGCTGCTAATCTCCCTCCTAGAGGGGGAGATGGCCGGCAGGCCAGAGGGGGGCGTGACAAAACTCAACCTGAGAAATCCTCGCGGGAGGTATTGCGACAATTAATGCACACTTCACCACCGCTGTCTATTTTCCGCACAACGGTTGCGATCTTCCTCGCGTTGCCATCGCCGCCGCAAAGGCGGACAATGCGCCATCACCAAACAAGGGAGAGAAACCATGATCGAATACGGTCATTTCATCGGCGGCAAGCGTGTCGCCGGCACCAGCGGGCGCAAGCAGGATGTGATGCAGCCGATGGACGGCTCCGTGCGCGGCACGGTGGCGCTCGCCTCGCAGGCGGAGCTGCGCGCCGCGGTCGAGAATGCCAAGGCGGCGCAGCCGAAATGGGCCGCCACCAACCCGCAGCGCCGCGTGCGCGTGCTGATGAAATTCCTCGAGCTGGTCGCCCGCGACTATGACGAGCTGGCCGACATCCTGGCGCGCGAGCATGGCAAGACGATCGCCGATGCGCGCGGCGACATCCAGCGCGGCCTCGAAGTGGTCGAAGTCTGCATCGGCGCCCCGCATATGATGAAGGGCGAGTTCACCGACGGCGCCGGCCCCGGCATCGACGTCTATTCGATGCGCCAGCCGCTCGGCGTCGTCGCCGGCATCACCCCGTTCAACTTCCCGGCGATGATCCCGCTGTGGAAGATCGCGCCGGCCATCGCCTGCGGCAACGCCTTCATCCTGAAGCCGTCCGAGCGCGATCCGGGCGTGCCGATCCGCATCGCGGAACTCTTCATCGAGGCCGGCCTTCCCGCCGGTATCCTCAACGTCGTCAACGGCGACAAGGAAGTGGTCGACGCCATCCTCGACGATCCGGACATCAAGGCGATCGGCTTCGTCGGCTCGACGCCGATCGCGCACTACATCTATTCGCGCGGCACGGCTTCCGGCAAGCGCGTGCAGTGCTTCGGCGGCGCCAAGAACCACATGATCATCATGCCCGACGCCGACATGGACCAGACGGTCGACGCGCTCATCGGCGCCGGCTACGGCTCGGCCGGCGAACGCTGCATGGCGATCTCGGTGGCGGTCCCGGTCGGCAACGACACAGCCAACCGGCTGATGGAAAAGCTGGTGCCGCGCGTCGAAAGCCTGAAGGTCGGCCCCTCGACCGACTCCTCCGCCGATTTCGGCCCGTTGGTGACCGCCCAGGCGCTGGAGCGCGTGAAGGGCTATGTCGATATCGGCGTCAAGGAAGGCGCCAAGCTCGTCGTCGACGGCCGCGGCTTCAAGATGCAGGGCTATGAGAACGGCTACTATATGGGCGGCTGCCTGTTCGACAACGTCACCGCCGACATGCGCATCTACAAGGAAGAGATCTTCGGGCCGGTGCTCTCGGTGGTGCGCGCGCCGCGCTACGAGGACGCCATCAAGCTCGCCAACGACCATGAGATGGGCAATGGCGTCGCCATCTTCACCCGCGACGGCGACGCCGCGCGGGACTTCGCATCCAGGGTCCAGGTCGGCATGGTCGGCGTCAACGTGCCGATCCCGGTTCCGATCGCCTATTATACCTTCGGCGGCTGGAAGGCGTCGTCCTTCGGCGACCTCAACCAGCACGGCCCGGACGCCTTCCGCTTCTACACCAAGACCAAGACGGTCACCTCGCGTTGGCCGTCCGGCATCAAGGACGGCGCCGAGTTCGTCATCCCGACGATGAACTGACCGGCGATTTTTCTAAAACCAACATTGAGGAAGCGCGGCGCAAACCGCGCTTTCTTTTTTATAGGCACTGCGGAAGTGGCATGAGGTCATCTGCGGCGCGGCGTGGTGCTCGGCCTCGTCGTTCTGCAACTCCAGGCATTATGACTCGGTTAGCACACGCTATGAGAGCATCCGCGCTTTCTAATAATTCCAGCGCCGTGTGATGGAACCAACAGACCGTCATCAGCCTTAGGCTTTATTCCTGCCATGCGTGCAGGCAATCGAACTGCGCCGGTTCAAGCCGGGGTTCTCGTCTGGCGCGAGGAGGTGTCAGATGACACGATTTCTTATGGCGACGATGTTGACGGCGGTGGCGATGACCGTTGGAGCCGCGCCGGCGAGCGCTGCGGCGCAATGCGCGGCGCGCGCAGATATCATCAAGGCCCTCGGCGACAAGTTCCACGAAACCGAGGCCGGGCGCGGCCTGATCAACCCGAACGTCGTGCTCGAGATCTTCGTCTCGGATCAGGGCAGCTGGACCGTGCTTGCTTCCGATACCAAGGGGCAAAGCTGTGTGCTTTCCGTCGGCGAGGGTTGGGACAGCCGGTCGATCACCGCGGCGATGCCGGGCGCCTGAACAAAGTGGATTGCTAAGAAGCCTGGCGGCAATGAAGCCCTTCACACCGTCGGGATGGTGCCGCCATCGATGACATACTCGGCGCCGTGGATCGCCGATGCGCGATCCGAAACGAGGAAGGCGACCAGTTCGGCGATCTCCTGCGGCCATGCCGGACGGCCGATCGGGATACCGCCAAGGGCATTCATGATGCCCTGCCGCGCCGTTTCCTCGTCCGAGCCAGCATGAGCGGCAAGCCGCCTGACCATCGCTTCCGACGCGGTGGTGTGGATCCAGCCAGGCGCTACGCTGTTGACGCGTATGCCCTTGGGGCCGAGTTCCTTGGACAGTGCTTTGCTGTATGCGGAAAGCGCGGCCTTGGCGGCTGCATAGGCTGTGGTGGATTCATGCAGTGGCAGGTGGCGCTGAATCGACGAGATATGGACGATCGCGCCTGAACCTTGCTCCACCATCCGAGGTATAAGCAAACGGTCCAACCTCACCGCAGCCAACAGGTTGAGGTTGAGCTCATCCTGCCAGATCTGGTCGGAAAGCGCGGCAAATCCGCCGCCCGGGCTCTTCGATCCGCCGACGCTGTGAACGATGATGTCGATGCCGCCAAACCGGTCGATCGTGGCCGCGGCAACTTCGGCTGCGCCTTCCAGGGTGCAGACGTCGGCCTCAACGAACAGTGCCGATGGCGAAGTCGCGCCTGCCGATCGGGCGGTCGTGGCGACCGTCGCGCCTGCTGCGGCAAGCCTGTGGACGATAGCTTCACCCGCGCCCCTAGTGCCTCCGGTGACCAGCACGCGCTTGCCCGTGAGCTCGTTGCCGTCGATCGCGAATTTCTGCTGGATGGTCATGCGCCGATTTCCAGCTTCTCGATCCGGTCACCCGCCAGCGTGAAACTGTAAAGAAGCGTCGCCGGGCTGCTGGGAAAATTGCCAGAGACGATGCCGGCGACCCGCCATGAGTCGCCATTGAGCGCGGCGTCGGCGACCTCGACCGTCACCCGGTATTTGCGCGTGGTCGTCTCCATCCAGGTTCGGATGGCGGCCGATCCGCGATGTGTCTCGCCTTCGTCCCGGACCTTGGCGTCCGGCGAGAAAACGGCAAGCATGGCGTCGATGTCGTGACGGTTCTTGGCGGCAAAATAGGTGGTCAGTGGCCGGGGGAGGGCTGCTGTCATGGCTTGTCTCCGTGTGGGTTCCGGCGCTCGTCGAGGCGTCGGCGCTTGTTCTGCCTCTAGATTGCGTTATGCTGCGGAAATGACAAGAACCGACGAAAAAGTAAGGTACTTACCCGAAAGTAAGTCTGAGGCTTTGACGCCTTCGTCTGCGGCGATCGGCGTTGAGAACGTGCTGCGTATCCTCGAGGGCCGGTGGAAACTGGTTATCCTGTTCCATCTGTTCGGCGGCAAGGTGCTGCGCTTTTCCGACCTCGAACGGGCTATACCGACGATTTCGCAGAAAATGCTGATCCAACAGCTTCGGCAGATGGAGGCCGACGGAATTGTCCGCCGTATCGTTCACCATCAAGTACCCCCAAAGGTCGAGTATTGCCTGACCGATTGGGGCCAAGCCCTGTGCCCGGCTCTCGATGCCTTGTTGAAATGGGCGGCGCAAAAGCAATCCAGCGCGGGCTGACGTCGAGCCCGGATAGGGCGTGGCGACCGTCTCCGGAATGCGCTTTCCGCGGCTCCGCTTGTTTACGGAGCGGAGCTTCACCATATCGAATCCAGGGAGTCATAATCTCCCGACGACAGACCGGAAAACCAGAAGGAGTGACGTGATGAAGACGTCTGATCCGGCCTGGAGCCTTCCGGCACGTTGAGGCGGCCGAATGTGCCTCCCTTGCCGGAATGCGAAGGCGAAGGAGGTGCCCCATGGCACGCGATTTTTCGTTTCGGTGGGTCAAGCTTGCGGCCGTCGGCGCCATGATGGCGCTGCCGGCTATTCCGGCGCGGGCGCAAATCATCTGCGGCGGCCATGACGTTCTGGTCGCGCGGCTGGCGGCGGCATTCGAGGAGAAGCGGCTGGGCTATGGCGTGGCCGGACAGTCCGCCATCTTCGAAGTGTTCGTCTCGGCAAGCGGAACCTGGACCATCCTGATGACCGACGTCAAAGGCCAGAGCTGCATCCTGGCCGCCGGCGAGGGATGGGAAGACACGCTGGCCACTCCGGTCGGGCAGCCGGGCGGCTGAGAACGCTGCTCAGCGCGTGGCGGCGACCTCGGCATGGCCGCGCAGCAGCGCCATCAGTTTCTTGGCGTCCTTGGCGGCGGCTTCCTCGTCGCCGTCGAGGATGGAGCGGATCAGCGCAACGTGGTGCTCGGCCGATTCGGCCAGACCGGTATCGGCCTTGTAGCGATACCAGAAGCGGCGGCTGTGCGTCTGCAAGGGGGCGGCGACTCGCGCTGCGAAGGGGTTGTCCGCAGCGATGGCCAGCGCCTCGTCGAGCGCCTTGTCGGCCTGGATGAAGGCCAACACGTTGCCCGAGATCACCGCCTTCTGCATCGCCAGGGCAGCCTCATGGAACAGGTCGGCGGCCTCGCGGGTGACGAAGCGGGCGGCCGAGCGGGCGAGCACGACCTCGATACCGCGCCGCGCATCCAGCACCCGCAGCCAGTCGCCGGCGTGGAGCGGCGCGACCGCGATGCCGGCGCGGGGCCTGATGTCGAGAAGCCCTTCCCAGGCCAGCCGCTGGATCGCCTCGCGCACCGGCGTGCGTCCGAGACCCAGCCGCTCGATCAGCGCGCCTTCGGTGACGAAGCTCGACGGCGCCAGCTCGAGCGTGACGATCATGTGCTCCAGCGCGCGATAAGCCTTGGTCGCCGCCGGCTCGAAGGTCGCGTTCGTGTCAGCGGATATCAGTGGGGAGATCAAAGGCAGGCTCCTGATATATTTTTCATATATCATAACGGATTCAGCATTGACGAGCCAGCTCTTAATAGATATACGACTGATATATCAACGGAGAGACAGCCATGTGGACCGGAGTTTTCCCCGCCGTCACGACCAAATTCACCGCCGACGATCGCCTCGACCATGCCGAGATGGAGCGCTGCTATTCCGTGCAGATGGAGGCCGGCTGCGACGGCATCATCGTCTGCGGTTCGCTCGGCGAGGGGCCGATGCTGTCGCCTGACGAGAAGATCGAGGTGCTGAAGACGGCGCAGAAAGTCGCCGGCAAGAAGCCGGTGCTTTTGACCGTCAACGAGCCCGGCACGCGCGAGGCGGCTGTCATCGCCAGGCGCGCCGCCAAGGAAGGCGCCGATGGCCTGATGGTGGTGCCGAGCCCGATCTACCACACCAATCCCGAAGAGACGGTCGCCGCCCTGCGCGCCGTCGCGGAAGCCGGCGACCTGCCGGTGATGATCTATTCCAACCGGCTCGCCTATCGCGTCGACGTCACCGTCGAGCTGATGGAGGAGCTGGCTTCGGACAAGCGCTTCGTCGCCATCAAGGAATCCTCCGACGACATCCGCCGCTCGACCGAGATCATCAATAGGTTCGGCGACCGCTACGATCTCTTCACCGGCGTCGACAATCTCGCCTTCGAGGCGCTGTCGGTCGGCGCGATCGGCTGGGTGGCCGGCCTCGTCACCGCTTTCCCGCGCGAGACCGTCGCGATCTACCAGTTGATGCGGCAAGGTCGCCGCGAGGAGGCGCTGGCCATCTATCGCTGGTTCCGGCCCTTGCTCGACCTCGACGTGTCCACCTATCTGGTCCAAAACATCAAGCTTGCCGAAGTGCTGGCGATCGGTACCAATGACCGCGTGCGCATGCCGCGCCAGCCGCTGTCGGGCGAACGCCGCAAGGCGGTGGAGAAGATCGTGCGGGATGCGCTGGCGGTGCGGCCGAAGCTGCCGTCGCTGCAGACGTCTCCCCGATCGACGGACAAGTTGGTGGCGGCCGAATAAGAGGTAGCATTCGCGTGCAGGGAAATTCCGAGGAGGGGGGCGGCCCGTCATCCGCCCTTCGGGCGCCTTCTCTCCGTTCACAGGGAGAAGCGGAAGACATCGCCATCATCGGCGGCGGCATCATCGGCATCTGTGCCGCGACCCTGCTCTCCGAGGCGGGGCGCAGCGTCACCGTCTTCGACCGTACCGGCATTTGCGAGGAGACGAGCTCCGGCAATGCCGCCGCCTTCGCCTTCTCCGACGTGCTGCCGCTGGCGCATAAGGGGATGATCCGGCAATTGCCGAAATGGCTCGCCGACCCGCTCGGGCCGTTGGCCATTCCGCCGGCCTATCTACCCAAGCTCCTGCCCTGGCTGATCCGCTTCTGGCGCGCGGGCGCGGCGAAGCACTATGAGACGAGCCTGGCCACGCAGGCCGGCATGATGAAGCTCGCCGAAGCCGAATGGATGGGCCTGCTCGACCGCTCCGGCACGCGGCCGATGCTGCGCGAGGACGGCTCGCTGGAATTCTATGAGAGCGAGGCGGAGTTCCGCGCCTCGCTGCCCGGCTGGGCCGAGCGCGAGCGTTTCGGCATCGGCTTCCGCCATGTCGAAGGCGAAGAGATGGCCGCGCTCCAGCCGGGCCTGGCGCCACGCTTCGTCAAGGGCACCTTCGTGCCGGGCTGGAAGACGGTCGCCGATCCCAAGTTGCTCGGCAAGGCGGTCTGGGCCCATGCGGAGAAGCTCGGCGCCCGTTTCGAACATGCGCGAATAGAACGCGTGGAGGCTGACGCAAACGGCGCGACGATCGTTCTGGCCGACGGCACCAGGCGCAGGGCAAAGAAGCTCCTGATCGCCGCCGGCGCCTGGTCGCACCTCCTAGCAAAAAATCTTGGTGACCGCATCCCGCTCGAAACCGAGCGCGGCTACAACACGACGCTGCCGGCGTCGGCTTTCGACGTGAAGCGGCAGCTGATCTTTTCCGGGCATGGCTTCGTCATCACGCCGCTGCAGACGGGACTGCGCGTAGGCGGCGCCGTCGAACTCGGCGGCATCGAGCGGCCGCCCAACTTCGCCCGCTCGAAGGCGATGCTGGAGAAGGCGAAGCGTTTCCTGCCCGGGCTCGACCCGTCGGGCGGCCGCGAATGGATGGGTTATCGTCCGTCGCTGCCGGATTCATTGCCGGTGATCGGCGCGGCGCGCGTGCCGAATGTCTATTATGCCTTCGGCCACGGCCATCTCGGCCTGACCCAGTCGGCGGCGACCGGCCGCTTGGTCCGCGATCTCGTTCTCGGGCAGACTCCGCCGCTTGACCTCACGCCCTTCCATCCGCAACGGTTCTGAAATAGAGAGTATCATGGCCAAGAAATCCTTCTTCTGCATCGACGGCCACACCTGCGGCAATCCGGTGCGCCTTGTCGCCGGCGGCGGACCGCTGCTCGAGGGCTCGACGATGATGGAGCGGCGGGCGCATTTCCTCGCCGAATATGACTGGATCCGCACAGGGCTTATGTTCGAGCCGCGCGGCCATGACGTGATGTCGGGCTCGATCCTCTATCCGCCGACGCGCGACGACTGCGATATCGCGATCCTGTTCATCGAGACCTCGGGCTGCCTGCCGATGTGCGGCCACGGCACGATCGGAACCGTGACGATGGCGATCGAGCACGGACTGGTGAAGCCGAAGACGCCGGGCGTGCTGAGGCTGGACACGCCGGCCGGCCTTGTCATCGCCGAATACAAGCAGGTCGGCGAATATGTCGAGGAGGTGCGCATCACCAACGTACCTTCCTTCCTCTACGCCGAAGGCCTGACCGTCGAGTGTCCGGTGCTCGGCGAGATCAGCGTCGACGTCGCCTATGGCGGCAATTTCTACGCCATCGTGGAGCCGCAGAAGAATTACCGGGATATGGCAGACTATTCCGCGGGCGATCTCATCGCCTGGAGCCCGGTGGTGCGGCAGCGCCTCAACGAGAAATACTCCTTCGTGCATCCGGAGAATCCCGGCATCAACCGGCTGTCGCACATGCTGTGGACCGGCAAGCCGAAACATGCCGAGGCCGATGCCCGCAATGCCGTCTTCTACGGCGACAAGGCGATCGACCGCTCCCCTTGCGGCACCGGCACCTCGGCGCGCATGGCGCAGCTCCATGCCAAGGGCAAGCTCAAGCCCGGCGACAATTTTGTCCATGAATCGATCATCGGCTCGCTGTTCAAGGGCAGGGTCGAAAAGGAGGTCAGCGTCGCGGGCAAGCCGGCGATCATCCCTTCGATCGGCGGCTGGGCACGGATGACGGGGCTCAACACCATCTTCATCGACGACCGCGATCCGTTCGCGCACGGCTTCATCGTGACGTGAGCGTCAGCCGGCTTGCGGTCAGGTCTCGGGCCGACAGCGCAGGCTACATGGTGCCGGTGGGCGTCTTCATCCGCCGCTCAAAGGGATTGAAAAACACAGTCTCAACGGACAAGCAGGTTCTGCTTGCCGAGACTTTGCTTCAAGGCTTTTCTATTTTGAGGAGGCGCGTTCCATCCAAGGCACCCCGCCGTCACACGGCTGTCACACGGGCGGAATCCTGACCTTACGGAATGTGCGGTGGCGCGAAACCGAGTGCTTCGGTTCATGCAAGGATTCTTCTCATCAACTTATTTTGACGCTGATTTCTTCGACAGGAGGCTCATCATAGGGTTGAATCGTCAAAGACATTGCGTTGTGCCAATGATAGGGTCCGCGATAGTCCAGGGGTCGGGCGCGAAAAAACGGGCAATCGGACGGCGTGCTTCCAAACCACGCGGAGCGATTGAAAAATCACGTTGCAATCCGGGCTCGAAACTTTACGACTAGGGGAAATACGAAAAGGGATGCGTCCTGAAAGGCGACATCCCAGGGGAGCCGCATAAATATGCAATATTTCGTCCAGCAGCTTATCAACGGGCTGACGCTGGGATCGATCTATGGGCTGATCGCGATCGGCTATACGATGGTCTACGGCATCATCGGCATGATCAATTTCGCCCATGGCGACATCTTCATGATCGGGGCCTTCACAGCGCTCATCGTCTTCCTGATCCTTGGCGCGATGTTCTACTCGGTGCCGGTTGTGGTGGCGCTTCTGATCATGATGATCGTGGCGATGCTTCTCACCAGCCTCTACAACTGGACCATCGAGAAGGTGGCCTACCGTCCGCTGCGCGGCTCGTTCCGCCTGGCGCCGCTGATCACCGCCATCGGCATGTCGATCGCGTTGTCCAACTTCGTGCAGGTCACGCAAGGCCCGCGCAACAAGCCGATCCCGCCGCTGGTCAGCCAGGTCTACACGATCGACGGCATCAGCATCTCGCTGAAGCAGATCATCATCGTGATCGTCACCGTCGCGCTGCTGGCGATCTTCTGGTACCTCGTCAACCGAACGGCGCTCGGGCGGGCGCAGCGCGCCTGCGAGCAGGACCGCAAGATGGCGGCGCTGCTCGGCATCGACGTCGACCGCACCATCTCCATCACCTTCATCATGGGCGCGGCCCTTGCCGCCGTCGCCGGCACGCTGTTCCTGATGTATTACGGCGTCGTGGTGTTCTCGGACGGCTTCGTGCCCGGCGTGAAAGCCTTCACGGCGGCGGTGCTCGGCGGCATCGGCTCGCTGCCCGGCGCCGTGCTCGGCGGATTGCTGATCGGCTTCATCGAGAGCATGTGGTCGGCCTATTTCTCGATCGACTACAAGGACGTCGCCGCCTTCTCGATCCTGGCGATCGTGCTGATCTTCCTGCCCTCCGGCATCCTGGGCCGGCCTGAAGTCGAAAAGGTCTGATCCTCATGGCCGCTACCGTGTCTTCGGAGCGCGACGCCGTCGCTACTCCCATCCAGCGCGCTTTTCGCGAAGCGCTCTATGCAGGCGCCATCTCGCTCGGCCTGTTCGTGCTGTTCATCGGTCTCAGGACCGACCAGAACATCAGCAACGAACTGATCCTGGTTCAGCGCTGGGGCCTGCTTGCCGTCGTGGTGGGCATCGTCGCTGTCGGCCGTTTCCTCTATGTCGCCTATGCGGTTCCGGCGATGGAACGGTCGAAGGCCGAAAAGGCCGCGGCGCCTGCGGTGGCGGCCGAGCCGGGCTTCGTGCGGCAGAACTTCAACAAGATCGGCGCCACGGTTCTGATCCTCTACCCGATCGCGATGGTACTCCTGTTCGGGTTCCAGGGCTCGCTGAAGTGGGTCGACAATTTCGGCATCCAGATCCTGATCTATGTCATGCTGGCCTGGGGACTCAACATCGTTGTCGGGCTCGCCGGCCTGCTTGATCTCGGCTACGTCGCCTTCTACGCGGTGGGCGCCTATGCCTATGCGCTGCTCGGCACGCATTTCGGCCTGTCCTTTTGGATATTGCTGCCTGCTGCCGGCTGCATGGCCGCCTTCTGGGGCGTCATGCTCGGCTTCCCGGTGCTGAGATTGCGTGGCGACTATCTGGCGATCGTCACTCTTGCCTTCGGCGAGATCATCCGTCTCGTGCTGATCAACTGGCGCGACGTGACCAACGGCTCGGCCGGCATTTCCGGCATCCCGAAGGTCTCCTTCTTCGGCCTGATGTCGTTCAACATCTCTGACCCGAACTACATCTCCAAGGTGCTGCACATCGCCCAGTCGGGCGCCTACTACAAGATCTTCCTCTACTATCTGATCCTGGGGCTCTGCTTCCTCACCGCCTTCGTCACCATCAGGCTTCGCCGCCTGCCGGTAGGCCGGGCCTGGGAAGCGCTGCGCGAGGACGAGATCGCCTGCCGCTCGCTCGGCATCAACACCACCACCACCAAACTGACGGCCTTTGCCACCGGCGCCATGTTCGGCGGCTTTGCCGGGGCGTTCTTCGCCGCCCGGCAAGGTTTCGTCAGCCCCGAATCCTTCGTCTTCCTGGAATCGGCGATCATCCTCGCCATCGTGGTGCTGGGCGGCATGGGCTCGCTCGGCGGCATCGCGGTTGCGGCGATGGTGATGATTGGCGGCACCGAGATCCTGCGCGAGCTAGACTTCCTCAAGACGGGCGTGCACTGGGGCAACGTAACGATCGTTCCGGGCTTCGGTCCCGACTTCACGCCGGAACTCTACCGCATGCTGCTGTTCGGCATGGCCATGGTCATCGTCATGCTGTGGAAGCCGCGCGGCTTCGTCGGCAGCCGCGAGCCTACAGCCTTCCTAAAGGAGCGAAGAGCGGTCTCAGCCTCCTTCACCAAGGAGGGCCACGGCTGATGAACGCGACTCCTTCCTCGAACGACTTCATCCTGCAGGTCGAGCATCTGTCGATGAAGTTCGGCGGCCTGGTCGCCATCGGCGACTTGTCCTTCCAGGCCAAGCGCGGCGAGATCACCGCGCTGATCGGGCCGAACGGCGCCGGCAAGACGACGGTGTTCAACTGCATCACCGGCTTCTACAAGCCGACCGAAGGCATGATCACGCTCAGCAAGCGCGATGGCTCGACCTATTTGCTCGAACGCCTGCCCAACCATGAGATCCCGGCGCGCGCCAACGTGGCGCGCACCTTCCAGAACATCCGCCTGTTCTCGGGCATGACATTGCTGGAAAACCTTTTGGTCGCTCAGCACAACAAGCTGATGAAGGCTTCGGGCTACACCTTCCTCGGCCTGTTCGGGTTCCCGAGCTATCGCCAGGCTTCGGCCGAATCGATCGAGCTCGCCAGGCACTGGCTGGAGAAGGCCGACCTCGTCGACCGGGCCGACGATCCGGCCGGCGACCTGCCCTATGGCGCGCAGCGGCGCCTGGAGATCGCGCGCGCCATGTGCACGGGACCGGAGCTTCTGTGCCTGGACGAGCCGGCCGCCGGCCTCAACCCGAAGGAATCGGCCGCGCTCAACGAGCTGCTGATGGACATCAAGAACAACACCGGCACGTCGATCCTGCTCATCGAGCACGACATGTCGGTGGTGATGCAGATTTCCGACCATGTCGTGGTGCTCGAATATGGCCGCAAGATTTCCGACGGCAATCCGGAATCGGTCAGGACGGATCCGCGCGTCATCGCCGCCTATCTCGGCGTCGACGACGAGGACGTGCAAGAAGTGCTCACCGAAGTCGGCGACGAGGATGTCATCGAGCAGCTCGATACGGGCCCCGACTCCGCGCATGGACCGGGAAATTCCGCTTCCATGATGGCGGGTCCGGTCTCCGACAGCGTCGAACACGCCGACGAGGGCGAGCGCGTCACCGTGTCGAAAGGCGCCTCGAAGGCCGCACAGGTCGACGCGCGCTCCGCGTCGATCGCCAGCAAGCCGGTCACGCCGCCGGCCGCGGCAAAGCCGGCGGCGAGGAAACCGGCAGCAAAAGCGCCAGCGACAAAGGCAAAGGCTGCGAGCGCGAAGGCCGGCGGCATCTCCAACCGCCTCGACGCGCCACGCGAGGGCAAGGCCGACAACCTGACCCGCATCAAGGGCATCGGCATGGTCAACGAGAAGAAGCTGAACGAGCACGGCATCTTCCATTTCGACCAGATCGCCGCCTGGAAGAAGGCCGATATCGAAGCTGTCGAAGCCTATCTCGCCTTCGACGGACGGATTGCGCGCGAGGACTGGATCGGCCAGGCAAAATTGCTTGCCGGGGGCCGAGACACCGAATTCTCGCGCCGTGTCGATGCGGGAAAGGTCGAGACGAGCCATCCCTCACAGGAGACCGCGGCCAAACCCGCGGCGGGCAAGCGTGGAGGGCGTAAATAATGGCCGGCACAACGCTGCTCGACATCAAGGGCGTCGAGACATACTACGGCAACATCCGGGCGCTGAACGGCGTCAATGTGCAGGTCAACCAGGGTGAGATCGTGGCGCTTATCGGCGCCAACGGCGCCGGCAAGTCGACCCTGATGATGACCATCTTCGGCGCTCCGCGCGCCCGCACCGGCACCATCACCTTCGCCGGCACTGACATCACCCAGTTGCCGACGCATGAGATCGCCCGCTTGCGCATCGCCCAGTCGCCGGAAGGACGCCGCATCTTCCCGCGCATGACGGTGATGGAAAACCTGCAGATGGGCGCCAGCCTCGACAACCTCAAACATTATGACGAGGACGTCGAGAAGGTGTTCACGCTGTTCCCGCGGCTGAAAGAGCGCATCGCCCAGCGCGGCGGCACGCTGTCGGGCGGCGAGCAGCAGATGCTGTCGATCGGGCGCGCGCTGATGGCGCGGCCGAAGCTCTTGCTGCTCGACGAGCCGTCGCTGGGCTTGGCGCCGCTGATCGTCAAGCAGATCTTCGACGCCATCCGCGAGCTCAACAGGACGCAGGGGCTGACCGTATTCCTGGTCGAGCAGAACGCCTTCGGCGCGCTCAAGCTCGCGACGCGCGGCTATGTCATGGTCAACGGCAATGTGACGATGAGCGGCACCGGCAAGGAGCTGCTCGCCAATCCGGAAGTGCGCGCCGCCTATCTCGAAGGCGGACACCACTGAGATCGGGGGAGATCAATCATGGGTATTCTCTACGAAGAGGCCTCGGTCTGGCAGTTCCTGTTCGTCACCTGCCTGCTCGGCGGCTGGGCGGCGTGGATGACAGGCAAGGCGGCGGCGCAGACCTGGAGCAGCCACTTGCAGCTGTTCTTCTACATGCTCGGCCTCGGCATCGGCATCAGGTTCATCCATCACGCCTTGTTCGACGGCACGATGTTCTCGCTGCATTACTATATCGTCGATACCATCGTGCTGATGATATTGGGCTTCCTCGGCTATCAATACACGCGTACCAACCAGATGGTCACACAGTATAACTGGCTCTATGAAAGAGCTTCCTTACTAAGCTGGAAACCGAAGGGTTGACTTTCCACCATTACGCCGTCTCAGACATGAATCGGCGTGACAAGTGCCTGAAAATCGGCATTCTATGCTTTCTGCGATAAGGGTGGGCATCGCATGAAAGTATCATCCACGCCCACTCCGTAAATGGGAGCGTTTCAATGAAAAAATCACTCTTGTCCGCCGTTGCGCTGACCGCGTTCGTCGCGCTCAGCAGCAGCGCGTGGGCCGCTGACATCCTGATCGGCGTCGCCGGTCCGATCACCGGCCCGAACGCCGCGTTCGGCGCACAGCTGCAGAAGGGCGCGGAGCAGGCGATCGCCGACATCAACGCGGCGGGCGGTGTCAATGGGCAGATGCTCAAGCTCGAGATCGGCGACGACGTCTCCGATCCCAAGCAGGGCATCTCGGTCGCCAACAAGTTCGTCGCCGACGGCGTCAAGTATGTCGACGGCCACTTCAACTCGGGCGTGTCGATCCCGGCCTCGGAAGTCTATCAGGAAAACGGCATTCTCGAGATCACGCCTGCCGCGACCAACCCGAAGTTCACCGAGCGCGGCATGTGGAACACCTTCCGCACTTGCGGTCGTGACGACCAGCAGGGCAAGGTGGCCGGCGATTACATCGCCAAGAACTTCAAGGACGCCAAGATCGCCATCGTCCACGACAAGACGCCTTACGGCCAGGGCCTCGCCGACGAGACCAAGAAGAATCTCAATGCCGACGGCATCAAGGAAGTGATGTATGAAGGCGTCAATGTCGGCGACAAGGATTTCTCGGCCCTCATCGCCAAGATGAAGGAAAACGGCGTCACGCTCATCTACTGGGGCGGCCTGCACACCGAAGCCGGCCTGATCATCCGTCAGTCGGCTGACCAGGGCCTGAAGGCTCCGCTGTTCTCGGGCGACGGCATCGTCTCCAACGAACTGGCCTCGATCGCCGGCGACGCCGTTGCCGGCACGCTCAACACCTTCGCTCCGGATCCGCGCAAGAATCCGGCCGCCAAGGAAGTGGTCGAGAAGTTCCGTGCCGCCGGCTTCGAGCCGGAAGCCTACACGCTGTACTCCTATGCCGCCGTGCAGATCATCGCCCAGGCCATCGCCAAGACCGGTTCGGCCGACGACGCGCAGAAGGTTGCCGAAACGATCCGGGCCAACACCTGGAAGACGGCTATCGGCGACATCGGTTACGACGCCAAGGGCGACATCACCCGCCCGGACTATGTCATCTACGAATGGAAGAAGGGCGACGACGGCAAGTACGCCTACTTCGAGAAATAAGCCGGCCAAATCAAACCGACTTCTCAGAGATGCCCGGCGCTTGCGCCGGGCATTTTCGTTTGCGGGCGGCGTCGACCGGAAAGCTCTACGCCGCGCGCTCGGGAATGCCCGTCGCCCGCCGCTTACAGTGTTCGAAGAACAGCAATGACGTTTGGCGCAAACAAGCGACTTAAATCGTTTTAGCTGTCGCGCAATTTGTTTGCACTGCAGCATTTTCACGCTAATCATTGCGCCGGTTCATCTTCCCTTCCGCTGCTGGAGCCCAGTCCTTGGCCATCACGAAGATCCTCGTCGCCAACCGGTCCGAAATCGCCATCCGCGTGTTCCGCGCGGCCAACGAGCTCGGTCTCAAAACCGTGGCGATCTGGGCGGAGGAGGACAAATATTCGCTGCATCGCTTCAAGGCCGACGAAAGCTATCAGGTCGGGCGCGGGCCGCATCTTGCCAAGGACATGGGGCCGATCGAGAGCTATCTGTCGATCGAGGAGGTGATCCGGGTCGCCAGGCTGTCCGGCGCCGACGCCATCCATCCCGGCTACGGCCTTCTTTCGGAAAGCCCTGAATTCGCCGAGGCCTGTGCGGCGGCCGGCATCACCTTCATCGGCCCGAAGCCGGAAACGATGCGCAGGCTGGGCAACAAGGTCGCCGCGCGCAACCTGGCGATCGAGGTCGGCGTGCCGGTCGTGCCGGCGACCGATCCGCTGCCCGACGACATGGATGAGGTGAAGAAGCTCGCCGCGCAAATCGGCTATCCGGTGATGCTCAAGGCCTCGTGGGGCGGCGGCGGCCGCGGCATGCGCGCCATCCGCGCCGAGGCCGACCTTGCGCGCGAGGTGATGGAGGGCAAGCGCGAGGCCAAGGCCGCCTTCGGCAAGGACGAGGTCTATCTCGAAAAGCTGATCGAGCGCGCCCGCCATGTCGAGGTGCAGGTGCTGGGCGACACCCACGGCAATGCGGTGCACCTGTTCGAACGCGACTGCTCGATCCAGCGCCGCAACCAGAAGGTCGTGGAGCGCGCGCCGGCGCCTTATCTCAGCGAGGAGCTGCGCCAGGAGCTTTGCGGCTATGCGCTGAAGATCGCGCATGAGACCAGCTATATCGGCGCCGGCACGGTCGAGTTCCTGCAGGACGCCGACACCGGCAAATTCTACTTCATCGAGGTCAATCCACGCATCCAGGTCGAGCACACCGTCACCGAGCAGGTGACCGGCATCGACATCGTCAAGGCGCAGATCCACATCCTCGACGGCTTCGCCATCGGCACCAGGCAATCGGGCGTGCCGGCGCAGAAGGACATCAGGCTGAACGGCCACGCGCTGCAGTGCCGCATCACCACCGAGGATCCGGAGCACAATTTCATCCCGGACTATGGCCGCATCACCGCCTATCGCGAGGCGGCCGGCTTCGGCATCCGGCTGGACGGCGGCACCGCCTATTCGGGCGCGGTCATCACCCGCTTCTACGATCCGCTGCTGGAGAAGGTGACGGCCTGGGCGCCGACGCCCGGCGAGGCGATCTCGCGCATGAACCGGGCGCTGCGCGAGTTCCGCATCCGCGGCGTGGCCACCAACCTCACCTTCCTCGAAGCGATCATCAACCACCCGCGCTTCGCCGACAATTCCTACACGACCAAATTCATCGACACGACGCCGGAATTGTTCGAGCAGGTGAAGCGGCAGGACCGCGCCACCAAGCTGCTTACCTATCTCGCCGATGTCAGCGTCAACGGCCATCCGGAGACGCGCGGCCGGCCGACGCCGAAGGCGAATGCGGCAGCACCGGTGGTGCCCTATCTCAATGGCCGCGTCCCAGACGGCAGCAAGCAGAGACTCGATGCGCTCGGTCCCGAGAAGTTCGCGGCCTGGATGCGCGGAGAGCGCCAGGTGCTGGTCACCGACACGACGATGCGCGACGGCCACCAATCGCTGCTCGCCACGCGCATGCGCACCTATGATATCGCCGGCATCGCCGGCACCTATGCGCGGGCGCTGCCGCAGCTCTTGTCGCTCGAATGCTGGGGCGGCGCGACGTTCGACGTGGCCATGCGCTTCCTCACCGAGGACCCTTGGGAGCGGCTGAGCAAGGTGCGGGAGGCGGCACCCAACCTTCTGCTCCAGATGCTTTTGCGCGGCGCCAACGGCGTCGGCTACACCAACTACCCCGACAATGTCGTGCAGCATTTCGTCAAACAGGCGGCCGCCGGCGGCGTCGACCTGTTCCGCGTCTTCGACTGCTTGAACTGGGTCGAGAACATGCGCGTCGCCATGGACGCGGTCGGCGCCGAGGGCAAGCTGGTCGAAGCGGCGATGTGCTATACAGGCGACATCCTCGATCCGGCGCGCGCCAAATACGACCTCAAATATTATGTCGGGCTGGCCAAGGAACTGGAGGCCGCGGGCGCGCATATCATCGCGGTCAAGGACATGGCGGGCCTGCTGAAGCCTTCCGCCGCGCGCGTGCTGTTCAAGGCGCTGCGCGAAGAAACCGACCTGCCGATCCATTTCCACACGCATGACACGTCGGGCCTCTCGGCGGCGACGGTGCTGGCGGCGGTGGAGAGCGGCGCCGACGCCATCGATGCGGCGATGGATTCCTTCTCCGGCAACACCTCGCAGCCCTGCCTGGGTTCGATCGTCGAGGCGCTGAAAGGCACCGAGCGCGATCCCGGCCTCGATCCGCAATGGATCCGCCACATCTCCTTCTACTGGGAAGCGGTGCGCAACCAGTATGCCGCGTTCGAAAGCGACCTCAAGGGACCGGCCTCGGAAGTCTATCTGCACGAGATGCCGGGCGGCCAGTTCACCAACCTCAAGGAGCAGGCTCGCTCGCTTGGGCTGGAGACGCGCTGGCACGAGGTGGCGCAGGCCTATCACGACGTCAATCTGATGTTTGGCGACATCGTCAAGGTGACGCCGTCGTCCAAGGTGGTCGGCGACATGGCGCTGATGATGGTCAGCCAGGACCTCACCGTCGCCGACGTCGAGAACCCGGCCAAGGACATCGCCTTCCCGGATTCGGTCGTGTCGATGCTGCGCGGCGATCTCGGCCAGTCGCCCGGCGGCTGGCCGGCGGCGCTGCAGAAGAAGGCGCTGAAGGGCGAGAAGCCGATCACGGTCAGGCCCGGCTCGCTGCTTAAACCCGCGGATCTCAAGGCCAGCCGCAAGGACATCGAGGGCAAGCTCGAGCGCAAGCTTTCGGAATATGAATTCGCCTCATGGCTGATGTATCCCAAGGTGTTCACCGATTTCGCCGCCGCGCAGGAGACCTACGGGCCGGTGAGCGTGCTGCCGACGCCGACCTATTTCTACGGCATGAAGTCGGAAGACGAGATCTTCCTCGACATCGAGAAGGGCAAGACGCTGGTGGTCCGCTGCCAGGCGTTCGGCGATGTCGACGACAAGGGCATGGTCACCGTGTTCTTCGAGCTCAACGGCCAGCCGCGTCGCATCAAGGTGCCGGACCGGGCGCATGGCGCTTCCGCCGCCAAGGCGCGCCGCAAGGCCGAACCCGGCAATGAGGGGCATGTCGGCGCGCCGATGCCGGGTGTCGTCTCGGCGCTCGCGGTGGCGGCCGGACAGGCGGTCAAGGCGGGCGACGTGCTCTTGTCGATCGAGGCCATGAAGATGGAAACCGCGCTGCATGCCGAGCGCGACGGCGAGATCGCCGAGGTGCTGGTCAAGGCTGGAGACCAGATCGACGCGAAGGATCTGTTGATTTCGTTTAAGTGACGGTCGGAGCGCGATGCTTGAAGGGCGGCTGGCAGCAGCCGTCCACAGCCGCTCGACAAGTGTCTTGACCCGCCGCGCCCGCTCGGGCAGGGAACCCGCTCCAATTCGCCATGGCGGGAATCGCCTTGGCTTAAAAAAGACGCGGAGAGAGAAATGGCCGACGAAATCACCGAGACCAGCCAGACTGTAGCCGCCGGCCAGCTGCGCACCATCATCGAGCGCATCGAGCGACTCGAGGAAGAGAAGAAGACGATCTCCGACGACATCAAGGATGTCTATGCCGAGGCCAAGGGCACCGGCTTCGACACCAAGGCGATCCGCACCATCGTGCGGCTGCGCAAGAAGGACCAGGCGGAGCGCCAGGAGGAGGAGTCCATCCTCGACCTCTACAAGGCCGCTCTCGGCATGGTGTGACCGCCACAACCGGCATCGGCTGCGGCCGATCTTTTGCGACCCAATTCCAACCCCGCAAAAGAGAGCCTGGCGCGCCGTCGCCGTCCGATGCCAAGTTGTGTGATGCCGCGTGCAGCTGAAGCTTTGCGTCAGGTCGCCCCTGACCTCCCGCTCAGCCTATTTCGGGCAACAGGGAGGGTGGGCGTGAATTCGACGTAGTTTGCGCTAGTGCAAAGAACCATCGTCTGTGCCCCGCAGCACATTGATGAACAAGCCCGTCACCACCATGCGCGCGGCCGGACGAGGCCGCATCTACAATTCGATCACAGAGACGATCGGAAGGCGAGGCTATCAGATCGTTCGTACGAAGCGGCCCGCTGAAATGGTGCGTCTGAGCCTGAACAAGACGGCAGCCGACTTTTGACGCAGGGCTATCGACGTGGTGCCTCCCGCGTCTACGGCGATACTTTCAAGCCAGTCTGGATCTGACGCGCTCGGCGCTCAGAAGCGGGAAGGGTGCCGGATGCCGTAGGGCGGCGACATGCGCCGACAAAAACAGAAGCCACGCCGCTGACCAAGCGATGCCTGCCATGGTCATTAGCGCATGGTGAGGCGTGGTCATCTCAGCCAGACAGCGCGCGCCCGTTGCAGCAAGGATCAGCCACAGCGCGATCCAGTGGCGCGTCAGCGGCACCAGGCCGATGCCCTCGATGCGACGCATCGAAACCCTTGCCGCCACCGCCGCTACCATCGAGCCCATTGTACCCATTGCCAGCAGATGCACCTGGGCCAATGGCGGCAGCATCCCCAGCCGCGCGGCCACAATGCCGAGGAGTCCGGCCGCGAGGGCCGCATAACCCAGGCACAGCATCTGGTTTGCCGGCCACGCTCCAAGCCCGCCCCAGGCTCTGTGGAGCACCCACAGCGCGGCGACCGCCAGTGCCGATGTCCCAATCGCTCCGCTTGATGCGGCTCCAACGCCCATCATGACGAGGCCAGGCCACATGGACGCTGCATGCCGTTGGGGCAAGCCGCGGCGCCGACGCTCTTCGATCAGGAATGCGGGTATCATCCGGCCGCCCACCGCCAGGATCAGCGCGCCCATCGCCAGGGGAAGTGCCGCAGCCGGTATCTGCTGCCAGATCAATGCCCCTTCCGCTATCACCAGGCCGAGCGGCACGAGAGCCAGCGGCACCTTGTCCCAGCGCCTTGCCTGCAGAACGGGCAGCAGAGTCGCGAGCGCGACGACCAGCGAGGGCAGACACACCAGCCAGGTCGATTGCGGCTCGGCCAGTGCCAGTAGCCGCGCGCCCAAGGCCAGGGCGGCCAGCCCCAGCGTCGGCAGGGGAGCCTCCTGCCTGGTCCACGCTCGCTGGGCAGTCAGAAGATAGCCCGAGACCGCCATGCCGCCAAAACCGAATATCCCCAGCCTGACATGCGCTTGCCAGGGGTCCACCAGCGGCAACAGCCAAAGCCATGGCAGAACGGCCGCGACAATGGAGGCGAGGGCGAAGAATACGCCGGCCGCATGAAAGATGAGCGGACCACGCCTCATGCCACCCGCTCTCTGTCGCCGGCATCATCCCCCAAGTCGGTCCTCTCACTTTCCCAAGCCCTCTGTTCTCGAGCGCAGGCCGATGCCTTGCACCCAGCAGGAGAGCGACCGACATCCGTGATGCCCGCTGCTGCTGAAAGAGATGGTGCCACTGCAACAGCGGACTGGGCATTCGATTGATGGCATATCGCGGCCGCACCGCTCCGGTATTAGCCTTAGCCTAGCTCGGACCGTCGAAGCTTGCGTCGGCGCAAAGATCTCGCGATGAGTGGGAGCTCGTCAATCTTTCTAGCCTACGAGCGAAGGCGCGATGGATGATGCCTCCGGAGCGCTCGAACTTTGCTTGCCCTGAAGCAGGCCGAACCAGGACACGAAACTCGTAGACCCCATTGGCATCCGAACCCTCGAAAGACGAAAGTCCGCTGTCGCGCCAGGGAACCCAAGCAGATGTTCTGTACTGGATCGGCGAGGTCGTCCAGTTTGCGGACATCTCCGATATAGTCGAAGTGTGCGATGGCGCTTTGTCAGGCTTCCGATGGCGGCTATGACCACCGTGCATGCGGGGGCGGCTACAGCGTTATTGAGTTACGCGCCGCCCCCACACGCCTATGTCGGTGTCGCCTGGAGGAGAAGTGCCCGGATGGAATCCGTTATGGCGCGTGGCTTTGAAGGGATGGAGCGTATGGGAGTTGGACGACAGATTCACGTAGGGGCGAAAAGGCCTCGGCACCAAGGCGATCCACACCATCGTGCGGCTGCGCAAGAAGGACCAGGCCGAGCGCCAGGAAGAGCAGTCCATCCTCGACCTCTACAAGGCCGCTCTCGGCATGGTCCGAGCCTCATGGCCGGAGGCCGGCCATGAACGAATTCGACTTCGGCGGCCGTCGCGCCTCGGAGTTCCGCCATCGCGGCTTCTGGGCGCTGTTCGCCGAGCGGCACCCGGAAGAAAAGGCCAGGCTGGCGCGGCGCGGGCCTTGGTTCTGGCAGCGCGGCCTACCGGATTTCGCCCTGGTGCTTTCCATGTATGTCGCGCCGGCGCAGAACCATGTCGGCGTCTTCTTCGGGCGCAATGAGAAGTTCGGCGCCACGGAGTCCTGGTCGCGGCTGAAACCCTTTCAGCCGGCGATCGAAGCGAGGCTGAAGCTCAAGCCCGACCAGAGCGCGCAAGACCTTGGCATCAATTCGCTATGGCACGTTAACTGCTACGCCGAGGACAACTGGCCGGCCATGGCCGACTGGCTGGTGACGGAGTGCTCGCGCTTCGAGCAAGCGGTAACCGAGGTCCTGGCGCAAGGGTAGGCAACCCGTGATTGGGAACTTCTTCTGCATGCGCTGGCGGGGCGAGGTTCCGCTCGATCGGCTGTTCTGGTGTGACATGCTGCTGGTGGGGACGATCTTGAGCATCGCCTCTTCGGCGGCGGCACTGATCCTGCTTGGATTGAAGCTGCCGCTCTGGCTGGTGCTGGCGGTGCATTTCCTCCCCGTTCCCTACAACATCTTCCTCACCATCGTCGTCTGGCGGGCGGCGGAGAAGAGCGGCGGCTTGAAGGCGCAGCTGATGATGCTGGGCTCGGCGCTCTGGCTGATCGCGACGGTCGTGGCTTGAAAGCTTTCTCTATTGAGCAATTCCTAAAGCGCGTCGCGATCTTTCAGATTCGCTCCATGCACTTTAGGTTTTTGATTTTGCGCATGTCTTCATCCCGAAACCGGTTCCCACTTTCGGGAGACATGCTTTAACGGAAAACCGCGTCACACTTTTCCTGGAATTGCTCCACGCGAAAAAAGGGCGGCCGAAGCCGCCCTTTGCAAAGTCATTTCCGAGGCATCAGGCCGCCGGCTCGAAGCGCAGCGCTACGCCATTGATGCAATAGCGCAGGCCGGTCGGCGGCGGGCCGTCCTCGAAGACATGGCCGAGATGGCTGCCGCAGCGCGCGCAATGGCATTCGGTGCGGACCATGCCGTAGCTGCGATCGACGGTGGTCTCGATCGAGCCCGGCACCGGATCGTTGAAGCTCGGCCAGCCGGTGCCGCTCTCGAATTTCAGCTTGGATTCGAACAGCGGCTGGTCGCAGCCGACGCAATAGAAGGTGCCTGCGCGCTTCTCATAGAGCAGCGCGCAGCTGCCGGGGCGCTCGGTGCCGTGGTTGCGCATGACGGCATATTGCTCGGGCGTCAGCTTGGCGCGCCACTCGGCATCGGTGCGGGTGACGGGATAGGCGTGGGTGTCCATGAAATCTCCTCGGCCTTGGCGGCTCGTTGTGCTTGCAACGGGTATTCGCGGAAACTTAGGCGTTTGTTACAAGCGCTGCCAGCGAAAGCGTTCAGTGCTTGCGCGACAGTTGCCTGGTTGCGGACTCCAGCCCGGCCAATGTCAGCGGGAACATGCGGCCACCGAAGATCTCGCCGATCATGGCGATCGAATGCGTGTAGCGCCAGTTCTTCTCGGCTTCCGGGTTCAGCCAGATCGCATTCGGCCATTGCTGCAACAGGCGCGCCAGCCACACACCGCCGGCTTCCGGATTCCAATGCTCGACCGAGCCGCCCGGATGTGCGATCTCATAAGGGCTCATCGAGGCGTCGCCGACGACGATGACCTTGTAGTCCGGCCCATATTTGTGGATCAGGTCGAAGGTCGGGATCGTCTCCGCCAAGCGCCGGCGATTGTCCTTCCAGACGCGCTCGTAGAGACAGTTGTGGAAGTAGAAATATTCGAGCTGGCGGAATTCGGCGCGCGCGGCCGAGAACAGCTCCTCGACGGCGCGGATGTGGTCGTCCATCGAGCCGCCGACATCGAAGAACATCAAAAGCTTCACGGCGTTGCGCCGTTCAGGCCTTGTCTTGACGTCGAGATAGCCGTGCTCGGCGGTGGCGTGAATGGTGCCGGGCAGGTCGAATTCCTCCTCGGCGCCCTCGCGCACCCAGCGGCGCAGCCGCTTCAGCGCCACCTTGATGTTGCGGGTGCCGAGCTCGACCGTGTCGTCGAAGTTCTTGAACTCGCGCTTGTCCCAGACCTTCACCGCGCGGCGATGCCGGCTTTCGTGCTGGCCGATGCGCACGCCTTCGGGGTTGTAACCATAGGCGCCGAAGGGCGAGGTGCCGCCGGTACCGATCCATTTCGAGCCGCCCTGGTGGCGGCCGTTCTGCTCCTCGAGCCGCTGCTTCAGCGTCTCCATCAGCTTGTCGAAGCCGCCAAGCGCTTCGACCAGCTTCTTTTCTTCCTCGGTCAGGTGCTTTTTCGCCAAACGGCGCAGCCATTCCTCCGGGATGTTGGCTACATCGACGGCATCCGGGCCGCCGAGTGCCTCGACGCCCTTGAAGACATGCGCGAAGACCTGATCGAAGCGGTCGATATGGCGCTCGTCCTTCACCAGGGCCGAGCGGGCGAGGTAATAGAAAGCCTCGACGTCATAGTCGACGAGCCTAGCCTCCAGCCCTTCCAGCAGCGACAGATATTCCCTCAGCGAAACGGGAACCCGCGCGGCCTTCAGTTCCACGAAGAAGGAGATGAACATCGCCGGACTGCTATCTATGCCCCTCGATCTTTTCACGCGCGGCACTTGCGATGAAGGCCGAGCGTGTCAGGCCTCGGCGGTTGGCTTCGGCATCGATCGCCGCAAGCAGACCCGCGTCCAACGACAGATTTGCCCGGACCGGCCGACCAGAGTCGATAAGCAGCGGGATCATGACGGCAGATTCGCCTGCGGCGCTATCAATCTCACCTGATCTTAACAGATCCGCCACCGTTCGCGCTTCGGGTAGTGAGACATGCTTTGCCAATCGAGCTTCAGCCCATTCGCGCACGGCCGATGTTGCATCGGCGATCGCGTCCTCGGGGCTGGCGCCGCCGCCATGGCAACCTAGGAGGTCCGGCACCCGGACTCCCCAGACATCGTCCGCGCCGTCCAGAATTCCGACATAGTGCGTCATGTGATCAGACCTCAAATCCATCCGGCGAGCTTGGCGATCGAGCGTGCAACACCCGGAGACTGCTCGCGATGCCTTGGCACGATAATCGTCACATCCGGCTTTTCCGGATGCTCGTATTTATCGTGCTTGCCGCCGCCGATGTTCGCCCAGCCGTTGCGCAATAGCCTCGCTATGATCTTGCGCGTATTGGTTTCGATGAGCGGCATAGCTATGGCTTAATGCGCAATATATTGCGCAAGGGCAATGATTTCAACCTGCGCCACTCTCATAGCAGATCGTATTCGATGAAGCCTGTGCGGCGCGCCACATGGTCGTAGAGCCGGCGCGCGGTGGCGTTGGTCTCGTGCGTCATCCAGTAGACGTTCGTCACGCCGATCTTGCCGGCCTCGTCCTGCACGGCTTTGATCAGCGCAGCGCCCACGCCCTTGCCGCGCACATCGGGGTCGGCGAACAGATCCTGCAGGTAGCAGTTGTTTTTCTCGGACCAGCCGGAGCGGTGATAGAGATAGTGGGTGAGGCCGACGGCCTCGCCGTCGAGCGTGGCAATGAAACCCTTCGGCTCGAACTCGCCGTCCGTGAACAGCCGCTTCCAGGTGATCGCGTAGACCTCTTCCGGCAGCTTCGTCTCGTAGAAGGTCAGGTAGTCGGTCCAAAGCCGGCGCCAGTCGGCATGGTCTGACTGCGCGAGCGGGCGGATGGTGATCTCGGACATTTTTTCCTCCAATATTTTGGACCCGAAGCTGCGGCAGCGGCCGCCCGCGGGCAACGGTCCACGGACGGGAAAAGCGCTATTGCTGCCGGGCTAAAGCGCGACGCGCTAGGTCGTTGTTTTATGCATGTCGTCGTCCCAGAGCCGCTCCACACTTCTGGGCGACATGCATTATTGCTGCCGTCTGGCCATGAAGGCCAGGCGCTCGAACAGATGCACGTCCTGCTCGTTCTTCAGCAGCGCGCCGTGCAGTTTCGGCAGCATGTTCTTCGGATCGGCGCGCAGGTCTTCGGGCGCGATGTCGTCGGCGACAAGCAGGCGGATCCAGTCGAGCGCTTCGGAGGTCGAGGGCTTCTTCTTCAGGCCCGGCACATCGCGGATCTCGTAGAACTGGGTCAGCGCCGCCCGCACCAAATTCTGCTTGATGCCGGGATAATGCACCTCGACGATGCGGTGCAGCGTGTCCATGTCGGGGAAGCGGATATAGTGGAAGAAGCAGCGGCGCAGGAAGGCGTCCGGCAACTCCTTCTCGTTGTTGGAGGTGATGATGACGATCGGGCGGAACTCGGCGCGGATCGTCTCGCCGGTCTCGTAGACGAAGAACTCCATCCGGTCGAGCTCCCGCAGGAGGTCGTTGGGGAACTCGATGTCGGCCTTGTCGATCTCGTCGATCAACAGCACGACCTTCTTTTGCGCCGCGAAGGCGTCCCACAGCTTGCCGCGCTTGATGTAGTTGGCGATGTCGTTGAAGCGCTCGTCGCCGAGCTGGCTGTCGCGCAGCCGCGAGACGGCGTCATATTCGTAGAGGCCCTGCTGCGCCTTGGTGGTCGACTTGACGTTCCATTCGATGAACTCCAGCCCGAGCGCCGAAGCCACCTGATGGGCGAGCTCGGTCTTGCCGGTGCCAGGCTCCCCCTTGACCAGCAGGGGCCGCTCCAGCGCAATCGCGGCGTTGACCGCGACCATCAGATCCTTGTCGGCGACATAAGCCGCTGTGCCTTCGAAACGCATTTTTTCTCCTGTCCGTGCGGCCGGACCGTAAGGAGGCTGGACGGGCCGCGCAAGGGCGGTTGCCGAAGAGCTTCTTGTCGGGATGGCCCGCAAGACGAATTACGCGCAAATGGTCGTCCGTTTCTCTGGCGCATGGCTAACCATCGGCCTATATTTGCTCCCGGCGGTCTGCGCTTCCCGGCAGGAGAAACTTATCCCCGGGGCCTTATCGATCCTTAGGGAGCTGTCCCTGGGAAGACCCGTGGGTTTTCTCACACGGCGCCCACCTACTTTGTAGGCACCCGGGATCGACCTCTCCACCGGTTGTGTGGATCGCCGCTCTCCCGACTTCGGGAGACTTGCGGTAGAAAACGTCGCTCCTGCAACTTCGCCCAGATCTGGCCATCTCTACCGTCGTCGCATGTCACCTTCAAAAGACCTGAAAAAACAGCTTCGCAAGGAAGCGCTGGCGCGCCGCGATGCGCTCGACGAATTCTGGCGCGTGGAAATCGCGCTCGAAATGGCCGAGACGGCAAAGGAAAAGATCGACTTCGAGCCCGGTCGGGTCGTCTCCGGCTTCTGGCCGATGCGCTCGGAGGTCGATGTGCGGCCGCTGATGTTCGCGCTGCGCGAGAAGGGCGCCAGGCTCTGCCTGCCGGCGATCCTCGACAAGACGACGATCGTCTTCCGCGAGCTGGTGCGCGGCGCGCCCATGGTCGAGATGGGCTTCGGCACCGTCGGGCCGCATGAAGAGGCGGAAGTGCTCGACCCGACGCTGATGCTGGTGCCGCTTGCCGCCTTCGACGCCCGCGGCCACCGCATCGGCTACGGCGCCGGCTATTACGACCGCGCCATCGCCAGGCTCGCCGACAAGGGCATCGAGCCCAGGCTGATCGGCATCGCCTTCGATTGCCAGGAAGTGCCGCTGGTGCCCAATGAAGACCACGACATCATCATTTCGGAAATACTGACCGAGAGCGGGTTGCGCCGGTTCACGCCCCAATTGTAGATAGTTTCTTTGGGCGCATGGTCTTTCGCGGAAGTCATGCAGCTTTGGCAGGCTTCAGCTCGGGATCGCATGAGACTCCTCTTCCTCGGCGACATGGTTGGCAAGACGGGACGCACGGCGGTCTGGGAACAGCTGCCGGGGCTGATTTCCGACTTCAAGCTCGATTTCGTCATCGTCAATGGCGAGAACGCCGCTGGCGGCTTCGGCATCACCGAGGAGATCTTCCGCGAGACGCTCGCGGCGGGCGCCGATGTCGTCACCACCGGCAACCATGTCTGGGACCAGCGCGACGCGCTGATCTTCGCGCCGCGCGAGGAGCGCTTCCTGCGGCCTTCGAATTTTCCCAAGGGCACGCCGGGGCGCGGCTCGGGCGTCTATATCGCCCGCAATGGCGCGCGCGTGCTGGTCGCCAACATCATGGGCCGCGTCTTCATGCATCCCGAGCTCGACGATCCGTTCCAGGCCGGCGAGCGCGAGCTCGCCGCCTGTCCGCTCGGTGAGCAGGCCGACGCCGCGATCGTCGATTTCCACGCCGAGGCAACCTCCGAGAAGATGTGCTTCGCGCATTTCGTCGACGGCCGCGCCAGCCTCGTGGTCGGCACGCATACGCATCAGCCGACCGCCGACCATCAAATCCTCAATGGCGGCACCGCCTATATTTCGGATGCCGGCATGTGCGGCGATTACGATTCCTCGCTCGGCATGGACAAGGAGGAGCCGCTCAATCGCTTCCTGTCGAAAGTGCCGAAAGGCCGTTTCGAGGCCGCGAGCGGGCCGGCGACGCTCTGCGGCGTCGGCGTCGATATTTCCGACCGCACCGGGCTTGCCGAGAAAATAGCGCCGTTTCGTCGCGGGCCGCGGCTGGAAGAAACGGCGCCGTCTTTCTGGTCGTGACATTGATATGAGTGTGCAAAGTACCTAATTGCCGGCGACACTGCTCTAGATCGTAGAGGGGACGACCTCCATGCAGCTTGTCGAATTCCTGGCGCCGCACTTTCACTTTGTTTCCGATCCGACCGCATGGGTCGCGCTTTTGACCTTAGTGGTGCTCGAGATCGTGCTCGGCATCGACAATCTGATCTTCATCTCGATCCTGACCAACAAATTGCCGGAAGCGCAGCGCGCCCGCGCGCGCCGGCTGGGCATCTCGGCCGCGCTGGTGATGCGCCTCATCCTGCTCGCCACCATCTCGGTCATCGTGCAATTGACGACGCCGATGTTCACAGCCTTCGGCCACGGCTTTTCCTGGCGCGACCTGATCCTGATCGCCGGCGGCCTGTTCCTTGTCTGGAAGGCGACCAAGGAAATCCATCACACGGTCGACCCGCAGGACCATCAGGACACGATGGTCGGCGGCACGCTGCAGATGAGCCTTGCCGGAGCGATCTTCCAGATTCTCCTGCTCGACCTCGTCTTCTCGATCGATTCCATCATCACCGCCGTCGGCATGACCGACGAGATCGCCATCATGTATATCGCGGTGATCGTGGCGGTGAGCGCGATGATGCTGGCAGCCGGGCCGCTGGCTAATTTCATTGCCAGGAACCCCTCCATCGTCATGCTGGCGCTGGGCTTCCTGTTGATGATCGGCATGACGCTGATCGCCGACGGCATGGGTTACCATGTGCCCAAGGGCTACATCTACGCGGCCATGGGCTTTTCGGCGCTGGTCGAGAGCCTCAACATGCTGGCAAGACATCGCAAGAAGCAGGGGTCGGGCGGCGGGCATTGATGCCGGACACCTTCGTCATGCTAGGGTCTGCGCGTGTCGCTTCGCTCCTTGCTCCGCCCTAGCATGACGAATTCATTTTACGCCCTTCGGGTGACGGTCGCCGATCAGGCCGAGCGTCAGGCCTTGCTCCAGCCAGGCCTTGGCGCCGGCCAGCACCAGCGAGAAGCCGCCGGTCGAGCCGATCGCCTGGTTGACCTGCTCGTCGGCGGAGCCGGCAAAGCCGAAATTGCGGACTTCGAGGAAAGTGCTGTCGCCGGGCATTTCGGTGAATGACCAGACGACAGTGGTCGGCGGATCGCTCCACTCCATGACGATCTTTTTGCCGGGAACGATCTCGCTCACCTCTACACTGGTCGAGACGCCATACATCCGCCACTCCCACCTGACCGGCTTGCCTTCATCCAGCCTGCCGCTGGAATGCGTGAACCAGAATTTCGTGGTGACCGCCGGATCGACGATCGCTTCGAACACCTCGGCGACCGGCCGACGGATCAGCATGGCGGTTTCGGCGGTTGGAGCTTCCTTGAGTTCCATGGTTTTCCTCCTCAATTGCCGACTTGCCGTAGGACATTTGCGGTTTCGGGATTCCGGCGAAAGCGCCTCACCCTTCGCTGGAATTGCCCTGTTCAGGGCAGGTTGATCTGCCAGGATACGCTGAAGCGGTCGTTGAGCCAGGCGAAACGCCGGCTGAAGCCGTAATTGCCGGTCGGCATCAGGAAGCCGCCGTCCTTGGAGAGAACGGAGACGATACGCTCCAGTTCCTCTTCGGACGAACAGTCGACAAAGAAGGAGAAGGACGGCGTGAAGGTGAAGGCGTGGTGGACCGGGCTGTTGTAGATCCTGACCTCGACGCCGCCGATCAAAGCGCGCGCCAGCTTGAGCGTTCCTTCCTTACCGTCCTCACCCGCGCCGTAGCGCGTGACGTCCAGGACGCGGCTCTCCGGAACGGTCTCGCAATACAGGGCCATGGCCTCCTCGGCCTTTCCCTCGAACATCAGGAATGGCGTTGCTTTCGTCATCGGGCGGCCTCCTCTTGCCGGATATCGAGACTTGAATGTCGGGCTCAGATGTTGGTCTCGTTGGCCGGCTCGCCGCGCAGCTCGCTTCGGTAGTAGCCGTCGCGCAGATTGATGCCGAATTCGAGATAGGCCTTCATGCAGGCGAGCATCTGCGACCAGCCTTCGCAATTGAGGTAGGACTTCTTCAGCCCGACCCCGCCTTCGCGCCAGCCTTCCTCGGCGATGGTGACGAAGGTGCCGCCGTCCTCCAAGGGCTCGAAATTCATCTCGATGCGGGTCTTGTAGGCCGGCTTGCCTTTGGCGTCGGTGGCGTCCCAGCGCAGCACGATGCGCTTGTCCTTCGTCACTTCGTCGACCTCGACCGGCACCATCTTCCACCAGGTGACGGTGGTGCCGGCGACAAGCGGGGCCGAAGCGCCGCCGATGGTGGTGAAATAACCGCTGAGCTTCGTCGGGTTGACGACGGCGTCGAAGACCTCGGCGACCGGTTTGCCGATGCGTCCGGAAATCCTGAAACCAAGGGACATATCCACAACTCCTTCCTTGCTGCGCGAAACGATATGTTATAGAAACGTAACATGTCAAGTCAAACTGCGGACGACCATGTTTTCAAGGCCTTGGCGCATTCGCGCCGGCGCGAATTGCTGGATCGCCTGAAGGATCAGCCGCTGACCACCGGCGCGCTATGCGAGGCTTTCCCGGACATGGACCGCTGCACGGTGATGATGCATCTGAAAGTGCTGGAGGAGGCCGACCTGGTCGTGGCGAGGCGTGAGGGCCGCGAGCGCTGGAACCATCTCAATGCGTTGCCAATCAAGCAGATCCATGATCGCTGGATCAGCCAATATGCGGGCCACGCCATCAGCATTCTCGATCGGCTGAAGTCCGATCTGGAGGGTTAAGCGGCCTCTTCGGCGCCGGAGTGACGGCGCGTCTGGACGAATTGAGCCGATTTATCTATAAGCCGGCCATTCCGACAAAGAGCGCCGCGTGCCTTCGCAGGCATGCCCGGGACGTTCTGAAAGATTGAATTCGAGCATTTGCCGAAGACGCGGTGATGACACCTCGCTTCGAGATGCTCTAGCCGAACACGACAGGGGTGCCATGGCTGGCCATTCGCAGTTTAAGAACATCATGCACCGCAAGGGCCGTCAGGACGCGGTGCGGTCGAAAATGTTTTCCAAGCTGGCGCGCGAAATCACCGTCGCCGCCAAGACCGGCACGCCGGATCCGGCGATGAATCCCAGGCTGCGCCTTGCGGTGCAGAACGCCAAGGCCGTGTCGATGCCGAAGGACAATATCCAGCGCGCCATCAACAAGGCCTCCGCCGGCGACGGCGAGAACTACGAAGCGGTGCGCTATGAAGGTTACGGCCCCGGCGGCGTCGCGCTGATCGTCGAGGCGCTGACCGACAACCGCAACCGCTCCGCCTCCAATGTGCGTGCCGCCTTCACCAAGGCCGGCGGGGCCCTCGGCGAAACCGGCTCGGTGTCGTTCATGTGGAACCGCGTCGGCGAGATCTACTACCCGGCTTCCGCCGGCGACGCCGACAAGGTCATGGAAGCCGCGATCGAGGCCGGCGCTGATGACGTCGAGTCCGATGAGGAAGGCCACACGATCTATTGCAGTTTCGAAAATCTGGGCGAAGTGTCGAAGTCGCTGGAAGCCTCGCTCGGCGAGGCGGAATCGGTCAAGCCGATCTGGCAGCCGCAGAACAACGTCCCGGTCGACGAAGAACGCGCGCAGTCGCTGATGAAGCTGGTCGCGACCCTTGAGGACGATGACGACGTGCAGAGCGTCTACGCCAATTTCGAGGTCGACGACGAGACGATGGCCAAGCTCAGCGCGGCCTGACCGGCCACGCGACACGATATGAGCGAAGCTCAATCTTCCATGAGCGAGAAGCCTGCCATCCGCATCACCTATTGCACGCAATGCCAGTGGCTGTTGCGTGCCGGCTGGATGGCGCAGGAACTGCTCTCGACCTTCGGCACCGATCTCGGCGAGGTGGCGCTGGTGCCGGGAACCGGCGGCATCTTCACCATTGCCTGCAACGATCAACTCATCTGGGACCGCAAGCGCGACGGCGGGTTTCCGGATGCGGCGAAGCTGAAGCAGCTGGTCCGCGACGTCATCGACCCGGACCGGGATCTGGGGCACGCCGACCGCAAGGATCATAAAAAAGACGCCTGAGGCGGGTCTTTTTGCATTGCGGCTGCATCTCCTCAAATCAACGCCATGATGAAGCAGGCCATCGCCACGATGGCGGTGATGGTGCGGACGTGGTTCCACATCACCCATTGGCTCAGGTGGTTCGCCCACACGGCGGCGCCGTTGGCGCTCTCCGGATCGACGGCGGCCAAAGCATCGTTGAGCGGCACGTTGAAGACCATGGTCACGATCGGATTGCCGACGAAATAGATCACGGCGCCGGCAAGCAGCCAGTACGAGCCCGACTGGCTCCAGCCGAGGAAAGCGGCGGCAATCAATACCAGGCAGATCAGGCCGGTGCCGAACAGCGCGGTCATGAAGGTCGGCGTGATCACCGTGACGTTGATCGAGTTCATCGCCGCGATGCCGCTCGGGACAGGCAGCCGGGCAAGTGCTGCCATGACGAAATTGGAAAAAGCGAAGAACACGCCGCCGACGACGCCCGAGCCGATCGCGGCGATGAAGGTGAGGGTGGGAAGTAGTTTGATCATCTCGGTTGCTCCAGGTGTCGGGTTCCGCTTCAAAACATGAGTGAGTCTCACATTTGCAAAACGTGATAAACCCTCGTATTTTGCGAGTCAAGCCAGTTTCGAAAACGGCCCGGAGAGAGCCATGGATGGAAAAGTCGCCGCGAAGCCGGACCAGGCGGCCATCGCCTCGCCTCGCCGGTCGCCGAGCCAGCAGCGCAGCCGCGAGCGGGTCGAGCGGATGCTCGCGGCCGCCTCGGCGCTGATTGCCGAGCAGGGCAGCGATGCCATGCGCATGGGCGAGGTGGCGGAAAGGGCAGGGGTTTCGATCGGCTCGCTCTACCAGTTCTTTCCGGACAAGCAGGCGATCGTGTGGGCGCTTGCCGAGCGCTACACGGCCGAAAGCCAGGCCTGCATCTCTGCGGCGCTGGAGGATGTCGGCGATGTCGAGGGTTTCAAGAGCGCGTTTTCAGAGCTGGTGGACATCTATTACCAACTGTTCCTGGCCGAGCCGGTGATACGCGATGTCTGGTCGGGAACGCAGGCCGACAAGGCGCTGCGCGCGCTCGAGCTGGCGGACAGCCGCGCCAATGCCGAATTTTTGGTGGCGGTGCTGAAGCGGCTCAGGCCCGACACCGATCCGGTCGAACTGGAGACGACGGCATTCCTGGTGTGGCAGATGGGCGAGGCGGCCGTGCGGCTGGCAATCTCGGTCGATCGCGAAGAGGGTGACAGGTTGGTCGCGGCTTACAAGCGCATGGGGCTGAGGGAGTTGGTGGGCGAGTAGCCGGCTACCGGCCGAAATACTGCGTAAGCATCTCCTCGCGCTCGTCGTCGGTACACATCGTCATTCGGGCTAGGCTGACCTGACCGTGATGAAAGGCGACTATCGCCAACGCAAATATCACCGTCGCCTCGTCTGTGGTATTTGCCAAGTCTCGCAAAGCCAGGTGGAAAAGCGTCTGCCAAGCCGAGCGGTAGTGTGGTTCGACCCAATCTGGGATCGGCGGGTTCCGTTCGTTAGTCCGTCGAGCCTCTTCGATTACAGCGGCAAGGCCATAGGTCGCCCAGTTGGCGGGAACGTGCTCAGCTGAGATGCGAACGATCTCAGGAATCGCGGCGTAAGAGGCGTCTCCGACATCGCCTTGATGATGCAATTCCTCCCACAGTTGATCCCAGAGCGATTTGTCGTCGTAACGAAGCGCCAATGCGCGCAAGGCAGGTCTCGGATCGTAAACGACTTTGTATCCACCTCGCAGATCAGACCATCGTTCGTCCTTGAGATCCATCACGGGTGTGCCCTCACTTTGGTCCGCTCAGCCTCCTATCGACAGGGCGTCAAGGCAACAAAAAACCCGCCTGGAGGCGGGTTTTTCAAATCCTGCAGGCGTATCCGGCTTAGAGGCCGAAACCTTCGAAGCGCTTCTTGAACTTTGACAGGCGGCCGCCGCGGTCGAGCAGGGTCTGCTGGCCGCCGGTCCAGGCCGGGTGCGTGGTCGGGTCGATGTCGAGGTTCATCGTGTCGCCTTCCTTGCCCCAGGTCGAACGGGTCAGGTATTCGGTGCCGTCGGTCATGACGACCTTGATGGTGTGGTAGTCGGGATGGATATCGGCCTTCATTGTCTTATTTCCTGGCTGCCGGCGCTGGTGGCGGGCCAAAGGCCTGCGTCGATGCGCCCCTTTTTAAAACTCGAAGCCGCAGCTAATGAAAAGCCACGGCTTCTAAAACGGTCGGCGAGCCTATACATCAGCCGGAATTGAATCACAAGGCCGCGGCGGGCGCATATTGAAGCGCGGCCCCGCCAAGCGGCCAGAGGAAACGCTCATGGCGGAAATCGGTGGCAGCGCAAGCGAGCGTAGACGCTCGGTCCGGCCGCTCCGCAACCTTTTTCCCTACATCACCCGCTACCGGAAGCTCGCCATCGGCGCCATCATCTCGCTGATCGTGGCGGCGGTGACCACGCTTGCCCTGCCGATGGCCGTGCGGCGCATGATCGACCATGGATTCCAGGCCTCGGGCTCCATTTTCATCGCCGAATATTTCGCCGCGCTCGTGGTGATGGCGGCGCTGCTGGCGGCCGCCTCGGCCAGCCGCTACTATTTCGTCATCACGCTCGGCGAGCGGGTCGTCGCCGACATTCGCCGCGACGTCTTTTCCCATGTCACGACATTATCGCCGGCGTTTTTCGATCGTGCGCATTCGGGCGAGATCGTGTCGCGGCTCGCTGCCGACACCACGCAGGTGAAGTCGGCGGTCGGCGCCACCGCCTCGGTTGCGCTGCGCAACCTCATCCTCGGCCTCGGCGCTGTGGCGATGATGGTCGTCACCAGCCCGAAGCTCTCGGGCCTCGTGCTGGTGGCCATCCCGGTGATCGTGCTGCCGCTGGTCGCCTTCGGCCGCTCGGTGCGCCGCAAGTCCCGGCAAGCGCAGGATACGCTTGCCGAGGCCACCGCCTATGCCAGCGAGCAGATTGGCGCGGTGCGCACGCTGCAGGCCTTCACCAACGAGAAGCTGGTCACCGGCCGCTTTGCCGCAGCGGTCGACGCCGCCTTCGAGGCGGCGCGGGCCTCGGTGTTCGCGCGCTCGTTCCTGACCTTCTTTGCCATCTTCATGATCTTCTCCTCGGTGGTTGCGGTGCTGTGGTTCGGCTCGCGCGACGTGCTTGCCGGCACGCTGTCGCCAGGCACGCTCAGCCAGTTCCTGCTCTATTCGGTGTTTGCCGCTGGCGCGCTCGGCGCGCTGTCGGAGGTGTGGAGCGAGCTGTCGCAGGCGGCGGGCGCCGCCGAGCGGCTGACAGAGATCCTGGCTGAGACGCCGGCGATCCAGCGGCCCGTCGATCCCGTAGCGTTGCCGGCCACCGCCAAGGGCGCGATCAGCTTCGACGATGTCTCCTTCTCCTATCCGGCGCGGCCGGACCGCGCCGCGGTGCATGGCCTGAGCTTTCAGGTGAAGCCGGGCGAGACGGTGGCGATCGTCGGGCCTTCCGGCGCCGGCAAGAGCACCGTCTTCTCGCTGATCCTGCGCTTCTACGATCCCGAGAGCGGCCGCGTCGTCATCGACGGCGTCGACGTGCGCGGGGCCGATCCGGCAGCGGTTCGCCAGCGCATCGCCATCGTGCCGCAGGACGTCACCATCTTCGCGGCAAGTGCTGCCGACAATATCGGCTTCGGCCGGCAGGGCGCCAGCCTAGCCGAGATCGAGGCCGCGGCCAAGGCGGCGCTTGCCGACGAATTCATCGCCAGGCTCGACAAGGGCTATGACAGCCAGGTCGGCGAGCGCGGCGTGACGCTGTCCGGCGGCCAGCGCCAGCGCATCGCGATCGCGCGGGCCATCCTGCGCGACGCGCCGATCCTTCTGCTCGACGAAGCGACCTCGGCGCTCGACGCCGAGAGCGAGACGCTGGTGCAAAGGGCGCTGGAGCGGCTCATGCGCGGCCGCACCACCATCGTCATCGCGCACCGGCTGGCGACTGTGCTCAAGGCCGACCGCATCCTCGTCATGGAAGGCGGGCGCATCGTCGAGGAAGGCACGCATCAGAGCCTAGTCGCGAAGGGCGGCACCTACGCGCGGCTCGCCAAGCTGCAGTTCGAGACTGGAGCCAGCGCCTTCAGGGGCGCGGCGGAGTAAAAGAGAGATCAGCCGGGTTGCCAATCCGCCAGCAGCACAACACTGCCAAACTGCCCAGCCTTGGTAATGTGGCGCTGGTCGGCCGTGACAAAAATGCCGCCACGTTCAAGCGCCATAGCGTGATAGATACTGTCGAATAAAGTGGGATAGCCATTTCCGGATGTGGCTGATGTTGCGATCTTCTCGGCCGTTGCCAAATCTCGCGTGGTGGGCTCTTCGATCGCCAGCCCTAGTTCGCGAAATTGATCGAAAAGCTGGCCTACCGTAGTGAGCGGCAATTCGACATGTAAAGCGGCTGAAAGAGCTTCGTACAGAACTATCGATGGAGCGAGAAAGCCTTGTCCCTGCTCCAGCATGTGATCGACCAAGTTGCGCGCAGCCTCGCTATCTTCCTCTTGCTTGAAAAGCTTCACGAAAATCGACGCATCAACGACGATCATTCTTGCCCTCAAGCACGTCGAGCGGCCGACCATCCCATTTCATACGTTGGGCGTGTAGAAAATCAGCGATGCTTTCGCCTTTGACATTGGAATTGCGCGGCAATTCGTCCAGCATTCGTTTGAGACGGTTCACGGTAACTTCACGCAACGCTTGATCGATTGCCTTTTCCACGAAGCGCGACCTTTCGCTTTTCGGCACTTCGTCCTCAAGCCGGCTCTTTATGTCCGCGGCGATAGAAAAGGTGGCACGTTCTTTCGAAACTGGAACTCCCATAGCGTGCTCCTTTCTCATACGAAAATGTATGCTTTTGGAGTATGAAAATCAAATGCCCTGTCGGCGTTATCTGTAGCGCTTGCGCAGATGGTCGGTGAAATAGGAAGCGTTGAGCTTCTCGCCGGAGGCGCGCTCGAGCAGCTCCGGGGTCGACCAGCGCGAGCCCTGCGACCAGATTCTTTGGCGTCGCCACTCGTTGATGGCGCTGAAATCACCCTTGGCGAGGTCCGCGTCGGCGGATGAGTGCTCCTTCGTCAAGGCCGCCCATTGCTGCGCCGCCATCATGGCGCCCAGCGTGTAAGAGGGGAAATAGCCGAAGGCGGCGCTCGGCCAATGTACATCCTGCATCGGCCCGTCGGCCGGGTTGTCGATGGTCGAGAGGCCGAGATAGTCGCGCATCTTGGCATCCCAGGCCTCGGGCAGGTCGGCGACCTCCAGCCGGCCGGCGACGAGCTCCTGCTCGATCTCGTAGCGCAGGATGACATGCAGCGGATAGGTGACCTCGTCGGCGTCGACGCGGATCAAGCCGCGCTCGACATGGTGGACATGCGGCAGGATGTCGTCGAGCGACCAGGCTTCGCCGAGATGTTTTTCGACCACCGGCAGCGCCCAGCGCCAGAAGGCCGGGTTGCGGCCGATCTGCTTTTCGACGAACAGGCTCTGGCTCTCATGCACGGCCATGCCGCGCGCCTTGCCAAGCGGCCAATGCGACCAGGCTTTCGGCAGGTTCTGCTCGTAGAGCGCGTGGCCGGTCTCGTGCAGCACGCCCATCAGCGCCGACAGGAAGTCGGAGGTCTTGTAGCGGGTGGTGATGCGCACGTCGGTCGGCACGCCGCCGCAGAAGGGATGGTGCGACACCGACAGCGAGCCATGGGTGAGGTCGAAGCCGACGGCCGCCATCATGGCGAGGCCGAGCTCGCGCTGGCGGTCGACGGCATAGCTGCCCGACAGCGGCTTCAGCGGATGCTTCGCCAGCCGCGCATCCTGCACGGCCAGCGCATGCGGCAGGAAGTCCTTGAGGAAGGCCTTCAGCTCGGCAAACACCGGCGTGATCTCGGCGGCGCGGTTGCCGGGATCATACTGCTCCATCAGCGCGTCATAGGGGGCAAGGCCGAGCGCGTCGGCGCGCAGAGCCGCTTCCTCGCGCACCAGGGCCACGATGCCTTCCAGCGCCGGCAGGAAGCCCGCCCAATCGTTCTTGGCGCGCAGGTCGCGCCAGAGCTGCTCGGAGCGCATGCGCGCCACCGTCTGGCGCTCGACGAATTCGGCCGGCAGGCAGGTCAGGTTGGTGTATTGGCGACGCAGTTCCCTGACCGCCGCCTGCTGCTCGTCGTTCAGCGGCTCGGCTTCTGCGGCGGCGATCCAGTCGCCGATCTCGGGCGCGGTCGCCTGGCGATGCAGCATGCCGGCAAGCGAGGACATCGCTTCGGCGCGCTTTTCGCCGCCGCCCACCGCCATATGCGTCGCCTCGTCGGCGCCGAGGATGGCCAAAGCGTGTTCCAGCGCTTCGAGCTTGTGGCCGAGTTCGTCGAGTTTTTGGAAGGACATGGTGGATTCCAGCTTCAATTTGGCTGGCGCGAAAAGATACCAAGGCATCGAGCTTGGCAACCCTGACCAGCCGCCAAAGGATAAGCCGTCAGGGGATCAGCCGTCTTGCCTTGTGAGGCGACTGCGTGATCAATGTCGGGAACAAACTGCCGGAGGGGACGATGATCGGCAATATCCTGGTCGGACTGGTGGCGCTGATCCATTGCTATATCGTCTATCTGGAGATGGTGTTGTGGGACACGCCGCGGCCGCAAGGCGTTCAAGCTGACGCCGGAATTCGCCAGCGCCTCGAAGGTGCTTGCCGCCAATCAGGGGCTCTATAACGGCTTCCTCGCCGCGGGGCTGATCTGGGGTCTCTATCTCGGCGCCGCCGGGTTCCAGGTCAAGATGTTCTTCCTGCTCTGCGTCGTGATAGCCGGCCTCTACGGCGCGGCGACCGTCGGCCGCAAGATCCTCATCATCCAAACGGTGCCGGCGGTGCTTGCCATCGTCGCGCTTTGGCTCGGCCTGTAGTCGAAACAGCACGCAATCGAAAAAGGACGCCCTCGGGGCCAGGTCCCGCGGGCGCCAGTTGGTCCCTTCCTCTTTACCCGGAGCAAATCCTCTAGCCGTTCGGGTAATTGCCACCGTCCGAGCCGTCACCCAGCATGAAGCCGCTGCCGGTGTCGTTCATCAGCCTCTGGTCGACATTGTCGAGCCTCCGCAGCAGCTCATGGTATTGCGCGGAGGGGATCCTGCCGTGATCCGAAGCCGCGACATGCTCGGCGGCCTGGCTGATGCGCGCGGCGCGCATATGCAGTTGCTGCGCTTCGGCAGCTGAAATGTTGTTTGCCTGCCGGGCGTCGGTGATGCCCTGATCCACGCCCTGGACCTGATCGATCAGGCCGGTCACGCGCGGTCCGATGAAATCGGCTGGAGGGGTCGCGTCGAGAAGCCCCTTGTGGTGCCCGGCCGCATACGCGCCGGCAAGCGAGGCCGCGATCAGCGCAGCAGCCAGGGTTACTGTCTTGAGAGATGTTGAAGCGCGCATGGCGGCGCATCCTCCTACAGGGAAGGAAGCGGCCCTGCCGCATTGCCTTCCGACCTTTCCGGGCCGTCCGGTTCCGTCGCGTCGCGATGGGAGGCACCGCCGGCGGTCCCCGGCCCTGCGCGGCAAATTAGGTGCGCCGATTTGCGATGTGTAATTAAAAAAAGATAATGTTTTCAAGCCTTGTCGCCGGAACTTGCCGCGCTAAGTATTCAGCCGACAAACAACTTCCCGTGACTTGGCGTGATCCCAAAGCACGCCGCGATCTTTCAGATAAGCTCCGTGCGCTTCAGGGCTTTGATTTCACGCATGTCTTTGCCCCGAGACCGGCTCCCACTTTCGCGAGACATGCGTTAAATCACCGTTCGGTGAGCTTCAGCTCAATGCGGCGGTTCTTGCTGCGCGCCTCGTCGGTGTCGGCAGGATCGAGCGGCTGGAACTCGCCGAAGCCGGCGGCCACCAACCGGTTGGCCGGCACGCCGTTCTCGATCAGGTACTTCACCACCGAGGTGGCGCGCGCGGTCGACAGTTCCCAGTTGTCGCGATAGCGGCCGGTGCCGGACAGCGGCTGGTTGTCGGTGTGGCCGTCGACGCGCAGCACCCAGCTGATCTCTGGCGGGATTTCCTTCTGCAATTCGATGATGGCGTCGGCGAGCTTCTTCATCTCGACCTTGCCGGCATCGTTGATCACGTCGGAGCCGGTGGGAAACAGCACTTCCGACTGGAAGACGAAGCGGTCGCCGACGATGCGGATGTTCTCGCGGTCGGCGAGGATCTCGCGCAGCCGGCCGAAGAAGTCGGAACGGTAGCGATTGAGCTCCTGGACGCGCTGCGCAAGCGCGACATTCAGGCGGCGGCCGAGATCGGCGATCTTGGTGTTGGAGTCGCGGTCGCGCTGCTCGGAGACGTTGAGCGCGTCTTCCAGCGCGCCGATCTGCTTGCGCAGCGCCGCGATCTGCTGGTTGAGGATCTCGACCTGGCTCAGCGCCTGCTGGCTGATCTGGCGCTGGTTGCTGAGCTCGCCGGAAAGCTGGTCCGCCCGCTTGTTGGCCGCGTCGCCGGCGCCCGCGCCCTGCGAGAGCAACTGTTCCAGGCGGCTCTTCTCGGCTTGCGCCGCCGAGAGCGAAGCTTGCAGGTTGGCGAGAGTATCTTCCTTATCCTGGCTGTTCGAGCGCTCCAGCGCGAGCAACTGGGTCAGCTCGTTGATCTGCGAGTTGAGGCGGTTCAGCACCGTGTCCTTGCCGGAGATCTCGCGGCTGAGCAGGAACTGCGCCAGCACGAACACCGTGAGCAGGAACATGATGGCCAAAAGCAGCGTCGACAGCGCGTCGACGAAGCCCGGCCAGTAATCGATGCGGCGGTCGGCGCGCCGTCTTGCCAGCGCCACGTCAGTGGACCCCTTGTTTCTTCAGCGCGTCGGCGATCTTTTCCAGCGTGTTGCGCATGGCCTTCTGCTCGTCGGACTGGGCCTCGACCCAGTCGCGCATGATCTGCTGCTCGGAGCGCATGTTCTTCACCAGCCCCGAAATGCCGTCGGCAAGATTGGCCATGGCGGTGGCGACGCGTGGATTGGAGCCGCCGCCATTCTCCTGCAGGCTGCGCAGCCGCTCCGACAAGAGCCGGATGTCCTCGGAGGATTCGGCGGCTTTCGAGGTGTCGGACACGACGATGTCCGACGACAGATCGGTGACCGAGGACAGCCAGTTCTCGAGCTCGGTATAGAAGCGGGTCTGGGCGCGCCCGGCCTGCAGGTCGAGGAAGCCGAGCACAAGCGAGCCGGAAAGGCCGAACAGCGAGGACGAAAACGCGGTGCCCATGCCGGCGAGCGGCGCCGACAGGCCCTGCTTCAACGCATCGAGCACGGCCGCAGCATCGCCGGTGCCCGGGTCCAGCGCCTCGATCGTCTCGCGGATCGAGGCGATGGTGTTGAGCAGGCCCCAGAAGGTGCCGAGCAGGCCGAGGAATACCAGCAGGCCGACCAGATAGCGCGAGGTGTCGCGGCTTTCGTCGAGGCGGGTGGCGATGGAATCGAGCATCGTGCGCATCGACGAGGTCGAAAAGGCGATCGTCGACGAGCGGCCGATCATCGCCTTCATCGGCGCCAAAAGCACCGGCTCGGTGGTCTCGGAGCCGGCGCGGAAGGAATTGACCCAGCGCACCTCGCGGAACAGCCGCCCGACCTGGACGAAGGCAAGCAGGATGCCGACCGCCAGCACGCCGACGATCAATCCGTTGAGGCCCGGATTGCTGGAGAAGGCGGTCGATATCTGGCGGGTGAGGATGGCGGCGATGAAAGCGACGATGATCAGGAAGATCACCATGGTGAGCAGGAAGACCTGCGGGCTCGACAGCTTGTGCGGATCATAGACCAGGACGTCCGATCGCCTGCCGAAGGATCTGAGAAAAGCCATCCGTGCCCCGTTTCCGATGCCACCGCCGCAGAATTGCCGCGACTCTAAACGGAATTGTGACCAAATTGAATGGCGCTTGGCAATATGGCCGGCGTCCGTTGTTTTGACGCAATTCCGGACGGAAAGCTACGGCGCAAGCGCCGAGCCCAACCGCTCCCACCTTTCCTGGCATTGCTCTCAGGCTTCAGAACCGGTTGACGACGAGGCAGTCGACCATGGCGGCAAGGTGCAGGCCGGCACCGGTGACGACGAAGCCGTGCCAGACGGCATTGTGGAAGCGCAGGGCCTTCCAGGCGAAGAAGATGACGCCGGAAGAATAGACGATGCCGCCGGCCACAAGCAGCACGACCGAGGCCGTCGGCAGCGTCTGGACCAGCGGTCCGGCGAGCACCACGCCACTCCAGCCGATGGCGAGGTAGAAGAGGATGGCCAGCCGGTCGTAGCGGCCGGGCAGGAACATCTTGATGGCGATGCCGGCCGCTGCCGCGCTCCACACGACGACGATCATGGATAGCGCCAGCGGCGAGTTGTTGAGCTGGGCGAGGAAGGGCGTGTAGGTGGCGGCGATCAGGAGGTAGATCGCGGCATGATCGAAGCGGCGCAGGATCCATTTCGCCGGCCACGAGACAGGCCATAGGTTATAGGCCAGCGAAACCGAGAGCACGGTCAGCAGCGAGACGACATAGAACACCGCGGCGACATATTCGCCAGGGCCCGAATGGAAGGCGGCCAAAGCCAGGAAAGCCGAGCCGGCGGCGATCGCCAGCACGATGCCGACTGCGTGGACGACGCCGTCGGCGATCATTTCGGCGCGCGAATAGTGCCAGCGTCCCACGAAGGGGATTTCAACCTGAGTGTTTGGCCGCGCGTCGCTCATCAAATGGTCCTGCACCCTAATCTGGGCGGTCCCGGACCAGTATTTCAACATTCGTTTGCAGTTTTGCGACTACGGCACCGCGCGTCCTTTCGACGCGCAAAGGACGCCGCGCACTTTGATTTACGCATGTTCCTTTCCGAAAAAACCGATTTTCGGGGTCATGCGCGAGGGGCTTCAGCGCGACGCCAGAGGCTTCTTCACGGTTTTCAGCAGCGCTCGCTGGATGAGCTCGTTGCCGGCGACGACCTCGCCGCTGTCCAGCATGCCCTGTCCGCCATCCATGTCGGAGACGAAGCCGCCGGCTTCGCGCACCAGAAGGATGCCGGCGGCGATGTCCCAGGACGACAGGCGGGTTTCCCAGAAGCCGTCCATGCGGCCGGCCGCGACATAGGCGAGATCCAGCGCGGCGGAGCCCAGGCGGCGAACACCGGAGACTTCGGCCATGACGTTGCGCAGCTCGATCAGGAAATTGCCATGCTGGCCGCGGCCGAGATGCGGCACGCCGCAGCCGATCACCGCGTCGGTCAGCTTGGAGCGCCCGGCAACGCGCAGCCGGCGGTCGTTCAAGAAGGCGCCGCCGCCGCGTTCGGCCGTGTAGAGCTCGTCCATCGCCGGATTGTAGACGACGCTGGCGACGATCTGGCCCTGGCGCTCAAGCGCGATCGACACCGAAAAGATCGGGATGCCGTGCAGGAAGTTGGTGGTGCCGTCGAGCGGGTCGACGAGCCAGCGATGCTGGGCGTCCTCGCCTTCGACGGCGCCGCGCTCCTCCATCAGGAAGGCGTAGCCCGGCCGCGCCTTGGAAAGCTCGGTAAAGACGATCTCTTCGGCCTTGCGGTCGGCCTGGCTGACATAGTCGCCTGGCCCCTTCATCGAGACCTGCAGGTTCTGCACCTCGCCGAAGTCGCGCGACAGCGAGCGGCCGGCCTTCATCGCGGCCTGGACCATGACGTTGAGGAGAGCGGAACGCGCCATTTTTTCTTCCTGCTTTTGGGCCGTTTAGTCTGCGCGGCGCATGTAGGTGATTTCGTTGGTGTCGACGATGATGCGCTCGCCGGCCGAGATGAAGGGCGGCACCAGCACGCGGATGCCGTTCTCCAGCACTGCAGGCTTGTAGGAGGAGGCGGCCGTCTGGCCCCGCACCACCGGGTCGGCTTCGGTGACGGTCAGCGTCACCTGGTCGGGCAGCGAGATGCCGATCGGCCGCTCCTCGTAGAGCTGAACCGTCACCATCATGCCATCCTGCAGGAAGGCGGCGCGCTCGCCGACGAAATCCTTGGCCAATTCGAGCTGCTCGTAGCTTTCGGTATCCATGAAGACCAGCGCGTCGCCCTGCTCGTAGAGGAACGAGAAATCCTTGAGGTCGAGCCTGATCTGCTCGACCGTCTCGGCCGAGCGGAAGCGCTCGTTGAGCTTGGTGCCGTTGATCAGGTTCTTCAATTCGACCTGGTTGTAGGCGCCGCCCTTGCCCGGCTTGACGGTGTTGGTCTTGACCGCCACCCACAGGCCGCCATCGTGCTCGATGACATAGCCGGGACGGATTTCGTTGCCACTGATCTTGGCCATGATGAACTGATCCGAGTGAGATTTTTCACGCGCGGGTCGCGCTTTGGCGCCTCCAAGACCACAAATCGCGCATAGTGGCAAGGGAGGGACCCAAGCGAGCCGCGCATATGCCGGCCGTGGCACTGCGCGTCAGGGCAGGCGGTTTGCCTTCTGCAGCGCCTGCTTGGTCTGGCCGTCGTCGAGGCCCTGCAGGAAATCGTCCATCCGCGGGTCGATCAGCCCGGCGCGGCGGGCGACGATGTACCAGGCGCCGGCAAGGATCAGGTCCGGGTCGGTGCCGATGCCGCCCATATAGAGCTTGGCGAGGCGGTTCTGGGCGGCGACATTGCCGCCTTGCGCCGCCCGCTTCATCCAGGCAAAGCCTGATTTCAGGTCGCGCGCGCCGCCGCGTCCCTCGATCATCCAAGTGGCGAGATCGATCTGCGCGGTGTCGTAGTTCTGCCTTGCGGCTTGCGCCAGCAGCATGCGCGCCTGGGCGTCGTCATGCGGCTTGCCGCCGGCGCCGTTGGCATAGAGCTGCGCCATCGCATATTGCGCGTCGGCAAGGCCGGTGGCGGCCGCGCGCTCGTAGTAGACGGCGGCCTTTGCAAGGCCGCCATCGCCGGGGTCCTGCTGGACGAGCAGCTGGGCGAAGTTGAACTGCGCGAGCCGGTTGCCGGCCTCGGCCGAGGCCTGCATCAGCGCGAAGGCGCCCTTCTCGTCCTTCTTCACATAACGGCCGTCGAGCAGCATCAGCGCATATTGGAACTGCGCCTCCGGCACGCCCTGTTCGGCGGCCAGCGCATACCATTTGCCAGCCTCGGCCGGATTGACCGGCACACCCAGCCCGCGAGACAGGATCTCGGCCACGAGCGTCTCGGCGGCCGGATCGCCGTTCTTGGCGCGGTCCAAGGCCAGGTTGTAGGCGGTCTTGTAAAGGCCGCGCTGGAAGGCGCCATAGGCGGCGTCCGGCTGCTTGGCGCCGAAGCGGTCGGGATTGACGGTATCGGCCGATGGCGGCGTCATCGTGGCCGGCTGCGGCAAGGTGTTCTGGATCGGCTTGTCGATATGACCGCCGCCGAACCTGCTCGGATCTGGCGCGCCGGCGTCCGGCGCGGCTGTGTCCAGTTTGCCCGTATCCGGCGTGCCTGCATCCGGCTTGGCTGCGTCGGGTGCGCTCTTGTCCGGCGCACTCGTCTCCGGCCGCGGCTGCGGCAGCGGGACGGTCTCGGCCGCCATCGCGGCCTGCGTAAACAAGCCGGCCAGGACCACCAGGCAAGGGCCACGCAGGCGCATGTCAGTCCTCGAAACGCGGCGCGGTTTCATCGAGCAGCGCGTTGGCGGCGGCGATCGCCGCGCGGGGGTCGCGCCCGTCGGCAAAGACGGCGCTGGACAGCGCCACGAACTCGGCGCCGGTCGCGGCCACCGTCTCGACGGAAGCAAGCTCGGAGCCGCCCATGACGATGCAGGGGATCGAGATCATCTCAGCCCACCATTCGCCGAGAGCGAGATTGCGGTGATGCGGCTCCGGCTTGTTGTCATAGCCGAAACGGCCGAAGAACATGTAGTCGGGCCGCTCCTCGCCGAGCTCCAGCGCCTCGTCGCGGGTCTTGGCGCCGCTGGCGCCGACCATCATCTTGCCGGCCAGGCGCTCGATCGTCTCGGCGAGCTCCTTGGATTTTGCCTCGACATGGATGCCGTCGGCCTGGACGCGCCCGGCGATGCGGCTGTCGCCGGCGATGATGACGGCGATGCCGGCCCCTTGAGCGGCCGGCACGATCTTCTCGGCGAAGGCCTGGAAGGAAGCATCGTCCATGCCGTTGTCGGGCAGGATCAGCGAGGCGATGTCGCCACCCTCGAATGCCGCGCAGATCTGCTCCGCCGGCAGGAGCGGCGGCGCGATCAGCACGATGCGGCAGCGGTTGGGCGGGTTTGCGTCGTTCATTGGCCTTCGATCCCGGTTTCGCCTATGCCGGGCGAAGATGGTTGCATTGCGGCATAGAGCAAAGGGAGCGGCTTGAACAGCCGGCTATGCGGCGGAGGGGGATCGGTCCGCCCGGGCATCGTCACGCCGGGTCTTCATTATGAGGTCGAACACGCGCTGCGGCTGCTCTATACCGAGAAACTGCGGGACCGGATCGAGAGCCGGAAACCATCCGTTCATCCGTGAGAACGGATATGCCGACGTGGCGGCTCCGAAGCGCAAAGTCCCCCTCGTCGCGGTTTCGCCGGTCAACTGAACATCGGGAACGCGTTCGAGGTCGATCGATGTGAAGTTGGCGGATGGGGCGCGGCGCAGGATCAGGATGCGCCTGTTCGTCACCGCATAATATATCCGCTGCCTCAACCAGGCGTCGAATATAAACCTGCCGAAAACCATGAAGAGGCCGACGCAGACGAACATCGCTCCCCAGGCATCGAAGAACAATGGCGCGCCCTGCCTTGTCGCCGAATAGGTCCAGAAAATCGCAAAGCCGCACCAGAGCAGGCTGAATGGTATCAGGAAGACGTCACGACTTGAGAAGAGCAGTCCCTGTGCGGGCGTTCCACTCCACAAGATGCGCTCACGCGGCAGCAGCCGACCTTGAAAGAGTTGATTGTCCACTTGCCACCCGCCACTTTCCGCCGGCTCATTCATTGCATAAGTACGGTTCCGGCACCAATGCAAATGTCGGTATTTTGGACTTGCGGACGGCTTGCAACGAGTGCACGGACACGGCAGGAACAGGCACATGGCGCAAAACATCTACGACCGTCCCGAATTCTTCGAGGGCTATAGCCGCCTCGGCCGCTCTGTCGAAGGCCTTGACGGAGCGCCCGAATGGCCGGCGCTGCGCGCCATGCTGCCCGACGCCGAAGGCTCGAGCATCGTCGATCTCGGCTGCGGCTTCGGCTGGTTCTGTCGCTGGGCGCGCGCGCATGGCGCCAAGGATGTCCTCGGCCTCGACCTGTCGGAAAAGATGCTTGCGCAGGCCCGCGCCGCCGGCGCCGACGACGCCATCACCTATCGGCGCGCCGACCTCGATGAGCTCAGCCTGCCGAAGGCACGTTTCAACCTCGTCTACAGCTCGCTTGCCTTGCATTATGTCGGCGATGCCGCGCGCCTGTTCGCGACCGTGCACCAGGCCCTGGTTCCCGGCGGAGCCTTCGTTTTCTCGACGGAACATCCGGTCTATATGGCGCCGACCAACCCGGGCTGGTCGGTCGACGCCGCTGGCAGGAAGACGTGGCCGGTCGACCGGTATCTGGTCGAGGGACCGCGCACCACCGACTGGTTCACCAAGGGCGTGGTCAAACACCACCGCACCATCGGCACCACGCTGAATTTGCTGATCCAGGCCGGCTTCGCCATTGGGCATGTCGAGGAATTCCGCCCGACGGACGCGCAGATCGCCGCCCGGCCGGAACTGGCCGAAGAGCTCGAGCGGCCGATGTTCCTGCTGGTTCGGGCGGGGCGGCCGATGAACTCATATTGAAGCTGACGCCTCGCGCGTCCACAATCGCTAGCGCCGAATGTCGGGATCAGGCGCCAGTTCGGCGCATTTCCTGGCGTTTCCGCAGGCCCCGGGCGCTAAGCTCTCCTTGCTGCCTCAAGGAGGTTTCGCATGCGTGGTCGTTGCTTATGCGGCGCTATCGCGTTTGAAGTCGATGGCCGGGCACAGGCCTGTGTGGTCTGTCATTGTGAAAGTTGTCGGCGGCAATGTTCCGCGCCGATGACCACCTATATCGGCGTCCTGGACGGTCAATGGCGATGGCTGGGCAAGCCACCGAAGGTGTTCAACTCTTCTCCCGGTGTGGAAAGAACATTTTGCGACCATTGTGGTTCGCCGCTTTCCTTCCGCTCGAAGAACATGTCCGGCGTCATGCATTTTTTTGCCGCGGCGATGGCCAAGCCGGAAGAATTTGCGCCGACGCTGCATGTCGCTTTCGAGGAGAAGCTCCCTTGGTTGGAACTCGCCGACGGCCTGCCGACACGTTTTGGGCCTGACTATACGAAAGGTTAGAGAGGGCCGCGATTCCGTGAGGCGCTGGCCGTTCTAGAGCTCCAGCTTGTAGCCGATGTGACTGGCCTTGAAGCCGAGGCGCTCATAGAAGCGGTGCGCATCGGTCCGGCTCTTGTTGGTCGTCAGTTGGACGACCCGGCAGCCGCGCTCGCGGCATTTGTCGATCGCCCATTCGAACAGGCGCTGTCCCAAGCCTTCGCCGCGCCGCCAAGCTGCGACGCGCACCGCCTCGATCAGGCCGCGCCGGCCGCCGCGCAGCGACAGCCCGGCGATAAAGGTGATCTGCAGCGTGCCGATGACATCGTCGCCATCGGTCATCACCGCGAGAAACTGGTTCGGATCGCCGTCTATCGCCGCGAACGCGTCCAGGTAGGCTTGCGACAGCGGCAGGCCGGCGTCTTCACGGGCCTGGCCGAGCGGATCGTCGGCAAGCATCGCGACGATCGCCGCAATGTCCGTTTCGCGAGCCCAGCGAATATCGATAGCGCTCATGTCGACCTCGAAGGCAGTGAGCCGACCGACGATCCTTTGCAGCGCGGCCGGCTGCCTGTGCCGGGCCGGCATAGCGGATGCCGGCATTAATGACTATCCCGATGGCGCTGTTCTGCGCTATGGCTGGTTTCCCCGCCTTCTCCAACCTTCCCTTGCCGATGTCAGGCCTGCTCAGTGATCCGTGGTTCTACGCCGCCGCCATTCCGGCGGTCATCCTTGTCGGCCTGTCGAAAGGCGGTTTCGGCGGCGCGGTCGGCTTCGTCGGCGTGCCGCTGATGGCGCTGACCATGCCGCCGGTACAGGCGGCAGCCATCCTGCTGCCGATCCTGTGCCTGATGGACATCGTCTCGGTATGGACCTGGTGGGGCGTCTATGACCGCAAGATGCTGGTCGACATGATGCCGGGCGCCGTCGTCGGCATCGGGCTCGGCTGGCTGACGGCGGCCTTGGTCACCGAGGAGATGGTGCGGCTGATCGTCGGCGCCGTCGCGCTGGTGTTCGTGCTGCGCTGGATCTACCTGCAGTTCCGCCATGGCGCCGACCATGCGGCGGAGCCGAACCGCGTTGCCGCCGCCTTCTGGGGCACGGTCGCCGGCTTCACCAGCTTCGTCGCCCATGTCGGCGGACCGCCCTTCCAGGTCTATGCGCTGCCGATCCGGCTCGATCCGAAGGTGCTGTCGGGAACCGCGGCGATCTTCTTTGCCGCCACCAACGCGCTGAAGCTCATCCCCTATTTCGCGCTCGGCCAGTTCGACACCACCAACCTGACGGCCTCGGCGGTGCTGATGCCGCTGGCGCCGCTGTCGACCATCGCCGGCGCCTGGCTGGTGCGCCGCATGCGGCCGGAAGTCTTCTACCCGTTCACCTACGCCACCGTCGCGGTGGTCGCCGTCAAGCTTCTATGGGACGGTCTTCTGTAGAAGCGAAGCGGCCATCCGGCCGCCTCGCTCCAGACAATCGCGACTTCAGTGCGTTTCACCGCTTCACGGAAACGGCGAAACGCTCTGTCTCTTTTATTAACTAACGCAATTCCGGGCGGAAAACCCGCTCACACTTTTCCCGGAATTGCTTTAGGCGGCGCTCGGCACCATCTGGCGACTGCCGCCGAAGGCCAGCGCGGCGCCCAGCGCAACCACCATCGCCATGCCGGCGAGAATGCCGATGTCGTGCAAAGTGGGTTTCAGCACCATGTCGGCGATGATCACCAGCATCACCGCGTAGTCGAGGCGCGCCCAGCTCATCATGCGCTGGCCGATGGCGAGGACGGCGGGCGTCACGCCGTCCTTGGCGACCATCGCGCCCATGCGCTCGCCGGTCGGCTTGAAGATCAGCATGCCGATCGAGAAGGTCGTTGCGTAGCCGACGAGGCCGATGACGATCCACAGCTCGGTAAAGCCGACCCAGAAGCCGCACATGATGAGACCGAAGACCAGCGTCAGCATCGACATCGGCGCGAAGAACTTACCGCCGAGCTGTCCGCTGGCGCGCATTGCCTGCAGCTTGTCCTCGATGTTGCCGGCGCGCTCGGCCAGCACGCCGAGCAGGAACAGCACGAAGCCGCCGCCGACCCACAACACGGCCGAAACGACGTGAAGGAATTTGACGATAGAATACCAATCCATGGTTTGCTCCCGGATATCCTGTGTGATTTCAAGGGGCGCGGATCTGCGCGCCGCTTCAGAGGAGCGGCCTTTTGCGCGGCGCGTGTTTCGGAACGATGCCGCGGCAGCAGCCAACATGTTTCGGCTGCCGCGATCGGCGTTCGAAAGTTTGGTTTTCAGACGACCCCGGGCAGCGAAGCCGCTGTCCTGTTCCGGCACAGGAAAGCGCGTTCGCTTAAAAAATCACCGTCGCGTTAAGGGTTCATTAAGCTTTACGGGCGTTTACTATGCGCATCCAGTTCTGCTGGATTCTTACCGAGTGGTTGGAGCCACTTTGTTTGACGCCTCCCTGTTAAACTCCTGAGAGCCGCCTTATCCGCGGCTCTTTTTTTGTCCGCACGCGGCTGGCTGGCGCGATCCGCTTGCGGATGGCCGGAACGAGGCCGGCGTTAACCGTTTGTTAAACATGCGCTTGCCTTCATGGGCATCGAAGCGCATTTTCAAGCCTCAGTCATTTAGGGTGCGGGCCGCGTCGGCAAGGATTGGCGAATCGGCTTGTGGCAGTGCAGGGGCGTATCGATGAACGAGCCTTCGAAGGGCAGCGCGAAAACCATCAAACTGGCGGAGCGCCGGGTTTTCTCCCAATCCTTCAAGCCGCTCTACCAGGAAGGCATGGGGCTGGTCGAGCAGGCCGCCGAATATCTCGATGGCAAGGGCAGGCTCGAAGCCAAGAAATTGTCGCGCACGGCGGCGACGCTCTATGCGGCCGAATCGATGCGGCTGACCACGCGGCTCATGCAGGTCGCCTCCTGGCTCCTGCTGCAGCGGGCGGCCAATTCCGGCGAGATGACGCGCGACCAGGTGGCTTCGGAGAAATCCAAGGTGCGGCTCGACACCGCGTCCGCGCATGACGAGGCGCTTGGCTGGAGCGAACTGCCCAAGGATTTTCTGGACCTGGTGTCGCGCTCGCTGCGCCTGCAGGCGCTGGTGCGGCGCATGGACGAGGAAATCTACGGCGGCGTGATCAACGACACGCACGCTCCCAGCCGACGCGCCAATCCGGTTTCCGACCAGATCAGCCTTTTGAACACGGCGTTCGCGCGCGGCTGAAGCCGCGTTTGCAATGATAGCGTCGCGCAGGAGCGGTATCCCTCAACCGAGCCGCGACTCGGTGAGCCGTTCTGGCTGCAAACCGAACGCCCGCGACGCTGACCGCTCTTCGATATTGCGGCACCGTCATCGCATTTGAAGGCCATGCCGCCTTCGCGCGAAAGATCAGCCTTGCCTTGGAGCGACGGAACCCTAGTTGGAGCCGTTCGCCGCAGCCGGGTCGACCCGAGCCGGTCTTGCAAGAAAACCACCGTCATCGTGACCAAAGCAGATTGCGAGGCTTGATCCCGTGCATTCGCCATTGGACCGCATTCCGGTATCGATCATCATCCCCAATTACAACTACGAACAGTTCCTGGGACGCGCCATCGACAGCGCGCTGGAGCAGGACCATCGAAATGTCGAGGTCGTGGTCGTCGACGACGCATCGACGGATGCGTCGGTGGCCGTCATCGAATCCTACGGTGACAAGATCCGCCCGTGCCTCAGGCGCAGGAATGGCGGGCATGGCGCTGCGTTCAATACCGGGTTCGAGGCGAGCACCGGGGAGATCATTCTTTTCCTCGACGCCGACGATTATCTCTATCCGAACGCCGTCTCCGAGATCCTGGACGAGTGGGGCGCGGATGTCGCCCAGGCGCAGTTCAGACTGCATCTCGTCGATGAGGACCAGCAGATCAAGGATGTCTTTCCGCCTCCGGAACAGCCGTTCGATTCAGGCGACGTCGTCCCGGAATTGTTGCGCAAGGGGCGGTACCGCACGACGGTGACAAGCGGGCTGGCGTTCGATCGCGCGGCGCTGGAAACGATAATGCCCATGCCGGAAAGCGATTTCCGGCAAGGCGCCGATGGCTATCTCGCGACACTCGCGCCGCTGCACGGAGAGGTGAAATCCATCGATACCTGCCTTGGCGCCTATCGCATCCACGGTTCCAACCATTCGGTCTTTGCCGAAAAGCTTGCCGAGCGAGCGCGTTGGCGCGTGGAGCATGATTTCCGGCGCCTCGAGGCCTTGTCCGGCCGGGCGGCCGAGATCGGCTTGACCGTACCGCCGGATGCCGGCCTTCGCGATCCGGTTCATCTGGAAGAGCGGCTGGCTTCGCTCTGCGTCGACGAGCCCCAGCATCCGGTTGAAACCGACTCCCGGCTGGGATTGGCAAGAGCGGGCGCCGCCGCCAGCCTGGAAATGAACGCATCCTGGCGGCGGCGGGCTGCGCTGGCGACCTGGTTCCTTAGCATCGGACTCCTGCCGCGGCGCATGGGCAATGCGGTCCTGGCATGGAAGCTGGTCGCATCGTCCAGGCCGGCATTTCTCGCGCGGCTGTCGAAAACCATCCGTCGCGCGACGAACTAGGTCCGAGAATTCAGGCGTGCCAGCCCGTGAACGCCAGCTCGATGGGATTTCCGGATGCGATCTTAGGATCTTGATCGTTTCCGGTTTGTTCACATTTCGCTGGCATCGCTTGCCGCCAAGGCTAAACTTGGCGCATGGGGGAAGCGATTCGCATCATCGGCATCGATCCGGGCCTGAGGCGCACCGGCTGGGGTATTGTCGACAGCGTGGGCAATTCGCTCCGCTTCGTCGCGTCCGGAACGGTGCGCTCGGACGACAAGGCGCCGCTGGCGACAAGACTCTGCCAGCTGCATGACGGCTTGGCCGAGGTGCTGCACCAGGCCATGCCGCATGAGGCGGCGGTCGAGCAGACTTTCGTCAACAAGGATGCGACGGCGACGCTGAAGCTCGGCCAGGCGCGCGGCATCGCCATGCTGGTGCCGGCGCGCGCCGGGCTGGTGGTCGCCGAATATGCACCCAACGCCGTCAAGAAGGCGGTGATCGGCGTCGGCCACGGCGAGAAGAAGCAGATCCACATGATGGTGAAGGTGCTGATGCCCAAGGCCGTCTTCGACACCGACGACGCCGCCGACGCTCTGGCCATCGCCATCTGCCATGCGCATCACCGACCCAGCGCGGCCTACCGCATGGCTGCGCTGGCTGGATAGCGTTGTTCTTGACTTGTTCCGCTTGTTGGAATATTCCTTACTTGTAAGAAAGGGTATTTCAATGCGTGTGACCAGCAAGGGCCAGGTGACCATTCCTCGCGATCTGCGCGAGACATTCGGCATTGTCGCCAACAGCGAAGTTATTTTCGGCATTGAGGGCGGAAAGATCACGATCACGCCCCGGCACGACAAGGGACGACAGGCAGATCGCGAACGGCTTGCCCGTTTTCTCGCAGCGCTCGATCGGCTGGAGGGTAGCGGCGATCAGACGATGAATGCCGATGACGTCATGGCACTGACGAGGGATCGCTGATCTTGGCGACGCTTGTCGATACCAATGTGCTTATCGACGTCGCGGTTCGCGATCCTGTCTGGCTGAAATGGTCGCGGCCGAAGATAGAGGCTGCCCGCAAGCGAGGCAGCCTCGTCATCAATCAGATCATCTATGCGGAGTTTTCGATACGCTACGAGACGATCGAAGATGTCGACGATGTGCTGTCCGAAGATGAATACCGACGCGAGGGGTTGCCGTTCGAAGCTGCCTTCGCAGCGTCGCGGGCTTTTTTGCTTTATCGTCGCCAAGGGGGCACGCGCGAGAAGGTCATGCCCGATTTTTTGATCGGTGCTCATGCCGTCATCAGAGGCTATCCCATCCTTACGCGCGATCCGACAGGTTTCAGAAAATACTTTCCCGATGTCGAGCTAATCGCGCCCGACACCCACCCATAAGAGAGCTTATCCATGATCGGCAAGCTGAAAGGCACGCTGGACGAGATCGAAGAGGACAGCTGCCTCATCGATGTGCATGGCGTCGGCTATGTCGCCCATTGCTCGGCGCGCACGCTTGCCGCGCTGCCGTCACCCGGCGAGGCGGCGGTGCTGTTCATCGAGACCTATGTGCGCGAGGACATGATCCGGCTCTACGGCTTCCAGAGCGCGCTGGAGCGCGAGTGGTTCCGGCTTCTGATGAACAATGTGCAGGGCGTCGGCGCCAAGGTGGCGCTGGCGGTGCTGTCGACGCTGGCGCCGGCAGACCTCGCCAATGCGATCGCGCTGCGCGACATCGCCATGGTTTCCCGCGCGCCTGGCGTCGGCAAGAAAGTGGCCGAGCGCATCGTCACCGAATTGCGCAGCAAGGCGCCGGCCTATGCGGGCGCGGCCACCGGCACGATCGGCCTCAAGCAGGAACTCGGCGAAGGCGTCGCGGCTGCGCCGATCACGGATGCGGTCTCGGCGCTCGTCAATCTCGGCTATTCGCGCGACATCGCCGCGAACGCGGTTGCGGCGGCGCTGAAATCGGCCGGCGAGGGCGCCGACGCCTCCAAGCTGATCCGCTTCGGGTTGAAGGAACTGGCGCGGTGAGGCGACGCTTGTCCCGTCACCGGTCCTATGCAAGGAAGGCGGCATGACCCTTTCGCCCCGCCTCATTGCCCCCGACAAGCGCGGCGAGGATGCCGACCAGACCTTGCGGCCGCAATCGCTCGACGAGTTCGTCGGCCAGGCGGCGGTGCGGGCCAATCTCAAGGTCTTCGTCGATGCCGCCAAGAGCCGCGGCGAGGCGCTCGACCATGTGCTGTTCGTCGGGCCGCCGGGACTCGGCAAGACGACGCTGGCGCAGATCATGGCGCGCGAGCTCGGCGTCAATTTCCGCTCCACCTCCGGCCCGGTCATCGCCAAGGCAGGCGATCTCGCGGCGCTGCTCACCAATCTCGAGGAGCGCGACGTCCTCTTCATCGACGAGATCCATCGCCTCAATCCGGCGGTCGAGGAAATCCTCTATCCGGCGATGGAGGATTTTCAGCTCGATCTCATCATCGGCGAGGGGCCGGCGGCGCGCTCGGTGAAGATTGACCTTGCCCGCTTCACGCTGGTCGCCGCGACGACAAGGCTGGGACTGCTGACCAATCCGTTGCGCGATCGCTTCGGCATTCCGGTCCGGCTCAACTTCTACACGGTCGATGAACTTGAGCTGATCGTGCGCCGCGGCGCCCGGATTCTCTCGATGCCGCTCGGCGACGACGGCGCGGTGGAGATCGCCCGCCGCGCCCGCGGCACGCCGCGCATCGCCGGCAGGCTGTTGCGCCGGGTGCGCGACTTCGCCAGCGTCGCCGGTGCCGCGCATGTCGACAGGAAGATCGCCGACGAGGCGCTGACCAGGCTGGAGGTCGACGCGCTCGGCCTCGACGCGCTCGACCGCCGCTACCTGTCGATGATCGCGCGCAATTTCGGCGGCGGTCCGGTCGGCATCGAGACGATCGCGGCCGGGCTTTCCGAGCCGCGTGACGCGATCGAGGACATCATCGAGCCCTATCTCATCCAGCAAGGCTTCATCCAGCGCACGCCGCGCGGCCGCGTGCTGACCGCCAATGCCTGGCGCCATCTTGGCCTCGACCCGCCCAAGGATATCGCCCAGCAGCAGATCAGCCTGTTCCAGGAAGAGTAACGCAGATTTGTTCGCCTTCTTGCCGCGCGCAGGCCGATCTGCGCGGAATCTGCGCGTCTCGGCCTAGCTCAGGGCGCAATTGCCGCCTTTAAGGCAGCGTATCTGATGCAAATCCCAAGGGCTTGGGGCGATCCATGATCACCAGACGCGCTTTCCTGCGCCTTATCGGCGGCTCGGTCTTCGCCATGGTGTCGCTCGGCGCCTATGCGGTCGGTATCGAGCCGATGCTGCTCACCCATGTGAAGCGCTACACGCTGACGCCGCCGCACTGGCCGGCCGGGCTCAAGCTGCGCGTCGTCGCGCTTGCCGACATCCATTCCTGCCGGCCCTGGATGACGCCGGAACGCATCGCAGCGCTTGCCGAACAGGCCAATGCGCTGCAGCCGGACCTTATCGTCCTGCTTGGCGATTACACTGCTGGAACCAGGATCGTGACAGGCTCGGTTCGCGTGGCTGAATGGGCCGAGGCTTTCTCCGGGCTCAAGGCGCCGCTCGGTGTGTTCTCGATCCTCGGCAATCACGACTGGTGGACCGATTTCTTCGCGCAGCGCGCGGAGGCCGGCCCGACCCAGTCGCGCAAGGCGCTCGAGCATGTCGGTATCCCGGTGCTGGAAAACGACGTCGTGCGGCTGGAAAAGGACGGGCATGGTTTCTGGATCGCCGGGCTTGCCGACCAGCTCGCGCTGCTGCCGAACAGGGCCAAGGGACGGGACAGTTTCCAGGGCTTCGACGATCTCCCCGGCACTCTGGCCAAGGTGCAGGGCAGCGAGCCGGTCATCCTGCTTGCACATGAGCCCGACATTTTCACGAAGGTGCCGGAGCGTGTGTCGCTGACGCTGTCCGGACACACGCATGGCGGACAGGTGCGGCTGTTCGGATATTCACCAGTGGTGCCTTCGGACTATGGCAACCGCTTCGCCTACGGCCATGTCGTGGAGAACGACCGCAACCTGATCGTATCAGGCGGGCTTGGCTTCAGCATTCTGCCGGTACGCCTCGGGGTGCGGCCGGAGATCCTGCAGATCGATCTCGGCTAAGGCGTGTCGATATTCGGGTGAGACCTTGGTTCGCTGCCTTCTTACCGAAGCGACCTGATCATATCCATCACGTCCGGCTCCGCCTTCTCGCCGTCGAACGCATCGACGATGCCGAAGGCGCCGCCGTAGCTCCACACCGACCATGAAAAGCCATGCGCCTCGGCGCGGGCGATCATGTCGCGCATATAGGCGGCGCGGTAGGCGGCCGGCATGACGAAGCCGTTGCCATATTCCTTGCGGATCATGCCGAATTCGCCGAGCGTGATATCCTGCGGATTGACGCCGTTGGCCTTCGCCCAGGCGTCGACCGTCGCGAAGGGGGCATCCATCACGCCAAGCAGCTTTTCGGGGCCGTCCATCGTCGCCACCTGCTCGTCGAGATAGCTGAGCAGGCCGCTCCGCCGCGCCCAGGGCGCCTCGGCCTTGATCCGGTCGCGGATTGTGTCCAGCGTCATGTCCAGCTGCGCCTTCGGAACGGCCGTCAGCGGATAGGGCAGGCCGGTGACATAGGGGATGAAGTCGCCGGCCCAGCTTGCGCCCTGATGCGTCAACAGGAACGGATCGTAGGCATGGAAGGTCCAGATGATGTTGTCATCGGCGATCGTCCCGGGATCGATCCTGGCCAGCGATTCCGCATTCGAATAGCAGCCGCCGGTCAGGACCAGAGTCAGCCTGGTGGCGGCGGCGCGAGCGGCGGCGAACAAGCGCTTCTGGAGATCCGGCCAAAGGTTGGTGCCGCTCGCGTCGCAATCGACCAGCGGCTCGTTCATCAGTTCCAGCGCGACAAGCTTCGGATCCTCCTTGGCCAATGTCCGCGCCATGTTGCGCACCAGATCGGCATAGGCGTCGAAAACGGCCGGGTCGTGCATGACCTCGCTCATGCCGATCTTGCGATTGCTGCCTGCGGGGATCAGATGCAGGTCGACGATCACCTTGAGGCCGGCGCGGTTGATCAGCCGCGCCGAGTCCAGCACGCTGGCATAGAGGTCGTCGCGAAGCGCCGCGGTCCGGTCCGAAAGAAAGGGCGAGGGATCGACCGGCATGCGCAGGAAATCGAGACCGGCATCCTTGAGCGCCTTGAGGTCGTCCTCCCTGAGGAATTTGCGCCACTCGGGATAAGGCAGGATCGCCTGGCGGTCGCCCCATTTGTCCTCGGCCGGCCAGGTCACCCACTGGTCGAGATTGAGGCCGCGTTTCATCGAGAACGTCGCCGCTCCGGCGGGCGACGCCAAAGCGGCAAACGCAAGCAGCGCCGCCAGCAAGGTCTTGATCATCGTGCCCAACAATGCCATCCCGTTCCCGCGCGAGAACACCTGCCTCTTCAGGCCAGAAAAGGAAAGCGCGATGGACGATCATGGTGAATCGGCGGCGCTCAGCGCCGGGCTTTCCGGATCGCTGACGGAATTCGGCCATCGGCTGATGGCCAGGGTCTACTATGCCGACACCGATTTCTCCGGCGTCGTCTATCATGCGCGCTATCTCGAATTCCTCGAACGCGGTCGCTCCGATTATCTGCGGCTGACCGGCGTCCACCACACCGAGCTGCTGGACGGCAAGCATGGCGAGCGCATCGTCTGGGTGGTCCGGCGCATGGAGATCGACTTCCGCTCGCCGGCGCGCATGGACGATATCCTGACCATCGACACCCGCACCGACGACATCTCCGGCGCCCGTATCTTCATGGGCCAGCAATTGAAGCGCGGCCGCGATGTGCTGGTCGAAGCGAAAGTCGAAGCGGCGATCGTCGGCGAAAACGGCCGCCCGAAGCGCTTTCCGAAAGAGTGGATTGCGGCCTTCATGCCCAAGGGGCGTATTCAGGCGAGGCCGGCCTGACCTGAATCTCAGCCTTCCCTTGCGTCGCGCCTCGCTCGCTGGCCCAAGCCATGCGCGGCAATGCGCCGCGCCTTACGTCCTAACCCATCCTTAACCATAACGGTTCATGAAGGAATTGGTGAAGATTGGCGCAATTCCTGCGCCTTCCTTTCACCAACATTTGCCTCGAAAAGGCCGCGAAACGGTGCATTCGGGGCTTATCCCGCAAGCTTCAAGCTTCGCGCGATCGGACCAAAGGGATGCCATGGGCCAGCCGCCAGCGATGCCCGGAAAATCTTAAGGACTTAAGCCATGGAAAACATCGCACTCGCCGATCCGGCAGCGCATCTATCGATCTGGGCGCTGTTCATGCAGGCCGGCTGGGTGGTCAAGCTGGTGATGATCGGCCTGCTCTGCGCCTCGATCTGGACCTGGGCCATCATCATCGACAAGCTTGTCGCCTATAGCCGGATGAAGTTGGCGCTGAACCGCTTCGAACAGGTCTTCTGGTCCGGGCAATCGCTTGAAGACCTCTACCGCACGCTCTCCGACCGCAAGACCACCGGCATGGGCGCGATCTTCGTCGCCGCCATGCGCGAATGGAAGAAGAGCTTCGAAAAGGGCGCGAAGTCGCCGCTGGCGCTGCAGACGCGCATCGACAAGGCCATGGACCTGGCATTGACGCGCGAGATGGAAAGGCTGGAGGGACGCCTCGGCTTCCTCGCCACCACCGGCTCGGCCGCGCCCTTCATCGGGCTGTTCGGCACCGTCATCGGCATCATGACGTCGTTCCAGGCGATCGCAGCCTCGAAAAACACCAGCCTGTCGGTGGTGGCGCCCGGTATCGCGGAAGCGCTGCTCGCGACCGCGATCGGCCTGCTCGCGGCCATTCCGGCGGTCATCGCCTACAACAAGCTGTCATCCGATGCGAACAAACTCGGCGTGCGCATGGAAGGGTTCTCGGACGAGTTCTCCGCCATACTCTCGCGCCAAATCGATGAAAAAGTAGCGCAGAAGGCCTGAGGAACGATCATGGGGATGTCTGCTGCTGGCGCAGGTGGCTCGGGGCGAGGCGGGCGCGGTCATAGGCGCCGTGGCCGTCACCACGCCTTGATGTCCGAAATCAACGTCACGCCGATGGTCGACGTGATGCTGGTGCTGCTGATCATCTTCATGGTCGCGGCGCCGCTCTTGACCGTCGGCGTGCCTATCGACCTGCCTGACACGCAGGCCAAGGCGATGAATGTCGACACGCAGCCGATCACCGTGTCGATCGACGCCACGGGCAAGATTTTCCTGCAGGAAACCGAGATTCCGATCGAGGAATTGGTGGCCAAGCTGCAGGCGATTTCGAAGACCGGCTATGACGAGCGCATCTTCATCCGCGGCGACAAGTCGACGGATTACGGCACGGCGATGAAGGTCATGGCCCGCATTTCGGCGGCCGGCTACAAGAATATCGGCCTGGTCTCGCTGCAGGAACAGGATCAGTAGGCGCGCCAAATGCGGACCGGTCTCACCTCTTCGGTGATCTTGCATGCGGTGGCGCTGGCCTTCGGGCTGTTCACGCTGTCGTCGCCGCCCGCAATGCCTGCTTCCGACGTTGAGTCGGTGGCGGTCGACATCGTGCCGATGGAGGCGATCGCCCAGACGCTGCAGGGCGACAAGAAGTCGGTGATGCATGACAAGCCGGCGCCTGTTCCGACGAAGCGTCCCGATGTCGTGCCCAACGCCCAGAAGGTCGGGGAGAACACCGTCGACACCGACAAGCCGGTGACGGACGAAGCCAAGCCGAAGCCGGTGGAGAAGACGGCGGCGCCGCCGCCAGCACCGACGCCGACCGAGAAGCCTGCGGTCGAGGACGTGCCGAAGCCGCAGGAGAAGCCGAAGCCGACGCCTGCGACGGAAGTCGCGCCGACGCCGACGCCGAAGGAAGAGGTCAAGCCCGAGCCGGTCAAGCAGACGGAGCCCAAGCCGACGCCTGCCAAGGAGCCGACGCCCGCGCCGCAGCCCGACAAGACCGCGGCCATCCAGAAGGAAGCGGTCAAGCCCGACGCGGTGGCCGAGGCGATCTCACAGGATCAGCCGACGGAGGAAGCAAAGCTTCCGGATTCGGCACCGGCGCCGGAAGCGCGGCCGAAGCCGCAGCCGGCCCAGGCCGAGAGTGCCAAGGCGCCGGATCGCAAGGACGCCGAAAAGCCGGTGAAGGAAGCGTCTTCCAAGAAGAAATCGGACGAGAAGCAGTTCAACGCCGACGAGATAACGGCCCTGCTCGATAAGCAGAAACCGTCCGGCGGCGGCGCCAAGCGCTCGAGCCAGCAGGCTTCGCTCGGCGGCGAAAAGGATCAGGGCCAGAAGCTCTCCAAGTCGGAGCAAGGGGCGTTGGAGGACCAGCTCGGCGGTTGCTGGACCCTTCCCGTCGGCCTCGAAGGCTCCGAGAACTTCACCGTGGTCATCCGTTTCAACCTGGATGCCTCCGGCAAGCTGGAAGGTCGCCCGACCGTCGAGAAGTCCAGCGGCAACCCCCAGTTCGACGCCAGCGCGGTTCGCGCCGTGCAGAAATGCGACGTCGCCGGGCTGCAGGTTCCCGCCGGAAAGCAAGACATCTGGTCCGACATTCGCGTCAACTTCGATCCGAGAGCGATGCTTGGCCTGTAGCCTGAGCGTCCAAAAAATCAGCAAGAGAAGCGAGAAGACATGAAATCCATCCTCAAGCCGCTCCTGATGGTCGCCGCGATGGCGATGGGCATAAGTTCCGTCGCCACCTTGCCTGCCCAGGCAACTCTCGAGCTGAACGTCAACAAAGGCAATGTTGAGCCGATGCCGATCGCCATCCCCGACTTCCAGGGAGGGCTTGGTCCGCAGATATCGGAGATCGTCACAGCCGACCTGAAACGGTCGGGGCTGTTCGCGCCGATCGACAAGGCCGCCTTTGTCGAGAAGATCGCAAATCCGGATGCCACGCCCCGTTTCGACGACTGGAAGGTCATCAACGCGCAGGCGCTGGTGACCGGCAGCGTGAGCAAGGAGGCGGACGGCCGCATCCGCGCCCAGTACCGGCTGTGGGATATTTTCGGCAACCAGCAGCTGGCCGGCGAGCAGTTTTTCGCCAACGACGCCAATCAACGCCGCGTCGCGCACATCATCGCCGATGCGATCTATGAGAAGATCACTGGCGAAAAAGGCTATTTCGATACCCGCGTCGTCTTCGTCGACGAATCCGGCGCGAAAAATGCACGCAAGAAGCGCCTCGCCATCATGGACCAGGACGGCGCCAATGTGCGCTATCTGTCGGATGGCCGCTCGATCGTGCTGACACCGCGCTTCTCGCCGAACCGGCAAGAGATCACCTACATGTCCTATGAGAGCGGACAGCCGAAGGTCTATCTGCTGCAGATCGAAACCGGACAGCGCGAGCTGGTCGGCAATTTCCCGGGCATGACGTTCGCGCCGCGCTTTTCGCCCGACGGCCAGAAGGTGATCATGAGCCTGCTGCGCGACGACGGCAACTCCAACATCTTCGCAATGGATTTGAGGAGCCGCTCGACGACGCGGCTGACCGACTCGACCGCCATCGACACCTCGCCCTCCTATTCGCCGGACGGCTCGCAGATCGTCTTCACCTCCGACCGCGGCGGCGGCAGCGGCCGCTCGCAGATCTATGTCATGGGCGCGGACGGCTCCAACCCGCACCGCATTTCCTTCGGCGACGGCGTCTATTCGACGCCGGTGTGGTCGCCGCGCGGCGACCTCATCGCCTTCACCAAGCAGAGCGGCGGCGAGTTCCAGATCGGCGTCATGAAGACCGACGGCTCGGGCGAGCGCATCCTCTCCTCCGGCTTCCAGCAGGAGGGCCCGACCTGGGCGCCGAACGGCCGCGTCCTGATGTTCTTCCGCGACTCCGCCGGCGGCCCGAAGCTGGTCTCGGTCGATCTCACTGGCCGCAACGAGCAGCAGATCCCGACCTCGAACTACGCTTCGGATCCGGCCTGGTCGCCGCTTTTGGAGTAGTTGTCGCATTTGTCGAAAACCCAACGAAGGAGAGGCCTTTGAAGCCTCTTTTTCACAGGCCGGTCGCGTTTTGGCCGCATTTCCGCCTAGGGTCCGCACGCAATGTCGCCCCTTGGTAAAGCGTGGGGTCAAGCAGTCGAGGACGGCGGCTCGAAACCAAAAATTAACCGTGTTTCTTGAATGCCGGTTAACCCAAACGTGGTTACTGGGTGATCAACGAAATCACTCATATGCGAAGGAGAGGCGGCATGGGCCGTATCGCAGCACTTACCCGAAACCCGGCCATGATCGCGCTGGTGGCGGCTCTCGCCATCACCGGTTGCGCCTCGAAGAAGACCCCGAACAGCGCGGCCGATCTCGGCCTCAACGGTGCCGGCGCAGCCACCCCCGGTTCGGCGCAGGATTTCACCGTCAACATCGGCGACCGCATCTTCTTCGACACCGATTCCTCCTCGATCCGCGCCGATGCGCAGACCACGCTCGCCCGCCAGGCGCAGTGGCTCAACCAGTATCGTCAGTACGCGATCGTCATCGAAGGCCATGCCGACGAGCGCGGCACGCGTGAATACAATCTGGCGCTTGGCGCCCGCCGCGCCGCCGCCACCCGCGACTTTCTGGTTTCCAAGGGCGTCTCCGCCAGCCGCCTCAAGACCATCTCTTACGGCAAGGAGCGTCCGGTCGCGGTCTGCGACGACATCTCCTGCTGGTCGCAGAACCGCCGCGCCGTCACCACGCTTTCCGGCGCCGGCTCCTAAAGATCCAGGCGCTGCGTCGTCGCGTCGGCGCGGGCGACAAAAATACAACATCCCGAAAACGAAAGGCGGCCTCAGGGCCGCCTTTTTCATTTGCAACATCCGGAAACAAAATTTGGCCGAAGTCTCGCGTCCTGCTATGAGCGCGAGGGCGCTTCCTCCCTTTGTTTGATTTGGAAAGGCGCATCAGGCCAACACCCACCGCGAGAGACAGAATGCACTTCAGAACGGTCCTGAGCGGCACGCTTGCGCTGCTGCTCGTATCAAGCCTTCCAAGCCTTGCCGCGCCGGCCGATAGCGCCGGGCGGGCTTCCGACAGCGGATTCACCTTCCATCTGCCGACACTCGGCATCTTCGGCGACAAGAAGAAGCCGGAGCAGGCGCAGATCGCGCAGGACAACAGCGGTGGCGTGACGGGTCTGGAAGACCAGCTGCGCCAGCTGAACGGCAAGATCGAGGAGATGAATTTCCAGATCCTGCAGATGCAGGAACAGATCCGCAAGCAGCAGGAAGACAACGAATTCCGCTTCCAGCAGCTCGAGGGCGGTGCGCAAGGCGGCGCCAAGCCGACCGGGCAGAAGAAATCCGAAGCCGCGCCCCGGGATGGAAATAGCAACGGCGGCAACACCAATATCGGCGACGCCGGCACCGGGGACACCGGCACCGGCGACGCAGGAACCGACAACAGCGTCGCCCAGGCTCCGGCGACGCAGGCGCCGGCCGCCACCGGCGGGCAAAACGGCGGCGGCAAGACTGTCGGCGACGTGATCGTGGAATCGCAGACCGGCGATCCCGGCAAGCTGATCACCGGCGCGCCGCCGAAGAATTTCGGCACCATCACCGTCGACAAGAACGGCAATGTGGTCAATGCCGAGACCGGTTCGCAGGCGAGCGCGCCGGCCCAAGCTCCCGCAGCTACCGCAAGCGCTCCTTCCGCCGAAACGCCGGCCAAGAAGAACAAAGCTGGCGGCACGCAAGTCGCGGCCCTGCCGTCGACCAACGATCCCGACGAGCTTTATCGCAATTCCTACCAGTTCATCCTGTCGGGCGATTACCCGACCGCCGAGCAGGGTTTTCGCGACCATATCTCGCGCTTCCCCAAGGACGCCAAAGCGGCGGACGCGCATTACTGGCTGGGCGAGTCGCTGCTCGGGCAGCAGAAATACCGTGACGCGGCGGAGGTCTTCCTCGCCGCCAGCAAGGACTATCCGAAGGCCAAGAAAGCGCCCGACATGCTGCTCAAGCTCGGCGTTTCGCTGGTGGGCCTGAAGCAGAACGACGTGGCCTGCGCCACTTTCAACGAGATCGGCAAGCGCTATCCCGATGTTTCCGGCGCGCTCAAGGAACGCATCAAGCAGGAAAAGGCCCTGGCGGCGTGCTGACGCCCGATACCAAAGCCGACTTTTTCGACCGCCTTTTCTCCGACCTAGACTTTTCGAGCGGCGCCGTTGCAGCCGTATCCGGCGGCAGCGACTCGACCGCCCTTCTTCTCCTCCTCAAGGATCACCTCGACCGGACCGCATCGGGCGCCAAGCTGCTCGCGGTGACGATCGATCACGGCTTGAGGCCGGATTCGGCCGACGAGGCGCGCCTCGTCCAACGCTTTTGCGCCGAGCGCGGCATCGCGCACCGCATTTTCTCCTGGCGCGGCGACAAGCCTGCGAGCGGCCTGCCAGCCGCCGCGCGCGAGGCGCGCTATGGGCTGCTTGCCGAAGCGGCCGGCGCCGAAGGCATCAAGCTGATCCTGACCGGCCACACCGCCGACGACCAGGCCGAGACGGTGCTGATGCGGCAGGCGCGCGGCGATGACGGCCGCGGCCTCGCCGGCATGGCGCCCGCCACGCTGCACGACTGGCGGACATGGATCGTCCGGCCGCTGCTCGGCACAAGGCGCGCTGCGCTGCGCGAGATGCTGCAGGCTCGCGACATCGGCTGGATCGAGGACCCGACCAATATCGATATCCGCTTCGAGCGGCCGCGCATGCGGGCGAAGCTTACGCAGGGCGAAGGCGAACGGCGCATCGCCGAAGCGTTGGCACGGTCGCAGCAGGCGGCTTTCGCGCGCCAGGACATCGGTCGCCGCGCCGCCATGCTTATCGACGCCTTTGCCGATAGACCAGGTCCGGGCCTCATCCGCCTCGATCACGATTTCGCCGCGCATGAGGATGGCGAGGCGGCCATCTATGCGCTGCGCATCCTTTTGGCCGCCGTCGGCGGCGTGTCGTTCCTCGCCGACGAGGTGCGCTGTGCTGCGCTGGTCTCCCGCCTGCGATCCACCCCGCTTTGCGCCACATTGTCGCGGACGGTGGTCGACGCGCGCCGAACCGGCATTTTCCTCCGGCGCGAAAACCGCAACCTGCCCGCCCCCGCGCCGCCGGTGGACAAGCTGCTCTGGGACAACCGCCGCCGCATCACTTTGAAAGACGGAACGGGCGACTTGGTGATCGCGCCGCTGGGGGCCGCCGCGCCCAGGCAAGCGTCCTTGAGCGTGGATATTCCACAAAGCCTCTCACGCGCGGCGCTGGCCGCGGAGCCTTCTTTGTGGTCCGGCGGCGTATGCCTTGATTTTGCGGGCGACCATGCCGGACCGCAGGCGGTCTCGGCCGTTCCTGTGGTGGCCCCTTTCGCGCGCTTCCTGCCGTCCTTCGATCTCGCGCCTGCCGCCGCCGTCGCGGCCCTTGTCGGCGCGCCGCCATTGCCGGCACCGCCATTCCACGGCCATGATGGCGGCCTAGGGTGGGCGAAAGCTTAACCGATACGTGCTGTTCTGCTTGGCAAGGGGAGGCGCTCTCCCTATGTTAGGCCAAGCTTCTCCATCATCGCGGGTCCGTACGCGGATCCCAACGGGACAATAGATGAATCCGAATTATCGCAACCTCGCGCTCTGGGCGATCATAGCGGTCCTGCTCATCGCCCTGTTCAATCTGTTCCAGACGCCCCAGACGCGCGGTGCCACGACGGATATCGCCTATTCGCAGTTCCTGCAGGATGTCGCCTCCGGCCGGGTCAAGAGCGTGACCATTGCCGGCGCCCGCATCTTCGGCAATTACACGGATAACGCCAACGGCTTCCAGACCTATTCGCCAGGCGATCCGTCGCTGGTTTCCAGGCTGCAGGACAAGAACGTCACCATCACGGCAAAGCCTGAGACCGACAGCTCCAATTCGCTGTTCGGCTACCTGATCTCATGGCTGCCGATGATCCTGATCCTGGGCGTGTGGATATTCTTTATGCGCCAGATGCAATCCGGTTCCGGAAGAGCGATGGGCTTCGGCAAGTCGAAGGCCAAGCTTCTGACCGAGGCGCATGGCCGCGTCACCTTCCAGGACGTCGCCGGCGTCGACGAGGCCAAGGAAGACCTCGAAGAGATCGTCGAGTTCCTGCGCGATCCGCAGAAGTTCCAGCGCCTCGGCGGCAAGATCCCGCGCGGCGTGCTCCTGGTCGGCCCGCCCGGCACCGGCAAGACGCTGCTCGCCCGCTCGGTCGCCGGCGAAGCCAACGTGCCGTTCTTCACGATTTCCGGCTCGGACTTCGTCGAGATGTTCGTCGGCGTCGGCGCGAGCCGCGTGCGCGACATGTTCGACCAGGCCAAGAAGAACGCGCCCTGCATCATCTTCATCGACGAGATCGACGCGGTCGGCCGCCATCGCGGCGCCGGCCTCGGCGGCGGCAATGACGAGCGCGAGCAGACGCTGAACCAGCTGCTGGTCGAGATGGACGGCTTCGAGTCCAACGAGTCGATCATCCTGATCGCCGCCACCAACCGGCCCGACGTGCTCGACCCGGCGCTGCTGAGGCCCGGCCGTTTCGACCGCCAGGTCGTGGTGCCGAACCCCGACATCGTCGGCCGCGAGAAGATCCTCAAGGTGCATGTGCGCAACGTGCCGCTGGCCCCCAATGTCGACCTCAAGGTCATCGCGCGCGGCACGCCGGGCTTCTCCGGCGCCGACCTGATGAACCTCGTCAACGAATCCGCGCTGATGGCGGCGCGCCGCAACAAGCGGCTCGTCACCATGGCCGAGTTCGAGGACGCCAAGGACAAGATCATGATGGGCGCCGAGCGCCGCTCGTCGGCGATGACGCAGGCCGAGAAGGAGCTGACCGCCTATCACGAGGCCGGCCACGCCATCCTGGCGCTCAACGTGCCGACGGCCGATCCGCTGCACAAGGCGACCATCATCCCGCGCGGCCGCGCGCTCGGCATGGTCATGCAACTGCCCGAAGGCGACCGCTACTCGATGAGCTACAAATACATGATCTCCAGGCTGGCGATCATGATGGGCGGCCGCGTCGCCGAGGAGTTCAAGTTCGGCAAGGAGAACATCACGTCGGGCGCCTCCTCCGACATCGAGCAGGCGACCAAGCTGGCACGCGCCATGGTCACACGCTGGGGCTTCTCCGACAAGCTCGGCCATGTCGCCTATGGCGACAACCAGGAAGAGGTCTTCCTCGGCCATTCGGTGGCGCGCCAGCAGAACATCTCGGAAGAGACGGCGCAGATCATCGACGCCGAGGTGCGGCGGCTGATCGACGACGCCTATTCGACCGCGAAGACCGTGCTGACCAAGAAGAAGAAGGACTGGATCGCGCTTGCCGAAGGGCTGCTCGAATACGAGACGCTGTCGGGCGACGAGATCAAGCAGCTGATCGCCGGCCACAAGCCCGCCCGAGACCTCGGCGACGACACCCCGCCAAGCCGCGGCTCGGCCGTGCCGAAGGCCGGCACCGGCGGCCGCCGCAAGAAGGGACCCGAACCCGAAGGCGGCATGGAGCCGCAGCCGCAGGGCTGAGGTTCGGCAATCGCCACAAACAAACGCCGCGGATCAAACCGCGGCGTTTTGCTTTGGGGCGCCAGAGGTTTAGCCGGCGCCCGCTGGTGATTGGCGAAAGTCGGCGACAGCCATTCTCCCCCTTGTGGACCCCTTGTGGGGGAGATGCCCGGCAGGGCAGAGGGGCTGTCTCGCCGGCGTATCAAAGCTTGGGTTCCTCGCCCCCGCCAAAGGCGGGGGAGAGGTGGCCGCGAAGCGGACGGAGAGGGGGCCTTCGTAGGGCGCTCCCCTCTCCGTCTCGGCTTCGCCGAGCCACCTCTTCCCACTTCGTGGGCAAGGGACCTTTGTCCTGTGAGCGCCGCGATCCTTCGCGCCCCCCTCTGTCCTGCCGGACATCTCCCCCACAAGGGGGGAGATTGGCAGTGTCGCCGACGGCGTTTCCCTGAAGAGCGGATGTGACCTGCGAATCCGCCCAAACAAAAAAGCCCGCGCATCTCGCGATGCGCGGGCTTTTTTCTGGAAATAGAAGCTAAGCGATCAGCTCTTCAGCTTGGCATTGCAGAGGCTGTAGAAGCCGCCGCCCTTCTGGATCCACTTGAGACCGTTCAGCGTGTTGGCGTCCTTGTTGGCATAGTACTGCTCGAGGCAGGTATGCATGCGGCCCTTGGCCGGGGTCTCGTTGGCGAATTTCGGGGAAATCGCCGTCGGGAAGCTCACGCCCTTCGGCGCGGCGACCGACGGCTTCGCCGGCTCGCTGGTGTAGGTGGCTTCCGTCGGAGCCGGCACGGTGTCGTCATCGCCGGCGCTGGCGCCGCACTCGGCCTTGCGGAAGTCGTTCCACTTCATGCCGTTGAGCTTGTTGGCGGTCTTCGCAGCCTGGTACTTGGTGCTGCATTCGGCCATGCTCAGGCCCTTGCCGCCAGCGGCGGCCGCGGTCGAGGTCTTGGCCGTCGTGGCGGGTTTGGTGTCGGTGGCCGGGGCGGCGGCAGCCGCGGCGGTTGCGCCGGGACCGCACTCGGCCTTGCGGAAGTCGTTCCACTTCATGCCGTTGAGCGTGCCGGCGGATTTTGCAGCCTGGTACTTGGCGCTGCACTCCTTGGAGCTCAAGCCCTTGGCGGCGTCGTCGGCAGCGGCGGCCGTCTTTGCCTTCTTGGTCGTCTTGGTGTCGGCGGCCTTCGTATCGGTCGCCGCCTTGGTGTCGGTCGCGGCGGAAGCATCGCTGCCGCACTGCGCCTTGCGGAACTGGTTCCAGGTCTGGCCGGCGAGCGTTCCGGCATCCTTGGCCGCATTATACTTGGTGCTGCACTCGGCCATGGTCAGCGCGTTGGCCGGCGCCGCCATGAACAAGGTTGCGACGGCGAGACCCGTCAAAGCTGCAAGTCTATGAATAAGCATGGCGTTTTCTCCCTTGCTGCCGCCATTAAGTGTCCCTATGCCAAATCAATAGCTCTCAATGTGCGGTTGCGCCAGATGCTTCCGGCACGAAGCCCGTCACAAAGTGTGTTGTTCCTGATAAGGTGATGAATCGCCCGGCACAGCCGTTACGCCAAGGTTCTCCATGCGAACGCATGACGAAAAGTTGCCCCCGGCAGACATACTACCCCCACAGCGAGAAGATGTGTCGGGCTCTCGGGTCACGTGCACCGCCCACGACAATGTTTTTCTAAGGATTGGTAATATATAATCACGAAATTTGATGATCGGATGCGGCCCAATTGTGGCAATAGGGGCGGCTGAAAAACCGACGGGGACAGCAAGGCACATGGCAGGTCAGTATTTCGGCACAGACGGTATCCGCGGACGCGCCAACAAATTTCCGATGACTGCCGAGGTCGCCATGCGGGTCGGCATGGCCGCCGGGCTCTCGTTCCAGCGCGGCAATCACCGGCACCGCGTCGTGCTCGGCAAGGATACACGGCTTTCCGGCTACATGATCGAGAACGCCATGGTCGCGGGCCTGTGCGCCGCCGGCATGGACGTGTTCCTGCTTGGCCCGATCCCGACGCCTGCCGTCGCCATGCTGGTGCGCTCGCTGCGCGCCGACATCGGCGTGATGATCTCGGCCTCGCACAATCCCTATTACGACAACGGCATCAAGCTGTTCGGTCCCGACGGCTACAAGCTTTCCGACGAGATCGAGGAGCGCATCGAGGGCATGCTCGACAAGGATATCGAGCTGGCGCTCGCCGATTCCGACGGGCTCGGCCGGGCCAAGCGCGTCGATGGGGTGCATGACCGCTATATCGAATTCGCCAAGCGCACGCTGCCGCGCTCGATGTCGCTTTCGGGCCTGAGGATCGTCGTCGACTGCGCGAACGGCGCCTCCTACAAGGTGGCGCCCGAGGCGCTTTGGGAACTCGGCGCCGAGGTGGTGGCGATCAATGTCGAGCCGAACGGCTTCAACATCAACAAGGAATGCGGCTCGACCCATCCGGCCGGCCTGCAGAAGAAGGTGCACGAGGTGCGCGCCGACATCGGCATCGCGCTCGACGGCGACGCCGATCGCGTCGTCATCGTCGACGAGAATGGAGCGATCGTCGACGGCGACCAGATCATGGCGCTGATTGCCGAATCCTGGCACCAGAGCGGACGACTGGCCGGCGGCGGCGTCGTCTCCACCGTGATGTCCAATCTCGGCCTTGAGCGCTTCCTCGGCGACATGAAGCTGCAGCTCCATCGCACCAAGGTCGGCGACCGCTACGTGGTCGAGCATATGCGCGCGCATGGCTTGAATGTCGGCGGCGAGCAGTCGGGCCACATCGTGCTTTCCGATTTCTCGACCACCGGCGACGGCCTGGTCTCCGCCTTGCAGGTGCTGGCCTGCATCAAGCGGCAGAACCGCCCGGTCAGCGAATTGTCGAAGAAGTTCGAGCCTGTGCCGCAGCTCCTGAAGAACGTCCGCATCTCCGGCGGCAAGCCGCTGGAGGAAGCATCCGTCAAGGCGGCGATCGAGGAAGGACGCCGCCGGCTCGGCACGTCCGGCCGCCTCGTCATCCGGCCCTCGGGCACCGAGCCCCTCATCCGCGTCATGGCCGAGGGCGACGATCCGCAACTGGTCGAGGCGGTCGTCAACGACATCGTCGGCATCCTTTCGGAAACCCGCAGCGCCGCCTGAAGCCGGCCGTCAGGCGTGAGTTCTCCTTTTGCGAAAGTCCGCCATCGTGGCGGGCTTCGCTTTCTTGTGCCGCTCGGACAACGGCGTTCCCTCTAAAATTGTATAGATTCGTGGTTAATCGGTACGGTTAAACGGCTTTTAACCTTTGCAATTCATTATCCACACCCGAGGCAACCTTCTTCGGGCGTCGTCGTCCCGAGGCTTCCTAGGGGTGACAGCATGTTCAATATAAAGAGAATGGCAGTGCTTGCCGCGCTGTTCGCGGGGCTGGCCGGCCCGGCGCTGGCGGCCGATCTTCCGCAGCCGATCGAAGAGGCTCCGCCGCCGGTCGTCGAAGCGCAGCCCGTCGATGTCGGCGGCTGGTACATCCGTGGCGATCTCGACTATCACAAGTCGACCGTGCGCGGCATCGACTACATGACTTACGCTGTCGATCCCTGTAACTGTTCGGTCACGCCCGGCAGCAAAAGCTTCGATTTCGGCAAGCTGAAGGGCGGCTTCTCGCTCGGCGGCGGCGTCGGCTACAAGATCAACGATTACTTCCGCACGGACTTGACCGCGGATTACTGGTTCAAGTCGAACTTCAACGGCCAGACATCGGATCTCGTCTCGACCTCGACCGAAGTATCGAAGATGAGCGCCCTCCTGCTCCTGGCCAATGCCTATGTCGATATCGGCACCTGGCATGGCATCACGCCCTATGTCGGCGCCGGCATCGGCGGCGCGCACGTCAAGTGGGACACAGTTCACGATCCGAACACCACCGAGACCAATCCGGGCTCCTCCAACTGGCGCTTCGCCTACGCGCTCATGGCCGGTGCTTCCTACTGCCTGACGGACAGGGTAATCCTCGACGCCGGCTACCGCTTCACCCATATCCAGGGCGGCCGCATGTTCGAGTGGGATGCAAGCAGCGCCGGGCCGGGCTTCGATCGCGGCATCAATACCCACGAGGTGCGTGGCGGCCTGCGCTACCAGTTCGGTGGCAATAATGGCTGTGCCGCACCGGTGGTCGCCTATCAGCCGGAGCCGGAACCGATCTACACCAAGTAATCGCTTCCTAAATCCTCGAATTCAAAGCCGCCTGGCGCCAGCCGGGCGGCTTTTCGTTTATGCAATGCCGGTAAATATCGATCGAAATCAATTTGGTAACCGGCTGTTATCCTTAACCGGCACTTAACCACTATGGTTAACAATAGCATCTTGAAACGGCGCCCGCGTTCGTGATTGGCGCCAATTTCAGGAGCCGGGGACCATGATATCCAGATCGCGTATCGCGTCAGCGCTTGCCGCAATCATCCTGCTGCCGATGACGCCGGCGCTGGCGGCGGACTACGACCCGCCGATCTATGCCGACCAGGCGCCGGACTACCAGCCGGTCGAGGTCGGCTCGGGCTGGTATCTGCGCGGTGATGTCGCTTATCTGCCTCAAAAGAGCTTCAAAAATGGGGATTTCACCTTCCCCTCAGCGATCGCCAGCGAAAGCTTCAGCGAGAGTGAGGACGCCTATTTCGCGAGCATCGGCTTCGGCTACCATTTCAACGATTACCTCCGTGCCGATCTCAACCTCGGCTACCTGCCCGGCAACAAGACCAGCTTCAGCTATGACGACACCGCCACCGTGGTGGCGCCGGCAACGGCGACCGTGGGGGCTGGAAGTCTCAAGAACTACGCCATCTCGGGCATATTGAACGGCTATGTCGACCTTGGCACATATGTCGGCGTCACGCCCTATGTCGGCGCAGGTATCGGCATCGTTCAAAGCAAATACAGTCTTTCGGCGGACTATTTCACCGACAACGGCGATGCCAGCGACGACTTCTCTGTACGCAGCAGCAAAACAAAATATTCCTTGGCATATACGTTGAACGCGGGCCTTGCCTACCAGGTCTCGAAGAATGTTCTGATCGATCTTGGCTACCAGTATTTCTCCGCGCCCGATGCCGAATATGTTACGGCCGCAAGCCTGAATTCCTTCCCTGTCCACAAAGGCATCAGCAACCACCAGATCAAGCTCGGCTTGCGCTACGACCTCTGGTAGGCGAAGCAGGCCGGCAGGTGTCGAACGGCGGATCCAAGGGGTCCGCCGTTTCATTTCGGATCCAGGCGCTGAGTAAGGGAATATCCTGACAGCGACAAAAACTTTACTCTTGACGCCGAAGCCTTGAGCGCATATCGCCGTCCGTGGGCCACCCCTCCCCAACGAGGGGCCACTATCTGGAAGGATAGACCACGATGACGACACCTACCAAGCCCGGACTCCGTCCGGCAAATCCCAATTTTTCTTCAGGTCCCTGCGCAAAACGTCCCGGCTGGTCGGTCGAGGCGCTCAAAGCCGCCGCGCTCGGGCGCTCGCACCGCGCCAAGATCGGCAAGGCGAAGCTCGAGCAGGCGATCGAGCTGACGCGCGAAATCCTCAAGGTTCCCGCCGGCTACCGCATCGGCATCGTGCCGGCGTCGGACACCGGCGCGGTCGAGATGGCGCTGTGGTCGCTGCTCGGCGAGCGCGGCGTCGACATGGTCGCCTGGGAGAGTTTCGGTTCCGGCTGGGTGACCGATGTGGTCAAGCAGCTCAAGCTCGCCGATGTGCGCAAGTTCGAGGCCGGCTACGGCAAGCTGCCCGACCTGGCGCAGGTCGATTTCGACCGCGACGTGGTCTTCACCTGGAACGGCACGACTTCGGGCGTGCGCGTGCCGAACGGCGATTTCATTCCCGCGAACCGCAAGGGTCTGACCATCTGCGACGCCACCTCGGCGGCGTTCGCGCAAAGGCTCGATTTCGAAAAGCTCGATGTCGTGACCTTCTCCTGGCAGAAGGTGCTGGGCGGCGAAGGCGCGCATGGCATGCTGATCCTGTCGCCTCGCGCCGTCGAGCGGCTGGAGACCTACAAGCCGGCCAGGCCGCTGCCGAAAATCTTCCGTCTCACCTCGGGCGGCAAGCTGATCGAAGGCATCTTCAAGGGCGAGACCATCAATACGCCGTCGATGCTGTGCGTGGAGGATTATCTCGATGCTCTTCAGTGGGCTAAGTCGATCGGCGGCCTGGAAGCGCTGATCGCCCGAGCCGACGCCAATGCCGCCGTGCTCGATCGGTTTGTCGAGAAGTCGCCGTGGCTCGGCCATCTCGCCGTCGATCCGGCGACGCGCTCGAACACGTCCGTGTGCCTCTCCTTAACAGACGCGCAAGTGGCGGCGCTCGACGCCGACGGCCAGGCGGCTTTCGCCAAGGGGATCGTATCTTCGCTCGACAAGGAAGGCGCCGCCTACGACATCGGCTCCTATCGCGATGCCCCGCCCGGCCTGCGCATCTGGTGCGGCGCAACCGTCGAGACTTCCGATCTCGAAGCGCTGCTGCCTTGGCTCGACTGGGCCTTCGCCACGCAGAAGGCGTCGCTGAAAGCAGCGGCCTGAGTTTCATGGCGGCCCGTGGGCCGCCATTTCCCGACACATCCATTTCCACGTCAAGGAGGCCGCAATGGCGCCCCGCGTTCTCGTTTCGGATAAACTTTCAACCACCGCCGTGCAGATCTTCAAGGATCGCGGCATCGAGGTCGACTATCTGCCCGATCTCGGCAAGGACAAGGAAAAGCTGCTCGAGGTGATCGGCCAGTATGACGGTCTCGCCATCCGCTCGGCGACCAAGGTCACCGAGAAGCTGATCAATGCCGCCACCAGGCTCAAGGTCGTCGGCCGCGCCGGCATCGGCGTCGACAATGTCGACATCCCGGCGGCCAGCCGCAGGGGCATCATCGTGATGAACACGCCCTTCGGCAATTCCATCACCACGGCCGAGCATGCCGTCGCCATGATCTTCGCCCTGGCGCGGCAGATTCCGGAGGCCAATGCCTCGACGCATGCCGGAAAATGGGAAAAGAACCGCTTCATGGGCATCGAGATCACCAGCAAGACGCTGGGCGTGATCGGCTGCGGCAATATCGGCTCGATCGTCGCCACGCGCGGCGTCGGGCTGAAGATGCATGTGATCGCCTTCGACCCGTTCCTGTCGGACAGCCGCGCCGAGGAACTCGGCGTCCAGAAGGTCGAGCTCGACGAGCTCTTCGCCCGCGCCGATTTCATCACCTTGCACACGCCGCTGACCGACAAGACGCGCAACATCATCGACGCGGCTGCGATCGCCAAGATGAAGGACGGCGTGCGCATCATCAATTGCGCGCGCGGCGGGCTGGTCGTCGAGGCCGACCTGGTCGCGGCGCTGAAGACCGGCAAGGTGGCCGGCGCCGGCATCGACGTGTTCGAGGTCGAGCCGGCGGAGAACAACCCGCTGTTCGGCATGGAAAATGTCGTGGCGACCCCGCATCTCGGCGCCTCGACCACCGAGGCGCAGGAGAATGTCGCGCTGCAGGTGGCCGAGCAGATGAGCGACTACCTCATCAAGGGCGCGGTCTCTAACGCCATCAACATGCCTTCGATCACCGCCGAGGAAGCGCCGCGGCTAAAACCCTTCGTCAAGCTTGCCGAAGTGCTCGGCGCCTTTGTCGGCCAGGTCACCGAGGACCCGATCAAGGAGGTCGAGATCCTGTTCGACGGCTCGACCGCGACGATGAACACGCGCGCGCTGGTGAGTGCTGCCCTTGCCGGTCTGATCCGGCCCCAGGTCTCCGACGTCAACATGGTGTCGGCGCCGATCATGGTGAAGGAGCGCGGCATCATCGTCGCCGAGGTCAAGCGCGACAAGTCGGGCGTGTTCGACGGCTATATCAAGCTCACCGTCACCACCGAGCACATGACGCGCTCGATCGCCGGCACCTGCTTCTCCGACGGCAAGCCGCGCTTCATCCAGATCAAGGGCATCAATCTCGACGCCGAGGTTGGCCAGCATATGCTCTACACGACCAATGCCGACGCGCCCGGCATCATCGGCCTGCTCGGCACCGTTTGCGGCGAGAACGGCGTCAACATCGCCAACTTCCAGCTCGGCCGCAACCGGCCGGGCGGCGACGCGATCGCGCTGCTCTATCTCGATGCGCCCTTCCCGGAAAAAGTGCTGGAGCAGGTGCGCGGGCACAAGTCGATCGACTCGGCGAAGCGGCTGCGTTTCGACGTCGGCGGCGAATAGTCCAATCTCCATCGTCCGACATGAAAACGCCCCGCCGGCAGCAGCCGGCGGGGCGTTTCGATAAGTTCAGGCCTCGTCCGGCCTCAGTTGCCCAACCTCACTTGCCCAATCTCACTTGCAAGGGAAGCCGGGCGCGATCTTGCACTGAGGCTTGTGCGGCTTGGGCGGGCGCGGCCGCTGCGGCTTGTGCGGCCAATGCGGCTTGTGCGGCCGGTAATGCGGCGGGCGAACGACGATGCGCGGCTGCACGATCACAGGCCGCAAGACATGGGAACGTTCGAGGTAATTCGCGCTCGCCCAACCTTGGATACCGGCCGCGCGAATCGAGCACCAGCTGCCCTCGCATTGGTACAGCGTAACCCTCTGGCCGGCGAGCAAGGTTGCAATCTTCGCATAGCGCGCACCGGGGCCGCTGCGGACATTGAGTGACGTCGTGGTGTGGGCGACGGCGGCCGCCGAAGCCGATACGGAAAAGGCGGTGAGGCCGACAAGGGCGGCGATCAGCGCCAAGAACATCCGGAAATTCATGGTTCCCTCTCTGGTCGACGAAAACAACCCGATTGCGTCATTTGTCGGTTGAAAGTTGAGAGAGTCAATGGCGCTGCAATCTCTGGTATATCGAAAATATCAATATCCTTAATGGGATAGAAGTTGCTAAATAACTGCTTAGCGGACGCGCGAAAAATATCATCCCGTCTGCAGCGCCGCCCGGCTGCCGCTGTATTCGGCAAGCGCAATGCCGCCGAGGACAAGCGCCAGTGCGAAAGCCTGATAGGGCTGAAACTGCTCGCCGACGATCAGCACCGAAAGCAGCGTGCCGAAGATCGGCACCAGGTTGATGAAAAGGCCGGCGCGGTTGGCGCCGATCAACTCGTTGCCCTTGATGTAAAGAACCTGCGAGACGACCGAAGCGCCGAGCGCGGTGTAGAGCGTGAGCGCCCATCCATGCGCGTCCGGCACGATGACGTGGCCGGCCACGACTTCCCAGATGAAGAACGGCACGGATGTCAGCAACGCGGCGATCGACAACGCCAGCATGAAACTTTGCCAGCGGATTGCCGGCTTGAGGCGCAGCCCCACCGAATAGAGGCTGTAGCAAAGCACCGCGACAAGCATGATGGCGTCGCCGAAATTGAGGTCGAGCTTCAGCAATTGGCCGAGGTCGCCGTGGCTGGCGGTCAGCGCCACACCGACGATGGTCAGCACGACGCCGACGATCTGCAGAGGCTGCACGCGCAGCCTGAACAGCACGAAGTTGGCAAGGATGATGACGATCGGGATGGCTGCCTGCTCGATCGAGACGTTGATGGCGGTGGTGTAGTTGAGCGCGGTGTAGAAGATGACGTTGAAGATGGTGAAGCCGCAAGCGCCGAGGCCGGCAAGCAGCTTCCAATGGCTGCGCACTTCGGGCCAATCCTCGCGCAGCGTCCGCCAGCCGACGGGCAGCAGGATCAGCACCGCCATCACCCAGCGCAGGAACACCAGCGTCATCGGCGAGACATGGCCGACGGCAAGCTTGCCCGCAACCGAGTTGCCGCCCCACAAGAGCATGGTCGACAGAAGGAACAGATAGGCGGCTCGGTGCATGGACGATCCGGCCCCACAGGGTGTTCGAGGATTCAGGCCGGCCTAGAGCATGATGCCGAAAAGTGTGAAGCGGTCTTCGGACGACATCATGCTCTATCTCTTTGATTTAGAGCCGGATTCAGATTTCAGGTCGAACAGACCTGAAATCATCCGGCTCTAGAGTGGCGGCGGCGGCAAGTAAATGATGCGAAAGCCGGAATTTGTTGTGCCTGGACCGGGTTGACGTTCGCCGGCGGCGTCGTTTTGATCCGACACTTGGCCGGAGCATGGTCTGTTCCGAAAAGCCGGCACGCGCTCTTGCATTCGCCGACCCTCGGTTCGGGGATCATGCTCCAAGGATGGTTTCGACGGCAAAGAAAGGGTCGCGCCGGCCGGCGCTTGACGCTATAGAGGCCTGTCGTTTCAGGCCGCCCGCGCGGCATTTCAAGGGAAAAGAACATGGCCAATGTGGTGGTCGTCGGCTCGCAGTGGGGCGACGAAGGCAAGGGCAAGATCGTCGACTGGCTGTCGGAACGGGCCGATGTGGTCGTGCGCTTCCAGGGCGGCCACAATGCCGGGCATACGCTGGTCGTCGACGGCAAGGTCTACAAGCTGTCGCTGCTGCCCTCGGGCGTGGTGCGGGAGGGCAAGCTTTCGATCATCGGCAATGGCGTGGTGTTCGATCCGCATGCCTTCGTTGCCGAAGCCAAGAAGCTCAAGGAGCAGGGCGTGGTGGTCACGCCGGAGCGCCTGAAAATAGCCGAAAACACCGCGCTTATTCTGTCGCTGCACCGGGAGCTGGACGGATTCCGCGAAGACGCCGCCTCGAATTCCGGAACCAAGATTGGCACGACCCGCCGCGGCATCGGCCCCGCCTACGAGGACAAGGTGGGCCGGCGCGCGGTGCGGGTGATGGATTTGGCGGATTTGGAAACCCTTCCCTTGAAGGTCGACAGGCTGCTGACGCACCACAACGCGCTGCGCCGCGGTCTCGGCCATCCGGAAGCGACGCATGAGGCGATCATGCAGGAGCTGACTTCGGTGGCCGCCGAGATACTGCCTTATATGGACCGCGTGTGGAAAGTGCTCGACGACAAGCGGCGCGCCGGCGAGCGCATCCTGTTCGAGGGCGCGCAGGGCACGCTGCTCGACATCGACCACGGCACCTATCCCTTCGTCACCTCGTCCAATACGGTCGCGGGTCAAGCCGCTGCCGGTTCCGGCGTCGGCCCCGGCGTCATCGGCTACGTGCTCGGCATCACCAAGGCCTACACAACACGCGTCGGCGAAGGACCGTTCCCGACCGAGCAGAAGAACGAGATCGGCGAGTTCCTCGGCACGCGGGGCCACGAGTTCGGCGTCGTCACCGGACGCAAGCGCCGCTGCGGCTGGTTCGACGCCGTGCTGGTGCGCCAGGCCGTCGCCGTCAACGGCATCAAGGGTATCGCGCTCACCAAGCTCGACGTGCTCGACGGGCTGGACGAGATCAAGGTCTGCACCGGCTACAAGCTCGACGGCGAGACGATCGATTACCTGCCGGCCAGCCAGGGCGCGCAAGCGCGGGTCGAGCCCATCTACGAGACGCTCGAAGGCTGGAAGGGAACCACGGCCGGCGCCAGAAGCTGGAACGATTTGCCGGCGCAAGCCGTCAAATATGTCCGCCATATCGAGGAGCTGATCGGCGCTCCGGTGGCGCTGCTTTCCACCAGCCCCGAACGGGACGACACAATACTTGTGACCGACCCGTTTCAAGACTAGTTTCACAGCCCTTCCCGGCGCTATGGCTGATTTGCGGCCGGCGGGAAAAGAATGCAGGTCACCTGACGCATGGCAGATTTCGTTAGTGTTCTGAAAAAGCAGCTCGACAAGAAGGCGGATCCTTCGTTCGAGGTGCGCAAGCAGATATACGACGGTGCCCGCGCGGTGCTGGCGAAGAAGCTCGCCGAGTATTCCCCGCCGCTCGCGCCCGACGTCGTCAGCAAGCAGAAGCGCTCGCTGGAAGACGCCATCTCCAGCGTCGAGCGCGACTATGTCAAACGCCCTCCGGCCGAGGATCCGCTGGCGGAGCTGGAGCATATTTTCTCTTCCATCGACCGAAACAAAAACCAGCCGAACCACTCCCGCCAGCCGGCGGCGCCCGCGCCTGTGACTGCCAAGCCAGACCCGTTCAAATCCGAACCGTTCAAGCCGGCGGTCCCGCCCGCCAGGACGGAACCGAGCTGGCAAAGCGCGCCGAAGGCGGAGCCCGCGCCGCAAAACGCTGCGAAGGCCGAGCCGGCCTGGCAGAACACGGCAAGGACGGAGCCGGCCTGGCAGGCCGCGCCAAAGGAAGAGCCAGCCTGGCAGAAGGCGGCGCCGCCGATGCCGTCGCCGCGCGAGGACGATGTTGGCCTGGCAGGCATGGACGCGGCCGATGCCGATGATGGCAGCGACGTCTTTGCCAATGACGAGCAGCCGGCGGCGGATACCTTTCAGCGACTGCGGCCACAGCCGCGGGAGCGCAAGCGTGGCTATGGCGGCTTGATCGCCGCTCTCATCGCGCTCCTGGTGCTGGCGGGCGGCGGCTATGGCATATGGCTGAACAAGAATGCGTTCGGCTCGCTCTTCGGCCTTGGCGGCGGCGGGAGCAAGACGGTCTCGACGGAGCCGCTGGTCAAGCCGGCCCCGGCCAAGCCGGTGCCCGAGACGGCCGCGGCGCCGGCCCCCGCCGGCGCCAGCGAGCCAGCCGAGGCGAACAAGTTCACGCAACGGCTGACGCCCGAGGGCAAGGAGACCGATCCCGGTCCCGCCGGCGGACAGGCGACGATCGGAGAGGGCGAATCCGTTGCGGCGCTGACGTCGCGGCCACCGGCCGCGCCGGCAACGGCACCAGCGGCGACCCCGCCTGCTCCGGCCACGCAAACGCCTGGGGCGCCTGCCGCAACGCCGGCGGCGCCGGCGACCAACGCGGCCAATCCGACACCGCCGGCGGCAGGAACCACACCGCCCGCGGCTGGCGCTATGCCGCCCGCGGCTGGCGCCACGCCACCCGCGGCTGCAGCAGCGCCGCCGGCCGCAGCCACGACGCCGCCCGCGCCGGCGACAGCCGAGGCGACCGTCCCGGTCGGGCAGAAGGCGATCTTCTACGAGGAGCGCACCAGCACCCAGCAGGGCACGGCCGAGCCCGGCAGCATCGTCTGGTCGCTGGTGCAGGAATCGCCCGGCGGCGACCTGCCGCCGGAGCCGGCGATCCGCGCCGAGGCGACGATCCCCGGCAAGAATATCCAGCTGCGCTTGACGATCCGGCGCAACACCGACCAGACCCTGCCGGCCAGCCACATCATCGAGATGATCTTCCTGACGCCGGAAGGGTTTGACGGCGGCGGCGTCGACAACATCCTGCGCATCGCCATGAAGAGCTCCGAGCAGGATGCCGGCAGCCCGCTGATCGGCATTCCGGCCAAGATCGCCGACGGCTTCTTCCTCGTCGCGCTCAACGACACCAAGGCCGACGAGGACGCCAATCTGACGCTGCTGAGGGGCCAGGACTGGATCGACGTGCCGGTGGTCTACAAGACCGGACGCCGCGCGCTGCTCACCATGGAAAAGGGCATCCCGGGCGAGAAAGTGTTCGACGAGGCGCTGAAGGCCTGGGCGGCGAAGACGTCGGGGTGAGGTCCGGAATTGCGTAAAAAAAGATAGGACGGGCCTTAAAAACCTTGAAACAGCATATCGAGCGCCGCGATGATATCGTCGTGGTGGCTCGTAAGATTGGTTCGATTTTCGCCGAGTTCGGCCGCCGCGACCGTAGCGATCAGGTGGGTGGCCATCACCATCTTCCGGCCGTTGATCTCGAAGACCGGATGCAGCTTGCGCATTGGCGAGGGTGCTGAGGTCAGCGGCAGAAGCGGAACAACCACGCGAGTCTTGAAGTGGTCTAACAAGTCGGATTGAACGTCGAGCAGATATCCGCCTTCGATGCCGCTGGCGAAGACGTCATAACGCGCCATTAGAATTGCCGATGTTCAGTGAGCGGGATGCCGTGCTTGTCGACATAGTCGTTCCAGGCGTCCATCGTCGCGCGGTTTTCAAGCTTCCACAGCCGCGTCTTCTCGGCGGCGACCGCTTCCGCTATCCCCGCTTCCGCCGCGCGCGATACGTTCACGTTGAGCCCCTTGGCTTCCGCCATGAGCTGAGAATCGATCGACAGATTAGCCGGCTGGCGATTTGCGTTTGTCGCTATCTTGCGCATGATAGTCACCTCGACATGCGCATAGTTTATGCGCATCGGCTCTCCGGCGCAATGAGGGTGCTACCCCTCCATCTCTTCCCGCAGCATCTCCAGCTCCAGCCACTCTTCCTCGAGTGCTGCAAGCGTGGTGCGCTCCTTGTCGAGCGCGGCGATGGTCTTCTGGAATGAGGCCGGGTCGCGTTCGTAGAAGGACGGGTCGGCGATGTTGTTCTCCAGCCGCGAGATCGAGGCCGTCACTGCCTCGATCTTCTTGGGCAGGGAATCCAGCGCGAATTTCTGCTTGAAGGAGAGCTTTTTCGCTGGGCCCTTCGACGCGGCCTGTTCGGCCTTCGGCGAAGCCTCGGTTGCTTCAGCCTTCGACCTTGCCTTGCGGTCTTCCAGTTTCGAGCCGCCGCGCTGCGCCAGCATGTCGGAATAGCCGCCGGCATATTCGATCCAGCGGCCGTTGCCGTCCGGCGCGATCACGCTGGTGACGGTGCGGTCGAGGAAGTCGCGGTCGTGGCTGACCAGGATCACCGTTCCGGCAAAGCCGGCGACCAGTTCCTGCAGCAGCTCCAGCGTCTCCATGTCGAGATCGTTGGTCGGCTCGTCGAGCACCAGCAAGTTCGCCGGCCGAGCCAGCACGCGGGCCAGCAGCAGCCGCGCGCGCTCGCCGCCGGAAAGCTCGCGCACCGGCGTACGCGCCTGCTCCGGCTTGAACAGAAAATCCTTCATGTAGGAGACGACATGGCGCTGCTCGCCATTGACGAGCAGGTTCTCGCCGCGCCCGTCGGTCAGGTAGTGCGCCAGCGTCTCGGCCGGGTCGACGGCTTCGCGCTTCTGGTCGAGCGTCGCGATCTCCAGATTGACGCCGAGCCGCACGGAGCCGGCGTCCGGCGCCAGCTCGCCGGTCAGCATCTTCAGCAATGTCGTCTTGCCGGCGCCGTTCGGCCCGACCAGGCCGACGCGGTCGCCGCGCTGGATGCGGGTCGAAAAACCCTTGACCACGGTGAGGTCGCCGAAGCTCTTGGCGATGCCCTTGGCCTCGATCACCAGCTTGCCGGATTCGGCGGCGTCGCTCGCCATCATGGTGGCCGTGCCCTCGGCGCCGCGATGGCTGCGGAAGCGCTGGCGCATGGCCTGCAATTCGCCGAGGCGGCGCATGTTGCGCTTGCGCCTGGCGGTCACGCCGTAACGCAGCCAGTGCTCCTCGCGCACGATCTGGCGGCCGAGCTTGTGCTGCTCGCGCTCTTCCTCCTCCAGCACCTGGTCGCGCCATTCCTCGAAATGCGCGAAGCCCTTGTCCAACCGTCGCGTCTGGCCGCGGTCGAGCCAGACGGTGGCGCGTGAGACGCGCTCGAGAAAGCGGCGGTCGTGCGAGATCAGGATCACGGCGGAAGAGGCGCGGACAAGCTCCTCTTCCAGCCATTCGATCACGGAAAGATCGAGATGGTTGGTCGGCTCGTCGAGCAAAAGGATGTCGGGCTCCGGCGCCATGACGCGCGCCAGGGCGGCGCGGCGCGCCTCGCCGCCGGAGAGATCGTTCGGCCGCTCCTCGCCGGTGAGGCCGAGATGCTCCATCAGATAGGTGGCGCGGTGCGGATCGTCGGCAGGGCCAAGGCCGGCCTCGACATAGGCGCGCACGCTGGCGAAGCCATCCATGTCCGGCATCTGCGGCAGGTAGCGGACCGTGGCCGAGGGCTGGCGGAAGACCTCGCCGTCCTGCGGCTCGATCATGCCGGCGGCGATCTTGAGCAACGTCGACTTGCCCGAACCGTTGCGGCCGACCAGCGCGATCTTCTCGCCGGCGGATGCGCTGAGCGCCGCGCCATCGAGCAGCGGGGTGCCGCCGAAGGTCAGCTTAATGCCGTCGAGGTTGAGGAGTGGCGGCGCCATGTCTGGAATGTCAGCTTTCGGGAAGAGGATAGGGGTGGGCCAGAAGCAGCGCCCGGCCGCGTTCCAGCGCGATGCCAAGCTGCCCCTTGACCTCGTTTGATATAGTGAGCGAAGAGCCGAACGCCACCTCGACGCGGTCGAGCGGCCATTTGGCGCCGGTGACCGTCAGGCCGGTGAGCTCGGAGAAGCCGAGCACCGAAAACAGGGTGCCGTCCGCATAGTCGAAGGCGGCGCTGCCCGGCAAAACGGGAACACCTTCCTGCGCGCCGCTTGTCAGCAGCACGGTGGTGCCTGCCTCGGCCAGCCGCACGGCCAGCGCCAGATGCAGGAAGGCGTGGTCGGCGCGCTTGCCACCGAAGGCGCCCGCCAGCACGAGGCTGGTGGCGCCGCGCCGGAGCGCCTCGGCGATGGCGAGCTCGCCATCTGTCATGTCCTTCTCGGCCGGAAAGACCTTGCGCGGCACCTCGGCCAGATCCTTTGGCAGGTTCGCCGGCACCGAGTCGAAGTCGCCGACCCACAGCTTGGGCACGAGGCCGAGCATGCGGGCATGGCCGATGCCGGCGTCGGCGGCGATGACGCGCGAGCCAGCGATCTGGCGTTCGAGCCGGGGCGTGCGAATGAGTTCGCCGCCGAGCAGGATGGTGAATGTGCCCATGGCCGTCGCCTTACCAGCCCGCCGGGTGAAACGGAAGCCGGGTGGCGCGGCCTTCGCATCCGAGGTCGGCGCCCGAGCGTTAGATGCCCGGCAAACTTCCGCTTGCGCGCCGCTTCGGCCGGGCCTATCTGTCGAAACGCTCTAACGGGGTGCCGGACGTGATCCGGCTGAGAGGCAGTCAAGCCAACCCGCTGAACCTGATCCGGTTTGTACCGGCGGAGGGATTAGACGTTTCGGACCTTCCGGCGCCTCAATTCCTTGTCACTCGAACGAAGGAGGCGCCGATGCGCGCGATATTGTCCAAGCTTATTCTCGCAACCGGCCTGGTTTCGCTTCTGGCGGGCGTCGCGCCTGCCGAGGCAAAGGACAAGCTCACCGTCTATACCTATGAAAGCTTCACCGCTGATTGGGGCCCCGGCCCGGCGGTGAAGAAGGAATTCGAGGCCGAATGCGGCTGCGATCTCGAATTCGTCTCGGTGGCCGACGGCGTCGCCTTGCTCAACCGCGTGAAGCTCGAAGGCGCGGGCACCAAGGCCGATATCGTGCTCGGCCTCGACACCAATCTTACCTCCGACGCCAAGGCGAGCGGCCTGTTCGCGCCGCATGGCGAAGTCTCCGGCATCAATGTGCCCGGCGGCTGGAAGGACGACACGTTCGTGCCTTTCGACTATGGCTATTTCGCCGTCGTCTATGACACGCAGAAGCTTAAAGTCCCGCCGAAGAGCCTGAAGGAACTGGTCGAGGGAACCGGCGCCGACAAGATCGTGATCCAGGATCCGCGCACCTCGACGCCCGGCCTCGGCCTGCTGCTCTGGGTGAAGTCGGTCTATGGCGACAAGGCGCCGGAGGCCTGGGCCAAGCTCAAGACCAAGGTGCTGACCGTGACGCCGGGCTGGAGCGAGGCCTATGGGCTCTTCACCAAGGGCGAGGCGCCGATGGTGCTCTCCTACACCACCTCGCCGGCCTACCACATGGTGGCCGAGAACACGGAACGCTATCAGGCGGCCTCTTTCGAGGAGGGCGAATACCTGCAGATCGAGGTGGCCGGCATCACCAAGACCGGCGCGAAGAACCCGCTGGCGCAAAAGTTCATCGCCTTCATGACCGGGTCGAAATTCCAGGACGTCATTCCGGAGACCAACTGGATGTTCCCGGCCGGCAAGACCGACAAGCCGCTCAACCCGGCTTTCGACAAATTGGTCAGGCCGACCAAGACCTTGCTGTTCAGCCCCGAGGAAGTCGCCGCCAACCGCAAGGCGTGGGTGGATGAGTGGCTGGCGGTGATGAGCAAGTAGGATTTGCCAATTATCGCAAAATGATCGCTCTACGGCGCCCCCCTCTGTCCTGCCGGACATCTCCCCCACAAGGGGGGAGATTGGCTGTCGTCGACGATTTCGCCAATCGCCGACGTTGCAGGACGGTGCCGAGCGTTGACACTGCTGATCTCCCCCCTTGTGGGGGAGATGTCCGGCAGGACAGAGGGGGGCGCGAAGGAACGCGGCGCTCGCTAATTCAAGCCGACGTGGTGCAGCGTGCAGTCCGCGCCGCGCTCTGACTCCCGCGTCACCGCCGGCATCATCGCCCTCGCGGCAGTCGCCGTGCTCGTCGGCGGCGCCTTCGTCGGGCTCATCCTCGAAAGCGCGCGCGATCCATCCGGTGCACTCGCCGCCTTCGACAGCTACCTCCTGCGCGTCGCCCGCTTCACGCTCTGGCAGGCGCTGCTGTCGACATTGCTATCGGTCGCGCCGGCGCTCATGGTGGCGCGCGCGCTGTCCCGGCACCCGAACTTTCCCGGGCGTCGCCTGATCTTGCAGCTGTTCACCGTGCCGCTAGCGTTGCCGGCGATCGTCGCCGCGCTCGGCATCCTGGCGCTCTATGGCCGCGCCGGATATTTTGCCGGCGTCTTTGCCGGGCTTGGCGGCGGAGAGTGGCCCGGAATCTACGGCCTCTCTGGCATCCTGGTCGCGCATGTCTTCTTCAACCTGCCTTTGGCGACGCGCCTGTTCCTCGAGGCGTTGGGCACCATTCCCGCCGACCAGTGGCGGCTGGCGAGCCAGCTCGGCATGTGCGCCCGGCCGGCCTTCCGGCTGATCGAATGGCCGGCGTTGCGCGCAGCCTTGCCGGGCGTCGCCGGGCTGGTCTTCATGCTCTGCATCACATCCTTCACCATCGTGCTGACGCTGGGCGGCGGTCCGGCCGCGACGACGCTGGAGGTCGCCATCTACCAGGCGCTGCGCTTCGATTTCGATCCCGCGCGCGCCGTGGTGCTGACGCTGCTGCAGATCGCGCTGACCTTCATCGTGGTCGTCGCGCTCATGCGGCTCGGCGCCAACACGGTCGGCGATGCCAATCTGCCGGTGGCGCCGCGCCGCTACCTTTCGGTGGGCCGGCTCGAAAGCGTGCTGAACACCTGCCTCATCGCGCTTGCCCTGCTGTTCGTCGCCGGGCCGATGCTGGCGACCGTGTTCTCAGGCCTGGAGGCCGATCTCGGCCGGCTTGCGGGTGAAGAGGCGGTGCGCCGCGCGACGCTCACCAGCGCGGGCCTCGCCTTGCTTGCGGCGCTGCTCAGCGTGACCCTGTCGCTGGCATTGATCGCGTCGCGGCGCGCGCTGGCCCTGCGGCGCCGCTTGGGGAACGCCATGTCGCTGCTCGAACATGCCGCCGACACCGGCGCCGGCTTCGTGCTCGTCGTGCCGCCGATCGTGCTTGGCGCCGGCTGGTTCCTGGCGCTCCGTAACGTCACCGATGTCTTCGCCGTCGCGCCGGTCATGGTCGTCGCCGTCAATGCGGTGATGGCGATGCCCTTCGCCGTCCGCACCATTCGCCCGGCCTATGACGCGGCGAGCGAGCGTCATGAGCGGCTTTGCCTGGCGCTCGGCATATCCGGCTGGAGCCGGCTCAGCCTGATCGACTGGCCGTCGCTGAGGCGCCCCCTGGCCACCGGCTTTGCCTTCGCCATGGCGCTGTCGCTCGGCGATCTCGGTGCGATCGCGCTGTTCGGCAGCGATTCCGTGCAGACCTTGCCCTATCTGCTGTTGGCGCGCATGGGCAGCTACCGAACAGCCGACGCCGCGGGACTTGCCTTGCTGCTCGGCCTTGTCTGCCTGATGCTGGTGGTCGCCGCCGATTGGCTGGGGCGGGAAGGAAAGTCATGACGACGACCATCGACGGCGCCGCCGCGCAAAAGGGCCTCACCGTCGCGCTGGATGGCGTCTCGTTCAGCTATGGCGAGTCTTCCTTCCGCTTCGATGCCGAATTCACGGCTGGAAGGATCACCGCCATCATGGGGCCGAGCGGTTCCGGCAAGTCGACGCTGCTCAATCTGATAGCCGGCTTCGAAACGCCCGATGCGGGCAAGGTGCTGATCGGCGGCATTGATATCGGCGACACGCCGCCTTCGGCGCGACCGGTGTCGATGGTGTTCCAGGAAAACAATTTGTTCGCGCATCTTTCCGTCGAAGCCAATGTCGGGCTCGGCCGCTCGCCGTCGCTGAAACTCGGCGACGCCGACCGCATCGCCGTCGCCGAGGCGCTGGCGCGTGTCGGCCTGGCGGGTAAGGAAAAGCGGCTGCCGCGCGAGCTGTCCGGCGGCGAGCGGCAGCGGGTGGCGCTGGCGAGGGTGCTGCTGCGCGACCGGCCGGTCCTGCTGCTCGATGAGCCTTTCGCATCGCTCGGCCCGGCACTGCGCGACGATATGCTCGATCTTGTCGCCGGCATCCATGCCGAGCGCGAGATGACGGTGCTGTTCGTCACGCATCAGCCGGAAGATGCGCGCCGCATCGGCCAGGACGTGGCCTTCCTCGACGAGGGCACGATCGCGGCGACCGGGCCGGCCGACGAATTCTTCGATCGGTCTGGACCGGATGCGTTCAGGCGCTATATCGGCGATCGAGGCGGCACCGTTGCCGGATCACAACATATTGCCCGGAAGCGGACATAATTTACGGCCAAACCGGCAACGGGTGATCCGGCGTTTGCTTGCCTTGTCCGGGGGAGTGTGGCTAGGTCCGGCCATGCTGGTCCGGCCGAGCCGTGATTTGCCGAAAGATTTCGAAAGGAAGCCGATCTGTCGACCGGCGCTGAGAAAGTGTGGATGAGGCCACTGGCACGATTTTTCGCGCTGGCGGGCGTTGCCGTGGCGCTGGCCAGCTGCCAGATGTTGACGCCGCCGGACGTGCAGGAAAGCGGCTTCCAGCCTTCCGACAAGCCGATCACCGTCGACAATGTCGTTGCCAACGCCAAGCTCGCCGAAATGGCGAAGGCGCAGCATCCGCGGATTCTCGCCACCTATGGCGGCGAATATTCCGATCCGAAGCTTGAGCGCATGGTGGCCAAGGTCGTCGGCAATCTGACGGTCGTGTCGGCCAACCCGACCCAGACCTACCGCATCACCATCCTCAACTCGCCCAATGTCAACGCCTTCGCGCTGCCGGGCGGCTACCTCTATGTGACGCGCGGGCTGCTGGCGCTCGCCAACGATTCCTCCGAGCTTGCCGCGGTGATCGCGCATGAGATGGGCCACGTCACCGCCAATCATGGTCTGCAGCGGCAGCAGCTCGAGGCCGAGGAAGGCCTGGCGACCAAGGTGGTTTCCGACGTGCTCGGCGACAGTCCGACCGCCAAGGCGGCGCTGATCCGCGGCAAGCTCAGGCTCGCGCAATTCTCGCGCAACCAGGAACTCCAGGCCGACGCCATCGGCATCAAGTCGATCGGAGAGGCGGGCTACGATCCTTATGCCGCCGGCCGCTTCCTGCAGTCGATGTCGGCCTATACGGATTTCCGCTCGGTCAGCGGCGCTACCGATGCCAGCCTCGATTTCCTGGCGACGCATCCCAACACGCCGCAGCGCATCGAGCTGGCGCAGCGCCTTGCGCGCAATTTCGGCCCGCCCGGGGTTGGCACGCGCGACCGCGACGCGTTCCTTGCCGGCATAGACGGCCTGCTTTACGGCGACACGCCGGAAGAAGGTTATGTGCGCGGCCAGACCTTCATGCACCCCAATCTCGGTGTCTCCTTCACCGTGCCGGACGGCTTCGTCATCGACAATTCGGCGGCCGCGGTGACCGCGACCGGGCCGGGCGACATCGCCATCCGCTTCGACGGCGTGGCGATCGACAAGTCGGTCTCGCTCACCGATTACATCCGCAGCGGCTGGGTGGCGGGGCTCGAAGACGCCAGCGTGCGCCAGGGGACGGTCAACGGCAACGAGGCGGCGATGGCGCATGCCAGCGCGCAAGGCTGGCAGTTCGACATCGCGGTCATCCGCGCTGGCGGCCAGGTCTACAGGCTGCTGACGGCCGCGCCCTCGGCCAGCACCGCTCTGGACCCCGTCGCGCGCTCGGTCAGCGGCTCCTTCCGGGTGCTGAGCCCGGCCGAGAAGGCGGCGCTGAAGCCGCTGCATATCCGGGTCGTCACCGTCCAGGCTGGCCAGACCATGGGCTCGCTCGCAGCCCAGATGGTCGGCGTCGACCGCAAGCTCGACCTGTTCCGCGTGCTCAACGCCATGTCGCCTGGCGCCAGCGTATCGGCCGGCGACAAGGTCAAGATCGTCACCGACAAGTAGGAAAGACCGTCAGGTTCCCACTTCGGGAGACATGCCTTAGTCGCTATTGCCTTTGCCGCCGCCGCCGTTGCCCGGATGATCGGAGCTATTGCTGCCGGTCCATGGCGCCCTGCCGCTGTCGGTCGGCACTGGATCGGCCGGCTGTGGGACAGGCGCTTTAGGTGGTGTCTTCGGCTTCGGCGCCGGCACGCGGACCTCCTTTATCTTTGTGATGACCTTCGGGGCCTTGCACGCCAAGACCACAGGAGTGCTACGCGCGGGGCGCGAGGGAAGGCCCAGGATGCCCATTGAATACACGTCCTGCCGCTCCATGCCGGCCTTGAGGAAAGCCAGCGCGCGGTCCGGGTCGGTGGGCACGCCATTGCGGCCTTCCTTGAAAATCATCGCAAGGTTCTTCATGGCATCGACATGCCCCATCGCCGCTGCCTGGAGCAGCAGGTCCAACCCCTTGCCGGTATCACGCTGGACGCCGAGACCGTCGAACAAAGCGCGGCCCCAGACGGCCATGGCGTAGGGGTCTCCCTTGTCGGACGCTTTCGAATAGAGGTCGTTCGCCTTCGACAAGTCGACAGAGGCGATGGAGCCGAGCGTGAACAAAGCGCGGATATGTCCCTTGTCCGCGGCCTCTTGGATCGCCTGCCTGGCTTCGTCGACCCTGCCCGACGTCAGCAGCGCCCGCCCCAGCTCGTAACGGAAGCGCGCAATATCGGGATAGGACTTCACCGCCGTCTCGCAAGCTTCCACCGCTCCGCTGCCGATCTCGTTCGGCAACCGGCCCGGGACGACGCCCTGCAGGTCAAGTGGCTCGCCGGCTGCCTGGTCGCAGGGATCGACATTCGGCGACAGTCTCACCGTCGCCTGCCTCGCGGCATTGCCCGCGCGGATCTCGAAGCCGATGTCGGCGGGAGCGGCAGAGCCGACCTGCGGCTCGTAGCGCAATTTGTCGACCTCGGCGGCCGTCAGGGTCGATTGCGGCGAAAGCCCGCGATCGGGCAGGGACAGCGTTCCGGTCGCCGGGTAGCTCGCAAGCTTGAGGCTGATCGCGGCACCCTTGGCCGGGAAATCCAGCTTCAGCGGAACCGGGCCGACACCGACCGGGACGCGGATGTCGCGATTGCCCATCGCTTCGGCGGCGGCCGCGACCTCAATTCCGCGCTCCGCCGTCTGCTGATCCTGCTCAGCGTCGGGTGCCGCCGCCGCGGGTTGCTCCGTCCCGCGCATCAGCACGACGTCATCGAGCAGCGAGGAATTCTCCCACGGAACCTGCTTGCCGTTGGTGGCCTTGACCACATCGCGACGCACGGCCGCCATGACCGAGCGTATCTCCTGGTTCGGCGTCAGCGCGCGGCGGGAGAAGGCCGATGAAAACGGGCTGAGATCGCCGGATCCGTCATAGGCGACGGCGCCGGGCTCGGTGGCAAAAGCGATCAGCGTGTTCTGCGAGCCTGTCACCTGCGCAAGTCCGGTGCCATCGGCGACGATCAACTGGTCGCGCAGCCAATAGTCCTTGCGCGGGAAAGGATCGTTGCGGCAGGCATCGAGGATGATCATCTGGATCTTCGATCTCGAGCGCAGCTGCCGCAATATGTCGTCGACCTTGATGGCCTGGACTTCCATGTCGGCCGCATCTTTGAGCGACGCGTCGACCGGGATCAGGAAATTCTCGCCGCCGATCTGGAAGCCGTGGCCGGAATAATAGACGACCGCCAGGTCGGCGCCGTCGGCGGCCGCGAGATAGTTGCGGAACTTCTCTTCGAACTGAAGCCTGGTGAGGTCCTTGGCGGCGAAGACCTCGAAACCGGCCAGCCGGAATGTCTTCGATACATCCTCGGCGTCCTTGTCGGGATTCTTCAGGGCCGGGATTTCGCGGTATTGCGAATTGCCGATCACGAGGGCCACCCTTCGATCGGCATGCGCCTCGAACGTCGTGAGACCCACGAGGATCATGGCAGCAAGGAGCGCGCAGCATCGCAGCATGGCGAATCCTCCATATGTTGTGATCTGGAGGCTTCAGAGAGGCCAATGCGACGCAATGGTCTGTTAAAGACCTCACAATCCAGAATACGGATGAAGGAAAACTGCCCCGATGGCGATATTTTCTTATTTACTCAATTGCTTATTGAATTCGAGCGCTGATCGGCTTCAGGCGGCTTCCGCCAAAAATTCCGGGTTCTGTTTCACCAGGGCCAGCTTCAGCTTTTCCATGGCGCGGGCCTCGATCTGGCGGACGCGCTCCTTGGAGATGCCGAGCTGCTCGCCAAGCGATTCCAGCGTGGCGCCGTCATCGCTCAGCCTGCGCTCCTCGATGATGCGAAGCTCGCGGGCGTTGAGCGCGCCGAGCGCGCTCTTCAGCCAGACGGCCCGGCGCTGGACATCGATCCTCTCGCCGACGATCTCGTCGGGAAGCGGGTCTTCGGAGACCAGGAAATCCATCCGCTCGGCGGCGCCGTTCTCGTCGGCCAAGGGCGCGTTGAGCGAGCTGTCGGGCGAGGACAGGCGCGAATCCATCATCGCCACGTCGGCTTCCGGCACGCCGAGCGCGGCCGAAACCTCGCGGTAGAGCGAGGCGTTGGAGAGCGGCTCGGCGCCGTTGGCCAGCCTTGCGCGCAAGCGTCGCAGATTGAAGAACAGCGCTTTCTGCGCCGAACTGGTGCCGCCGCGCACGATCGACCAGTTGCGCAGGATATAGTCCTGCATCGAGGCGCGGATCCACCAGGTGGCATAGGTCGAGAAGCGCACTTCGCGCGCGGGCTCGAAGCGGGCCGCCGCCTCAAGCAGGCCGACATGGCCTTCCTGGATCAAATCGCCGAGCGGCAGGCCGTAATGGCGGAATTTCGAGGCCATGGAGATGACCAGGCGCATATGGGCGACGGTGATCCTGTTCAGCGCGTGCTGGTCGTTCTCTTCCTTCCAGCGGAGCGCAAGCACATGCTCCTCGTCGCGCTCGAGATAGGGAGCCCTCATTGCCGCCCGGACCAGTGTCCGTCCTGCCGCGTCCTCGATCATACCGGCTCCTGTTGGCGGCGATTGCACTAACAACGGTTGAAAAGACGCCGCCGCGCCCTACAACAGCCATGCAACGTATCAGGCGCATGGATGGTTCCGCCGCCCGAAGGGGGCAGATGTTGCCAGCGGGAACATTTTGTTATCTGCCGGGAAAAGCCGTTTGGCGGATTTCTGGCCGATTTTGAGAACCAGATTTCTGGCAGAGCCGATATTTGAAATCTGGTTCCTTATTTTGCAGCCTTCTATCTGTCAGTTTCCGGCTCTCACAATCGCGCCGGGGCACCGGTCAAAACGGGATCACAGAAAAATGAAATGGCTCAAACCGCTCCTTATTGCCGGAACGTTGCAGGTTCTGGCGATCACCGCCGGCCATGCCGGCGCCAATCTCGACCAGATCAAGCAGGCCGGCGTGCTCAAGGTCGGCACTGAAGGCACCTACGCGCCCTTCACCTATCACGACGAGTCCAATGCGCTGGTCGGCTTCGATGTCGAGATCGCCAAGGCCATCGGCGACAAGCTCGGCGTCAAGGTCGAGTTCCTCGAAGGTAAGTGGGACGGGCTGATCGCCGGCCTCGACGCCAACCGCTACGATGCCGTCATCAACGAGGTCGGCATCACCGACGCCCGCAAGGCCAAGTATGATTTCTCCGATCCCTACATCGCCTCGAAGGCGGTGCTGATCGTGCGCGGCGACAACACCGACATCAAGACCTTCGCCGATCTCAAGGGCAAGAAGTCGGCGCAGTCGCTGACCTCCAATTTCGGCAAGCTCGCCGAGAAGAACGGCGCCGAGCTCGTCGGCACCGACGGCTTCGACCAGTCGATTCAGCTTCTGCTCACAGGTCGCGCCGACGCCACCATCAACGACAGCCTGTCCTTCCTCGATTTCAAGAAGCACAAGCCCGACGCCAATGTGAAGATCGCCGCGCAGGAAGAGAATGCCGACTATTCCGGCGTCATTGTGCGCAAGGGCGATCCGGAGCTGGTCGCGGCCATCAACAAGGCACTGGCCGACATCAAGGCCGACGGCACCTATAAGAAGATCGCCGACAAGTATTTCGGTCAGGACGTTTCGAAGTAAGGCAATCGTCCTTTGTTCGGATAATGGCGGGCCGTCAAAGACGGCCCGCCATTTTTTACACGACATTCATCGGGGCCGTCTTTGACGGCTCGCCGGTTTTTGCGTGATAGTCAGGCCATACGGGGGAACGCGCCGCCGTATCTGGAAGGGAGAAGCGCCCCGTGCCGCACTGGCTGCAATTGATGCTGGAATCATTGCCGACGCTGCTATGGGCGGCGCTGATCTTCACCGTGCCGCTGACGCTCCTGTCCTTCGCGCTGGGGCTGATCGCCGGACTGGTGACGGCACTGATCCGGCTGTTCGGCCCGAAGCCGCTGGTCGCGCTGGTGCGCTTCTATGTCTGGATTTTTCGCGGCACACCGCTTCTGGTGCAGCTCTTCCTTATCTTCTACGGCCTGCCGTCGGCCGGCATCCTGCTCAATGCCTTTCCCGCCGCGCTCATCGGCTTCACGCTCAACATCGGCGCCTACACCTCCGAGATCATCCGCGCCGTGATCGGCTCGGTGCCGAAGGGCCAATGGGAGGCGTCCTATTCGATCGGCATGACCTGGAGCCAGGCGATGCGGCGCACCATCCTGCCGCAAGCCGGCCGGGTCGCGGTGCCGCCGCTTTCCAACACCTTCATCTCGCTGGTCAAGGATACCTCGCTCGCGGCGGCGATCACGGTGCCCGAGATGTTCCAGGCCGCGCAGCGCATCGTCGCCACCACCTACGAGCCGCTGATCCTCTATGTCGAGGCGGCGGCGCTCTATCTCGCGTTGAGCTCGGTGCTGTCGGCGCTGCAGGCGCGGCTGGAGGTGCGGCTCAACCGCTATGGCGGGTTCCTGGAGGCCAACGCATGATCGGCCTCACCGACATCGAAAAGCGCTTCGGCGACAATCTGGTTCTGAAAGGCGTCACCGTCAGCCTCGACGAGGGCAGCGTGACGGCGCTTGTCGGTCCTTCGGGCGGCGGCAAAAGCACGCTCCTGCGCTGCATCAACCTCCTGGAGATCCCGACGTCCGGTTCCTTGCGCATCGGTGACGAGACCCTTGCCTTCCATCCTGGCATCAAGGTGCCGGCCAAGGACGTCCAGCGCATCCGCCTGCAGACCGGCATGGTGTTCCAGAATTTCCAGCTCTTTCCGCATCGAACGGCGATCGAGAATGTCATGGAAGGGCTGGTGACGGTGCTGAAATGGCCTGAGCCGAGGGCGCGCGAGCGGGCGCTGGCGCTGCTCGAGAAGGTCGGCATGGCGCACAAGGCCGACGCCTGGCCGGCGACGCTGTCAGGTGGCCAGCAGCAGCGCGTGGCGATCGCCCGGGCGCTGGCGCCGTCGCCGCGCGTGCTGCTCTGCGACGAGCCGACCTCGGCGCTCGATCCGGAACTGGCACAGGAAGTGGTCGACGTGCTTGGGCAATTGGCCCGAGAGGGCACAACAATGGTGATGGCCACGCATGATCTCAGGCTCGCCTCCAAGATCGCGCAGGAGGTCGTCTTCCTCGATGCCGGCTCGATCGTCGAGAAGGGCCCGGCCGCGGTCGTGTTCGACAATCCGGAGCGCGAGCGGACCAAGCGCTTCATCGCTTCGCTCAGGCAGGAAGAGGCGCAGAAGGAAGCTGGCGGCTGAACTCCGGGGAGGAAAGAGGCTCCAGAAACAAAAACCCGGCGCGAGGCCGGGTTTTTCATATTCGATGAGCGGAAAGCTCAGGCAGCTTCTTCCTGCTCGGCTTCCTCGTTGTCGGCCTTGGCGCCGCGCTTCGGACCCTTGTTGAGGTTGACCTCGATGAGGCGCACCGCCTCGGTCTCCGACATGCGGTTCACCGCGGCGATCTCGCGGGCCATGCGGTCGAGCGCGGCTTCATAGAGCTGACGCTCGGAATAGGACTGCTCCGGCTGGTTGTCGGCGCGGTAGAGGTCGCGCACCACTTCCGAGATCGAGATCAGGTCGCCGGAATTGATCTTGGCGTCATACTCCTGGGCGCGGCGCGACCACATGGTGCGCTTGATGCGGGCGCGGCCCTGCACGACCTTCAGCGCGCGGTCGACATAGTCCTCTTCCGACAGCTTGCGCATGCCGATCGAGGTCGCCTTGGCGACCGGCACCTTCAGCCGCATCTTGTCCTTCTGGAAATCGATGACGAACAGTTCCAGCTTGTGGCCTGCCACTTCCTGTTCGTCGATCGCCACGATCTGGCCGACGCCATGCGCCGGGTAGACGATGAACTCGCCGGTCTTGAAACCGTGACGCGCTGCGCTGGACTTCTTCTGCGGGGTGATCGTTGCCATTACGCCCTGAACTCCTTAGTTGTAGCGCCGGCATGGCGGCGCCGGCTAAAACCCACGCGATCGGCGACAGCCGACCGTTAGCCGCGCAACGGGATGAGCCCACCGGAAAAGCAGGGACCGGCATATCGCACGAATGCGACCGCCTGCCCCAGATCGCTCTGGTCCGGATCTAAAAGCTCACCTTTCAGTGATTTGGGGCGTTAGCGCCATAAATCGACGTCGTGTCACCGGCATGTTTCGCTTATGTAACACAAAAAGTCGGAAGAATCAAGGTTTTGCTGCGTTCGCTAACGCCAAACAGGGTCGCTGCCTGTCAAGACAGCAATTGTATCGGCCACGTTACGTCGCGTCAGGCCGGGGTTGCCGGCCGCTATATCAATCGCCCTCGCCGGGCTCCGCCGAGAAATATTTCTCGAACTTTCCGGTCTCGCCGTCAAAGGTCTTGGCGTCCGCCGGCGGCTCTTTCTTGGCGGTGATGTTGGGCCATTTCTCGGCATATTCGGAATTGATCTGCAACCATTTGTCGAGGCCGCCCTCGGTGTCCGGCTTGATCGCGTCGGCCGGGCATTCGGGCTCGCACACGCCGCAGTCGATGCACTCGTCGGGGTGGATGACGAGCATGTTCTCGCCCTCGTAGAAACAGTCGACCGGACAGACCTCGATGCAGTCCATATATTTGCATTTGATGCAATTATCGGTCACGACATAGGTCATTGCAGGCTCCGGACGTCCCATTTTGTTGGGCTTTTTGGCTGAGGTAACGCCTTTGCCCGCCGCATGCAAGGGCAGGGATTGCTGGCGGAGCCAGGGGTCCGGAATAGAGTTCCAATCGGAAAGGCAGATCGAGGTCACCCAGCCTGACCGCCGCGCATGTTTCCTGGAATTGCTCCGGCCCCGCCCCTGGGCCGCTTATGTCTCAATCATCGCCGAGCAGACGGTCGGTCTGCCGCCGCTCGCGTTTGGTCGGGCGGCCGCTGCCGGCCTCGCGTAAGGCTGGAATAGCATCGGGAATCGCCCCGCCTTTGGGCGTCGGCGCCGGCGACATGTCCTCGTAGAGCAGCCGCGCTTCGTCGGCCGGGCCGCGTCGCGTGCCACAATTCACGACCTTCCAGACCAGGATGCGGCCCTCGAGCGTGATGGTGAGCACGTCGCCGGGCTTGACCAGATCGGAGGCCTGCGCTGCTTTGTCGCGATTGATGCGCACGCGCCCGGCGACGACGATTTTCGCCGCCAGGGACCGCGATTTCACCGCGCGCGAGAAGAACAGCCATTTGTCGATGCGCTGGCGGCCTTCTCCAACCATCGGGCTAACTTTGCTGGAGCATGATCTGATCCGAAAACCGGTTCCCACTTTTCGCTGACGCGGTCCTTCGGTTCGGGATCATGCTGTCTCTTCGTTGGAGCATGATCTTATTCGAAAACCGGTTCCCACTTTTCGGGATCATGCTTGAGCCTATTTCTTCAGCTGGTCACGCAAGGCGGCGAGCTTGGCGAAAGGCGAATCCGGGTCGAAGCGCTGCGGGCGTTCCTCGCGCGGCTTGCCCTGGAAGGCCGGCTTGCCACCAGAAGCGTTGCCCTTGCCCTCCTGCCTGTTGCCCTTCCAGTCGGGACGGCCCTCGCGGCGGCCCCCGCCCCCTTCGTGACGATCCGGGCGCTCGCCTTGCGGCCTGCCTTCGCGCCGATCGCCTGTCTCAGGCCTCGGCTTGAACTTCGATCGGTCGAAGCGCGGCTTGCCGGCGCCGTCGCGGCGACCTTCGTGCGCCGGCTTGTCGCCAGGCTGGCCGCCTCCGGCGCCGGCCTCGCGTGTGGGCTGGCCGCCGCGCGGACGATTGTCGCGGCGGTGACGCGGACGCTGATGGTCGAAACGCGCCTGGCGCCACAGAAGGACAGGCTTCGGCTCTTCAGCCTCGTCGGGAGTTTCGCCGGCCTTACCCTCCCCCTCATGGGGAGATTCGGCGCGCAGCGCCGGGGCGGGGGGAGCGCCAGCGGTATCGGTGTTATCTGCATCGTCGGCGCTGTCACCCCCACCCGCGTCGCTTCGCGCCGCGACCTCCCCCATCGAGGGGGAGGTAAGGGCGTCGGCGCCTTCGGCCGACTCAAGCACTGCAGCAACGGGGGCCTCCACACCGGGAGCCTCTTCCGCGGCCTCGGCCGCAACTTCTGCCGGCTCTTCAACGGCAGGTTCCGCTGCTGCTTCCGAGCTGGCTTCGGCCGGAACTTCCGCGACGGGTTCCGCTGCCGCTCCCGCGACGGCTTCAGCCGGAGCTTCGACGGCTGCCGGCTCCGAGCCCTCGGCCGTTGCCTCTGCGACTGTGCCGGTTGCCGCAGCTTGCGCTTCCGCCGCCCGCGCGGCGCGGGCCGTCTCTTCCACGGCAAGCTTGGCCGCGGCCGCATCGCGCGCGGCGGCGTCGAGCGCGTCGAGCTTCGCTTTCACCTCGGCGGCCGGCTTTGCCTCGGAGCGATAGCCGAGGCCCTTGAGGATCTCTTCCATGTCGTCGGTCGTGGCGCCGAGGATCGACATCATCGGCGGCGTCACCATGAAGGCATGGCCGTCATAGGCGCCGTCCGGGCGCTGGCCGAGGCCGGGCTTCCAGTTGGTCGCCGGACGGATGAGGTCGGCCAGCCGCTCGAGGATATCGACGCGCACGGCGCGGCGGCCGAGATTGCGGTAGCCGGCGAGCTTGTAGAAGGTCTTGTCGAAGGCCGGGTCGATGACCACCGAGGTGCGGCCGGACGCCAGCGCATGCACCACGTCGCCGAAGCCGGGCTTGTCCTTACCGTCGTTCTTCAGCGCCCAAAGCAAGGTCACCAGGCCGGCCGGCGCCGGCTTGATCAGCGCCGGCACGAAGACGTGGTAGGCGCCGAAGCGCACGCCGAGGCGGCGGAGCGCTGCGCGCCCCTCCTGATCGAGCGACTTCATCTCCTCCGCGATGTCGCGGCGGTTGATCAGGCCAAAATGCTCGACCAGCTGGAAGGCGATGCCGCGCGCGATGCCGGTGATCTGGTCGGCATTCTTCAAATCGACCAGCGGCTTCAAAAGCGACTCGATCTGGAAATTGACGAAACGCTCGGCGCGCGCCGCGACTTTGTCGCGGGCAGGGCCGGTCAGCTGCTCGTCGGCAAGCAGCACCAGGCGCGGCTTCAACGCCTCGTCGCCGGCGACCAGCGTGCCGATCGGCGCGCCGATCCAGCGCAGCACGCCGTCCGAGCCGAGCGCCAGGTCGCCATTGGCGCAGGCGGCAAAGCGTTCGGCGCGCGCGTCGAACTCGGCCGCGAGCGCCTTCTGGGCGGCGGTGCGCACCGCCTTGGCGTCCTCGCCGCCGGCGCTCTGGTCGGCGGTGAAGCGGAACCCCTGCAACTCGCCGACATGATGACCTTCGACGAGGACGGTTCCAGTAGGGCTGATTTCGGCTTCAGGCATGGTATTTTCTCTAAGGCGCCGCATGAGGACGGAAGTCCTGCGGTCTACGAAGCGTTTCGTCAACCGCTCATGCAGCGCATCCGACAATCTGTCTTCGATTTCGCGCGTCTTTTCCTGCCAGTGTAGCTGATCGGCCAGCCAGCCGGGGCGGTTGGAGACGAAAGTCCAGGTGCGGATCTGCGCGATCCGGTGCGAGAGCGTGTCGATATCGCCTTCCGTCGTGTCGGCGCGCCGCACCTGCTCGGCCATGTAATTCTCATCGACATGGCCGTGGCGCGCAAGGTCCATATAGATCGAGGCGATGAGGTCGGCATGCTGCGCTGGCGCGATCTTGCGGTAGTCGGGCAGCGCGCAGGCTTCCCAAAGCAGCGCCACGCGTTCCTTGCCGGTGGCCAAAGCGCGGATATCGCCGTCGCGCGACAGGTGGTCGAGCGCCTGCGCGTCCACCGCCGGCAGCGCGCGTGTCAGCCCTTCGACCGGCGCATTGGTCTCGATCGAGCGCTTCAGCGCGTCGAGGCTGGAAAAGTCGAAATCGGCGGTGCGCCACTGCAGCACCTTCACCGGGTCGAAATCATGCGCCTCGATCTTCTTGACCAGATCCTCGTCGAACGGATCGACCTGGCCGGTGACGCCGAACGTGCCGTCGCGCAGATGCCTGCCGGCGCGGCCGGCGATCTGGCCGAGCTCGGCGGCTGTCAGGTTGCGATATTGATAGCCGTCGAACTTGCGGTTCTGGGCGAAGGCAACGTGCTCGAGGTCGAGGTTCAGGCCCATGCCGATGGCGTCGGTGGCGACGAGATAGTCGACATCGCCGGACTGGAATATCTCCACCTGGGCGTTGCGGGTGCGCGGCGAGAGCGCGCCGAGCACGACGGCAGCACCGCCCTGCTGCCGGCGGATCAGCTCGGCGATGGCATAGACCTCGTCGGCCGAGAAAGCGACGATCGCCGTGCGCCGCGGCAGCCGGGTGAGCTTCTTCGAGCCGGCATAGGCAAGATGCGACAGCCGCGGCCGCGTCACCACCGATACGCCCTTCAGCAGCTTCTGCAGTATGCCGTGCATGGTGGCGGCGCCCAGCAGAAGCGTCTCCTGGCGGCCGCGCAGATGCAGGATGCGGTCGGTGAAGATATGGCCGCGCTCGAGATCCCCGGCGAGCTGCACCTCGTCGATGGCGACGAAGGCGGCGTCGGTCTCGCGCGGCATCGCCTCGACGGTGCAGACCGAATATTTCGCGCCGGCAGGCACGATCTTCTCCTCGCCGGTGATCAGCGCCACCTTGCGGGCGCCGACCTTCTCGCAGACGCGGGCATAGACCTCGCGTGCAAGGAGCCTCAGCGGCAGGCCGATGATGCCTGTCTCATGCGCGACCATGCGCTCGATGGCGAGATGGGTCTTGCCGGTGTTGGTGGGGCCCAGCACGGCCGTCACGTCGCGGCCCGAAAGGATCAATGGCTGGGAGTGTTTCGGCTGGATGTTCATCGGCTCGGAAATAAGTCTTTCTGCCGCTTTTGGTCGGAAGCGCGGCGCCGCCGCCGCGTGTGACAGCCGACACATAGGGATTTAGGACGCCAAGCGAAAGCGGAATGTTCTTCTCGGGCGGGCGGGAATGGACGCGCCGACCTAAACCGGCTGTCGTTAAGAGCTGGAACGAGTCTGGAACGAATCAGCGACGAATCGCTGACTCGTTCTGATTCAGGTTTTGTTCACGGCTATATGTGGATTTTTTGACGCCGAGTCTCACCACATGCTGAATCGCGAAACTGGCCCGATTCCTGCGTGGCCTCCGCCGGACCCTGGCCATCGTTAACCTTTGCCGGTGAACGGTCGCGGTCGACCTGACCCTTGTCTTCAAGGTTATGAAATTGTTGATTTTTCTTAATCGCTTTTAACGAATTCGGTGATGTTTGCGTCGTCCGCCGTTAATTTTTCGGCCAAAGCCAGAACGAATCGGCGACGAATCAGCGATCTGGTTATTTTCCCGGTTTGTTCACCCCTAGATATGGTGTTATCCACAGCTCGCCCACCGAAAATTCACAGCTTGTGAACGGGTTGCCCACAGGGCCCGGCCGCGGCCGTTAACCTTTGCGTGCCGAATTGAGGCAAGGTGTCGCGCCGAGCTTGCCGGCGCGCAAAAAAGGCGGCTCCGTTGCCGGAGCTGCCTTGGCGGTGGTGCGTATCAGGTGATGTACTGGCCGCCATTGGCGGTGATGGTCGAGCCGGTGATGAAGCCCGCCTCGTCCGACGCCAGGAAGACGACGCAGCGCCCGATCTCCTCCGGCTCGCCGAGGCGGCCGACCGGGATCTGAGCGATGATCGACTCCCGCACTTTTTCCGGCACGGCCATGACCATGTCGGTTGCGATGTAGCCGGGGCAGATGACGTTGACAGTGATGCCCGCGCGAGCCCCCTCTTGGGCCAGCGCCTTGGTGAAGCCGATGTCGCCGGCTTTCGAAGCCGAATAATTGGCCTGGCCCATCTGGCCTTTCTGGCCATTGATCGAGGAAATGGTGATGACGCGGCCGAACTTGCGGTCGCGCATGCCGCTCCACAGGGGATGCGTCATGTTGAAGACGCCGGAGAGGTTGGTGTCGATCACTTCCTTCCACTGCGCGGGCGTCATCTTGTGGAACATGGCGTCGCGGGTGATGCCCGCATTGTTGACCAGCACGGCGACCGGACCGAGATCGGCCTCGACTTGGGCGATGCCGGCGGCGCAGGCGTCGTAGTCGGCGACCGACCATTTGTAGACGGGGATGCCGGTCTCGGCCTTGAATTTCTGGGCCGCCTCGTCGTTGCCGGCATAGTTCGCCGCGACCGAATAGCCGGCCTTCTTCAAGGCCACCGATATCGCCGCGCCTATGCCGCGCGACCCGCCCGTGACGATTGCTACCTTCGACATTTTTTGTTCCTCCCTTTTTTGATCGGAGGAGCGAACAGGGAGTAGCGAATAGCGAGTAGGGACCTGATATCCCGCGGCGCGACGCTTTTTTTCTTCCCTATTCGCTACTCCCCATTTGCTGAGCTCACAGCGCTTCCACGCACATCGCGACGCCCATGCCGCCGCCGATGCAAAGCGTGGCGAGGCCCTTCCTGGCGCCGCGGCGGCGCATCTCGTAGACCAGCGTGTTGAAGACGCGGGCGCCCGACGCGCCGATCGGATGACCGATGGCGATGGCGCCGCCATTGACGTTGACGATCGAGGGATCCCAGCCCATGCCCTGATTGACGGCGCAGGCCTGCGCGGCGAAGGCCTCGTTGGCCTCGACGAGGTCAAGGTCCTTCACCGACCAGCCGGCCTTTTCCAGCGCCCGCTTCGAAGCGGGGATCGGACCCGTGCCCATGATCGACGGATCGACGCCGGCGGTCGCCCAGGAGGCGATGCGGACCAGCGGGGTGATGCCGCGGCGGGCGGCCTCGGCCTCGGTCATCAGCAGCGCGCCGGCGGCGCCGTCATTGATGCCGGACGCGTTGGCGGCGGTGACCGTGCCGTCCTTGTCGAAAGCGGGCTTCAGCTTGGTCATGGCGTCGAGCGTCGCGCCGTGACGGATATACTCGTCCTGGTCGACGATTGTGTCGCCCTTCTTGCCCTTGATGGTGAAGGCGACGATCTCGTCCTTGAACCTGCCGGCCTTCTGCGCGGCCTCGGCCTTGTTCTGCGAGGCCAGCGCGAACTCGTCCTGGGCTTCGCGGGTGATCTGGAACTGGCGTGCGACGTTCTCGGCGGTGTTGCCCATGTGGTAGCCGTTGAAGGCATCCCACAGGCCATCCTTGATCATGGTGTCGATCATCTTGTAGTCGCCCATCTTGACGCCGGCCCGCAGATGCTCGGCATGCGGCGACAGCGACATCGATTCCTGGCCGCCGGCGATGATCACCTTGGCGTCGCCGGTGGCGATCTGCTGCATGCCGAGCGCGATGGCGCGCAGGCCCGATCCGCAAACCTGGTTGAGGCCCCAGGCAGTGGTCTCCTTCGGCAGGCCGGCATTGATCGAGGCCTGGCGCGCCGGGTTCTGCCCTTGAGCGGCGGTCAACACCTGGCCGAGGATGACCTCGTCGACTTCCGCCGCCTCGACGCCGGAACGCGCGAGCAATTCCCTGATGACGACGGCGCCGAGCTCATGCGCGGGCGTTGCGGCGAAGCTGCCGTTGAAGGAGCCGACCGCGGTGCGGGCGGCGCTGGCGACGACGATGGGATTGGAAGCGGACATTTTCTTCTCCAGGCTTCGAGGTGTCGTATTTTCGAGATTGCTTTAGGACTTTCTTGCCCGTTCCAAACCCTGAGTCAAACCGGAAATGGGCATGGCCGTCATGCGCGGCAAGCAGGGCGCGCGCCAGTCGCGGTAACGTGACGTCGGCCATGCAGCGGATTTTGCAATGGCTGTGCAGCATTAAATGATGCCGCAGTGCACAAACCGCTTGGAATTGTGACGCTTTTGCGCGTATCCTCGTTAAAGGGCGCAATCGTTACCGGCCGCTTACTCCTGAAGGTGCCGGTGTCCTGGGGAGGATACGGATGGCCGCAAAAGACGACCCGATCGTCATCAAGAAGTATGCCAATCGCCGGCTCTACAATACCGGCACCAGCACCTATGTGACGCTCGAGGACTTGGCCGAGATGGTCAAGAAGGGCGAGGAGTTCACGGTCCAGGACGCAAAGACCGGTGACGACATCACCCATCCGGTGCTGACGCAGATCATCTTCGAGCTGGAGAACAAGGATGGGCAGAACATGCTGCCGATCCCGTTCCTGCGCCAGCTCATCTCCTTCTACGGCGATCAGATGCAGATGATCGTGCCGAGCTTCCTCGAACAGTCGATGATCGCCTTCTCCAAGGAGCAGGAGCGGTTCCGCGAGCAGCTCAAAGGCGCCTTCGGCAAGACGCCGATAGACATGATGAAGACGCCGATGAAGGCGCTCGAGGAACAGACGCGCCGCAATGTCGAGATGTTCCAGAACGCCATGCGCATGTTCACGCCGTTCCCGTCCGCCGGCGGCAATTCCGCAACCCCTGCCGAGCCGCCGAAGAAGGAAGAAAAGGGCGACGATCTGCAGGAATTGAAGGCGCAGATTGCGGCCATGCAGCGCAAGCTGGACACGATGTCCTAGGTTGTGTCGATATTCAGGTGAGGCCGGCCTTCAAATAGTGGCTTTCTGCGCTTCCGGTGCTCACGTACTTTAAGTACGCTCCGCTTCGGTTCTCGAAAGGCACCATTTTCGACTCGGCCTGACCTGAATCTCGACACAACCTGGAGCGCTTCACCCTAACGGCGAGGTGCTTATTGTTGCCGTCAGTTTCCCTTCATCCAGCAGGCCCATCATAGCGGGCGCGGGGCCTGATCAGCCTGTTGCTGATCGCCTGCTCGATGGCATGCGCCGTCCAGCCGACGCTGCGGCCGAGCGCGAACAGGCGGAACGGCGCGTCGGACGGCAGGCGCAGGCTGCGCGTCATCGCGGCCAAGGCAAAATCGATGTTCGGATGCAGGCCGGTCGCGGCAAGGACCGCCTTGCGCAGTCGCGACAGCCCGTCGTCGATCTTCAGGCCGGAGAACAAGCCCTCGGCGCGCGGATCGCCTTCCGGATAGAGCGGATGGCCGAAGCCCGGCAGCGGCCGGTCATGGGCGAGCCAGCGGGCGATCGCCTCGTCCGGACCCAGCCGCTCCGCGTCCTCGACCAGCGCGATCGCTGCGGCCCCCGCGCCGCCATGGCGCGGGCCGGTGAGCGTTGCGAGGCCGGCGAGCAGGCAGGCGGCGATCGGCGCGCCGGTGGAGGCCGCGACGCGGGCGGCGAAGGTCGAGGCATTGAGCTCGTGATCGGCAATCAGCACCAGCGCCTTGCGGATAAGATCGGCGCTGGCGGCCTCCACGGACCAGCCCTGCGCCAGCCGCGTATGCACCGGTTCCGAGCCCGGCGCCGCGCCGAGCGCGGTTGCCAGCGCGCTGGTCGCGGCGGCGCCGTCCTGCTGCAGCATGGCCGGCCTGCGTCCGAGCGACGACCAGCCTCCGGCCGCGAGCGCCGAGAGCCTGGCGAAGGCGGTTGGCGTGCCGCTTTGCCGGGCGGCCGACGGCGTCAACGAGGCGAACGACACCGGACGGTCGGAGGCCCACAGCAGTCCGGCGGTCTCCTCGAGCGTCGCCGTCACCGAAAATTCCACCGCGTCCCTGCCGCGATAGACGAGGCGGCCATGCAGCACCGTCGAAATTGACGTGGCGATGGCCGGCTCGCCCCAGGCGATGGCGCTTTCGGCGATTGCCTGGGGGCTTCTTCCGCGGTCGCGGCGCGTGGCGAGCGCGGCGATGTCGTCGGCGCGATACTGGCTGCGGCGCGGATCGGCGTCGTCCGGCTTCATGCCGATGCGGCCGCGGCTGACATAGGCATAAAGCGTCTGCGGCCGCACGTTCAGCTGCTCCAGCGCTTCATCCCGCGTCAGCCACTCCGTCATTTGCCGCCTTACATTGATTGTCTTGATCAAGATTGATGCATTGATTGACGAGCATTAATTGCAATGCGCAAAAGGTCAAGGAGATGATCATGGCGAATGGGCTTGATGATGTTGTGGCGGCCGACACGGTGCTTTCCGATGTCGACGGTGTGGGCGGGCACCTCACCATCCGCGGCCATTCGCTGATGGAGCTCGCCGGCCGCTGGCGCTACGCGCAAGTGGTCCGGTTGCTGTTCGACGGTTTCTTTGACGATCTTCCCGGCGATGCAGAACTGGAGAAGGCGATCGGCAAGGCGCGGGTCGAAGTATTTGAGCTTGTGCAGCCGCTGCTCGCCCAGCTTGCGCCGCTCGACATCTACAGCGGCATGCGGGCCGGCATGGCCATCCTGCCGGACGGCGACGGGCTTGCCGACGCGTTGCGGCTCATCGCGGCGCCCGCGGTGCTGACGCCGGCGCTGCTGCGCCTGGGCCGGGGCGAGGCGCCGATCGCTCCGGACGAAAAGGCCGATCATGCCGGCGATATGCTGCGGATGCTCGCCGGCACCGCTTCACCTGAACTTGCCAAGGCGCTGGACAGCTATCTGGTGACGGTCTGCGACCACGGTCTCAACGCCTCGACCTTCGCGACCCGCGTGGTGGCCTCGACCCAGGCCGGGCTGACCTCGGCGATCCTGGCCGGACTGGGGGCGCTGAAAGGACCGCTGCATGGCGGTGCGCCGGGACCGGTGATCGAGATGCTGGACGCCATCGAGGCGAGCGGCGATCCTGCGGCCTGGCTGCGTAACGAGATCGCGCATGGCCGGCGCATCATGGGCTTCGGCCATCGCATCTACCGCGTGCGCGATCCGCGCGCCGACGCGCTGAAGGCGGTCGTGCGGCAACTCGGCTCCCGTAACGAGACCGGTAGCCGACTGGCCTTCGCCGAGACGGTGGAACAGGCGGCGCTTGAGGTGCTTCGCGTCGCCAAGCCGCAGCGCTTGATCCAGACCAATGTCGAGTTCTACACCGCGCTTCTTTTGGAAGCGGTCGGCTTTCCGACGGAGGCCTTCTCCAACGTCTTTGCCGCCGGCCGCGTTGCCGGCTGGATCGCGCACGCCCGCGAGCAGCAGGCGACTGGACGGCTGATCCGGCCGCAGTCGCGCTATGTCGGGCCTATGCCGGATCTGGTTGCTTGAGAAGCAGTTCCTCGCCCCCGCAACGCGGGGGAGAGGTGGCCCGGCGAAGCCGGGACGGAGAGGGGGACGCCGGCCGTGAGGTGCGTCCCTTCCCGGCGAAGCAACGAATCCTCGATCCTGTGGGGTTCCCAGACAGCAAACTTCCGGCGGCCGCGAAGACCCCTCTCCGTCCCGGCTGCGCCGGGCCACCTCTCCCCACTTTCGTGGGGCGAGGAAAGAGCCCGCCACGATCAAAATTTCATCCGATCACGCTTGTGTGTTCGTGTTCTTGCCTTGGTCCGCCCTTATATGTTGCACTGCAACATAGACTGACCGCGCCGGCTCCGCCCAAATGACGTGGCGGCAGACCGGCGCATCGAGACAAGGAACGCCATGGCGAAGAACGGCAAGGCGGAGGAAAAGAAGAAGATCAACGTCGCGCTCCAGGGCGGCGGCTCGCATGGCGCTTTTTCCTGGGGCGTGCTCGACCGGCTGCTGGAGGATGGGCGGCTGGAGATCGCGGCGGTGTCCGGCACCAGCGCCGGCGCCATGAACGCGGTCGCGCTGGCCGACGGCTTTGTCCGGGGCGGCGTGGAAGGCGCGCGAAAGAAGCTCGACGATTTCTGGCGGGCGGTGGCCGCGAAGGGCCGCTTCAGCCCGGTGCAGCGCATGCCCTGGGACGTGGTCTGGGGCAACTGGTCGATCGAGAACACGCCCGGCTATGTCTTCTTCGACACGATGTCGCGGGTGTTCTCCCCCTATGTCGCCAACCCGCTCGGCCTCAACCCGCTGCGCGACGTGGTGGCGAAGGAGATCGACTTCGACAATGTACGCGCCTGCAAGTCGATGGAGCTGTTCATCTCGGCGACCAATGTCGAGACCGGACAGTTGCGCGTCTTCTCCGACGGCGAGATCGACCTCGACACTGTGATGGCTTCCGCCTGCCTGCCGCAATTGTTCCGCGCCGTCGAGATCAAGGGCGTGCCCTATTGGGATGGCGGCTATGGCGGCAACCCTGCGCTCTATCCGTTCTTCAAGACGGCGGCGACCGAGGACGTGCTCCTGGTGCAGATCAACCCGGTCGTGCGCGAAGGCACGCCGAAAAGCGCCAACGAGATCCAGAACCGCATCGACGAGATCACCTTCAACGCTGGGCTGCTGCGCGAATTCCGCTCGATCGCCTTCGTCAAGGAGCTGATCGCGGCCGGGCGCCTGCCGCATGGCGAATATCGCGACATCCGCATGCACCGCATCGATGCCGACGAGGCCTTCAAGGACCTGTCCGCCTCGTCCAAGGTCAATGCCGAATGGGCTTTCATCGCCTATCTGCGCGACCTCGGCCGCAGCGCCGCCAGCGACTGGCTGGAAGAAAACTACGACGCTGTCGGCCAGCGGCCGACACTCGATCTCTCAGGCGAGCTCGACGATGGTTTCAAACCGCTGCGCGGTCCGGCGCCGGGGAGGCGCGTCAAGGAATTCCTCGCCGCGCGCATCAAGCCGGAATCCGCGCGGCGCCGCGCCTGATCGGGATTGGTTGAATGGCGGCCGGTCCGTTCCTTGCGAACGGAGAGAGAGACCGCGTTCCCGCCGCGCTATTTCAGCGGCAGAAAGAGCTCGACCACGATCTCGGGCACCGACAGTTCCGGGAGGAAGGACAGCCGCCGCTGGCAATAGATTGGAAAGTCGCGCGCTTCCTCGCCGCTGGCCGGAAGCCATTCCCGATAAAGGTAGAGCGCGGCCGGCTCCAGATTGTTGGTGTTGCCGGGATAGCGCAGCACGGCGCAGCGCCCGCCGGGGATCACGCCGGCCTTCATCTGCTCGTCGTCCGCCGCGATCGGCTGGTCGGTGCCGACGCAGATGTCCATGCTGTAGTCGGCCGCGACAGCGGGGCATCTCTCGGAACGGAAGACGTTGAAGGTCGGGCTGGTTTCGGGCGACAGGCCGGCTGCCTTGCGCCAGGCGATGAAGCGCTGGATGGTGTCGCCGAGCGTTGCCCGATCCCCGCGATGCTCCATGATCGCCACCGGGGTGGGCGGCACGTCGCGGATCGTCACGTCTTCCGGTGTAAAGATGATCTGCATGAGTTTTCTCCTGGCGTTGTCGAGCGGCCCGAAGGCCATCAGCCACGACCCCCAGTCGGGAGATCTCCGGAACGTGGAAGGCGATTGCCCGCACCGTTGACGAAAGGCGCGGGCGAAGGCATCCGGTGCGTCGTAGCCGGCATCCATCGCTATATCCGTGACGCTTTCGGCGTCCGCGTGGCCCAGCCTGAATGAAGCGCGCTTCATGCGGGCGAGCTGGATATAGCGGTGCACGGACAGCCCGAAGGTCGCCGTAAACTGCCGGTGGAAATGATATTTCGAATAGGCCGCGACGCCGCTCAGCGCGTCCAGGTCCAGATCGTCGTCCAGATGCCGGTCTATGTGATCTAGCACCCGCCGCATCCGGGCATGGTGGTTTTGAACCGCCGCCTTCATCGTTTTATTCTCCGTGGCAGCACCAGCTAAGCCGCGCGGACATGAGGCGCTCGACCGATCTTGCTGTTTTTGCAGGAGCCGCGCCATCGCCGATGCCCAATCGATACATGAACGGCGAAAAGGGCCGTTTGCGGACCGCCAAAGGCATGGCTGGGTGTGCTTGGCTCGGGGCAATCGCTGGAGCATTCCCCAACGGAACCTGGGGCAATGCTGGATTCGGTTTTCGGGGCGATGTAACTTACCTGAACGTAAAGGAGAGGTCGCGATGCTGCAGACCAGACAGAACGCTCTTGGGGTCAGGTTTGAAGCGCAATGCAGGGCCTTCGAGAAGGAGCCGTTCCCGACGCTGGACGTGCGCAAGGACCGGCTGAAGCGCCTGCTCGCGCTCACCGAAAAGCACGACGCCGAGATATGTGCCGCGATCGACAGCGATTTCTCCGCCCGCTCGGCTGAGGAAACGCGGCTTGCCGAGCTGTTCGTGGTGCGCGCCGGCATCAGGCATGCCCTGTCGCATCTCGGCGCCTGGATGCGCGAGCGCGGCGTCGCGACCAGCCTGCCATTCCTGCCGGGACGCAACCGCCTCCTGCCGCAGCCGCTCGGCGTCGTCGGCATCGTCTCGCCCTGGAACTATCCTTTCCAGCTCGCCGTCGCGCCGGCGACCGCGGCACTCGCTGCCGGCAATCGCGTCATGATCAAGCCGTCGGAACTGACGCCGACATTCTCGGACCTGCTCGCCAGCCTAGTCGAAAAATATTTCGACGCCGACGAGGTCAGCGTAATGGTTGGCGACGCCGAGGTCGGCAAGGCCTTCGTGTCGCTGCCGTTCGACCATCTCCTGTTCACCGGCTCGACCGTCGTCGGTCGTCAGGTGGCGCTGGCCGCCGCCGCCAATCTGACGCCGGTGACGCTCGAGCTCGGCGGCAAGTCGCCGGCGATCTTCGATCCCTCCTGCGATCTCGACGCGGCCGTCGCCAGCGTCGCCTATGGCAAATTGCTCAACGCCGGCCAGACCTGCATCGCGCCCGATTACCTCATGGTCCCGCAAGGGCAGGGTGCGGAGATCGCGGCCAAGTTCGTCGCGGCGATCGCCAAGCTCTATCCGCGCCTCGGCGACAATCGCGACTATACGGCGATCGTCAGCGAGCGGCATCACCGGCGGCTTGGCGACATGGTCGCCGAGGCGCGCGACAGCGGCGCCGACATCATCGAGGTCAACCCGGCGAACGAGACGCTCGGCGTCACCGACCGCAAGATGGCGCCCGTGCTGGTGCGCAATGCCGGCGAAAATCTGCGGCTGATGCGCGAGGAGATCTTCGGGCCGGTGCTGCCGATCGTCGAATATGGCACGGTCGACGAGGCCATCGAGCATGTGAACCGGAGCGAGCGTCCGCTGGCGCTCTATTGGTTCGGCAGCGACAGCGCCAACCGCCAAAGGGTGATGCGCGAGACGGTGGCCGGCGGCGTCACGGTCAACGATTGCATGTTGCATCTGGTGCAGGAGCGGCAGCCCTTCGGCGGCGTCGGCGAGAGCGGCACCGGCGCCTATCACGGCGAATGGGGGTTCCGCACCTTCAGCAAGGAAAAGCCGATCTTCATCCAGTCGAAGCTCAGCGCCGGCAGCCTGCTGCGCCCGCCTTATGGCAGGACATTCGAGCGGATCTTCCGGCTGCTCAATCTCATCACTTGACAGCTTCAACCGGAGCATAGCGGGGGGTGACCGCGCTCCAACCAAGCGATTGTCGCCGGCTATGGAAGGTTTTTCGCATCATGCTGACGGCTGCTGCCAGTAACCTCGGGGAAACCTGTCGGCGCCCGCAAAAGCGCCAGCCGGCTGGCAGAAAAGCGGGCCTTTGTCGAGGCACAGCGTTCCAAGCTGCAATGTTCCCGTAACTTTTCCGACTATATTGCGCCGCAACTTTCAGCTAGAAGCGCGCGTCCGCCGATCACGGCAAATTGAACTAAGCCCCGCGCACACCCATATCGGCCGCGCGCCCGAGTCGGAAGCGCCGACCTCGCCAGGTCCTGCAACGGAAAAATGACGATGCCGAAAATCAGGTTTCACAAGCTTGCAGCCATTGCCGTGCTCATCGGATTCGCGGCCTGGATGGGGACGGGCGAGTTCTCGTCCGTCGGCAGCGCCGCGGACAAGTCGGTTACCACCGACAAAAAGACTGACGCCGGCAAGCCGGAGGCCGCCAAGCCGAACAAGGCCGAGGCCGAGCCGAAGGCCGCGCCTCGCACCGTCGCGGTGGTCACCCCACCGCGCAAGACCTTCGCGCGCGCCATCCGCATCTCCGGCCTGACCGAGGCCGACAAGCGCGCCGTGCTGGCGACGCGTGTCGCCGGCGTCATCGAAAAGCTGCCGGTCAAGCAGGGCGATCACGTGAAGACCGGTGACCTGGTGCTGATGCTCGCGGCCGAGGAGAAGATCTCCAATGTCGACAACGCCAAGCAGCTGCTGGTGCAGCGCAAGGCGGAGCTCGACGCTGCCGAGCGGCTGGCCAAGACAGGCAATCTGCCGAAGCTGCAGCTCGACACCGCCCGCTCCAACCTGACGCTCGCGCAATCGCAGCTCGACACCGCCCAGGCCGAACTCGACCGCAACGAGGTCAAGGCGCCCTTCGACGGCGTCATCGACCGCATTCCGGTGGAGCTCGGCAGCTCGGTGATGCAGGGCGGCGAGGTGGCGACGATCCTGAAGCTCGACCCGGTGATCGCGCGCGGCGAGATCAGCGAGCGCGACCTGCGCTACGTCAAGATCGGAGACGAGGCCGATGTGCGCCTGGTCAACGACCAGAAGGTCACCGGCACGGTGCGCTATATCAGCCGCGATGCCTCGGCGCAGACCCGCACCTTCCGCGTCGAGGTGGCGATCCCCAATGCCGACGGGTCCATCCCCGCCGGCATGACGGCCGAGATCACGCTCAGCGCCGAGCCGACCAACGCGGTCATGCTGCCGCGTTCGGTGGTGACGCTGGGCGACAAGGGCGACCTCGGCATCCGCGCCGTCGGCAAGGACGACAAGGTGGCCTTCTTCCCGATCGACCTCGTCGACGACACGCCGCACGGCCTGGTGCTGGGCGGCATTCCGCAAGATGCGCGCATCATCGTCGCCGGCCAGGAGCTGGTGAAGGAAGGCGACCAGGTGAAGCCCGTCGAGGCCGACCAGGCGACCATCAACAAGCTGATCGGCGAAGCCACCGCCGGCACGCAGTAAAGCACGACGCGTCGGTCGCCGGGCCAGCCCGGCGATGGCGGTCCGCAGCCTCCGAAAAAATAACAGGCCGAAGTCATGGATATCGTCAGACTCGCCATCAACAACGCCCGCCTCACGATATCGGCGCTGCTGTTCCTGCTCGTCGCGGGCTGGGTCGCCTATCAGTCGACGCCGAAGGAAGCGGAGCCCGACGTTCCGATTCCGATGATGTATGTCAGCCTGATCTATCAGGGCATCTCGCCGGAGGATTCCGAGCGCCTGCTGCTGAGGCCGATGGAAAGCAAGCTCAAGAGCCTCAAAGGGCTCAAGGAGATGCGCTCGGCCGCCTTCCAGGGCGGCGGCTACGTGCTGGTCGAGTTCCAGCCGCAGACGGATCTCGCAACGGCGCTGCAGGATACGCGCAGCAAGGTGCAGGACGCCAAGGCCGACCTGCCGCAGGCGGCCGAGGAGCCGACGGTCAACGAGGTCAACGTCTCGGAATTCCCGGTGCTCGTCGTCACGCTTTCCGGCGATGTGCCGGAACGCGTGTTGACGTCCGCCGCGCGCGAGCTGCGCGACCGCATCGAGGAAGTGCCCGGCGTGCTCGAAGGCTCGCTGCAGGGCGCGCGCGACGATCTGGTCGAAGTGGTCATCGATCCGGTGAAGCTTTCCTCCTACGGGCTGCAGCTCGACCAGGTGATCCAGGGTGTCGGCGCCTCCAACAGCCTGGTCGCGGCAGGCAATCTGGAGGGCGCGGAAGGCAAATACGCGGTCAAGGTGCCGTCGCTGATCGTGACGCCGGAGGATGTCGCCAACCTGCCGGTGGTTGCCACGCCGAACGCCGTGGTGCAGGCCAAGGACGTCGCCACCATCCGCTCGACCTTCAAGGACGCCGAGACGGTCACCCGCCTCGACGGCAAGCCGGCCATCGCCATCGAAGTGAAGAAGCGCATCGGTGCCAATCTGATCGATACGCTGACCCATGTCAGACAGGTGTCCGACACCTTTATCAAGACGATGCCCGAGGGGATGCACGTCACTTACACGCAGGACAAGTCCGTCTTCGTCAACCAACTGCTCGGCGACCTGCAGAATCATGTGATGATCGCGGTCATCCTCGTGTTCATCGTCATCCTCTACGCGCTGTCGGGGCGAGCCTCGCTGCTCATCGGCCTTGCCATCCCGTCGTCCTTCCTGATGGGCATCCTGCTGCTCGCCATGATGGGCTACACGATCAACATGATCGTGCTGTTCAGCCTTATCCTGGCGGTCGGCATGCTGGTGGACGATGCCATCATCGTCACCGAATTCGCCGAACGGCGCATGAGCGAGGGCATGCCGAAGGCGGACGCCTTCGCGCTGGCCGCCAAGCGCATGGCCGGCCCGGTCATCGCGGCGACGATGACGCGCATCGCCGCCTTCTCGCCGCTGCTTTTCTGGCCCGGCATCATCGGCGACTTCATGAAGTACATGCCGATCACGCTGATCGTGACGCTGTCGGCCTCGATGCTCTACGCGCTGGTCTTCGCGCCGACGCTCGGCGCCATATTCGCCAAGGCGCCGGAGCATCATGAGGAGGGCAATCGCGACGGCTGGTACATGGCCGTGGTCAAGCAGGCGGTGCGCTTCCCGATCACCGTCATCCTGCTCACCGTCGGCCTTTTGGTCGGCGTCGGCTTCGCCTATTCGAAATATGGCGCCGGCGTCGAGTTCTTCCCCAGCGTCGAGCCGGACTACGGCCTGCTCTATGTGCATGCCCGCGGCAATCTTTCGCTGGCGGAAATGGACGCGGCGACGAAGACGGCGGAAAACCGGCTGCTCGGTTGGCCCGGCGTGAAATCGGTCTATACGCGCGTCGGCAAGACGCAGGGCGGCGGCCAGGACATTCCCGAGGACGTGGTCGGCGTCATCCAGTACGAGTTCGTCGACTGGCGCCAGCGCAAGTCCGCCAACCAGATCCTTGACGACCTGCGCGGCGTCATGGCCGGCATTCCCGGCGTCGATGTCGAGGTGCGCGTGCCGGAAGCCGGCCCGCCGACCGGAAAGCCCATCCAGATCCGACTGTCGGCCGCCGATCCGGCCGGGCTCGACGACAAGGCGCGCGCGGTTGCGGCACGCATCGCCAAGATACCCAATGTCATCGACATCTCGGACGGCCTGCCGCCGCCCGGCGTCGACTGGGCAATCGAGGTCGACCGCGCCAAGGCGGCGCAATACGGCATTAGCCCGACTTCGGTCGGCACGGTGGTGCAATTGGTGACCAACGGTCTCAAGCTGTCGGAATATCGGCCGGCCGGCGCCGACAAGGCGGTCGACATACGGCTGCGCCTGCCGGAAGACCGGCGCACGCTGTCGACGCTCGACGAGCTTCGGGTACAGACTTCGCAAGGGTCGGTGCCGATCTCCAACTTCGTTGTGCGCAAGCCGGAGCCGACCGTCGGCATCCTGAACCGTATCGACGGCGCGCGCACCGTGGTTGTGCAGGCCAATGTCAGCGCCGGCGCGCAGGTCGCGGCGGTGCAGGAGCAGGTCACCAAGGCCGTCGCCGACATGGGTCTCGGCAGCGGCATCCGCTGGAAGCTTGCCGGCTCCAACGAGGACAGCGCGGAAGCCAGCGCCTTCCTCGGCAAGGCCTTCGGCGCCGCGATCTTCCTGATCTTCCTGGTGCTGCTTGCGCAGTTCAACAAGTTCACCAGCGTGTGGCTTGTCTTGTCCTGCGTGGTCATGGCGACGATCGGCGTTTTCCTCGGATTGCTGCTGACGGGCGAGGCCTTCGGCATCGTCATGTCGGGCATCGGCGTCATCGCGCTGGCCGGCGTGGTGGTGAACAACAACATCGTGCTGATCGACACCTATGACCGTCTGCGCGAGGAAGGCTGGGACAAGATGGACGCCGTGCTGCAGACCTGCCGCGAGCGCGCCCGTCCGGTGGTGCTGACGGCGGTGTCGGCCATCCTCGGCGTGCTGCCGATCGCCTTCGGCCTCGGTCTCGAAATCTTCCATCACGAGACGACGATCAACGCGCCGTCGACGCAATGGTGGATCTCGCTGTCCTCGGCGATCGTCTTCGGCCTGTCCTTCGCCACACTGCTGACGCTGGTGGTGACGCCGTCGATGCTGATGGTGTTCACCCGCGCCAAGGTGAAGCCCGGCCAGCGGCGCAACTGGCTCGGCCGCCTGTTCCGGCGCGGCAAGGGCAAGGTCACGACCGACGAGCCGGTCACGGAAGCCGGCGTTGAGCCGGCGGAGGCCTTCCCGAAAGCCGCGGAATAGAGCGGTTTCACAACTCCAAGGACAAAAGCCGCCCGGGAACAACCGGGCGGCTTTTTGCATTGTCCCTCAGTTCTACCAGAGCGTTTCACCGTTTCACGGAAACGGCGAACCGCTCCACCCATTTTTACGCAATTCCGGACGGAAAACCGCTCACACTTTTCCTGGAATTGCTCTAGCCGGCGAGGGCTTCTCATGACCATTACGACACTTCTCGTAATCATACTGGTTCTGATCCTGATCGGCGCGGTGCCGGCATGGCCGCATTCGCGCTCCTGGGGTTACGGGCCATCCGGTATCGTCGGTGTCATCCTGATTGTGCTGCTGATCCTGCTCCTGATGGGCCGGATCTGATCTTCAACGCGTTTCGGCGGGCCCGAAGGCCCGGCCGTTTTCTTATGCATCTGTCGATCAAGCAGCCAGATGCGACGACTCCACTGCGATACCAATATCCTGCAGCGCCTCCCTGACCGCCTGGTCGAGGGGTGTGTGCGGGACTTCGCCGATGACCTCAACCAGCCGCGCCGACACCAGCCGGTGCGCCTCGAAGCGCAGATAAGACATCGTGACGATCTCGCGCCACATGGCCACGAACGGGCTGCCGGCTTTCAGCACCCACCAGGGCATGAAGGAGAGCTTCAGCTTGCGGCCCAGCGCCCTCTCGGCCGCGGCCTTCATGTCGAGGTCGGTGATGGCATGTCCAGGGAAGTTGATGGCCTCGAAGAAGCCCGTTTTGTTGAGGTTCTTCGCCAAGCCGACGAAGGCGACGGCGAAGTCCGGCAGATAGGCCCATTCATGGGTCAGGTCGGCCGGGCCGGGCGCGGTGTAGACGCCCTTTTCCATCTTGGCGGCGACGACGAGATCGAACCAGGAGCCGCTGCCGGTGCCGCCGAAGAAATCGCCCGCCCTGAGCACGATGGTGCGCACCCGACCGGCTTCGGCCTCGCCGCGGAACAGCGCTTCCATGGCGCAGCGGATGCGGCCCTTCTCGGTGGTCGGATGGAACGGCGTCTCCTCGGTGATCACCTGCGGCATCGGCGAGCCGTAATTGTAGACGGTGCCCGGGAAGAGATGCAGCGCGCCGTTCTCGCGGCAGGCGGCCATGACGTTCTCGGCCATCGGCATGCACTTGCCCCAGTCGGTGTAGAGCGGGTTCAGTCCGTTGAAGATGATGTCGACGCCTTGCGTTGCGCGGATCAGGGATTGGCGGTCGAGCGCGTCGCCGGCAACGGCCGTTGCGCCCTTCAGTTCCGCCGGCACCTTGCCGGTGCGGGTGACGGCGCGGACGTCGAAGCCGGCGTCGATGAACGCCTTGCCAACCACGCGGCCGAGCCGGCCATTGGCACCGAGGATTGCGATCTTGGTCATGTGTTCTCTCCGTTGTTTGCGTTTGTCCGGCTAATCTGGTGCCTTCATGATCGAATTGAAATTGACCTTCTTCGGCGTTCTGTTATTCAAAAATGAATGAAAGAATTCGACTGGAACCTGATCAAGAGTTTTGTCGCGGTCGCCGAGACCGGCAGTCTCTCGGCGGCGGCGCGCAGGCTGGCGGCCAGCCAGCCGACGCTGGGCCGCCATATCGGCGAGCTGGAGCAGGCGCTTGGCGTGACGCTGTTCCGGCGCGGGCGGCGTGGCTACGAGCTGACGGAAGCCGGCAGCACGCTCTATGAGCGCGGGCGGGCGGTCAGCGAGCAGGCCAATGCGTTCTCGCTGCTGGCGCTGGGTTCGGTCGAAGCGATCGAGGGCACGGTGCGCATCGCGGCTAGCGAGGTCGTCGCTGCCTTCGTGCTGCCGGACATGATGGCGCGTCTCGGCGAGGAGGAGCCGGGCATCGAGGTGGAGATCGTCGCCTCGAACCAGGTCGAGAACCTTCTGCGCCGCGATGCCGACATCGCCATCCGCATGGTCAGGCCGGCGCAGAACGAGCTGGTGGCGCGCAAGGTCACCGACATACCGCTCCGCCTATGTGCGGCAAGCGCCTATCTCGACCGGCGCGGCCACCCCGAAACACCCGCCGACCTCGCCGGGCACGCCCTGGTCGGCTTCGACCGCAGCGACGAGATCATTCGCGGCTTCACCGCGTTCGGCATTCCGGTCGGCCGCAGCCATTTCCGCTTCCGGACCGACAACCAGATCGTGCTGTGGGAAGCGGTGCGGACCGGCAACGGCATCGGCATCGGCCAGGAGCCGCTGGTCACGCGTGACCCGGCCCTGGAGAAGCTGCTGCCGGACGTGCCTTTGCCGGTCCTGCCGGTGTGGCTCGCCATGCATCGCGACGTGCGCACCAGCATGCGCATCCGTCGCGTGGCGGATTTCCTGCATGAGGAGCTGAAGCGCTATTCGGCCGGCAGTGGCTCGGGAGCGAATTCGGCCCGGTGAGCGAGGCCCGCCATCAAGAGCACGACGACCAGCAGCCCGGACAGCGCGACGAAGATCGGACCGAAGCTCGAATGCTCGGCGACGAAGCCGATCGCCGACGGGGCCACCAATATGCCGGAATAGCCCATGGTGGTGACGACGCTCATGCCGGTGCCCGACGACATGCCTTCCTGGTTGCCGCCCGCCGAAAAGATGATCGGCACCATGTTGGCGATGCCGAAACCGCAAAAGGCAAAGGCGGCGATGGCAAGGTAAGGCGAGGGCGAGAGGCCGGCGACCAGCATGCCAGCGGCGGCGACCAGGGCCGAGCCGCGCAGCGTCGCCACCGCGCCAAAGCGGTTGCGCACGCCGTCGCCCAGGAAACGCATCAGCGCCATGACGCCGGAGAAGGCGGCATAGGCGAGGCCGGCAACCGCAAGGTCGGCGCCCAGCTCCTGATGCAGGAAGAGCGCTGCCCAGTCGAGCACCGCGCCTTCCGAGATCATGGTGAGCAGCGCCATCAGCCCGACCAGGTAGACGGCCGTGTGCCGGGGCAGCGTGAATTTCTGGTGCTCGACCGCCTGCGGCCGGTCTTCGGCGATGAGATGGCGAATGGCAAAGGCGATCACGGCAAAGGCGATCGCCGTCACCGCGACGGCATGGGGAAGATAGCCGTAGTTCTGGATCGAATAGCCCCCGAGCGCGCCGCCGGCGAAGCCGCCGAGGCTCCAGAAGCCGTGCGAGGACGACATGATCGCCCGCGAAAGCCTTCTTTCAACGACGACGGCATTCGAGTTCATCGCCACATCCATGCCGCCGATCGAGCCGCCGAAGATGAGCATGGCAATCGCAGCCAGGGGGACGTTGGGCGCGAGCGCCACGATCAGCAGACCGAAGCTGCCGCAGACGCCGAACCAGCGCGTCACGGTGCGTGAGCCGTGCCTGGAAATGAGGTGGCCGCACCAGGTCATGGAAATCACGGCGCCGACGCCGAACAGCAGGATGAGCAGGCCGAGCGTGAACCGGGTGATGTCGAGCCGGGTGAGAAACACCGGGATCTGCGGCGCCCAGCTGCCGGTCAAGAAACCATTGGCGAGGAAGATGCCGGCGACGGCCCAGCGGCCGCGCGTCGCGGCCTGCATCGTGGTTTGCAAGGTCATTCTTCGAACCCGGTGCGCCGGTGGATTTCGAGCGGCAAATTAGATCGATTCAATCGGCAGTCAAGCGTCTGACCGCCAGAGCTTGTGGGCCAAGTCGAAGCGAAACGACAAAACCGTTCGGTAGCGATCCTTCGCGCCCCCCTCTGTCCTGCCGGACATCTCCCCCACAAGGGGGGAGATTGGCGGTTTCGGCGCGCCGTTCATCCTGCAGCGTTGGAGATTGGCGAAAGTCGACGCTACATCCGATCTCCCCCCAAGTGGGGGAGATGGCCGGCAGGCCAGAGGGGGGCGCTGTCCCGCCGACGTTTAATCCGGTGCCGTGCCGCTAGCTCAGTGATCCTTCGGCCTTCTCGCCTCGAACTTCGCCTTCTTGGCTTCCGACGCCTCGGTCTGGTTGAGCGCCTGCCATTCGGCGTAGGGCATGCCGTAGATGATCTCGCGCGATTCGTCCTTCGAGAGCGCGACACCTTCGGCGTCGGCGGCCTCGCGATACCAGTTGGACAGGCAGTTGCGGCAGAAGCCGGCGAGGTTCATCAGGTCGATGTTCTGGACATCGCCACGTTCGCGCAGATGCGCTACCAGCCGGCGGAAGGCCGCTGCCTCGAAGTCGCGTTTCTGGTCGTCGCTGAGTTCGGTCATTTCGGGAACTCCTGGACTGTCGGCTTCTCACACCGGCCCGGTGCGCGAGCCGAACATCTTCACCTGATGTATATCGGGACGCCGATCGATGGCGTCAACGATGGGCGCCAGGCGCTCGGCCCAGGCGAGAGCGCCGGCGCGGTCGGCGATCAGGTCCTGGCGGATCTCGATCAACGCGTGGGCGTAGCCGTTGACGATGGCGTGGCGGAACATGGTGTCACCGCGCAGCGCGCCGTCATAGGGTTCGTTGTCGCCGACGACGAGGGACTTGTCCTTAGCGAGCATGTCGATCAGCGGCCGCGCCACGCGGTCGTCGCGGTCCCACAGGACGCCGACATGCCAGGGGCGGACAAAACCCTGCATCACCGGCGTGAAGGAATGGACGGAGAATATGAACGGCGCCTTGCCCGAGGCGTGCGCCACGGACGCGATCATCGCGCCGACGGCGTCGTGGTAGGGCCGGTAGAAACGGTCGAGCCGCCGCTCGCGTTCCTCCTGGGCAATCGGATAATTTCCCGGCACCACGGTCCCGTCATAGAGCTGACGGATCATGGTGGGGTCGTCCTCGCCCCGGTTGGGGTCGATCAAAAGCCGCGAAAAACCGGCAAGCACGGCCGGCGCGTCGAGCGCAGCCGCAAGCTCGCGCGTCACCGTCTCGACGCCGATGTCATAGGCGATGTGACGATCGAATTCGGATGCCGGCAAACCGAGGCTGCCATACTCGTCGGGGAGATCGCGGCGGGCGTGATCGGCGAGAAGCACGACGCCTTTCTTGCGGTCGCCCTCGACAATGTCGAATGGCGTGAAAACTGTGGATCGGGTCATCGGCTGAAAAGGGGATGGCGGCTGCGATGTGGTATCGTCATTCCACGAAGAGGACGCCGGCGCAATGCCGTTGTTTGGCCAAGGTTTCCGCAAAAAATCCCCGACGCGGGGAGAATTTGCGCGACGGGCCCTTCTAAATCGATTGGAATTGAACAAAACGGCGCGTTGACATGCGACCGGAGTTTGCTGAAAAGGGGCTTCGAGAGATGCAAATGTGGTTCGCAAGGGGATCTGCGATGGGTTTTGCCGGCCGGTTGCGCAAGCGCCTGGCCGTGCCGTTGCTGATCGTCGGCGCGGGATTTTTCGCGATAGCCGCGACCTCGCCGGCCCGGGCCGACTTCCGCGTTTGCAACGCAACGCAAAATCTGGTGGGCGTCGGCATCGGCTATCGCGCCAAGGCCGGCTGGATCACCGAGGGCTGGTGGCACATCGAAGGATCGACCTGCAAGACGCTCATCGAGGGTCCGCTGTCATCAAGGTTTTACTATCTTTATGCAGAAGACGCCGAACGCGGCGGGCGCTGGGACGGCCCGATCAACATGTGCGTCGCCGAAAAAGAGTTCAAGATCGCCGGCGTGAATGATTGCGTCGCCCGGGGCTTCCAGCGCGCCGGATTCCAAGAATATGACACGGGCGAGCAGGCCAGCTGGATGGTCCAGCTGACCGACGAGCCCGCAACGGGAGGTGCGCCAGCAGCGGCGGCCCCCGCTCCGGGAACAAACAGTCAATGAGACGTAACCGCAAGGTCAAGATCCTCGCCACCATCGGTCCGGCCTCCTCCTCCGAGGAGATGCTAAAGAAGCTCTTTGAAGCCGGCGCCGATGTCTTCCGCATCAATATGAGCCATACCGACCACGAGCTGATGCGCACGCTGGTCGGGCGCATCCGTGCGGTCGAGGCCGCCGTCGGCAGGCCGATCGGCATCCTCGCCGACCTGCAGGGGCCGAAGCTCAGGGTCGGCAAATTCGCCAACGTCAAGGAGGCGCTGACTCCAGGGCAGACATTCACGCTCGACAACAATCCGGAGCCCGGCAATTCCAGTCGTGTCTTCCTGCCGCATCCCGAAATCCTGAGCTCGGTCGAGGCCGGTCACCGACTTTTGATCGACGACGGCAAGCTGGAGCTGAAGGCGGTGAAGGCCGACGGCAAGTCGATCACCTGCACGGTCGTTGCCGGCAGCGGAATCTCCGACAAGAAGGGCGTCAGCCTGCCCGACACCGACCTGCCGGTCGGCGCGCTGACCGAGAAGGATCGCGCCGATCTCGACGCGGTGCTCGCCGCCGGTGTCGACTGGGTGGCGCTGTCCTTCGTGCAGCGGCCGGAAGACCTGGCCGAGGCCCGCAAGATCGCGCGCGGCCGCGCGCTGATCATGGCCAAGATCGAGAAGCCGCAGGCGGTCGCCCGGCTCCCCGAGATCATCGAGCTTTCCGACGCGCTGATGGTCGCCCGCGGCGATCTCGGCGTCGAGATGCCGATCGAAGCCGTGCCCGGCATCCAGAAGCAGATCACGCGCGCGGCGCGCCGCGCCGGCAAGCCGGTGGTGATCGCCACGCAGATGCTGGAATCGATGATCACCGCCCCGGTGCCGACCCGCGCCGAGGTCTCCGACGTGTCGATCGCCGTCTTCGAAGGCGCGGACGCGATCATGCTTTCGGCCGAATCCGCGGCCGGCGCCTATCCGGTCGAGGCGGTCGGCATGATGAACCGCATCGCAGCCAAGGTAGAAGCCGACCCGACCTATGCCGGTATCATCAACGCGCAGCGCTCCGAGCCCGAGGCAACCGGCGCCGACGCCATTTCGCTCGCCGCCCGCGAGATCGCCGAGACGCTGAAGCTGTCGGCGATCATCTCCTACACCGCGTCGGGCACCACCGGCCTGCGCGCCGCGCGCGAGCGCCCGCAGGTGCCGATCGTGGCGCTGTCGCCGATCCTTAACACGGCACGCCGCCTGTCGCTTCTGTGGGGCACGCATTGCGTCGTCTCGGAGGATGCGACCGACCTCGACGACATGGTCGATCGCGCCTGCCGCATCGCGCTGGAAGAAGGCTTCGGCAAGCCGGGCGACCGGGTGATCATCACCGCCGGCGTGCCGCTCAGGACGCCCGGCTCGACCAATATGCTGCGGATTGCGTATGTCGGGTCGGATACGCATTAGAAGATCATTGCGGCCCGGCCTTTGCCAGCTTCGTAAGCGGCTTCAAACGCATCGCGACCTTGGATGCCCTCGCTGCGGCTTCGGCGTGGTCTATGCGTTGAAGATACCGGACGGCGCGAGGAACCGGGTCATGCAGATACTGATCCGGGCCGCGCATCTTTCGCCGGTTGAGTTCGGTGGTGTCGAGCAAATCGAAATCGACCCTTTCCAGCGTGCAGTGCCAGCCGGCGCTGTGTGAGGCCCATACCCGTCTGTGGTGTTCCAGAAGCCGCTCGCGGCTTGAATAGCCGTGATAGTCGAAGGCGATCACGCCATTCGTCACGTAAAGGTGGTTTCCCGAAAAACCTTCGCCCGGAATGATCCGCTCGCCGTAAAATCCGTCCATAGGAGGGTGTCTGAGGAACGTGCCCGTCAGAATGGGACATGCGCCGTAACCAAAGAAGACGCGGTCCGGCAGCGCCCAGAACCTTTCCGGGTTTTTCTTGATGCCGTGCTTCAGGACATACATCAGCCTGGCGCCAGTTCAGCGTCTGGCACTTTGATATCCGGGCATTTGCCGTCGTTATAGACGTCGCCGGTGATCCGGCCTTCCACGGTCCTGGCCGTCGCTTGCAGATCGACATCTTGGCCTGCGACCTTCTCGATCGCGCCGATGACGAGGTCTGGCGCGATCCAGTCTGGCTTGTGGCCGAGATTGTGGACCCAGATCAGCTCGGCGCCGGGAATGTCTCGCCGCAAGCCGATTGAATGCATCGTCGCATAGACCACCTTGTCGCGATCGCCCGAGATGACGATCGTGGGCGCCTCGATTTCGCGGTAAGCGGGCGAGGCGGCGCGGACATAGTCGTAGAGCTGGGCGACATCGCGGGCGTTGGCGCGAAAGTCGGATGGCCGCAGCACCAGCGGGATCGAGGCCTTGTCGACATAGCGGTCCGGCACTTTGTTTGGCGAGAAGACGCAAGCGGTGGCGTCGCCGATCCGCAGCATACCCGCCGGATAGGCGAGCGTTTCGGAAAACAGCCAGCCGATCACGGGAATGGCTGTCAGCTTGTAATACCAGGCAGTGGCGCCGCCCGGCCATGGATGCGTGGCGGGCGCAAGGAAGACGAGGCCGCGGGTCTTCTCGGGATGCTGGCGGGCGAAGGCCGTGGTGATCGCGCCGCCGAAGGAATGGGAAACGATGACGGCTTTTTCGATCCCCAGCCGATCCATCAGCGCGGCAATCGTTTCGGCCTGCGCCGCCAAAGTTTCATTGCCGCCGCGCTCGGACCAGCCGAAGCCGGGCCGGTCGAGGAACAGCATCTCGGCGCGGCCTTCGAGCAGGGGGTTCAGCGGCAGCATCTGGTCTTTCAGATTGGCGCTGGCGCCGTGGATAAAGACAACCGGAGGCAGGTCGGCGCCGGCCGGCGCCGGAATATGGACATAGTGGATGCGCGCGCCATTGATCTCGGCGAAGGCGCCGTCCGGCGGGTTGCGGCGCTCGACCAGCCAGGCACCGGCGCGGGTGATGCCGGCGAGGGCGAATAGGAGCGCGACGAGGAAGAGGAGGGCGGCGCAGGTGAGGTTCATGCCGGAGTAGGGGAGTAGGGGAGTAGGGGAGTAGGGGAGTAGGGGAGTAGGGGAGTAGGGGAGTAGGGGAGTAGGGGAGTAGGGGAGGCATTTCCGAGCGCCGTTTTACAAAAACATACTCCCTTACTCCCCTATTCCCTTACTCCCTTAAATCAAATCCCCTCGCCGGCCAGCTCTTCCGAGAGCGTCGAAACCTGGTTCTGGGCGCTGCGCATCATCGGGTAGATCGCCAGCACCTTCTGCCAGGCTTCCAGCGCCGACTGCTTGTGGCCAGTCTCGGCCATGATCTGGGCGAGACCGGAAAGCGCGCCGAAATGGCGGGGCTCGAGCGCCAAGGTGCGGTCGATGTCGGCCATCGACTTCCCGTAATTCTTCATCAGGAAATGCACGGTGGCGCGGCGGTTCCAGCCCTCGGCGTAGTCCGGCTTCAAGGTCACGACCTGGTCGAGGAAATCGAGGGCGACGTCGAATTTCTGGTCTTCCGTCGCCTTTTGCGCCCACTGCATCATCAGGTCGATCGAGGCGCTGCCCGACTGGTTCCACTCGTTCCAGATGCGGCCGGCGATGCGCTCGGCCGCCTTCTCGTTGCGCTCGCGCTTCAGCTCGGTGAAGAGCTGGTCGAGGCGGCCCTGCTTGGTCGGAGCGGCCGGCGGCGGCGTGGCGGCGGGTGGCGACGCGGCATCTGGAGGCAGCGCGCCCGGCACTTCTTCCGCTCCTGCAGTAGTGCCGGAAAGCAAAAAGGCCGTGAAAAATGCAAAAAGAATCCGCATCGCCAGAATCTAGTCCCGGACGGCGGATCGTCAAAGTGATTTTAGCGTGAGAGGGCCGGCGAACCGGCACTCGACATCAATGCGGCATAGTCTCATTGTGCATGTCGTTGTCCCAAAACCGCTTGGCACTTTTGGGCGACATGCACTACGCCGCGCAGCAAGCTCAGCCCTGGCGCGCCTTGTAGCGCGGAGCGGTCTTGTTGATGATGTAGATGCGTCCCTTGCGGCGAACCAGCCGGTTGTCGCGGTGACGCGCCTTGAGCGCCTTGAGCGAATTCTTGATCTTCATGGTCTTGCCTGTTCGGTCAGGGCCCGTCCCGGGCCGAATTTTAAAGGCGCGCCCGGAAAAAGCGCGCCTTTGAACTTGCCGTGGCTCATAAACGAGGAGTGTTGTCCGTGTCAACCACGTGACGATGCCCGAATGCCGCAAGGAACGCGGCATATCAAATATTCACCATCCGCGCGGCGCGCCATTGCGCGACTCAAGGGCGGCTGGAATGGTGCAATCTGGGCGAAACGACCGGAGATTCCACATGCGCCGCGTGCTTCCGCTTGCCTGTCTGGCCATGCTTGCAACCGCCCCGGCCGTCCGGGCACAGGAATGCGACCGCAACGACGACAGCCAGTCGATGCTGAACATCTGCGCCGACGCCGACTTCCAGGCGGCCGACGCCAAGCTCAATGCCGCCTATAAGAATATCGTCGGCAGCAACGATCAGGCCTCGAACAAGCTCCTGCAGACGGCACAGCGCGCCTGGATCGCCTTCCGCGACGCCGAATGCGCCTATTCGACCGCCGACAGCGAGGGCGGCTCCATCCATCCGATGGAGGTCTCGGAGTGCCTGACGAAGCTCACCAATGAGCGCCTAAAGCAGCTCACCGCCGGCGCCAACTGCAAGCTCAGCGATCCGAGCTGCGCCGGCTCGGACGCGGGCGGCGACGACCAGGACATGCAGTAGGGCGTTATCGCGGCCTGATGAGGCGCGTGAAATGGCCCATCTTGCGGCCGGGACGCGACTCGGCCTTGCCGTAGAGATGCAGCATCAGGTCGGGCTCGCTGAGCAGCGCCGGCACCTTCAGCATGTCGTCGCCGATCAGGTTTTCCATCACGCAATCAAAATGGCGGGCAGGCGAGCCCAGCGGCAGGCCGGCGACGGCGCGGATATGCTGCTCGAACTGCGAGATGACGCAGGCGGCCTCTGTCCAGTGGCCGGAATTGTGCACGCGCGGGGCCAGCTCATTGGCCAGAAGCGAGCCGTCGGCAAGCACGAAGAACTCGACGCCGATGACGCCGACATAGTCGAGCGCGGAGAGGATTTTCGCGGCCGCGTTCTTGGCAGCGGCCGCCGTTTCCGGGCGGATGGCGGCCGGCAACGTCGACGTTCGCAATATGCCTTCGCGGTGAATATTTTGCGCCGGATCGTATGCCGCGACCGAGCCGTCCAGCCCGCGCGCGGCGATCACCGAAATCTCGCGCTCGAAAGCGACCAGCGATTCCAGGATCAGCGGGACATTGCCCATCGCCTCGCAGACGCCGGCAAAGCCGGCCGTTTCCATGTTGCGGAAGACGCGCTGGCCCTTGCCGTCATAGCCCATGCGGCAGGTCTTCAGCACGCCGCTGCCGTCGAACTTCCTCAACGCCTCGGTCAGCTGGTCGTCATTGTCGACCGGACAGAATTCCGCGGTGGGAATGCCTATGCCGTTCAAGAAGCTCTTCTCGGTGAGGCGATCCTGCGCGACTTCGAGCGCGCGGGCCGGCGGATAGACCGCGACCTTGGCGGCGAGCGTTTCGGCGGCCGCGACCGGGACATTCTCGAATTCGTAGGTGACGACGGCGCTGGCGGCGGCCAGATCGGCAAGCGCTGCGGGATCGTCATAGGCGGCGACGATCTGGCGGTTCACGACCTGCGCGGCCGGGCAGTCGGCCTGCGGCTCCAGCACGACGATGCGGTAACCGAGCCGCGCCGCGGCCATAGCCAGCATGCGGCCGAGCTGGCCGCCGCCGATGATGCCGATGGTCGATCCGGGCGCCAGGCTCACGGCGCGTCCGTCGGCTCGGCGGCAACCTTGGCGGTCTGCGCCGCGCGCCAGGCGTCGAGCCGGGCGGCGAGCTTGTCGTCGTTGAGCGCCAGGACGGCGGCGGCGAGAAGCGCTGCGTTGGCGGCGCCCGCCTTGCCGATCGCCAGCGTGCCGACCGGGATGCCGGCCGGCATCTGCACGATGGAAAGCAGCGAGTCCTGGCCCGACAGCGCCTTGGATTCGACAGGAACGCCGAAGACGGGCAGCGGCGTCATCGCCGCCGTCATGCCAGGCAGGTGCGCCGCGCCGCCGGCGCCGGCGATGATCACCTTGTAGCCGGCGCCCTTGGCGCCCTTGGCGAACTCATAGAGGCGGTCGGGGGTGCGGTGGGCGGAGACTATCAGCCTCTTGTGCGGGATGCCCAGCGCCTCAAGCGTTTCCGCCGCCTGGCGCATCGTCGCCCAGTCGGACTGGCTGCCCATGATGATGGCGACGTCGGCACGCTGATCGGTCAAGGCTTCGCTCCCGGCGGCAAAGGCGCGCCTTAGCGGAATTCGCCGATAGCCGCAAGGATTGTCGCTGCCAGCTAGTCCGGCCAGCGCAACGCACCAGCCGATTCCTTGCGGGCGACCCTCATCGCATAGGCGGGGCGGTCCTTCGCCGTCAGCACGGCGCGCAGTTGCTCGGCGACGATCTCCGCCTCGCCGGGGTGCAGGTTGCACGGATCGAGGAAGAAATGGCCGCGCTCGACCTCGTGGTTGCGCACGATGACGGGCGGCGTGCCGGCGGCAAGCGCGGAGGCCAGACCGGCGGCGGTAAAGCGGCTTTCCGGCCGCACGAAGACCTGCAGGCGATCAAGCGGATTGTTGGTCGGATCGGGGATGATCTCGGCACCGATGCCGGGAATACCCTGCAGGGCGTCCTTCCACAATTTGAGCGCGGCTTCCTCGCGCCAGCGGATGCCGGCATGGTCGCGCTTCTCCCAGGCGTCGAGCGCCGCCATGGTGCCGGCGATGCTTTCCTTGCCGACCTTCATGGCCCGCGCGACGCCGCGGTTCTGCAGATAGGCGGCGCGCACCAAATCCTTGCGGCCGGTGACGATGCCGCTGGTCGGGCCGCTCAGGAATTTGTGGCCGCTATAGACGACGATGTCGGCGCCGCGCGCCAGGAAGCTGCGCAGATCGTATTCCGAGGCCGCGTCGACGATCACCGGCACGCCCTTGGCGTGGCAGATCTCGCAGAATTCCTCCAGCGAAAGCATCCCGTACTGCACCGTGTGGTGCGCGACGACGTAGAGCGCTGCCGCCGTGCGCTCGTTGATGGCTTCGCGCACATGGTAATCCTGGGTGACGCTGACGGTGCCCGCTGGGATCACCTTTGCGCCGGCGACGCGGATCGACTGGTCGATCGGCGCGCCGTAATTGACGATATGGCCGAGCTGGATGACGACTTCAGACTTCAGCCCCTCCGTGTCGTCCGGCAGGCGCTCGATCGCCAAAAGGTTGGTGCCGGTCATCGCGCCGGCGATCGCCATGGTGATGCCTGAGGCGCAGCAGGCGGTGATGAAGCCGGCCTCGCCGCCGGTGAGCCGCGCGACGACCGCGCTCGCGGCGCGCTGCAGATCGTCCATCTCGACCCATTGCGAGGCGATCTCGGCCATGGCGCTGATGGCTTCCGGGACGATGATCGAGGCGCCAAGCGCCGTCATCGTGCCGGAGACGTTGATGATGGGCCTCAAGCCCAGCCGCTCGCGGATCGTGGTGTTGGAGCCGGCGTCGGAATAGGTCTTCATTTGAATGGACTCCGTTAAGTCAGGCCGCGATCTCGACGACCGCTTCGATTTCGACAGTGATGTTTCGTGGCAAAGAGCCGACGCCGATCGCCGAGCGGGCATGGCCGCCGGTCTTGTCGAAGACATCGGCGAAGAGATCGGAACAGCCATTGACCACTTTGGGGTGGTCGCTGAAGGTCGGCGTGGCATTGACGAAGCCGAGCAGCTTGACGACGCGCACGATGCGGCCGAGATCGCCGGCTGCGGCATGCATGACGGCAAGCAGGTTAAGGCCGGTGAGGCGGGCATGCTCATAGGCCTGCTCGACGGTGACGTCGTCGCCGACCTTGCCGGTGCACAGCGTGCCGTCGGCGCGCAACGGCCCCTGTCCAGAGAGGAAGATCAACCGGCCGCTCTCGGCGTGGGTGACGAAATTGGCGATGGGCGTCGGCGGCTCGGGCAGCGTCAAGCCGAGTTCGGCGAGCCGGATGTAAGGCGACATGGAAGGCGTACTCCTTGAATGGCCAACAGCCATCCGCGTTCAGAAATGCGAGGCGCGGAAGCGCGCCAGAAATGTGCGAAGGCGCTCGTTGCTGGTCTCCGCGGCAAGGACCTCCTTCGGCGGCCCGACCGCCGAAACGCCGCCATCGGCCATGAAGACGATGCGGCTGGAGGCATCGCGGGCGAAGGCCATCTCATGGGTCACCATCACCATCGTCATGCCGTCTTCCGCCAGGCTGCGCACCACCGCCAGCACCTCGCCGACGAGCTCCGGGTCGAGCGCCGAGGTGATCTCGTCGAGCAGCAGGATCTTGGGCTCCATGGCGACGGCGCGGGCAATGCCGACGCGCTGCTGCTGGCCGCCGGAGAGTTCCGCCGGCAGGCTGTCGGCCTTGTGGCCGAGGCCGACGCGACCGAGCCAATGCTCGGCGATCGAGCGCGCTTCCGCCTTGCTCTTGCCGCGAACCTTGGTGAGGCCGAGCATGATGTTGCCGGCGGCGCTCAGATGCGGAAACAGGTTGAAGCTCTGGAACACCATGCCGGTCTCGGCGCGCATGGCGGCCAAATCGCGTTCGCTGCGCCGCTGGCGCGTGCCGCCGTCTCTAAAACCGACCTCCTTGCCGTCGATGCGGATCGAGCCGCTGTCGTAGCTTTCGAGGAAATTGACGCAGCGAAGCAGCGTGGTCTTGCCGCTGCCCGAAGGGCCGATGATGGTGACGACCTCGCCCTTGGCTACCTGCAGGCTGACCGAGCGCAGCACGCTGACCGAGCCGAAGGATTTCGAGACCTCGGCAATGTCGAGAAGTGCTGGGCTGTCGTTCGAACTGGTGGCCATCGTGTCAGTCCCGGATAAAGGCGAAGCGCCGTTCGAGCCGCCGGCTGGCGTAGGAGAGCGCGTAGTTGACGGCGAAGTAGATGAGAGCGCCGAGGATATAGAGCGGCATCGCCTCATAAGTGCGGCCTATGACCTGGTTGATCGCCTGCATCAGGTCGGTGATGCCGAGCAGCGAGACCAGCGCGCTGCCCTTCACCGCGTCGGTGACGCCGTTGATCCAGGGCGGCAGGAAACGGCGGAAGGCCTGCGGGAAGACGACATAGGCGAGCCGCTGGCGGAAGGTGAGGCCGATCGCCATCGCCGCTTCCGACTGGCCCTTTGGAATGGAGGCGACGGCGCCGCGCAGATATTCGACGACCTGGGCGGTCTTGAACAAGGTCAGCGCCAGCACCGCAGCCCAGAAGGACTGCAGGTGCACGCCGACGGCTGGCAGGCCGTAATAGACGAAGAAGATCAGCACCAGGATCGGGATGCCGCGGATGGTGTCCGAGAAGATGCGCACCGCCCAGCGCAGCGGCGCGGGTCCATAGACCAAGCCGACCCCGAGGATGACGCCGGCGATCAGCGACAGCACCACGACCAGCAATGACACCCAAAGCGTCAGCGCGAAGCCTTGGGCGAGGAATGGCAGGGCGTAGGCGATCTGGCTAAGCATGTCAGCGCGCCACACTGAACCGGCGTTCGACCAACCGTAGCGCGAACAGCAGCGCATAGCCGGTCAACAGATACATCGCTGTGGTCACCAGGTAGACCTCGACGATGCGGAAGGTGTTGAAGTTGATCCACTGCGCGCCATAGGTGAGCTCCGGCACCGAGATGACGGAGGCGACCGAAGTATCCTTGAACAGCGAGATGAAGGTGTTGGACAGCGCCGGCAGCGTGATGCGCATCATCGTCGGCAGGCGGACATGGATCAGCCTTTGCCACGGCGTCAGGCCGATCGCCTTGCCGGCGTCGAGCTGGCCGCGCGGCACGGCTTCCAAGCCGGAGCGGAACACTTCCACCAGATAGGCGCCGCTATAGACCGACAGCGTCAGGACAAACGAGGTGGGCGCGCTGTAAGCGATGTCGACGACGGTCGGCAGGCCGTAGAAGACCAGATAGACCAGCAGGATCAGCGGCACGTTGCGGATGAATTCGACATAGGCCGCGATGATGGCGCGCACGACGCGGCCGGCCGAAACGTACCAGACGGCAAGCACCAGCCCGATGACGATGCCGATGGCGATCGAGATGACGGCAAGCTCGAGGCTGAGCAGCAGGCCGCCCCACAGCTTGTCGAAATGCCGCCAGATCAGGTTGAAATTGAGCGTATAGCCCATGCGTCCGTCTCAATCGCTGCGGTGCGACGGATAGGTTCCGCCGCCCTCGCGCCGGTGTCGAGGAAAACAGGCGGAAGGAGCCGCTCCTTCCGCCGGCTCGTCGTATGGCCGGTCAGATGACCGGGAAGCCCGGATGCCGCGGCGGCGGCTCCTGGCCGAAATATTCCTTGAAGGCGGCGTCGTAGAGCGCCGTCTCATGGCCGAACATGGCGATGGTGAAGGTCTGGTTGACGAAGGTCAGCCAGTCGAGGTCGCCCTGCCTGACCGCCGCGCCGTAAAGCATCGAGTACCAGCTCTTGCCGGCGTCGAAATATTTGTCCGGGTTGCGCGAGGCGAGCCAGCGCACTGTGGAGAGGTCGACCGCGGCGGCGTCGACGCGCTTCGATTCCAGCGCCTGCAGGACGTTGGCCTGGGTATCGATCTGCATCACCTGCGCCTGCGGCAAGGCGAAATGCACCGAGCTTTCGGCGTCGACATTCTGCAGGATCGAGATGCGCGTGTTGGCGCCATTCGCCAGGAGCTTGTCGAAGGTCTTGTTCTCGGAACCGGGCAGCGTCAACAGCGCGACGCCTTCGACATAGTAGGGCCGCGAGAAGTGGATCAGCTGCGAGCGCTGCGCGGTCATGGTCATGAACTGGATGGTGATGTCGACCTTGTTGGTCGTCACGTTGGGAATGCGCTGCGCCGGATCCTGGGTGACGAATTCGACCTTGGTCGCGTCGTCGAAGAGGCCCTTGGCGAGGATGCGGCCCATGGTGATGTCCATGCCGACGAGTTCGCCGGCATCGTTCTCGAAATGCCACGGCGCATTGGTGCTGCCGGTGCCGACGATGAGCTTGCCGCGATCGAGCGCGGTGCGCAGCACGCTGTCGGACGCGGCTTGCGCCGCCGCCTTCTCGGCGCTGATGGCGGTGAGCGCCCCGGCGGTGGCCAGTCCCGCCATTCCCAGTTTCAGAAAATCACGTCTGCCGGATGTGTCGTTCACGGCGACCTCCTTTGATGTTGTGTTCCCCAATGCGGCTGAGACACGTATCGCAATCAGCGATTGTCTCTTACAAGAGACGCATGTATCCTGTACAAGACAGATACTAGCACCAGGAATCGACAATGCAAGATAGTGAAACGGTGAGCGGGTGGCCGAGCGAGGGCGCGGGTGAAGAGCGGCCGGCGGGCTCGCGCGAGAAGGGCCTCAACAGGGTCTTGAACATGCTGGAATTCCTGCATGCCAATCAGCGGGCGATCGGCATCGGCGAACTGGCCAAGGGGCTGAACGCGCCGCGCTCGACGACCTACACGCTGGTGCGCGAACTGGTCGAGGCCGGGCTCCTGGAGATGGCCGGCGACGGCAACCGCGTCTATTTCGGCAAGAAGCTCTATCTCTATGGAATGGCCTATATGCGCGGCAACGACCTGCTCAGGCGCGGCCGCCAGGAGGTCGACACGTTGTCGCGCGAGACGGGCGAAACCTCGGAGCTCTGCATGCTGCAGAGCGGCCGCTACACGATCGTCCATTCGAGCCCCGGCACCAGGCCGTTCCGCATCAGCTCTGCCACCGGCCTGCAGATCCCGCTGCCATGGACGGCCTCCGGCCGGCTGCTGCTTGCCGGCCTCGACCGCAGCCGGATCGAGGCGATGGTCACGCAAGACGATCTCGTGCTGCCGGATGGTCGCAAGCTGGAACTCGACGATTTCATCGACGATATCGGAAAGGCCCGCGTCACCGGCTATTGCGTCACGTCGGGCCTGGTCGACGCCTACACCAAATGTCTTGCGGCGCCCGTGTTCTCGGCTCCCGGCAAGGTCGAGGCGACGATGTGCCTGGTGGTGCCGATCGATACCTCCGAGGAGCGGACGGGCGAGCTTCTTGCCGTGCTGCGCGAGCGCGCGGCGCGGCTTTCGATCTCGTGACGGAGCAGTCTCGTGACGGAGCGGGGGCGGTAGCGCGATCCGCTCAGGCGATGATGTCGGGAATGATGCGGTCTTCCAGCGCCGACAGCCGGTCTTTCAGCATCAGCTTCTTCTTCTTCATGCGCTGGATCTGAAGCGGGTCGCAGCCTGTGGCGATCATCGCGTTGATGGCGGCGTCGAAATCGGCGTGTTCCTGTTTGAGCCGGGAATATTCGAGGCGTATTTCAGCCTGTTCCTGTTCGGACATTATCTACCGTCTGCGTATGCATCGCCCAATCGGGCTGTCTGGGCGGGGCCGGTCGTCTGTTTCTTTGCGACCGGCGCGCAGCCCTTATCACATTTCACTTTGTCGTGGAATGCTACCACGTGGCATTCGACATCGAGATCGGTTGGTGGCAAACTGTCATTGTGCCGTCACAGTCGCAACCTGCGGTGGAGGCGCCCGCGACGGCTGCAATCGAGGAAACCATGAAAGGGAGAACCAATCATGTCTCTTGCATCCCATCTTGATGAGTTGCAGCGGAAACACGGTGATATCGAGCGCGAGCTCACCGATGCGATGAACCATCCTTCGGTAGACGACCTCGAAATCGTGAATCTCAAGCGACGCAAGCTGGCAATCAAGGACGAGATTGAAAAGCTGAAGGCGAGCCCCACGACACACTGAAGCTCTTCCAGGCACCATAACCGCCCCCGCCGCGGTGCAGCCTCCCGGTGGCAAGGAATGCCGCCGGCTTGGTACTTTACACTGAATCTCTTGACCGTTTGGGCGCGCATCCTCAGGCCGATGCTCCTTCGACCCGCGTGGCGGCTGATCGGATGGCTGCGGAATTGAGGGCCTTGCCGGCCGGTTGCCATTGACAAGCCATCTTTGCTCCGCCACCTCATGCCCGGAACTTTCAGATGAAGGCGGCCGGCATGACCGGATATTTTTCCTCTCCCTTCCCGCGCCGGACATCGGTTGGCGTGACGGTCGGCGGCGTGACGGTCGGCGGCGGCACCCCGGTCGTCGTGCAGTCGATGACCAACACCGACACGGCCGATGTCGACCAGACCGTCGCCCAGGTCGCGGCGCTGCACCGCGCCGGCTCGGAAATCGTGCGCATCACGGTCGACCGCGACGAGAGCGCGGCGGCGGTCCCGCGCATCCATGAGCGGCTGCTCAGGCTCGGCGTCGACGTGCCGCTGGTCGGCGACTTCCATTATATCGGCCACAAGCTGCTCGCCGATCATCCGGCCTGCGCCGAGGCGCTGGCCAAATACCGCATCAATCCCGGCAATGTCGGCTTCAAGGACAAGAAGGACCGCCAGTTCGCGGCGATCGTCGAGATGGCGATCAAACACGACAAGCCGGTGCGCATCGGCGTCAACTGGGGCTCGCTCGACCAGGAGCTTTTGACCCGGCTGATGGACGACAACCAGGCGAAGCGCTCGCCGCTCACCGCGCAGGAAGTGACGCGCGAGGCGATCGTCCAGTCGGCGATCCTGTCGGCGGAGATGGCGGAAGAGATCGGGCTTGGCCGCGACAAGATCATCCTGTCGGCCAAGGTCAGCGGCGTGCAGGACCTGATCGCCGCCTACACCGAGCTTGCCACCCGCTCCGACCACGCGCTGCATCTGGGTCTCACCGAGGCCGGCATGGGCACCAAGGGCATCGTCGCCTCGTCCGCCGCCATGGGCATCCTCCTGCAGCAGGGCATCGGCGACACGATCCGCATCTCGCTGACGCCGGAGCCGAATGGCGACCGCACCCGCGAGGTGCAGGTGTCGCAGGAACTCTTGCAGACCATGGGCTTCCGGCAGTTCGTGCCGATCGTCGCGGCCTGCCCCGGCTGCGGCCGCACGACGTCCACCGTGTTCCAGGAGCTCGCCCAGAGCATCCAGGCCGATATCCGCAAGAACATGCCGGTGTGGCGCGAGAAATATCCCGGTGTCGAGAACCTCAAGGTCGCGGTGATGGGCTGCATCGTCAACGGCCCCGGCGAATCCAAGCATGCCGATATCGGCATATCGCTGCCCGGCACCGGGGAGACTCCGACGGCGCCGGTCTTCATCGACGGCAAGAAGGCGGCGACGCTGCGCGGCCCCTCGATCGCGCAGGATTTCGAGAAGATGGTCGGCGACTATATCGAGCAGCGCTACGGACACGGCAAGGCAGCGGCCGAGTAGGCCGATGCACCGTTTCCTTACGGTGACCCTGGCCTTGTTCTGCTGCTTGAGTTGGGTGGCGGCCGCGTCGGCGGATCCGCCGCAGTCGAAATCGGCAGCCAAACGGCTGATCGACCGCGTCTGCGATCTGATCGAGACCGAGGCCGGCAAGAACGGCTTGCCCAAGGATTTCTTCGCCCGGCTGATCTGGAAGGAAAGCCGCTTCGATCCGAGTGCGGTGAGCCCGGTCGGCGCGGAAGGCATCGCGCAATTCATGCCCGGCACCGCCAAGATGCGCGGCCTGGCCAATTCCTTCGACATCGAGCAGGCGATCCCGGCTTCAGCGAAATATCTCGCCGAGATGAAGGCAGGCTACGGCAATCTCGGCCTTGCGGCGGCGGCCTATAATGCCGGCGAGAACCGTGTATCGCGCTGGCTCGCCTCCGGCGGCTTCCTGCCGATGGAGACGGAAAGCTACGTCTTCGACATCATGGGCGAGCCCGTCGACAAATTTTCCGACAAATCATATGCCGGCACCGTCGAGCCGCTCGACCCCAAGATGAGCTTCGCGGTGGCCTGCCGCCGGCTGCCGGTGATCATGTCGCGGACCGTCGCGATGGCCTCGATCAACGTCAAGCCGTGGGGCGTGCAGGTGGCGGGCAATTTCCGCCGTTCGGCGGCGATCGGCCAATGGCTGAGGGTCAAAAGCCGGTTCCCGGCCTTGCTCGCCAGCCATGACCCGGTGGTGAGCCGGGTGCGCACGCCGATCGGCCGCCGCGGCATCTACGCGGTCAGGATCGGTGCGGACTCGCGCGGCGAGGCCAACACCATCTGCAACAAGCTGCAAAGCGTCGGTGGGGCGTGCGTGGTGTTGCGCAATCGGTAGTGACAAGCTGGAACGTGAGGGGACGTCGGCGGGACAGCGCCCCCCTCTGTCCTGCCGGACATCTCCCCCACAAGGGGGAAGATTGGCCGTCACCTTTGCTTTCGCCAATCTTCGACGAACCGGGTGAGGCGCCGAAACCGCTGATCTCCCCCCTAGTGGGGGAGATGCCCGGCAGGGCAGAGGGGAGCGCGAAGGAACTCGGCGGCGGCCGATGGCTGCCACCCGCTGCCCAGCCTCAAGCCGTCTTCGCCGCCACTGTCTCGCTGAGCCAGGTGCCGATCTTGGCGCCGAGGCGGTCAGGCGAGACTGGCTTCGGCAGATAGTCATCCATGCCGGCCTCGATGCATTTTTCGCGGTCGCCCTTCAGCGCATGCGCGGTGACGCCGATGATCGGTGTGTGATCGCCATTTTGCGTTTCGATGGCACGGATGGCGCGGGTCGCCTCATAGCCGTTCATTTCCGGCATGGAGACGTCCATCAGCACCAGGCGGGGGCGCAGCGAGCGATACATCTCGACCGCGGTGCGGCCATTGCCGGCGATGCGGTAGCTGAGGCCGAAACCGTTGAGGATCTGGCCGAAGACCATCTGGTTCACGTCATTGTCCTCGGCGATCAGGATGTCGATCGGGCCGCTCGGCGCCGCGGTCGATTCAGGCGCCGCCGGCACGGGCACCGCCGGACCGCGGATGACGGTGAAGGCCGGCGGTGCTGCCTGCGCCACGACCGGCTCGCGCACGAAATGCGCCTTTGCGCCCTGTGTGCGCGCCTTTTGGATGGCGGAGATCACGGTGCCCAGCAGCACCGCCGAACGCGCCGGCTTGGTGAGATGCGCGACGATGCCGAAATCGATCACCATGCGGCCGAAATCGACCTGGTCGACCGAGGTGAGCAGCACGACCGGAATGGAGGAAAGCCGGCTGTCGGCGGCAATCGCCCTCGCGACATCGGCGCCGTTCATGCCGGGCATCTGGTAATCGAGGATGATGCAGTCGACCGAGGCGCCGAGTTGGCAGGCGCGGTCGAGGAAGGCGAGGCCGACGGCGCCGCTTTCTGCCGCCGCGCAGTCGAAGCTCCAGCTCCTGAGCTGCTCGAGCAGGATTTCGCGGTTGACCGGATTGTCGTCGATGACCAGCACCCGGGCGCCGGTGACATCCATCGGCACCAGTTCGTCGCGCGACTGCCGGTCATGCGCCGGCAACGGCACGGCGAACCAGAACACGGAGCCGCGGCCGATCTCGCTTTCGACGCCGATCTTGCCGCCCATCAGATCGACGAGACGAGCGGATATTGCGAGGCCAAGCCCGGTGCCCTCATGGCGGCGGGTCGAGGAGCCGTCGACCTGGGCGAATTTCTCGAACACGTTTTGCAGTTTTTCGGCCGGGATGCCGATGCCGGTGTCCTCGACGCGGACCTTGAGCTGGACCACGCCGTCGACGACATCGCCGCCGACATCGACCAGCACATGGCCCTTCTCGGTGAACTTCACGGCGTTGCCGAGCAGGTTGGTGACGATCTGGCGGAAGCGCCCGGCATCGCCGACGACGAAGGCCGGCAGGCGCGGATCGACGCGCACGATGAGCTCGAGGTTCTTTTCGGCAACGCGCGCCGACACGAGCGTCGCCACGTCCTCGACCGCTTCCGCCAGACGGAAGGGGGCTGGGTCGAGCGTCAGCTGGCCGGCATTGATCTTCGAGAAATCGAGGATATCGTTGATGATGGTGAGCAGCGCATTGCCGGATTTGACGATGACGTCGGTAAAGGTCTTCTGGCGCGGCGTCAGCTCCGTCTTGGCAAGCAGCTCGGCCATGCCGAGCACGCCGTTCATCGGCGTGCGGATCTCATGGCTCATATTGGCGAGGAATTCGGACTTGGCGCGATCGGCGGCTTCGGCCTTGAACAAGGATGCGGCAGTCTCGGCGAAGGCGCGCCGGATCGCGTTTTCCATCGGCCGGAAGATCAGAACCGCGGCGATGGCGAGCACGGCGAACAAAAGGCCGCTCGCCCACAGGAGCAGCCGGTCGCTGGAAGCATCGGCGAGGTGACGCTCCTCGTCGAGCGCGGTGCGTACCTTCACCAGCATGGGCTGGGCGAAAAGGTCGTTCTGGTTGCGGATCTCGCGGTAGCTCCACTCGTCGACCTTCTGGGCGACGGCCATCAGGTTGAAGTTGCGCACCATGTCGCGCGCCGACCAGAACAGGTCGCCATTGACCGAAGCGGTGTCCAGCGCGTTGAGGGTGCCCTTCGACAAGCTGGGCCGGATCGCGGCAAGCTCGGCGTTCAGGATGCCGATCTCGGCCATCAGGCGCTCGGAATGGCCGCGCGCGGCGGTCGTCAAGGCATCGCGCGTCTCGCTGCGCCAGGCGGTGCCGGTGGTCTCGGCGAAATTGGTGGCGTTGCGCAGGTCGCGGGCGAAGATGACGAAATTGCCGCTGAGGGCATCGACCTCGTGGCGATACGAATTCACGCGGTTGAGCGCGAACATGACGGCGGCCGAGGCCAGCGCGAAGACAAGCAGTCCCGAAATGTAGCGGATCCGGATCGACCGGAGGAAGGAAGAATATTCCGGCATGCGCAACCCCAACACATACGCACAATTTTAATGGCCGGGATTACGCTTGATTTACATTAAGATTTCGTTGGTGGCGGGGCGGCTGCTTTTGTCGATGAATAACAGCTTTGACCAGAAGGCGACTCCTGTTTCGATAAATAGACGATCGTGCCAGGCTGACCGCCCTTCAGGTTGGAAATCAAGGAACCGCCTCCATGCTCCAATATGCCTGCCTTCTCGCAATTGCGACCATGATGGCGACCCACCCGGCGATGGCGCAGAGCGATGCCGAAATGAAAGCGTGCATCGATCGGTCCAACGGCGTTTCCTCGGCAATGCTGGATTGCGGGAAAGTCGAGATCGATAAATTCGACGCCAGGCTGAATACGGCTTATAACACCCTGATGCATCGCGAACGCGGTTCCGAGCGTGTCCGGCTGCAGCGCGAGCAGCGCGCCTGGCTAAAACATCACCTGCAGGAAACGAAACGTCTTGCGGCCGATCCCAACAACGGATCGGCGGCCTTCCTCGACTCGCAAGGGTTTGAACTGGACGATTTGAGCGCACGCACGGTCGAACTCGAAAAGCGCGTCCAGAAAAGCCCGTAGCCGTTCAACCGGGATCATCGTTTCAAGGCATCCGCGCAAGCGAACACCGCCAGCCTCCCGCGGTCGGCGGGCGGGGTGCCGGCTCAGGTTGACAGCGAATAGCCCAGGTCGCGCAGAGGCAATCGGCGGACGCGCTCGCCGGTCGCGGCGAAGATCGCGTTGCCCAGCGCGGGCGCCAGCGCCGGAAAGGCAGGTTCGCCCATGCCGGTCGGCGGATTGTCCGACTGGATGAAATAGGCGTCGATCGTCATCGGCGCGAATGGCATGCGCAGGATCGGGTAGTCGTTGTAGTTCTGCTCCCTGATGCGCCCGTTCTCGATGTTGACCTTGAGACCCATCGCTGTCGACAGGGCGTCGGTGGATGCGCCTTGCGCCTGGGCTTCGGAACCTGCCATGTCGATGATCGGACCGACATCGAGCACCACCACGATGCGGGCGATCCTGATCCGCTTGTCGGCATCGACGCCGAGCTCGACGGCCTGCGCGACATGGCCGGCATGCGAATAGCACCAGGCAAGCCCGAGGCCGCTGCCCTTTGGCAGCGTCTTTCCCCAGCCCGCCTTTTCGGCGCACATCCTGATGACGTCGGTCGCTCGCCTGGGGCTGAAATTGACGCTTGGCTCCTTGGGAGCGAGTTCGGGCACGTCGCGGTTCACCGCATCGAGCAGGAACTCGACATGGTCGCGTCCCGAAGCGAGCGACAATTCGTGCATGAAGCTCTGGGCGGCGAAAACCTGGGCGTTGTCGCCCGGCGCGCGCCATGCGCCGGTCGGGATCTTCAGCGGGAACATCGTCTTTGCGCGGCGCAAGTTAGGCGCCTTGATGGAATATCTGAGGTTGTCGGTGAGGTTGGCGCCCGAGGCCTCTTTCTTGCCGTCGGCGGTGAAGGTGATGAAATGCTCGCGCCAAGCGTCGAGCCTGCCGCCCTTGTCGATCGCGCCCTTGAACTGGTGGTAGCCAGCGGGCCGGTAGAAGTCGTGGCTGAAATCGTCCTCCCGACTCCATTGCAGCTTGACTGGCGCGTTGACCTTCAGCGCGATGGCCGCCGCCTCGCAGGCATAGTCATTGACCAGCCGCCGCCCAAAGCCGCCGCCGACGCGGGTCTGATGCATCACGACTTTCTCGGGGGGAATGCCGGCAACCTTGCCGATCAGCGGCAGGCCGCGGTCGGGCTGCTGGGTCGGCACCCACAGTTCCATGATGCCGTCATGCCAATGCGCGGTGGTGTTCATCGGCTCCAGCGGCGCATGCGCGGCGAAGGGATATTCGTAGTAGGCCTCGACGGTCTTGGCGGCATCGGCGAAGGATCTGTCGACGTCGCCGACATTGTTGTCCGGGTTCTGCGGGAAGCTTTCCGCGACCTTCTTCGCTTCCGCCGAAAAGCGCGAGGAGGAGTCCGTCGAGGCTTCGCTGAGGTCCCAGTCCACCTCGAGCTTGTCCTTGGCCTGGAAGGCGCTCCAGGTGTCCTTTGCGATGATCGCCACGCCGGGCATCACTTCGACCGCAAGGCCGGTGCCCTCAACGGCGAAGGCGTCGAGCACGCCGGGCTCGGCCTTGATCTCGCTGGCGTTGAAGGATCGGACCTTGCCACCGATCGCCGGGCATTTGGTGTAGGTGGCATAGACCATGCCGCGGAGTTGGACATCGATGCCGAACAGCGGCTTGCCGGTAACCACCTTGGGGTCGTCGACGCCGCGAAAGCGCTTGCCCATCAGCCGGTACTCGGCGCGGCTCTTGAGCTTCAGGCCCTTTGGATCGGGCACCGGCATTTTCGCCGCCGCTTCCGCCAACGAGCCATAGGTCGCAGACCGGCCGCTGGCGGCGTGCGTCAGCATCGAAGCCTGCGCCGTGATCTGCGACGGGTCGACCGACCATGCCTGCGCCGCGGCGGCGATCAGCATCGCCTTGGCGCCGGCGCCGGCCTGGCGCAACTGGTTCCAGGCGCGCGGGATGGAGGTCGAGCCGCCCGCGCCCTGGCTGCCATAAACCTTCGGATTGATGTCGGCCTGCTCCATCACGACATGGTTCCAGTCGGCATCGAGCTCGTCGGCAATGATGACGCCGAACGAGGTCTTGATGCCCTGGCCGATCTCCGGGCATTTCGAGTAGATGGTGATCGTGTTGTCGGGCGCGATGCGGATGAAGGCGTTCAGGGCCCGGTCCTTGGCGCTTGCCGCGTCGCCGTTCACCGGCTCGGCCGCGAACGCCGCGTCGCCGATATGGAAGCCCAGCACCAGCCCCGCGACGCTCGCCCCGGTCAACTTGAAGAAGGTGCGCCGCCCCATCTTCGTCGCCGCATTGGCCGCGCCGGCCGAATGCACCTCGTCGAGCAGAGCCGAGAGATAAGCGTCGGAGCGGGCGAAACTGGTCTGGGTGTCAGCCATTGGGAGCCTCTTTGGATTGTTGCGCCGCCTGCTCTCTGAGCGCGGCCACGTCCTTGGCCGTCAGATGCGCGCCCTTGGCGCCAAAGCGGGCGGTGACGTAGTTGGCGACGGCGGCGATATCGTCGTCGGAATAACCCTCGCCGAAGCCCGGCATGAAGATCCTGCCGTCTGCGGTCTTGCGGCTGACGCCGTTGATCACCGTCTGCGCCACATTGGTGGCGCTGGGATCGTTCACCGCGCGCACGCCGGTCAACGTGGCAAAGCCGGTGACCGGGCTGACGCCGGTCCAGTCATGGCACGAGGCGCAGGCGCCGGCAAAAATCTTCTCGCCGCGCATGTTGGCCTCTGTCGTCGCGCCTTGCTTGTAGGAAGCCGGTGCTGCCGTGGTGACGGTGCGCGGCAGGTCGCTGGCATGGGCCGGAATGCTGCGCAGATAGGCGACCAAAGCGTGCGTATCGTCCGGCAGCAGATAGCTCAAGCTGTCGTCGGCGGCCTCGCCCATCGGTCCGGCGGCGCCGCCATGGCCATTGGCATGGCCGGTGGAGAGATAGGCATAGAGGTCGTCGTCGCTCCAGTCGCCGATGCCGGAAACCTTGTCGCCGGTGATGTTGTAGGCGCGCCAGCCGGCGGTCAGCGCGCCGGCGAACTTGCCGTGATTGTCGAGCCCATAGGCGAGGTTGCGCGGCGTATGGCACTCGCCGCAATGGCCCATCGCCTCGGCAAGATAGGCGCCCCGGTTCCATTGCGGGCTTTGGCCGGTGTTGGGGCGGAAGCGCTGGTCGGGATTGAACGCCACGTTCCACAGCGCGATCAGCCCGCGCTGGCTAAACGGCCAAGACAACTGGTTCTGCTTGGCGGGCGCCTTCACCGGCGCCAGCGTGAAGAGATACGCTTTGATCGCCAGCGCGTCGGCGTCGGTCATCAGGCTGTAGGAGGCGTAGGGCATGGCGGGATAGAGCTTTTGGCCGTCGGCGCGAATGCCCCGGTGCACCGCCGCCAGGAACTGGGCATCGCTGTAGCTGCCGATGCCGGTCGCCTGGTCCGGCGTGATGTTGGTGGAATAGATCGTGCCGAACGGCATGTTGAAGGCGAAGCCGCCGGCAAAGGGCGCGCCACCCGGCGCGGTGTGGCAGGCTTGGCAGTCGGCGGCGTGGGCAAGATATTCGCCGCGCTTCACCAGATCGGCGCTGGCAAGTGCCGCCGGTACGCCGCTGACGGCGGCCTCATGATAATCCGCCAGCGCCACAGTCGGGCCGCCGGCGAATGCCATCGGATTGCGGCCGAGGACAAGCCAGCCCGCGAAACCGAGCGCGACGACGACAATAACCGCGACGAGAATGCCAATGGCCCTTTTCATGGTCAGGCCGATTTGGCGGCGGCGTTCTTTATGGCGCGGCGGATGCGGATATAGGTCCCGCAGCGGCACAGATTCCCCGCCATCGCCGCATCGATATCGGCATCGTCGGGCTGCGGATTGGTGTCCAACAGCGCCGTGGCCGACATGATCTGGCCGGCCTGGCAATAACCGCATTGCGGCACCGCGGCCTCCATCCAGGCCTGCTGGACCTTGGCGCCGTTGGGTGTCGCGCCGATCCCCTCGATGGTGACGACGGCGCGGGTGCCGACGTCGCCGACGGTCAACTGGCAGGACCGAACCGGCTTGCCGCCCACATGCACCGTGCAGACACCGCATTGGGCGACGCCGCAGCCATATTTGGTGCCGACCAGATTGAGATGGTCGCGCAGCACCCACAGAAGCGGCATGTCTTCCGGCACGTCGACGTCGCGCGACTGTCCATTGATTGTAAGGGTGAGCACCTCTTCCTCCCCGATCGGAATGAAGTCCACGCAACGGCGGAACGTATTCGCCAAAGGGTAGGGGACCGGAGCTCCGCAGGTAGGTTCCGTGGGATCACGTTTTAGGCATCGCGTCGAGAGACGTTGAAACCCTGCGGCAGGCGTTCGACGCGATATCCCAGCGGCTTGCTCGTTGCCGCAAGCGTGGCTTCGCCGCGGATGCTACGAGGTGGCGACGAGAGAGCGGTATCGGGCAGCCATCACCGCAATGATCGCCAGGTGGAGCAGGATCGCGAGCGCTGCGCCGATCAATTGCGGGACAAGACCTGCCGTCAGGCCAATCATCCAGATCGTAACGACGCTCAGCGGCAAGAACAAAATGACGCTGGTGACAAGGCCGGGATTGTATTTGCCGAGCCGTGCCGATGTGACGAGATGCGCGAGCGCGTTCACGATCATGACATAGGGGGCAACCAGGCCCCAAGCCGGTCCCCATAGGAATGCGGCATAAAGAGCAAGCAGGTTGACGCCCCAGACAAACGGCAGGTTGATGACCAGAACCGAAGCGACGGTAAGCGCGTCACGGCCGCTGAAAACATGCTCGTTCGCGAATTTGCGGAATCGGTCGCCGGTGTGTTCTTCGACCTGATGGACCATGTAGAACGGGCTATGCAGGAAGATCAGGAACACCGGCAGCGGAAGCGATACTACCGGCGCGGCCGCCATAAGCGATGCTGCCATGAACCCCGCACCAATGACCCAGTAATCGGCCAGCCAGGCTTGCAGCTTAAGCATCGGTTCCCCGGCATCCTCCGGCATTTGTCAGTCGGCGATCTTGCACGAATGGATGCCCATCACCAGAACTATTCGAGCGCGTGGAGGAGTTGCTCACGCGCCCAGCCGGCCATGCAAGTGCGGCAAGCGTCGCCTTGTGTGTCCGTCGCATCGCCGCCATCAGCTGCCGCAGGACGACCGATCAAATCGGGCGTGCCGTCCGGCAAACGGGCCGCCCGTTCAAATCAGGCATCGTTGGCCCGGTAGGCATCGGGAAGAATGAAGATCTCGTCGGCGCGGCCGTAGCCTCCGTCGGGAACTTCCTCGATCAGCACCATGGTGTAGGGACGCACGCCTTCGCCGAAATAGTCGACAAACATCTGCGTGGTCTTGTGGACGAGGTCTTCCTTCTGCGCTTTTGTGAGGGCGGCCTCAGGCATCTTGAAGTTGGCAAAGGGCATTTCCAGGTTCCTTCCGGGTTGGATTTTTCACGACTCTGGATGGGGACCGCCTGCGCGGTGTCATCGGCCGGGACCGATCTCCGTTCGTTGTCCTGGAGCGGATATAGACCGCCGCGGATGCGGGATAATCACCCAGCCATCGACAGCAGTATTCGGATGGAGCGAACAATCGGAGCCGTGTCGGCCTCTGACCGCAGAACCGGCAGCTCGCTTTCCTGGAGCGGGTATCGCAGATTTTCGCCGAGGTTGTGGGGATCAGTGCCGGGCCGGCAATTTGGCCGCCCGCCTGCGCCACCGTTCAGCTGCTGCGCGTCGCCACGAAGGTCGCCGCTTGCCTGAGCAGCTCAGCCGCTTCGCCGTAGGGCTCGAGCAGCGCATGCGCCTGGTCGATCAGGCCGTGGAGCTGGCCGCGGGCCCAGTCGGGGCCGTGCAGCGAGGCAAGCGTCGCCTTGCCGGCGGCGGCGTCCTTGTTCGTCGCCTTGCCCATCTGCTTGGCGTCGGCGGTGAGGTCGAGAAGATCGTCGGCGAGCTGGAAGGCAAGGCCGATCGCCGAGCCGAACTCTGCCAGCCTCTCGCGGTCGGCGGGCGGCGCGCCGGCGAGGATCGCGCCGGCCTCGCAGGCGAAGCGGATGAGAGCGCCGGTCTTCATCGCCTGCAAGGTGATGATGCCGGCCTCGTCCGGCCGTTCGCGCTCGGCCTCGAGGTCGAGCATCTGGCCGCCGACCATGCCGCCGGCGCCGGCCGCGCGGGCAAGCGCGAGAACCAGGGTGGCGCGGCGCTCCGCCGGCAGCAACGTCGCCTCGTCGGCGATGATGTCGAAGGCCAAGGTCAGCAGCGCGTCGCCGGCGAGGATCGCGGTCGCCTCGTCGAAGGCCTTGTGCACCGTCGGCTGGCCGCGCCGCAGATCGTCGTCGTCCATCGCCGGCAGGTCGTCATGGATGAGCGAATAGCAATGCACGCATTCCAGCGCCGCCGCGACGCGCAGCGCCGCGTCATTCTCGGCCGAAAACAGCGCGGCGCTTTCCAGAACCAGGAAAGGGCGCAGCCGCTTGCCGCCGTTGAGCACGCCGTGGCGCATCGCCGCCATCAGGCGCCCCGGCCGCGCGATCTCACCGGTGAGCGGACGCGCGTCGAGGATCCGCCGCAGCTCGGCCTCGACGGCGGCGGCACGCGTGAAAAGCGCGGTTTCGAAGGCGATCTGGTCGTCTTTGCTCATGGCCGGGACCGGTAGCCGACACTCAGACATTGCGCAAGCAGGCGCGCGCCTTTATGCCGATGGGGGCGAGGCACGGGTGGGACGGCTTGACGGAACCGATCGTCGAATATGAAAGCGAAGGGCTGGACATGGCGCGACGTCGGCGCCCGAACCGCGCCGGTGTGAAGCGCATCGCCCGGCGCTGCCTGGTCGTGGCGCTTGTGCTGGCGGCTATCCCGGTCGTGCTCACCTTTCTTTACCTGCCGTCCTTCGTGCATCCGATCTCGACGCTGATGCTGAAGGACCTCGTGACGTTTTCCGGCTACGACCGGCGCTGGGTGTCGATCGACGACGTGGCGCCGGTGCTGGCGCATTCGGTGATCATGTCGGAGGACGGGCAGTTCTGCTTCCACCGCGGCGTCGATCTCGGCGAATTGCGCGGCGTGGTCGACGATGCGCTGGCCGGCGAGGCGACGCGCGGCGCCTCCACCATCACCATGCAGACGGTGAAGAACCTCTTTCTGTGGTCGCGGCCGCTGGGCAGCGTGCGAAAGGTGGTCGAGCTGCCTTTAGCCATCTATTTCGATGCGGTGATGTCGAAGCGGCGGATCATGGAGATCTATCTCAACATCGCCGAATGGGGGCCGGGCATCTACGGCATCGAGGCCGCCGCCCAGCACCATTTCGGCGTCTCGGCCAAGCAATTGTCGCGAAGGCAGGCCGCGCTGCTGGCCGTCAGCCTGCCCAACCCGATCGCGCGCAATCCGGCCAAGCCGGGGCCGGGCCTGAGGCGTCTCGCGAGCTTGATCGAGCGGCGCGCCAGCCGGTCCGGCGCCTATGTGGGATGTTTGGATTAGGACGAAGCGTCGCCGGCTCAAAAAAATTCACAGCCAGCGCTGGCCAAAACGGCGCAAGGCGTGTATAGGCACCCGACTTTCTCAGATTATGGCCTCGATGCGGCCCTTTCGCGAGGGTTGCCGGGGCATTTTGACCATGTAGTGGAGCATATCCATGGCCGTTCCAAAAAGAAAAACCTCTCCGTCGAAGCGCGGCATGCGCCGCTCGGCCGACGCCCTCAAGGCCCCGACCTATGTCGAGGACAAGAACTCCGGCGAAATGCGCCGCCCTCACCATATCGACCTGAAGACCGGCATGTATCGTGGCCGCCAGGTTCTGGAGCCGAAGGAAAGCTGAGAAGCTTCCAAGGTTTCCGACGTTTTCAAAAGACCGGCCTTTGGCCGGTCTTTTTGTTTTTGCGCCTTCGTTGGCGCGGCAGCCGACCGAAATCGGCACGACCTGACTTTCGCGCTCGCGCGGCCTTAAGCCGTCCTCTCTAAGCGCTTCAAACCCACCGCCTACGTCGATGCCATCCGGTATCGCGTTTGCTTCTGTTTGCAGATCGCTTGCAAATGACGAATTCTTATGCAAATTTGAATTTTATAGTCGGAAATCGACATGAACGAGGGGATTTATGTGGGATTTCGTCAGCACCAATGACCTGGACGAGACCGAGCAGGCGGTTCTTTCGCAACTGAAGGTCGACGGGCGGATGTCGAGCGTCGACATCGCCAAACGCATCGGCGTGACCGAGGCGACGGTGCGGCGCAAGATGGCGCGCGTCCTCGAAGATCCCGACATCTCAATCCAGGCGGTGGTGCGGCCGCTGCGCAGCGATCTTGGCATCGCGGCGATCGTCGGGCTCGACGTCGACCGCGAGCACATCATCAGCGTCGCGCGAAAACTCTCCGAATATTCCTTCGTCGACTCGGTCTACGCCATGACCGGACCCTTCGACATCATCATCCAACTGACCCTGCCGTCGACGACGGCCCTGCATGATTTCCTGGTCAGCGAACTCGCCAATGTTCCCGGGATCAAGGATTCCGAGAGCTACATGATCGGCCGCGTGTTCAAGCACTCCGGCCGGGCCTACCAGCGCAGTAAAACCGAAGAAAAAAGAGGGTAACGAAATGGTTGGGTTGTTTTCCACCGCGCGCCGCTCGGCACTTCGCCTGCTGGCCGCAGCACCTTTTCTCATTCTATCCGCCGTCTCGCATGCCGATGGCCTGGTCGATCAGATCAAGCAGCGCGGCACGATCGTCGTCGGCACCGAGGCGGCCTTCGAGCCGTTCGAGTTCGTCCGCGACGGCCAGATCGTCGGCTACAACAAGGACATCCTCGACTATGTGGTCGCTAAGCTCGGCGTGAAGCTCGACCAGCTCAATCTGCCGTTCCAGGGCCTGCTGCCCGGCCTGCTCGCCAAGAAGTTCGACCTGATGGCGACCTCCACCGGCATCAATGCCGAGCGCGCGGCGAAATATGCCTATACGCGGCCGACCGGTTCGTTCGACAACGTCATCGTCGTGCGCGCCAACGAGGACCGCATCAAGAAGCCTGAGGACATCGACGGCATGGTGGTGGCAACGCAGCTTGCTTCCTCGGTGCAGCCGGTGATCGAGGCCTATGACAAGGAGCTCAAGGCCAAGGGCGGCGGCATAGGCGAGATCAAGCTGTTCACCTCCTTCCCGGAAACGCATGTGGCGCTCGCTTCCGGCCAGGTCGATGCCATCGTCATCGCCTCGCCCTCGGCGGCGGTGCTGATGAAGAACGTGCCCGACACCTACAAGGTCGTCGGCTCGATCGGCGAGTTCCAGTATCTCGCCTGGGTGGTGCGGCCGAAAGACAAGGACCTGCGCGACCTCATCAATGCCAGCATCGGCGAGCTGAAGGACAGCGGCAAGCTCAAGGAGCTGCAGATGAAATGGTTCGGCTTCGAGATGCAGACGCCTGACCAGGGTTACCTGCCTCCGGGTGCCCTCTAAACCGCTTTGCACGGGCGGAGACCGGCCTTTCGCGGGAGGTCGCTCTCCCCGCGCGCCATCACTTGTCGAGCTGAGCCATGGTCGACTTCTCCAGAACCATCGCCTTCCTGCCGCAGTTCCTGGCCGGCGCCGGCGTCACGCTCGCCGTTTCGGCGCTCGGCTTCGCGCTCGGCACCGCCATCGGCTTCGGCCTGCTCGCCTGCCGTCGGTCGCGCTGGCGGGCCGTCCGTTTCATCGGCGCGCTCTACACCAGCTTCATCCGCGGCACGCCTTTGATCGTGCAGATATTCGTCGTCTACTACGTGCTGCCGGGACTGGTGGGCATCGACCTGCCGCCGCTGCTTGCCGGCGTGCTGGCGCTCTCCTTCAACAGCGCGGCCTTCGTCGCCGAGATCCTCAGGGCCGGGCTGACGCGCATTCCGACCGGCCAGTATGAGGCGGCCAAGGCGCTCGGGCTGAAGCCGGCGGTGACCTGGCTGAAGATCATCCTGCCGCAGCTTTTCCGCATCATCATCCCGCCGATGGTCAACGAGTTCACCATGCTGGTGAAGGCCTCGTCGATCCTGTCGGTGATCACCGTCGTCGAGCTGACGCGCACGGCGCAGAACATCATGAACGTCACCTATCGGCCGGTCGAGGCGTTCATGGTGGCGGCGGCACTCTATTTCATCGTGCTGTTCGCCTGCAGCCTCGTGGTGCGGCGCCTGGAGCGCCAGGCGGAGAGGGCGCGGGCATGAGCTTCGACTTCGCTGTCATCACCGACAATTGGCCGGCGCTGGCCAAGGGTCTCGGCAACACGCTCGTCATCTGCGCCGTCACGCTGCCGGCAGGCTTCGCGCTCGGCCTGGTCCTGGCGCTGGTGCGGCTCAGGGCAGGGCGGGTGCCGGCATCGATCGTTGCCGGCTATGTCGAGCTTTTCCGCAACATCCCGTTCCTGATCCAGGTGTTCCTGCTGTTCTACGTGCTGCCGATGGCGGGTGTGCGGCTGTCGACCATCGCCGTGTCGGTCATTGCGCTGTCGGCCTATGCCAGCGCCTATTTTTCGGAAATCGTGCGCGGCGCGATCCAGTCCATCCCAAGCGGACAGACCGAGGCCGGCTATGCGTTGGGACTGCGCTATCCGCTGATCCTGCGCAAGGTGCTGTTGCCGCAGGTGGCGGGCTACATCCTGCCGGCTGCGGCCAACCTCACTATCACGCTCATCAAGGAATCGGCGATCCTGTCGGCGATCACCGTGCCCGAGCTCACCTATATGGCGCAGGACATCATCGGCCGCACCTTCGCGCCGGTCGAGATCTTCACCGCGATCGCGCTGCTCTATTGGGCCCTCACCGTGCTGGTGGCCGCCGCGGCGCGTGAGTTGGAACGCCGCCTGACACCGCATCTCGCCGTCTCGCGCGGCTGAATTCGCAAAGCTTTCAACACAGAAGGAGACCACATGTCCAAGCTCACCACCGCGCCGCGCGATGTCTTCCAGACATTCATGAACTTTCCGCTGGTCGAGGACCTCGACACGCTGAAGGCTGATGTCGCCATCATCGGCATGCCTTACGGCGATCCCTACACGATCGACGAGCTGATCAACGACCAGACCAACGCGCCGACCGCGGTGCGGCGCGCCTCAAAGCGGATCAGCCAGGCGCTCGACCGCTATGATTTCGACATCGGCGGGCCGGTCTTCGCCGGGCAGGACATCAAGGTGGTCGATGTCGGCGACGTGCCCGGCAATGCCGCGGATCATGTCGGACATTACAAGCTCGCGGAACAGGCCATTCGCAAGATCCGCGCCGCCGGCGCCATGCCGATCACCATCGGCGGCGACCACGGTATTCCGATCCCGATTTTTCGCGCGCTGGACGGCGAGGGGCCGATCACGCTGGTGCAGCTCGACGCCCATCTCGACTGGCGCGACAACGTCAACGGCGTCAAGGAAGGCTATTCGAGCACCATCCGCCGCGCGTCGGAGATGAAGCATATCGACAAGATCTTCCAGGTCGGCGTCCGCGGCCAGGGCAGCGCGCGCACCGAGGAGGTCGAGGCGGCACGCGCCTATGGCGCCAACATCATCACCACCAATGAGTGGCAGGATATCGGCACCGCGGCCCTTCTCAAGCGTATCCCGGATGGCGGCCGCTACTACCTCACCATCGATGCCGACGGGCTCGACCCGTCGGTGATGCCTGCGGTCGAAGGTCCGCAGCCTGGCGGCATCACCTACCGGCAGACGATCGAGCTGATCCAGGGTCTGGTCGGCAAGGGCAAGCTAGTCGGCATGGACATCGTCGAGATCGCGCCGGCGCGCGATGTCAACGAGATCACGTCGATGACGGCCGGCCATATCATCCTGAACGTCATCGGCGCGGCCGTGCGCGCGGGCTATTTCAAGCGCTGACGGTGATATGAGGGGCGCGATGTCAGCCGGGCAACCGGCTGACATCGTTATTTCATTAGGTCTTACAGCGTGTTCGCCAGCGCCGGCGAAAAGCCTTGACGGCGCGCCTGCCGCGGATTTTACAAAAAGGGTGCCCCATTGGAGTCGCCCAGATGTTCGGTGCTGTTCCGATGCTGATCGTGCCCTTCGTCCTCTACAATCTCGGCCTGCTGGGATTGTTCGGCGGCGGCGACGATCCGTGGACGACGGAGATGTTCACCTTCCGCATGATGTCGGGCGGCGTGTTCTCGATGACGCTCGGCGACCTGATGGTGCTGATCGGGCTGATCTTCCTGTTCATCGAGATCTCGAAATCGGTGCGCGCGTCCAACGCCTCGATCATAGATCACCTGTTGTCGACGCTGGTCTTCATCGCCTTCCTGGTCGAATTCCTGCTGGTGAAGGGCGCGGCGCATTCCGTCTTCTTCACGCTGATGATCATCGCGCTGTTCGACGTGCTGGCCGGCTTCTCGGTGTCGATGCGGTCGGCCAGCCGGGATATCAACCTAAACTGAGGGATGTGCCGATATTCAGGTGATGCCGGCCTGCAATGCCGGTTTCCTGCGCTTCCGGTGCTCACGTACTTCAGTACGCTCCGCTCCGGCCTTCGCCGGCCGAAGCCCTCATAAATGTCTTCGCTCTGTGAAGGCTACGGCCGGCGTAGGCCGGTTCTCGGAATCCGCCATTTTCGACTCGGCCTGACCTGAATCTCGACACATCCACGGCACTTTAGCCCGGGCGGGCTCACGCCGTTGCAGCCTCAGCCTTTCGCGCGACGACTGCCTCATAGGCAGCGCGCAGCTGCTGGCGCACGGTCGGCGCGCCTGGGGGCGTCTTCGAAGGCGCGCCGAGATGCTCGTGGCGCAGTTCGTCCATGAACTGCTCCCATAGCGGCGGGCCGCCCTTTTCGAGCAGCTCGGCGCGGATCGACAATTCTTCCGTGACCGGCAGCCAGACGCGTCCCCAGGCGCCGAGCTGCGCCATGATCGGCACCAGCGTGATCGCCATCTCGGTCAGGCTGTAGATCGCCTTCTGCTTGTGGCTGGGGTCGTCGGCCTTGGTCAGAAGCCCGAGTTCCATCAGCCGCTTCAGCCGGTCGGCCAGGATGTTGGACGCGATGCCTTCCAGCGAGCCGTTGAGCAACTCGCGGAAATGGCGCCTATCGCCGAAAATCATGTCGCGCAGAATGATCAGGCTCCAGCGGTCGCCGAAGACCTCCAGCGACAGATTGATCGGGCAGCCGGACCGGCGGTCGATGCTCATGGCACTCTCTCCAGAAAAACCAGTTGCATTATGATATCGGTTTTATTATCGTGCAACTGATTGCAAAACGCAATCGGATTGGAGGAGCAGATGGCAGCGCAGCGCCCCGATATCGTTTCGGAAAACTTCGGCAGTCCGGAAGATCCGGCGATCCTTCTGATCATGGGCGCCATGGCCTCGATGCTATGGTGGCCTGAAGCCTTCTGCCGGCGGCTTGCCGGGCGCGGCCGCTTCGTCATCCGCTACGACAATCGCGACACCGGCCTGTCGACCAAATACAAGCCGGGCGCGCGGCCTTATACGTTCGAGGACATGGTGGACGATGCCATGCGCGTGCTCGACGACCATGGCGTCGCCAAGGCGCATGTCGCCGGCATGTCGATGGGCGGCATGCTCGCGCAGAACGTGGCGCTGAAATATCCTGAACGCGTCACCGCGCTCACCGTAATCAGCAGTTCGCCGCTTGGCGTCGACACGTCCGGCCTGCCCGGAACGACCGAAGCCTATAAGGAACATTCCGCCCAAGGCGCCAATGTCGACTGGTCGAACCGGGAGCAGGTGCTCGACTTCATGGTCAAGGACGTCCGCGCAATCTCCAGCGCGCTCCATCCGTTCGACGAGGAACGGACGCGCAAGATGATCGAGGAGGATTACGATCGGTCTGGCGGGCTGGCCAGCGCGACCAACCACTTCCTGCTCAAGGGCGGCCCGCAGCGCACGATACGGGATCTGCGCGTGCCGCTGCTCGTCATCCACGGCACCGCCGATCCGCTTTTCCCGATCGAACATGGCGAGGCGCTCGCCAAGGCTGTTCCCGGCGCAAGGCTGGTCAAGGTCGAAGGCGGCGGCCACGAACTGCACCGCAACGACTGGCCGCAAATCGTCGAGGCCATCGTCGCGCACGGCTAGCCCACAGGAGGCTGTCTTGACTCAAGCCGTCCGTGGCAATAGTGAAGTACTTACTTAAGTATTGAAAGAGAGCGAGAATGTCCCTGACGCTGCATTTCCACCCGCTGGCCTCGTTCTGCTGGAAGCCGCTGATCGCGCTCTACGAGAACGGCACGCCGTTCGAGCCGGTCATCGTCGACCTCGGCGACGAGGCATCGCGCGCGGCCTTCCTCAAGGTATCGCCGACCGGCAAGATGCCGGCGCTGCGTGACGATGCACGGGATCGCACGGTGCTGGAATCCACCATCGTCGTCGAATATCTCGCCGCGCATTGTCCGGGGCCGGTCGAGCTCGTTCCCGCCGATGTCGATCTCGCCCTCGAGGTCCGCCAGGCCGACCGCTTCTACGATTTCTATGTGCAGCATCCGATGCAGAAGATCGTCGGCGACAGGTTGCGGCCAAAGGATCAGACCGATCCGTTCGGCGTCGAGGAGGCCCGCGCGCAGCTGCGCAATTCCTACGCCATCGTCGAAGAGGAGATGCAGGGCAAGACCTGGGCGGTGGGCGAGACCTTCACCATGGCCGACTGCGCCGCCTCGCCGGCGCTGTTCTATGCCAACAAGGTCGAGCCGTTCGACGACAAGTTTCCTGCGGTCAAACGCTATCACGACCGGCTGCTCGCGCGCCCGTCCTTTGCCCGCGTCATCGAAGAAGCGGGACCTTACTTCAAGCTCTTTCCGTACAACAACGGCTAGAGCGCGATGCTGCACGATCCGGCCCAGCTGGACCTCATGTTCCAGGCGCTCGCCGATCCGGCCCGGCGCAGCATGGTGGAAAGGCTGTCGCGCGGGCCGGCATCCGTCAGCCAACTGGCCGAGCCGCTGGCGATGTCATTGTCGGCCGTCGTCCAGCATCTCAACGTGCTCGAGGCGAGCGGCCTGGTCAGGACCGAAAAGCTTGGCCGGGTGCGGACCTGCCAGATCGAGCCGCAGGCGCTTCGGGCCGCCGAGCACTGGATCAACGAGCGGCGGCTCGCCTGGGAGCGCCGGCTCGACCGGCTCGGCGATTTCCTCACTGAAACCAAGGATGAAAGCTGAAGGCCCAAGTCATGAGCGAACGATCCGTCGTCCATTCCACCTTCGTCATCGAGCGTACCTATCCGGCGGCGCCGGAGAAGGTCTATTTCGCGCTGAGCAATAAAGAAGCCAAGAAACGCTGGTTCGCCGATCCGGGCAATCCGAAACCCGAAGGCTATCAGCTGGATTTCCGCGTCGGTGGCCGAGAGGTGAATACCGGCGGCCCGAAGGACGGACCGCTGCACACCTACACCGCCACCTACCTCGACATCGTGCCCAATGAGCGCATCGTCTACAGCTACGACATGCTGTTCGGCGATGTCCGCATCTCGGTGTCACTGGCTACGATGGAATTGCGGCCTGAAGGCGCCGGCACGAGGCTGGTCCTGACCGAGCAGGGCGCTTTCCTTGACGGCCACGACACGTCATCCACGCGCGAGCATGGAACCAACATCCTGCTAGACATGCTGGGCAGAGCGCTGGCGGCGTCAAGCTGACGTCTCTCGCGACTGCCGGCTGCCTGGCAATCGGCAGTCGCGAGAGCTATTCTCCCGGCGCGGTTTCCCAGAACTGGTCAAGCCAGATGTTGAGCCTGAGGAAGCCGGCGCTGCTAACAGTATAGACACGTTTTGTGCCTTCGGCCTTGGCGTTGACCAGGCCGGCGTCGAGCAGGACCTTCAAATGCTGGGAAACCGCCGGGCGTGAGACGGGCAGCCCGGCCGCCAATTCGTTCACCGTCTTCGGGCCGCGGCGGAGTTCTTCCAAAAGATAGCGCCGATTGGGATCGGCTATCGCCACGAAGGCGTCAGAAAACATCATGCCTTTATTTGTGAGGCAAAGTCTTACGAATCTCAACTACTGGTTTCAACTTTTCTGCGCGGATCGAGCCGCGTTGCCTCGGGCGTGACCGCGCGGTCAGCGGGCTGCGTCTTGAAGGCATCGCGGTTTTCGATCGGCACCGGCGCGCGGGCGCGAATACGCAGCAGCGTGTAGCCGGCGAGGCTGAGATGGGCGAGCGCAGTGGCCAGGAAAAGCCCCTCCGGACGGACCGAACCCATCAGGGCCGCGGCCAAAAGCGGGCCGATCATTGTGCCGAAGCCGTAGAGCAGGAGCAGGCCGCCGGAAACCTTGACAAAGTCCTCGGCGCGGGCGTGGTCGTTGGCATGAGCGACGGCAATCGAATAGAGCGTGTAGGCGAAGGCGCCGTAGGCGGCGGTCATGACGATGACGAAGACACCCGAACGCGGCGCGAACAGGAAGATCAGCGCCGCGACCAGCGCCGCGCCGAAGGCAGCACCCGCCAGCACGAAGCGGCGGTCGGTCGTGTCCGACAGGCGCCCGGCCGGAAGCTGCATGGCGGCGCCGGCGATGACCACGAGGCTCATCATCAGCGCGATCTCGGCGGTCGATATGCCGATACGTGCGCCATAGACGGCGCCGAGCGTGCCCCAGGCGCCGTTGGCGATGCCGATCAGCAGGCAGGCCACCGCCGACACGGGCGAATTGGCATAGAGGCCTTTGACGTCGAGCTTGACGTCCTGGAGGGGCTTGGGATGCGACTGCGTCGACACCGCCGTGGGAATGAGTGACAGGCAAAACAGGATGCCGGTGATCATGAACAGCGAGGCCGAGCGCACATCGCCGCCGGCCACGATCATCTGGCCGCCCATGATCGAGGCATAGGTGACCATCATGTAGAGACCGAAGACGGTGCCGCGGTTCTCGTTGGTGGCCTTCTCGTTCAGCCAGCTCTCGATCACCATGAAGGCGCCGGCCATTGTGAAGCCGGTGAAGGCGCGCAAAAGGATCCAGACATATTCGTCGATGATGAGGCCGGTGAGCAGCGCGATGATGGCTCCGGACGCGGCGAAGGCACCGAAAGCCCTGACATGGCCGGCACGGCGAACAAGCCGCGGCGCGAAGAAACAGCCGGTGACGAAGCCGCCTGCCCAGGCCGTGCCCATCAGGCCGAGCGCTGCGGTCGAAAAGCCTTCCACCTGGCCGCGCAGCGGCAGGAGCAGCCCGTGCAGGCCGGACGCGGCAAGCAGGAACGCCGTGCCGCGAAGCAGCGAGAGGATCGGTCTGTAGGTTGCAAACATCGCTTGATCCGGCTGGAATTTCGGGCGCAGGTCTGTTTCAGCGTCTGGCAGTCGCAATCAGGCTTTTCCGGGGCGGACTGGCAGGCCGGCGGACCTATCCTCTGCGAAACAGTGCCTCGGCCGCGGATTTGGTGGTGCCCTTGGCCGCCCGCTCGGCCTCCAGCCTGGCGATCTCGTCGCGCAGCAGCGCGATACGCTCCGACAATTCATCGACGGACAGGAGCGAGAGGTCCTGGCCGATCTCGTGCGGGCGCGGCTTCTTCCTGGGTTCGTCGTCGAAGATCGCCATCCGTCGCTCCTCCCTTACTTGGCCATTTGCCTGATTTGGCAATCAGCATACATAGGGCAGGGGCGCCGATGCAAACCACTGCGACAAGACAGGAACCGAGGAGACGGGACAGCCATGGCGAACAATCACAAGATTCCGGAGAAGATGACGGCCATCGCGATCTCGCAACCCGGTGGGCCAAGGGTGCTCAAGCCGGAAACGCGCGACGTGCCGGTACCTGGTCCGGGCGAGGTGGTGATCCGCGTGCATGCGGCCGGCGTCAACCGGCCGGATGTCCAGCAGCGCAAGGGCGCCTATCCGCCGCCGCCCGGTGCCTCGGACCTGCCCGGCCTCGAGGTTGCGGGCGAAATCGCGGTGCTCGGCGACGAGATTTCGCGCTGGCGCATCGGCGACCGGGTCTGCGCGCTGACGCCGGGCGGCGGCTATGCCGAGTATGTCAAGGTCCATGCCGGCAGCGTGCTGCCGATCCCGGCCGGCTTCACCTATTCGGAAGCGGCCGCGGTGCCGGAGAATTACTTCACCGTCTGGCATAATGTGTTCGAGCGCGGCGGCCTGAAGAAGGGTGAGACGCTGCTTGTCCATGGCGGCTCGTCGGGCATCGGCACCACCGCGATCCAGCTGGCCTCGGCTTTCGGCGCCAGTGTGATCACCACCGCCGGCAGCAAGGAGAAATGCGACGCCTGCTTGAGGCTCGGCGCCGACCGGGCGATCAACTATCGCGAGCAGGATTTCGTCGCCGAGGTCAAGGATGCGACCGGCGGCAAGGGCGTCGACGTCATCCTCGACATGGTCGGCGGCGACTATGTCGCGCGCAACTACGAAGCCGCGGCCGTCGAGGGGCGCATCGTCCAGATCGCCGTGCAGTCCGGCGCTGTCGCAAGCACCAATTTCGCAACGCTCATGGTCAAGCGCCTGACCCACACCGGCTCGACGCTTCGGCCGCGCACCGTCGAGTTCAAGGCGGCGATCGCCGCCGCGCTGGAGGCCCAGGTGTGGCCGATGCTCGGCACGCGCAAGGTGGCCCCCGTCATGGACATGATCTTTCCGCTGTCCGAAGCCTGGCGGGCGCATGAGCGGATGGAAGAGGGCGAGCATATAGGCAAGATCGTCCTCGACGTCGGCTAGGATGTGCGCACATTCAGGTGAGGCCGGCCTGCAAATGGCAGCTTCCTGCGCTTCCGGTGCTCACGTACTTAAGTACGTTCCGCTCCGGCCTTCGCCGGCCGAAGCCCTCATAAGTGCCTCCGCTCTATGACGGCTATGGCCGGCGAAGGCCGGTTCTCGGAACCTGCCATTTTCGGCTCGGCCTGACCTGAATCTCCGCACATCCTCCGGCGCCTCACGTCCCCGGTTCCAAGCTGAACGAAACCTTAATGGTGCAATGCACAAAACGCATTGCGGCCATGCAAAAGCGTCCGTTCATTTCTTGGGCAGTCATGCCTATTTACACGGCATCAAACGATTTCATCAAACGACTGGAGAAATTCAAATGAACCCGATCCGTGCTTTCCGTAAGTGGCGCATGTACAACGAGACCGTGCGCGAATTGAACAAGCTCAATGCCCGTCAGCTGAGCGACCTCGGCATTAACCGCGCCGACATCGAGCGCATTGCTCGCCAGGCTGTGTAATCAAACCCAGCCCGACCGCAAGGCCGGGTTGAGACTTGAAAGCCTGAGCCGTCGAGACGCTTGCTTCGTTTCCGGTTCCAAGCCCGCTGGACCTCGTCCAGCGGGTTTTGTCATTTTAGGGCTGTGAATCGGGCCCTTCCCAAAAACATTGCGAAAATTGGAGGGAGCGTTTATACAGGCCGCGAATTTCCCATTTTGGTGGCTCTAAAACCACCGCCCGCGCGGGAACGCGGGCGAACGAGAAGGATTTTTGATATGGCCAATACGCTGCTGATGCCCAAGGCGACCGCCGTCTGGCTGGTCGACAACACCGCGCTCTCCTTCGAGCAGATCGCGCAGTTCTGCGGGCTGCATCCGCTCGAGGTCAAGGCGATCGCCGACGGCGAGTCGGCGCAGGGCATCAAGGGCATGGACCCGATCATCACCGGGCAGCTGACGCGCGACGAGATCGCGCGCGGCGAGAAGGACGTCAATTACCGGCTGAAGCTCTCGGAGCCGAAGGTTCGGGTGCCGGAATCGAAGCGCAAGGGTCCGCGCTACACGCCGCTGTCGAAGCGCCAGGACCGGCCGAACGCCATCCTGTGGCTGGTGCGCAACCATCCCGAGCTCAAGGACGCGCAGATCTCGCGTCTTGTCGGCACCACCAAGTCGACGATCGAGCAGATCCGCGAGCGCAAGCACTGGAACTCTGCCAATCTGCAGCCGATGGACCCGGTGACGCTCGGCCTTACCTCGCAGATCGACCTCGACCTCGAGGTCAACCGCGCCTCGCGCGGCCGCGAGCAGCCGCAGCCCGTCGGCGATACGCTGCTGCCGGCGGCTCTCACGGAACGGCTGGTGCCGGCGCCGGAGAAGCCGAAGGACGAGGATCAGGAACTCGACGCCAACGCCGTCTTCGCCAAGCTTTCGGCGCTCAAGTCGAAGGACAAGGACGAAGACGACGACCAGGGGTAAACCTCCCGGCGTCCAATAAAAAAAGCCCGCTCGAAGCGGGCTTTTTTTATTGGACAAATGGCTTGGGAGGAAGTCACGTCCGCGCGGCGCGGTCGGGCGCCATGCCGTAATCCTCGCTGCGCTCAACGGCGCGGTAGAAATCGGCGAGCTGCTTGCCGCGCTCCGGCTTGAAGATGCGGCCGGCAATCACGACCGAGGCGATGCGGTCGATGCGGAAGGCACGGAAATCGTCGCGCATCTCGCACCAGGCGACCAAGGTCCAGACCTTGCCCCAGAACCACAGGCCGAGCGGCCTGATGTCGCGCGCGGTGCCGCGGCCGGCCTCGTCGGAATAGTCGATGGTCAGCACCTGGCGTTTCTCGACGGCGCGCTCGATCAGGTCGATGGCCTCCCGCGCGGCGTCGCTCACCACCCACATCGGCGTGTGGATCTCGGTGCGGGCGATGCGGTCCTTCTCGGTATCGGGCAGCACCGCGCCGATCTTGACCAGCGCCTCGTCGGCGGCCCGCGCCATCGCCGCGCCGCCGAAGGCGCGCACCATGCGGGCGCCGGCCACCAGCGCCACGATCTCGTCACGCGTGAACATCAGCGGCGGAAGGTCGAAACCCTCCCTCATCATGTAGCCGACGCCGGCCTCCCCGTCGATCGGCACGCCAGTCGACTGCAGGTCGGCTATGTCGCGGTAAATGGTGCGCTCGGAAACCTCGAGCCACGTGCCGAGCTTCTGCGCGGTGACCAGCCGGCCACCCCGCAAATGCTGCACGATCTGGAAAAGCCTGTCGGCGCGGCGCATCGATTTCTCCCCAGGGGTTTATGGCTTCAGCCCTTCGCGCTTGCGCTGCGCGGCGACGAATTTCGTCCCGAAGGACAGTCTGCCCGTGGTCGGCGTCTCAGCGCCCAGCACACGCCAGAACGGCGCGACGTCGCTCAGCGTCATGCCGCGCTCGAGCTCCTCATGAGCGGCTTCGGCAACGGTGCGCAGATGATAGCCGATCGTCACCGGGCATGTCACTTCGGCGCCGTGCTCGATGGCCAGAGCGGTGCGCAACGCGCGCACATCCATCTCCACCCCTTCGGGGATCGAGCGGATGAAGTCGTCGACCTGGCGCGCGGTCGGCACCAGCATCGGCTGACCCTTGACGACATCGCCGACCGTGCGCGGCGACGGCTTGATGCCGTTGATGCCCGGCGTGTTCAGCCTGTCATTCCAGCTTTTCACCATGCGCGGATTACTCCGGATCGTCGGATCAAGTTCGTCACTGTCAGGATCGAAGCCGATCCAATTACCGCAGGCCTCCTGACAACATCCTGTCAGGAGGCTGCGGCGAAACCACCACCAAACAAGGCTTCTTTCCCTGAGCTCGACATCACTGGCCGCATTACATCTGGGCGCGACGGCGCCACAATCCAAGTCGCGGCGGCAAAATTTCAGTTTTCGCGCACGCGTCCGGCGTAAAGGTCCGGCCAGCCGATGTCCTTGCGGATGTCCGCCGGCAAATTGTTCAGGAAGCGCTGGGTTCGGATTTCGTTGCGCACGGTGCGAATCCTGCCGACATAGTGCTGCACGCTACGCAGAATGGTAAAACCGTTCATCGACCTCACTCCTCTCTTTTGATGAGAAGAGTATCTCACACCCCTCCTGACAGCAGTCTGTCAGGAGGTTGGCAGGGTGCGGAAGAAGGCGGTGCCGCGCCCCCCGCGGGTCGTGTCCCGCTGAGTGGTGTAGCTCGGCGGTGACGAAGCCGCTCGCGAGCGCGCTCCTCAACAGCGCCGAAGCGAGCGAGCGGCGATAGCAGCGGTCATCGATGTTCC